>NZ_CANNBW010000004.1 GCF_947502995.1 uncultured Tenacibaculum sp. | reverse complement strand
ATATTAGAATGAAAAAGGGGACTTTTAGTCCCCAGTATAATAAACCTCTGTACTTTCAGTGCAGAGTGATTTAGTTACGTGTAAATCTTTCTATATTGAAAAGAAAAATCTAATATAAAATCTACTTACTTTAATTTAAAACATTATGTATACCAAAAAGAATTATTCTATAAGAAGAATGTTAAGTTGGACTAGGCGTTACATTTATATTTTCGCTTTGTTAGCAACTATTCCTGTTATTTTATATGAAGTATTAAATTGGAAATGGTTGCATTTGCCATGGTTACCAATTGGTTTAATTGGTACCGCTTTAGCATTTATTATTGGTTTTAAAAACAACGCTTCTTATGGTCGTCTTTGGGAAGCTAGAAAAATTTATGGAGGTATTGTAAATGCTTCTCGACTTTTTGCTACTATGGTTAATGATTTTATCACTAATGAGTATACTACAAAAGATAAAACAGATGAAGAGTTTTTTAAAATTAAAAAAGAATTGATTTTACGTCATGTCGCTTGGATGACTGCTCTAAGGCACGCTTTAAGAGTAAAAAAAGCTTGGGAAACGACTTCAAGTAATAGATCAGATAAGGAAGTTATGAAAAAGATGCATATTCAAGAATATGTATATTCTTTAGATGATGAATTAAAAGGATACTTATCTGAAGAAGAAAAACAAATTGTTTTGAGTATGACGAACAAACAAACCTCTGTATTAAACCTTCAATCAAAACATATAAAAGAATTAAAATTCCAAGGTTTAATTGATGATTTTCGTCATATGGAATTTAAAAATATGATTGGTGAGTTGTTTACTTTACAAGGTAAAGCTGAACGAATTAAGAACTTTCCTTATCCAAGACAATTTGCTACATTAAACTTATTTTTTGCATGGATTTTTGTAACATTATTACCATTTGGTTTAATGACTGAGTTTGAAAAAATAGGGCAGACGCTACTAAAAACAGAAAGTACTGGATTATTATTTAGTTTTATGGCAGATAATTTCATTTGGTTAACTATTCCATTCAGTATTATTATTTCTTGGATATTTTTCACGATGGAGCGTATTGGTGATGTTTCTGAAAATCCTTTCGAAGGAATTGCTAATGATGTTCCTATAACTACTATTTCTAGAGGAATTGAAATTGATATTAGAGAAATGATTGGAGATAATAAAAATGAAATTCCTAAGCCTCATCCTGAATATGTAAATACTCAGATGTAACATTTTTGATATTTTTTCTTTTGGGTGACAATTCAACTTTAAAAGACGACATTTCAAAATATTGAAGTTCTGTTTCTTATATTAAGATGGCATATTTGAGCATAATTAAAAAAACAATTCAATATGACACCATCTCAAGTTTTCTCTATTGCTGGTATGCTAGCTATGCCGATGTGGATTTTAATGATTTTTTTACCGAAATGGAAGGTAACTCGATTTTTAATCGATTTTAAAATCATTCCTTTATTGTTATCAATAATCTATGCGATTTATATTATCATTTCCTTACAACAAGGAGGAATGATGGATTTCGGAAGTTTAGCTTCTGTAATGCAATTATTTACTGTAGAGAATGCAGTATTAGCAGGTTGGGTTCATTATTTAGCTTTCGATCTTGTTGTTGGAATGTGGATGTTAGATCAAAATAAAGAACTTAAAATTCATCCTGTAGTAATGGCTCCATGTTTGTTTGGAACATTTATGTTCGGACCAGTTGGTTTTCTTTTATTCATGATTATCAAATCAATAAAAAAAGTATAGTCATGAAAAAGTATATCACACATGTATTCAGCACAGTAAAAAAAGAAAGTCCTATACTTTATAGTATTGTTTTAGCACATTTAATCTTCGCTATTGTTGCCATTATTGGAGTTTTTGTTGATGACAGAGTTTTAATGGGAGTAAATGTTTGGATAAAACCTTTAAAATTCTTGATTTCTGGAGCAATTTACATTCTAACTCTTGGATATTTCATGACCTTATATCCATTTTCTAAAACAAAGAAAAATATACTTAATAATATTGTTTCATGGACTTTACTAATTGAAACAGGTATTATTGTAGCTCAGGGAATAAGAGGAGTTAAATCACATTACAATGAATCCTCTTTGTTAGATGGTTTACTATTTGCTGCAATGGGAATTTTAGTTGCTATCAACGTTTTAATTATGATACTTTTTATTTTTGAAACGATTAGATTGAAACTTAAAGTAGAAAAATCAGTTCAATGGGCAATTTTAATGGGATGGATTATTATTGTTGCTGGAAGTTGGGTTGGTGGACAAATGATCAGTCAATTAGCACATAATGTTGGCGTAACTGATGGAGGAGAAGGTTTACCTTTAGTAAATTGGAGTACAATTGCTGGAGATTTAAGAGTAGCACATTTTTTTGGTTTGCATGGCTTACAAATAATTCCTTTATTCGCATTCATGCTTTCTAAAAAATGGAATACAACAGATCGTAATAAAATTATTGTAGTTACTGTTTTCGGATTGTTATATGCTTTGTGGATTGCTTTTACATTTTATCAAGCAAAACAAGGATTACCATTTATACGATTATAAATTATGAAATTGTTCGATAAAGAAAAACGTATACAGTATTTAGGTTTTAATGACTTTTGGTTTAGTGTAATCGGTATTATTGTAATTAGTTTTGTAACTAGTTTTCTTTTCAATGATATGTCGATGGATAATCCATTCATCATCTTATTTATACGATGGAGTTCATCATTGTTTTTTACAATTATAGATTGGTTTGTCATTAGAGCTATTTTAATCTTTTTGCGAAGAAAGTTCCCAGATTTTAAAGATGATTTTAAACGTATTACAATACTTTTTATAGCTATTGTAACAGTAATTTTTGCTGCAGATTTCTTTGGTAATTATTTTCTGACTTATTTCTTTAGCCTTTTTGATATTACTTCAAGACACACCATGAGTTTTAAAGTACTGTTAGCAATAACTATTATAGTTGTTATGGATATGGCTATTTATGAAGCTATATATTATTACGTACGTTTAAAAAAATCGATACGTGAAGAAGAACAAACAAAACAAGTAATGATTCAAGCACAGTTAGATACTTTAACGAATCAAGCTAAACCACATTTTTTGTTCAATAGTTTGAATACGTTACGAGATATAATTGATGTAGAAGACAAAGAAGATGCAAAAGTGTTTGTTGATAAACTTTCTGATGTGTATCGTTTTATTTTAGAGTCAGGGAATTCTAATTTATTGCAACTTCATGAAGAACTCAAGTTTGTAAAGTCTTACATTCATATTCAGAAAGAACGATTTGGAGACAATTTAGTTATAGATTGGGACATTTCAGAGGATAAATTGTCTACTATGATTATTCCTATGAGTTTGCAACTTTTAATTGAAAATGCAATAAAACACAATGTAGTTTCAAAAGCTAAACCTTTAATAGTCTCTGTAAAAACTGAAGGAAATCAATTAATTGTGAGTAATAAAATTCAAAAAAAATCTACGCAATTACCTTCTACCAAAATCGGATTAAAGAATATCACAAGACGATACAGTTTAGTATCTGATAAAGCCATAGAGATTAATAACGATGGTGAGTTTTTCACAGTAATTCTTCCTTTATTAAAAATACAAAATCAAAAATAAGGCTATGAAAATATTAATTATTGAAGACGAACCACGCGCTGCAAGACAATTGGAGAATTTATTACACAAAACTTCTTTCAATTACGAATTGTTAGATGTTATTGATACTGTTGAAGATACTGTAATTTGGTTTAAAGAAAACTCAGACCCTGATTTAGTTTTTATGGATATTCAATTGGCCGATGGCTTGAGTTTTGAAATTTTTCAGAAAATAGAAATTGAAGCTCCTATAATTTTTACAACAGCTTTCGATCAGTACGCTATTCAGGCATTTAAAGTAAATAGCGTAGATTATCTTTTAAAACCAGTACAGCAAGAAGATTTAGAAACGGCATTAAATAAGTTCCAAAAGTCTAATACAAACTCTAATAATTTATCTTCTGATGTTTTGAAAGAATTATTAGGAAGCCTGCAAACTCCACAGGAAAGAGCCGGAATTTTAGTCAAAGAAGGAAATAGTTTCGTACAAATTAGAATATCAGAACTTTTGTATGTGTATTCACAAGATAGTATAACGTTTGGGGTAACTAATACTAAGCGATATATTATAGATGAGACTATCGATCAACTATTTAACTCTTTAGATCAAACTAAATTTTATAAGATAAATAGAGGACAAATAGTCTCAAAATTTTCAATTCAAAAGATAGATCCTTATTTCAATCACCGTGTAAAATTAGCTTTGTCTAATCCTAGAGATCAAGAATTTATTGTGAGTAGACAAAAAACAAGTGATTTTAAATCTTGGATGAATTCTTAATTCTTTTAGTTCAAAATGGTTTGAACTCCATTTTCTAAGTTATATAACGTTTTGATTTCTTTATCGGTTAAATTTCTATTGAAAATAGATAGTTCATCAAAAAGACCTATATAACTTAATCCTAAGTAAATACTCGATTTAGATAAATCCCAAGTAAAAGGAGTATCAATTTGTTCACGTGTTCCTTTAAGTTCACCATTCATGTATAGAGATGCTTTTCCTTCTTTTGTATTTAAACCAGAAAAGTTGATTAAAATATGAGTCCATTTATCAGTTCCGAAAGGTGGATTTTTTACTCCAGTTAATCTTTTATTAAAAATAGGGTTTTCGTTATCTGGACCTTCAGGGTTTGGATTCCAAACATCTCGATCACCAATAACTCCTAATCTAAAATCACGCGGATTTTCCTTGGTAAAATCTACCCAAATAGCAGCATCATTATAACTAACATCAGTAATTTGAATCGGATCACAATAACCTGGTTTTAAATCAGTAGCAGGATCTAAACTTAACCAAAAAGAAACAGCTCCGTTCCAATTTTCAGTATTATAATTAATGTTCTTTTCACTAGGATAATAAATATTACCAGAACTACGTTCTGTAAATACTAAACCTGCTCCATATTTCCCTTTACCGTCTTGTCTTGTTATATCAGGTTTATGCAATCCAACTTTCGCAGAATCTACAGCTTTTCTGTTGGGTACAGTATACATTTTCTTGTCTCCAAGTGCAAAATCTGCCTCAATGCCATTATCAAAAGAACTATAAAAAGTTAGAGCTGCTTTTAAGTCTGTTTTAGTTGTATCTTTTTTTACAACTTCTTTTTCTTTTTGTTCTTGTTTACAAGAAAATAAAATTAGTGTTACACTAGTTGCAGCTATTAGCTGTTTTAAGTTTAATGTAGATAGATTCATGATATATTGGTTTGATAAATGAAAACATTTCTTCAATGTAAAGTTATGAATCTATTTTAGAATCTTATGTAACTGTGACATTTCAAGTATAAAAAACTACAATTCAATAGAAACTAATATCATACAGTTCAAAATTAGAGAATATTTGTGATGTAATTATCTCTTTAAAAATTATTACCATGAAAAAAATATTCTATATAATTTCAATATTTATTGTAGTACAACTATCGGCTCAAAAAACTTTAACTACTGAAGATTGGAGAAATGATCTTAATTTTTTGCAACATAAAATTCATAAAGATTATACCTCTTTATTTGTTAAAACCACGAAGACAGACTTTGATACAAAGATTAAAAAATTACACCAAGATATTCCGAATCTACAAGAGCATGAAATTATTGTCAGGATGACTGAGATTATCGCTTCTTTTGAATACGGACATACAGGAATATATTTTGGATTAAATCCCATGAAATTTCATTCTTTTCCTTTCAACCTGTATGAATATAATGACGGAATTTTTATTGAAGGAGTTTCTAAAGTGTATGAAAAAGCATTGGGTTCTAAAGTTTTAAAAATCAACAATATTGATATATCAGAGGCTTTAGAGAAGGTCAAATCTGTTGTAAATTCAGAGAATAGTCAATATTTTAAAGCTTACGGAATTAACTATTTAACAATAGCAGAAGTTTTACATGCAAAAAGGATTACAAGTACACTTCAAAAAACTATAGAACTTACTTTAGAAAAAGATGGTAAAGTATTTCAAATGGAGTTTAATGTACTTCCAAAAGGACAATCTGTATCTAAAAAATATAGTTATATACAACAAAATGAAAATTGGTTAACCGCTAGAAACCAAAATTCAACACCTTTATATTTAAAACACTTAGATAAAGTTTATTTTCAGGAATACTTACCAAAACATAAAGCTATATACGTAAGGCACAGTAAAATTAGTGACGACAAATCTGTAAATACAGAAAACTTTTACAGAGGAGTTTTTGATTTTATAGAACATAATGAAGTAGAAAAATTGATTATCGATTTACGATTAAATGGGGGTGGAAACAACTATTTAAACAAACCAATTATTAAAGAAATTATAAGATCTAACGCAATTAATAAAGTTGGAAATTTATATGTAATTATTGGTAGAAGAACATTTTCTGCATGTCAGAATTTAGTGAACGAATTAGATAATTATACAAACGTAATTTTTGTAGGTGAACCAACTGCTGAAAATGTGAATTTTTGGGGAGATGCACGTCCAGAAGTACTTCCGAATAGTAAAATACCTGTGTATTTATCATTTGCTTGGTGGCAAGATAAGCCAGCTTGGGAAAACGCAGAATGGATTGCTCCTCAAATTCCAATTACAATGAGTTTTAAAGAATATATTACGAATCAAGATCCTGTATTACAAGCAGCATTAACTTTTAACGCTGAAAATTTTATTCATAAACCAATGGATTATATCAGAAGTTTATACGATACAAATCAATTAGAAAAATTAGCCACTGAAATTCCTAAAATGATACAAGATCCGAAATATTCATTTTTTGATTTTAAATCAGAATTAATAAAATCAGGAAATCAAGTTTCTAATTACAACCCTCAAGCAGCAATTCAAATTTTTTCTTTTGTAACACATTTATTTCCAAACTCAATCATAGCGTTAAAAGGTTTAGGAGAAAACTACATAAAAATAGGTTCTAATAAAGAAGGGAAACAAATTTTAGAAAAAGTAATTGCTATGGATAAAAATGGAGAAATAGCTAAGCAAGCAAAAAAACTATTAAACAATAAATAATGAAATTCTTAAACTTATGTCTCCTAATTATTTTGTTTTATGTGACTTTTTAAAGTTTTAATTGTCAAAACAAATGTGTTTTGATTACTATTGGGGGATATGTAATAGGTAAACACTAGTAAAGAAAGTCTCAGAAATGAGGCTTTTTTTATTTTAAAATATTGTGAATCAGTTTTAGAGAAATTTAAAAAACAGTGTTTTTCCTGTTTTGTTTAACTTAAAGTTGTTAAATCTTTAACTAAATTTGCGTGTATCGTGAGATAAGTAGCATAAACTTCATTCTATTATGCTACAAAGGTTTAACCAAATTATACTACTATTGTTTGTTTTGGGGGAAATAGCCAATAGTATAGAATAAGCCTTAAAATAAATGAGAGCCTTCTGTTAAAAGAAGGCTCTTTTTTTAGTTCATAAAAGTTAAACAAAATGAATTTGGGATTCAATTCAATGTAGTATTTTCGTACAAACAGATAGAATTTTATGTCTAAGTTACCTAATATAACAACTAGTATTTTTTCTGTGATGTCACAGTTGTCTAATAAATATCGAGCTATTAATTTGTCTCAAGGATTTCCTAATTTCCCAGTGGATGAAAGATTATTACAAATATCAGAACGATTATTAACAGCTAATATTCATCAATATACTCCAATGGTAGGTTTACCTACTTTATTAGAAAAAATAGCATTATTAACAAAGAAACACTATCGTAGAACTGTAAATATCGAAAAAGAAATGCTTATAACTTCAGGAGCAACTCAAGGTATTTATACAGCCATAAATGCCTTAATAAGTCATGGTGATGAAGTTATTATTTTAGATCCGAGTTATGATAGCTATGAACCTTCAGTTTTAGTTGCTGGAGGAAAACCAGTAAGAGTTTCACTAAATGATGATTATTCTCCAAATTTCAATAGAATAGCATCTGCTATAACTTCAAAAACAAAATTGATAATTATAAATAATCCTCATAATCCTACAGGAAAAATTTGGAACGAAAATGATTTTGAAGATTTAGAAACAATTTTAGATAAATACCCAAATATTAATATATTGAGTGATGAAGTTTATGAATATATTTCATTTAAACACACTCATATTTCTGTGAATACTAGACCAAAGCTAGTTGATAAATCTATCATAGCTTCTTCATTCGGAAAATCATTACATGTAACAGGTTGGAAAGTAGGTTATTTAATAGCGCCAGAGCATTTAATGAGAGAAATAAAGAAAGTGCATCAGTTTTTAGTCTTTAGCGTAAATAGTATCGCTCAACATGTAACTTCTGAATATTTAGATATTGTTGATTTTCAAGAAATAGCTAACATGTATCAAAAAAAGAAAGAGTTATTTCAAAGAGAATTAAAAGATAGTCGTTTCGAAATTCTTCCTTCAGAAGGAACTTATTTTCAATTATTAAATTATAAAGCTATTAGTAGTAAAAAAGATATAGATTTTTCGAAAGAACTAATCATAAAACATAATGTTGCAGCTATACCTATATCTGTTTTTTATAAAGATGCTACTAATAATTATATGTTAAGGTTTTGCTTTGCTAAAACAGATGAAACTTTAATAAAAGCAGCAAACCAACTTAAAGCTATTTAAATTTAGAAATCGTATTTTTATAAGATGGAAAAAACGGTAACAATACAAAATTTAAAATGTGGAGGCTGTTCTAATACGATAATAAAGAAAGTTTCAGTACTTGAAAATATATCTGATGTTAAAGTAGATGTAGACAAATCTACTGTAAGTTTTAAATATTTAAAAGACTCAGATATTAAACAAGTAAAAGAGACGTTATTTAGTTTAGGATATCCTGAAGAAAATGACAAAAATTCAATTTCTAGAAAAGTGAAATCCTACATTAGCTGTGCTAATGGTAAAATGAATTAAAAGTAAAATATTAAACATTTTATGTAGGTTTAATCAGCTTTGCACTATATGATGTTTCGGGGGAAATGTCGTTAAAGCTAGACAAAGCCTTACGGGGCCTTCTTTTTAAGAAGGCTCTAATTATTTATAATCGTTTTATTTAAAGGCAATAAGGGCTTTTTCCTGTTTAATTACTGCCTTATATTACTAAATTTATAGAAACTTTCTTTCCCCCGGATCTACAAATTAGATCAGAAAGTCTCTCGAACGCACAGAGAGACTTTTTTTATTTCAAATTTTTATTAGTTATACATAAAACAATATCTATTAGTTTGTTAATATTTTTATAAGATTTATAAATTCTTCATAATCTTACGTAATTTAGGAGGAATATCAATCACTAAATCTAAACGTAATGAAAAACAATATTTATTGTTTATTATTCATAATACTTACAACTTATAATTTAACAGCTCAAGATCGTATCACAGGAGAAGTTTTTGCTACACGTTCTGAAGTATTAGGACAGAATGGAATGGTAGCTACTAGTCATCCTTTAGCGACTCAAATTGGCTTAGATATTTTAAAGAAAGGAGGTAACGCAATTGATGCAGCTATTGCAGCCAATGCAGCACTTGGATTAATGGAACCAACAGGTTGCGGAATTGGAGGAGATCTTTTCGCTATTGTTTGGGATGGAAAAACCAAGAAAGTTTATGGTTTAAATGCTAGCGGACGTTCACCTAAAGAACTTACACTTGAGTATTTCGAAAAACAAGACATGAAAAAAATCCCATCTCATGGAGCTTTACCAGTAAGTGTTCCTGGAGCTGTAGATGGTTGGTTTGAATTGCATAAAAAATTTGGTTCTAAGCCAATGACAGAGATTTTAGCTCCTGCAATTAATTATGCGGAAAAAGGATTTCCATTAACAGAACTGATTGCTTGGTATCTAAATAGAAGTATTCCTTTTTATCAATCAAAAAACTTTCCGAATTTAAAAGAAACTTACATAGATCAAAATGGTGGGAAATTACCAAATGAAGGAGAAATTTATAAAAATCCGTTTTTAGCAAATACATATAAAAAAATAGCAAAAGGAGGAAGAGATGCTTTTTATAAAGGAGATATAGCAAAAACGATAGGTAAATTCATAAAAGAGCAAGGTGGTTTTCTGTCTGAAAAAGATTTAGCAGCTCATAAATCAGAATGGGTTCAACCTGTTTCAGTGAATTATAGAGGTTACGATGTTTGGGAATTACCTCCAAACGGACAAGGAATTGCGGCTTTACAAATGCTTCAGATTTTAAAAGGTTACGATTTTTCAAATATTGAATTTGGTAGTACAGAGCATTTACATTTATTTACTGAGGCTAAAAAAATAGCTTTTGAAGATCGTGCAAAATATTATGCAGACATGGACTTTTTTAAAGTTCCAGTTGAAGAATTATTATCAGAAGCATATGCAGATAAGAGAAGAAAAGAAATAGGAAAACGAGCTGGTAAATATTCAGCTGGTAAAATTTCTGCAGGAGAAACAATTTATATGACTGTTGCTGATAAAAATGGAACAATGATTTCATTAATTCAGAGTAATTATCGTGGTATGGGTTCAGGAATGGTTCCTCCAAAATTAGGGTTCATGTTACAAGATAGAGGAGAGTTGTTTAGTTTAAAAAGAGGTCAAGCGAATACTTACGAACCAGGTAAACGTCCTTTTCATACAATTATTCCTGCTTTTATTACTAAAGATAACAAACCTTTTGTGAGTTTTGGAGTTATGGGGGGAGATTTTCAACCTATGGGACATACACAAATTGTGATGAATTTAATAGATTTTGGAATGAATCTTCAAGAAGCTGGTGATGCTCCAAGATTTGATCATACTGGTGGTGCTAGTCCAATGGGAGCGATTACAACCAATACAGGAACGGTTAGAACAGAATCAGGAATTCCTTATACTACAATTCGTGGATTAATGGATCGTGGTCACAGTATAGGAACTGCTAGAGGGATTTACGGTGGTTATCAAGCAATTTTATGGGACGATATAAATAAAGTCTATCATGGAGCTTCAGAAAGTCGTAAAGATGGACAAGCGGCTGGATATTAAAATTACAATATATTTATAACAATAAATTTTATATAAATATTGCCGTAATTAACTAATGAATAATCAGTCAGAATCTAAATTGTCTTTTTTTAAACGAATACCTCACGCAATAACAATGCTATTTGGTATTATCATTTTCATCACACTTTTAACTTACCTACTTCCGGCAGGAATGTATGAAAGAATTATAGTAAATGGAAAAAGCACAGTTGTACCTAATTCTTATAAAACGATTGCATCTACGCCAATTGGAATATTGGATATGTTTAAAGCCATTCCTTTAGGATTTAAAGCTGCTGTAGAAATTATTTTTATTGTACTAGCAGGTGGAATTATGTTTGGTTTTATGGATAAAACTAAAGCAGTAGAAAATGCTGTAGGAACTTTAGTAAAAAAGTTAGGTTTAAAAAATAAATATCTAATTATTGTAATCATGACATTCATCTATGGCTTACTTGGTATTGCCATAGGTTACGAGAATAATATTGCAATGGTGCCTATTGCAGCTGTGTTAAGCTTAGCTTTAGGTGGCGATTTAATTCTAGCAGCAGGCATTTCAGTAGGTGCAATGACTGTAGGTTTTGGTTTATCACCGATAAATGCTTATACTGTTGGAACTGGACATAAAATTGCAGAATTACCAATGTTTTCTGGAGCTTTATTACGAAGTATTCTTTGTTTTACAGCATTATCGATAATGGCGTATTATAACGTACGTTATTTTAAAAAAATTACTTCAGATCCGAATAAAAGCCTAGGAAAAGATCTTGACACAAATGAATTGTCTTTATCCAAACCAATCGATCAATATAAATTAACTACCAATAATTGGTTGGTTATTTCTATCTTTTTTATCGGCTTATCCATCATTTTATATGGAGTTTTTAACCTGAATTGGTATATCAACGAACTCTCGGCTGTATTTTTAATGATTGCACTTCTAAGTGGTTTAGTCTCAAAAATGAGTGCAACTAAAATGAGTGAAACGGTTTTAAAATCAGTAAGTATTGCCGCACCAGGTGCTTTTATGGTAGGTTTTGCAACTTCTATAAAAGTATTAATGGAAATGGGAAATATTGGTGACACAATATCATACCAACTTTCTACAATTCTAGAAGGCTTGCCATTACACGCATCAGCTGTTTGTATGGCAATTTCACAATCAGTGATTAACTTTTTTATTCCTTCTGGAAGCGGACAAGCATTAGCGACTTTACCGGTTATGCTTCCTCTTGGAGAATCATTAGGTTTAACACGACAAGTAACAATTTTGGCATTTCAAATAGGAGACGGATTATCAAATTTAATTAATCCGACTTTAGGCGGACTCATAGCAATGTTGAGTATGTGTAGAGTTCCTATAGATCGATGGATACGATTTATATTTCCAGTATTAATCAGTTTAATTGGAATTGCCTTTTTAACATTAATTATAGCAGTAGCAATAAATTATAGCTAAATATGACCATAGAAAAAATTCTAGCAAAACTAGTATCATTTCCAGTACTTGGAGGTGAAAGTAATTTAAATATTATTCACTGGATTCAAGAATATATCGAATCATTTGGAGTAGAAACACATTTGGTTCCTAATGAAGAAGGAAATAAAGCTTCTTTACATTGTAGAATTGGTCCCGCTATCGACGGCGGAGTAATTCTATCTGGTCATACTGATGTTGTTCCTGTTGCGGGTCAAAAATGGGAGACAGATCCTTTTACATTGATAGATAAAGGAGATGGAAAACTTTATGGAAGAGGATCTTGTGATATGAAAGGTTTTGTAGCTTGTTGTTTAGCTGTATTACCTAAAATGATTAAAGCAGACTTAAAAAAGCCAATCTATTTTGCTTTTTCTTATGATGAAGAAATTGGTTGTTTAGCTGGTACTGAATTGGCGAATACAATTAAAAACTTTTATAAAGAAACTCCAAAATATGCAATCATTGGTGAACCTTCTTTAATGGAACCTATTGTCGGTCAAAAAGGAATTTATATTCTAGAGACTTACGTTAGTGGTTCAGAAGGTCACAGCAGTAGAATTAAACAAGAAGTTAGCGCTATTCACGAATCGATGCGTTTAATTCTTTGGTTAGAGAATAAAATGAATCAGTTAATCGCTGATAAACAATTTGATGATCGTTTTCACCCTCCACATTCTACAATTCATATTGGTCAAATAAGTGGTGGAATCGCACCAAATATTATTGCAGATAAAGCTCATTTTTACTGGGATTTACGTACTGTTCCTATGGATTATGTATATGAAATTGTTGCTGAATTTGAAGCATACTGTAGAGAAAGAGAATCAGAATTGAAAAAAGTATTTCCAGATTTTTCTATTAAAACTATTGAAAATCATCCGTCTGTTCCACATTTAGATACAAAAGATGATGCAGACGTTGTCAGATTAATTAAAAGTATATGTGGACGTTCGAAATTAAATACAGTTGCTTATGCTTCGGAAGCTGGTCAGTTTGCAAATGAAGGTTTTCAATCTGTAATCTGCGGACCAGGATCTATAGCACAAGCACATAGAGCTAATGAGTTTATAGCAAAAGAACAATTAGCAAAAGGAATTGAAATGATAGAAAAACTAGTTCAGGAATTATCTTCTGAAGCTTTCAAATAAAATAAGTCTAATCAAATAACATAATTATAAAAATTATAATATAAATAGTTTTAAGAATACGATTATCAAAATTAGTTAATCGTATTTTTTATTTCATATATCTCTAAATTACTATATTGGCTCACATTTTAATTGAATTAAATTTCTTCTTAATACTTTACAAACATTGGACCCAAAACAATTTGAATCGTTAATCCAACATTTTAAAAATAAAATTTCTTTATCAGAAGCAGAGGAACAGTTAATCATTTCTAAACTTAGAAGCAAACGTTATTTGAAGGGACAATATATCATTCAGGAAGAAGATGTGTACAAGTATCAAACGTTTATTGTTAAGGGAAAAGTTAAAACATTCTATATGGCTGAAGATGGGAATGAGCATGTGATCGCTTTTGGTTTGGACAATTGGTGGGTTGGTGATTTATGTAGCTTTACTACACAAACTCCAGCTATGTTTAATACAGTTTGTTTAGAAGAAACTCAAGTCACTCAAATTTCATATGAAGCAATGGAATTCTTGTATAATGAAATTCCACAGTTAGAAAAGTATTTTCGATTAATACTAGAAAAAGCATATGGAAATACTACAAAAAGAATCGTTCGAAATCACGCAATGTCTGCAAGAGATAGATATGTATTATTTACAGAAGAATACCCAGAAATTGTAAATCAGGTACCACAATACATGGTTGCTTCTTACTTAGGAATTACTAAAGAATTTTTAAGTTCAATAAAAAAACAACTATAATTACTTTATTAACAAGTTGAATTATTATTAAGAAGAAATCATTGTTATGTAAAATGTTAAGCTATCTTAATATGTTTTGTTAATGTAACTTATTTTTTTTCAGAATAATCTGGCTGAACTTTGTAAGTGTAAAACAAGAACTGTAAATCAATTGATTAATGCTTCAAATTATACTTAATAAACTAATCAGTCACTTTATAATGAAAAGAATAACCTATTTTGTATTACTCTTACTTTCCACAATTTCAGTAGCTCAAAATATTGAGTTAAAAGAACAACCAAAATTCAGTCTTTTTAGAGCTAGTGAAAACTATGAGTACTTAAAGGAACATGAAAAGTTTAAAAAGGACTTTTTCGATCCCATAAAATTCATTCCTTTAAATGAGAATAAAGATATCTATTTATCATTAGGAGGTCAAATACGACCTCGTTTCGAACACTATTCTAATAGACTTTGGAACGGAGAAGAAGATCAAGATTTTTATTCACAAAGATTGTCTTTTCACACCAATTTAGTCCTTGGAAAACATTTTAGAATTTTTAGTGAATTATATCACGGATATACAAGTCATGAAAAAGAATTTGTAGAGTATGATGAATTAGATTTTCATCAATTCTTCGCTGAATTTATTATTCCATTTAAAAATCAGAGCAAATTATCTGTAATTCTAGGGAGACAAGAACTTGGATTTGGAGCTGGAAGGTTAATAGGGTTTAGAGAAGGTCCAAATATTAGAAGAGCTTTTGATGCTTCTCGAATCATTTTTTCAAAAAGTAAAACGAACATACAAGCCTTCTACGGTAAAGAAGTAAGACCAACTTTTTCTGCATTCGACAATGAATTTACATTGTTTAATGATAATACGAATAATCCCAAATTATGGGGATTGTATAGCCAATTTAAAATACCTGGATTTAACGGAATGAACGAAATTTATTATTTAGGTTATCAAAATAATAATGCAACATTTAATGATGTTACAGGTGAAGAAAATAGACATACTCTTGGTTTACGCCGTTTTGGAAAAATTGGTAAACGATTTCAATACAATACAGAACTCATCTATCAATTTGGAAAATTAGGAACTAATGATGTTAGTGCATTCAATTTAGAAAGTGATTGGCATTATAAACTTATCAATACAAATTGGTTATGGAATCCTGGATTAAAACTAGAATACACGAGTGGTGATAAGAATATTGGTGATGGAAAAATAAACACATTCAATCCACTATTTGTTAATCCTGCATATTATAGTCTTGCAGCATCAATTACTCCTGTCAACTTAATATCATTACATCCATCAATTTCAGCTAAACCAACTGAAAAATTAAAAATTTATGCTGAATGGGCATTCTTTTGGAGAGCTTCCGAAAATGATGGTTTATACCAACCCCCACGTTTTATAAATAGACTTTCTAATGGAATTACAGCAAGAGATTTAGGTAACCAGTTTGGATTCAAGGCTTCTTATGAATTCAATCGTCATTTATCTTTTGATCTAGACATGAGTTACTTCATCGCTGGAACTTTTCAAGAGAATAATGGAAATAGTGAAAATATCTTTCATTTTGCCCCAACACTGAATTACAAATTTTAAATACAATAACTATTAAATACTTCATAAATGAGATTCTTAAATAACATTACAAAACTGTTTGTATTAACATTACTAGTTAGCTGTAATGCACAACAAACAAAAGGACCAAATCCTAAGGAAGAATTGGTTACTCAAACTAATAACTCACCAAACTCATTACCTGGAGCTACAGTGATGTCATTTGGGCCAGAAAATGTACTTTTTGTAGGTGATAGTAAATCTGGAATGCTTTATGCAATCCCAACAACGGCAAAAGAACTTAAAGAACCTACAGCATTTAATTTAAAAGGAATAGAAAGAAAAATTGCAAAATTACTTGGTGTAATTCCTTCTGATTTAATTTTTAATGACATGCAAATTCATCCGGTAAGTCAGGAAGCATATATCGCCGTAAAACGAGGATTTTCTCCTGATGCTGAAACCGTAATCGTGGCAATTAATCCAACAGGAGATAGTTTGAAATTAGTTGATGTTAGTAATAGAACGAGCATCAAAATTAAAAATACGAGAACAGATGAGTTTGAATTATATGGTAGAAGTTCAGTTCGTTTAAATATTACAGATATCGATTATCATGATGGATTTGTATATGTTGCTGGTTTAACCAATGGAGAATTTGCTTCCAACTTAAGGAAAATTGCATATCCTTTTAATAACTCGCAAGAAGCCGTTTCTGGAATTGAAATTTATCATGCAGTTCATACACAAAAGGAAACAAGAGCTCCAATTAGAACGATGGCTTTTGAAGAAATTAATGGAGAATCAACATTAATTGCAGCTTATACATGTACTCCTTTAGTAAGTATTCCAACTTCAGAAATTAAAAAGGGCAATCACATCAAGGGTAAAACTGTAGCAGAACTTGGTTATGGAAATACACCAATTGATATGATCACATTTACGGCTCAAGAAATGGACGGAAGTTTTGATAAAAAATTATTAATAATACACAAAGAGAGAAGTGCAAGTTTAATTTCTTTGAAAGATTTCGCAGAAGCCAATAAAGGTGAAGGAATGACTTCAGGGTTTTCAATGGGACCAGAAGGTGTAAAAATATTTCCTGTTCCGATGTCGGGTACGATGCATGTTTCAGAACAAAATCAAATGATGATTACCGCTTTACAACGAGATATGGATACTGGTCAAGTAAACTTATTATCTGAATTAAAAGGAGCTTATTTCAGATTAAGCAATTTCGATAGTGAATATGAATTCCCAGATTTTAAATATGGAGAAAAAGATCCTTGGAAAAGCTTCCACAACATGTTAAAACCAATAGAAGGATTTCCTGAATTAGTCAAAGAAAAGTAATTTTTCAATACCGAAATCACAGGTATAAATTACCTGTGATTTTCAATCCATTATTCATATGATACGTGTTTACTTTCTTCTTTTTGTCTTATGTTTCTTAATAAAGATTTCATTAACCAGTCAAAACTCAAAACTTATCGTTAAAAAAGATAAACTGATTTTGAAGAACTGGAATTTTCAAAAGAAACATACAAAAGTTTACTTATTAGATTCATCAAATCAAGATCATACAAAAACAGAGATAGTTGGATCATTTGTAACACAAACTAATTCAATCATTTTTATACCAAGATTTCCCTTTCTACAAGGCAAAACTTATATCATTAAAACGAATGATGACCAGCAAGAATTTTTAGTTCCTAAAAGTGTAAGAAGTAAACCCGTAGTAACTGCAGTTTATCCCACAAAGAACAAAATTCCAGAGAATATACTTCGTATGTATATTCAGTTTTCAAATCCAATGAAAACAACTGGAAACTTAAAAAACATCAAGCTCTATAATTCAACAGGAATAGAAGTAAAAGGAGTTATATTTAATAACGTTTATG
Source organism: uncultured Tenacibaculum sp. (assembly GCF_947502995.1). Taxonomy (GTDB): domain Bacteria; phylum Bacteroidota; class Bacteroidia; order Flavobacteriales; family Flavobacteriaceae; genus Polaribacter. Next base: position 204,779 of record NZ_CANNBW010000004.1, on the reverse strand, counting down.
AACTTTGGAATGAAGCACAAACACAATTAACCATAATATTTGATCCATCAAGAGTTAAAACGGGATTGAAGATTAATGAAAACCTTGGTCGTGCTTTAGAGTCAGGTGAAAACTATAAAATTGTTGTTTCTAACTTAGAAGATATTTATGGTCAAAGACTAAAGAATTCTTACACTAAACATTTTTATGTGACGGAAGAAGATACTCAATCACCAAATCATGAAAAATGGACCTTAAAATCTCCTAAAGCAAATACTACTGAAAGTCTAAATATTGATTTTAAAGAAAGTATTGATATGATGTCTTTACAAAACAGATTGTTTGTTTTTTCATCCGGTAATGATAGAATTGATGGTAAAATTAAATTTAATAATAACGAGAAGTCTTGGAAATTTATTCCTAATCAAAAATGGACAAAAGGAGATTACATACTTAAGATCAATTCAAGATTATCAGATCCTTCTGGAAACAACTTAAACGGATTATTTGATCATAAAATAGGAAGCTTAAAATATCATCAAGAAGGAAAAATTCAAAAATTAAAATTCAACATCAAATAACTGAATTACAAATTAGTACAATTAGCAAAAGACTAATTTAATTAGTAAATTTAAGAAATCACTTTACATCATGAATTTTGAATTAAAAAACAATGAAACCTATGAGCAATATGAATTTCATGTTGATAATCATATTGCCAAAATTGAATATAAAATAAACGTTCAAGCTCAAATATTTTTGACACACACAGAAGTTCCAAAAGCTCTTGAAGGTAAAGGAATTGGTTCGGCGTTAGTAAAAGCTGTTTTGAGCGATATTAAAGAAAAAGATTTAAAGCTTGTTCCGCTATGTCCTTTCGTAGCACATTACATTAAAAACCATCCAGAATGGAAACAACTTCTTTCAAAGGGAATTAATATTTAATCATTTAAAACAACCAACCATGGACAAAGAAATTATCAAAGAATATTCAAATGGTGAATTAACCATTGTATGGAAACCTAAAACATGTATTCATGCTGCAGAATGTGTAAAAGCATTACCAAAAGTTTATAATCCTAAAGCTAGACCTTGGTTGAAAATTGAAAATGCAACAACTGAAGAGCTAAGAGCTCAAATTAAAAAATGCCCATCTGGTGCTTTAAGCTATTATATGAATGATAAGGATAATAAAGAAGCAGAAACCTTAGAAACCAAAGTCGAAGTACTTGAAAATGGTCCGTTGTTAGTGTATGGAACACTGAAAGTAACAGACAAAGATGGAAATACAGAAGCAAAAAATAAAACCACAGCATTTTGTCGATGTGGACATTCAGATAATAAACCTTATTGTGATGGTGCGCATATTAAATCAGGGTTTAATGGGTAATAACAAATCTTATGGATAGAAAAAAGTTTTTAAAAAACTCATTATTAGCAGGATTGTTTACGGCATTTGTACCAAAGTTAAGTAGTACAAACTCTAATAATCCTAAAAAAAATAATAATCAAATCGGATTTAATCATATTCCGAATAAGGAGATTAAAACAATGAAAACAGTTTTACATAAAGCAAATACAAGAGGACATGCTAATCATGGTTGGTTAGATTCACATCATTCTTTCAGTTTTGCAAATTATTACAACCCAGAACGAATGAATTTTGGCGTACTTCGTGTACTGAATGATGATATTGTTCAAGGTGGAAAAGGTTTTGGCACTCATCCGCATAGAGATATGGAAATCATTTCAATTCCACTAGAAGGTGATTTAGAACATAAAGATAGCATGGGAAATAATGCTGTTATAAAACAAGGAGATGTTCAAGCCATGAGTGCTGGAAAAGGTATTTATCATAGTGAGTTCAATAAGAACCAAGAGACAGATGTAAAATTCTTGCAAATTTGGATTGTACCCAATCAACAAAATGTAACTCCAAGATATGATCAAATTTCAATTAAAGACTTAGCTACAAAGAATTCATTCTACCAAGTTTTATCTCCAAATCCAGATGATCAAGGAGTTTGGATTCATCAAAATGCTTGGATGTATTTGGGAGATTTTGAAGCTAATTCAAAAACAACTTATAATATTAATAAAAAAGAAAATGGTGTTTACGCTTTTGTTCTTGATGGAGAAGTAGAAATAGAAGGTCAATCTTTAGAAAAAAGAGATGGTTTCGGATTATGGGATATTGAAAGTTTTAATTTGACATCTAAAACCAATAGTAAAGTTTTACTCATAGAAGTACCTATGAATTCTATAAACTAAAAGGAAAATTAAAACCAAGAGCATGATAAAAAAAGTACCTGTAAATTTACAGGCACTTTTTTATAATTATCTTCTTCTAGATTTGTATTTTAAATCTCTAGCTTTAATGTTTTTAGTCCACATTTCTTTTCCATCTTTATTTAAAATTTGAATGGTTAAAACTCGATCAGTACGAGGACCACTAACTTTCATTAATCCAAAATTATGTTCACCAACTAGGGTTTCTTGCAATTTATAATTATTGAACTCTTCTTTACTTGCATGCGCTCCAGAAGTTAAAGGAGAACAAGTCAAATCATATAAAGGGTAAACACTACTACTTTCTTTCATAACACTTAATGCTGTGTGATGACGATCTCCATCTAAGAAAATAACACCTTCAATTTTAGCTTCTCTAATTTTACGAATTAAATAAGCTCTCTCTTTTGGAAAAATAGCATAGTTTTCATGCATCGCTTCAGAACTTAATACTTGACCTCCGATAGCAATAAATTTAAAAGGAGCTCTACTAGATGATAATGAATTAATTAACCAATCTATTTGTTCTTTTCCTAACATTTGACGCTCTCCTGTAAAGTTTCTATTTGCCGTTCTGTAATATCGGTTATCTAACATAAAAAAGTCTAAATCTCCCCATTGAAAAGAACCTGTAATTCCACCAGTTCCTAAAGCATCGTAATTAGGATTTCCCCAGAAAAGTTTAAACATTTCTGCAGCTGTGTTTTTTAAAGGAAAACTTCCATCAGAATCATTCGGACCAAAGTCGTGATCATCCCAAATTGCATAATTATGTGTAGAAGCCAATAAAGGTTGTAATTCTTTTAAAGATCTTGTATGTGTGTATCTGTGTAAAAAACCAGTACGAGAACTCCAATCGGCTTCTCTTAAATATGTGTTGTCACCTAACCAAAGCATAAAATCTGGTCTTTTAGAGTGAATGGTTGTAAAAATCTCATAATTACTACCATAAGGTTTCCCGGGTCTATCAAAACGAGTTTCATTAATATAAGCACAACTTCCTATAGCAAAATTAATTTCAGGAGGATCTGTTCTCCATTGCCAAAGTGTTTGCGATTGAAATTCCATTGGGTAATTTTTTTTCACTTTTTTACCATTTACATACACCTCATATGTGTATTTTTTTCCTGGCAATACTTTATCGGCTATTAATTGAGCAACAAAACCATCTTTTTTGTTGGTTGTATAAGTATCGGTTTTAAAACGTTCCTTTGGATTTTGTTTATCAAAATATTCAAAATGAACTTCAGAAGCTTTAGTAGTTTGGACCCATAATAAAACTTCACGCATCGTTGAATATCCTACCATTGGTCCCGATTGAATTTTATCTTGAGCAAAACCAACATAGCCAGAAACTGTTAGTAGTACAACAAGAAATAACTTTTTAATCATGAAATAAAAATTAATGTAATTATTGATTTAGTAATTAGACAAAGTTAAAGTTATTGTTTGATATAATGTTTTTAAAAGATAAAGAAAGCATTAGAGTAATATGATCTTCTGATAAAATTCTCTTTTAAAGAACAATGACTATATTTATAACACCAAATAAAATACGATCACTAATGAAATCACTAAACTCTATTCTAGTATTAATTACCTTATCTTTTGTAATCTCTTGTAAGGAAAAGACTGAGGCTAAACCTAAGGTTGAAACTCCGGTAGCAGAAAAGACGATAAAAATTAAAGGAGAAGAAGTTACTTATGCTTCCGATTCAACAAATTTGAAAGGTTACATTGCTTTTGATGAAAATAACAAAGGGAAACGCCCAGGTATACTTATTGTTCACGAATGGTGGGGACATAACGATTACGTAAGAGAACGTGCAAATATGTTGGCAGAATTAGGATATACTGCCATTGCTGTTGATATGTATGGAGATGGAAAACAAGCAAATCACCCAAGCGATGCAGGTAAATTTGCTGGAAATGTAATGAAAAACTTACCTGTAGCAAAAAAGCGTTTTAATGCTGCTGTAGAATTATTAAAAAATCATGAATCAGTAAATGGAGAAAAAATAGCTGCTATCGGATATTGTTTTGGAGGAAGTGTAGCATTAACTATGGCTAACAGTGGTTTTGATTTAGATGCTGTTGCAGCTTTTCATAGTGGAGTTGCATTACCGGTAATGCCAAACAAAGATTTAAAAGCTCAAGTTTTAGTTTGTAATGGAGCAGATGATCCTTTTGTAAGTCCTGAATCTGTAACAACTTTTAAATCAGCTTTAGACTCAATAGGAGCGAAGTACCAATATTTTTCTTATCCAGGTGCTAAACATAGTTTTACTTCTAAAACTGCTGACGAAAATGGTAAAAAGTTCAATTTACCTTTGGCGTATAATGCAGAAGCTGATAAAAAGTCTTGGAATAGTTTACAAGACTTGCTTAAAAGTGTATTTAATGATTAATTTATTTTGTTTTTACATTAATAATCATTATATTGTTAGTAATAAACCGATAAGGTAATTACCTTATTTTAAGTCCCCCAAGGTTTTTTAACCTAAAAAGTCTCTTGAAGTTAAAATCAAGAGACTTTTTATTTACAGTATCAGTTGTTTTTATTTCATTTTAATAGCTCCAATACCAGCTTTCCATAATTTTTCATTAAATCTAGGAATCGTATTATGAATTAAATCTTCCGCTGTCTTTTTTAAAGTGTTCCATTGTTTATCTAATTCTGTTTTAGTGTCAATTGAAGCCTGAGTAACTTTTGGTAAGCTTCCACTAGTTTGATTCATTAAGAATAAGTATTCTGCAGAAAATTTATTTTCAAAATTTTCAACATCATCATAAGCTTGAGATCTACGTTGAACCATCAATTCATCCCAAGCTTTTATTTCTTTCAAAAGTTTTTTTCCTTCTGCTACTAAAGATTCATTGTTATTTCCTTTTTTCATTTGTTGAATAGACTTCTTAATGTCTTTAGATATATTGTTTAATAAGTTAACCTTAGTATGCATATCTGTAACACTAGCTTCCATCTGACTCATAATTTGATCATATTCTTCAAATTCAGCCTTAGTAATATTATAATTTGGATTCTCTTTTATAACAGCAGTTGTTGTGTACGTTTTTCCATCATAAGATAATTTCATTGTATAAGTACCAGGAGCAACTCTATGACCTCTGAAATTAGCTTCAATATAAACTTTAGGAACACCTGGAACTATTTTATGTTGCATATTCCATACAAAACGATTCAATCCTTTTTTCTTAGATAACCTTGGAGCTCTAGGTGCACCACCTCCATTGTGAGGAATATAGTTTTTATCACTTTCTGAAGTATAGGTATTTATAGTTTTACCTTTATCATCAAGAACAGTTAATGTTACAGGTTTAGATTTATCTATTGAAGGTAAATCATAATACAATTCAATTCCATTTGCAGGATTAACACCTACAAAGTTTTGCATACCATTAAAACTAGAAATATTACCACTCATTCTACTTCCCCAATTTCCATAGTAAATAGGTTCAGGAGTATATACTTTAACTGTTTTATTGTTCTTTTTATACTGAGAGAGTAATGATAAATTATCTAAAATCCAGAAAGCTCTACCAGAAGTAGCTACAATTAAATCATTCTGATGTACTTTTAAATCTAAAATTGGAGTTACGGGAAGGTTTCTTTGGAATGATTCCCAATTTGCTCCATCATTAAAAGAGATATAAACACCTAATTCAGTACCTGCATATAATAAACCTTTTTTAGTTTTATCTTCTCTAATAACTCTTGTATGAGCACCATAAGGAATTCCAGTATTGATAGATTTCCATGTTTTACCATAATTTGAACTCTTAAATAGGGCAGGAGTATAATCACCCAATTTATATTTAGTAGTTGCTATATAAACTACAGCAGGATTATGTGGAGATACTTCAATTGCGTTTACTAAAGTTTCTCCAAGATTTTTAGGTGTAATATTTTGCCATGTTTTTCCATTATCTTTAGTAATATGAACCAGACCATCGTCACTTCCTGAATAAAAAACTCCTTTTTCATGTGGTGATTCTATTAAATAACTAATAGTACCATAATTTTCTGCTCCAACGGCTTCATTAGTATAAGGTCCACCACCTTTTCCTTGTTTTTTATCGATATTTCTAGTTAAATCAGGAGAAAAGTGTGTCCAGTTTTTACCTAAATCTGTTGATTTTAAAACTAATTGAGCTCCATGAAAAATTGTGTTTGGTTCATGTTGAGACCAAATAATTGGAGCATTCCAATTGTACAAATATTTCATATCTCTAGCAGCTTTTCCTAAATATTGAAGCGGAGCTGCCATAATATTAGTACTAATCATATTTTCCATATCCAAAACTTCAATAGTTCCTAAATAACTACCTCCAACAACAATTTTTGGATTGTTTTTATCAAAAGCTAAAAAAGCACTTTCTCCACCAGCAGATCTTGTCCAATTACGCTCAGAAATACTATAACCAGTCATATTCATACTGGCGATTCTGATAGAAGAATTGTCTTGTTGACCAGCATAAATGTTATATGGAAATAAATTATCTACATTAATTCTATAAAACTGAGATGTTGGCATAATGTTTTGAGTAGACCAACTTTTTCCGAAGTTATAAGAGATTGCAGCACCACCATCGTTTGCTATCACCATATTTTTTGAATTGTTTGGATTAATCCATAAATCATGATAATCTCCATGAGTTCCGGTAATTCTTTCCCAACTTTTTCCTCCATTTTTAGAGCGTAATGCAGGAGCACTTAACACATATATAGTTTCTTCATCCTTAGGATCTATAAAAACTTCAGTATAATACCAAGCACGTTGTGTTAATCTGTTATCTCCACTTGCCAAAGACCAGCTTTTTCCTGCATTATTAGATACATATAATCCACTATTGTCTTTTTGTGTATCAACTTTCTACTAAAGCATATACCTTATTACTATTACTTCTAGAAACAGCAACAGCTAATTTTCCAAGTTCTTTTGGTAATCCTTTATGTATTTTTTTCCATGTTTCACCTGCGTCATCAGATTTATAAATTCCACTTCCTTCGCCACCACTTATCATTTTCCATGGTGTTCTTTGGTGATGCCATAAAGCAGCATATAAAATTTGTGGATTATTAACATCTATTGATAGTTCTGAAGCTCCAGAAAAATCATTTACAAATAAAGTTTTTTCCCAAGTTTTACCACCATCGATAGATTTATAAACACCTCTCTCTGAAGTAGGGGAAGAGTATTTTCCTTGTGCGGCTACATAAACAATATCAGGATTGGTTGGATGTATTAAAATTCTTGAAATTTGTTCAGTTTTGGTTAATCCAATATGTTTCCAAGTCTTACCAGCATCTGTTGATTTATAAACACCATCTCCATAGGAAGTCATTACTCCACGAATAGCATGTTCACCCATTCCAACATAAATAATATTTGGATTACTTTCTGATGTAGCAACAGCTCCAACAGAACCTGTTTTAAAAAATCCATCACTTATATTCTTCCAATGTTGTCCTGCGTCTTCTGTTTTCCAAAGTCCTCCTCCTGTAGTTCCCATATAATAGGTGAGTGGGTTATTTGCAACTCCTGTTGCACTCACAGAACGCCCACCTCTAAAAGGTCCAATGTTTCTATATTTCATGGAAGAGAAGTATTGATTAGTCTCTTGAGCAAAAATCAACACAGGAAATGAGATTAAAAGAACAATAATCCTAAAATTCATATTATAAAAGTATTAGGTTGGTTTTAGTAAAAGCATGTAAAATAACAAGAATTATTCTTTAAGTTTTGTTAAACCTCATATTAAAATTATGGTTTTTTTAAAATTAAACAGATTATTAATTAGACATTAAATTGAAATATGAAACAGGAAAACCCTTGTATATTAATTAAATATATGTTAATCATTAATTTTTTTTATTATTTTTGTTTAAGATATGACTAAAAAGTATTAAACATTATATACAAATAGATCAATGATCGTTGGGGGAAATATGGTTACTTGATCAAAAAGCCTACGAAATTTTATCGTAGGCTTTTTTACTTTTATTTATAAAAGGTGTTTTACCTGTATTCATAAACAGTTAATTATCTTATATTTATATCATACTTTCTTTCCCCCGAATCTTCACACGAAGATTAGAAAGTCTCTCGAATACTTATCTATATTGAGAGACTTTTTTTATTTTAATAATCTATTTTCTTCATAACTAATTCATATTTTTTATTTTAGAAATATGGAAAATCAATTTTTAAAATCATCATACTATCTAAATTATGAACATCCTGTAATTCAGGATATAGTTAAAAATTTTCGCCATTTAAATTCAGAGCAAGAGAAAATAGAACAATTATATCTTTTTGTTAGAGATCATTGGCGTTATAACGCTTATAATATAGGACTTACTGCTAATCATTTTAAAGCAAGCACAATAGCAAAGAAAAAAGATGGACATTGTATTGATAAATCTATCCTATATGTTGCTTGTTTAAGAGCTTTAAATATTCCTGCCAGATTACGTTTGGCTAAAGTTTCTAATCATATAGCCATCGATAAGTTGATTGAAAAACTTGGAAGTAATGAAATAGCTCCACATGGACTTACAGAGGTTTTTTATAATGGAAATTGGGTTAAATGTTCTCCTGCATTTAATAAAGAGTTATGCGAAATATTTCAAGTAGATGTTTTAAATTTTAAAGGAACTGAAGATTCAGTATTTCAACAGTTTAATAATAAAGATCAAAAGTTTATGACTTACCTAGAAGATTATGGGAGTTTTGAAGATATTCCTTTAGATTTTATTAAAAAAACATTTCAAAAAAATTATCCTAAACTCTATGAAATTTTTAAAAACGATACTGAAATTAAAATAGAATAGAATAAGAAGTCTTAAGAATTAAAAGTATTATTTTTATCAACTTTAAAAATTGTCTCTTATGTTAAAAAAAGTTTTATTCTTCTGTCTAATTTCTATTCCTTTTTTAAGTTGGGCAGGTAATGGTTTTATTACCACCTGGAAGGTTAGTTCAGAAGATCTTAGTATTACCATTCCTACAGATTTTTATGGTGAGAAATATCAATATTCTGTAAATTGGGGAGATGGAACATTAGACACAGATTTAACAGAAAATGCAAAGCATACTTATGCTAAACCTGGTACTTATACAGTAGAAATCAATGGAGTTTTTCCATCTATTTATTTCCGAAAATTAGGAATGAAAATTAAAGAGGCTTCTAAGTTGTATTCTATCGAACAATGGGGAAACATTGAATGGAAAAGTTTTAGTTTCGCCTTTATGAACTGTAGAAACCTAGTATGTAATGCTATTGATACACCTAATCTAAAAGGTGTTACAGATTTTTCTTTTATGTTCCATGGTGCTGATAATTTCAAAGGAAATATTAATAATTGGGATGTATCTAATATTACAGATATGTCAGGAATGTTTATTGGTGCTGATAATTTTAATAGTAGAATTGATAAATGGAATGTTTCTAATGTAACTGATATGTCTATGATGTTTTATAAAGCAACATCATTTAATCAACCTATTGAAAATTGGGATGTTAGTAAAGTCGCTTACATGTCCAAGATGTTTTCTTGTGCTTATGCATTTAATCAACCTATTGGAAATTGGGATGTTTCTAATGTAACTGATATGTCTGAAATGTTTGCTAGTGAAATACCTTTAGAATATCATTCATTTAATCAACCTATAGGAAAATGGAATGTTACAAACGTTACCAATATGTCATATATGTTTACTGAAGCAGTGGCGTTTAATCAATCTTTAGCTAACTGGAATATTGAAAATGTAGAGGAAATGTACAATATGTTTGAGTATGCAAAAATTAATGTTAATAACTATGACGCTACATTAATAAGTTGGGCAAAACAAAACGTAAAGAGAAATATTAGTTTGAATGCTTACAATCTAAAATATTGTAAAGGAAAAAATGCAATACAACAATTAATCGAAAAGTATAATTGGAGTATCAAAGAAGATTCATTTTCTTGCGATTAAAATACAGCCAATTTTTTTGTAAAATTTACAATTGCTGAGAATCGCGTATTTGAAAATTCACGATCATTTATACTGTATACTAAATTCTCAGAGATTAGAGTTTCTTTGATGTATTATCAGTATTTCTTATAAATTAATCCCTAAGTATAATTTTTTGTGATACATATTAAAAACATTTCTTTCATGAGATATTTATTTTTGTAATTGTATTTTAAATCCTCAAACTTGTTAGAAAAAAAACGAGAATTAGTTCAAAAACAATTTATAGAAACAGATTATTTTATATTCTGTTTGGAAGGTGTAAATGACGTAGAAATTGACATTGTTACTGACACTCAAAAAAAGTTAGAAGAATTAACAATGGATTATGGAATTACTAGTATTCATAAAACTTGTGATACCATAGAAGATCTAGAAAATAGTTTAAACGCATTAGTTTTAGATGATCATAATTTCAAGAATTATGAAATCATTTATCTAGTTATGACTGGTGAAGCCAATAGTATTTGTTTGAACGATTATTATTATAGTTTACAGGAAATTGCTGAGATTTTTGAAGGAAGACTTAATGATAAAATATTACATTTCTCTAATGCCAAAGTACTTGATTTAGATGAAGATGAAGCTCAATATTTTTTAGATATAACTGGAGCTAAAGCCATTTCAGGTTACGGATACGAATTCAATGGAATATCTAGTGCAAATCTAGATAAAGTATTCTTTAATTTGTTTAATGAAGATGATGATATGTTTGAAGTTGTAGAAAAACTACACCGAAAATGCTATAAATTATGTAAATTATTAGACTTCAGATTATACTACTAGATTAACAACTTTTTAACTACACTAATTTATACTAAATCCTTTTGCGCTATTTAAATTTGTTTCGAAGAAAAGAAAATTTTAATTTTTTTCTCTTACATAAAATAGTAATATCAAATTTTAATTGATATGCTAAAATTTAGATATAAATGAATTATACATACAGTGGATATCCAGAGAATGGAAGGTTTATTTTAACCGATTTCAATTGTGCTTCTTTTGAAAACCGTTTGGGTTTAGGGAGTTTTTATAAAATAATTTGGGCTAAAGATCAAGATATTAAAATTGGCATTGATGGCTACTCAATGTTACTTAAAAAAAACAATGTCTTATTTTGTACTCCATTCAATATAATTCAATTAGAGCCTTATATTCAAGGCGCTATATCTTTAGTTTTCGAAAGAGAATTTTATTGTATTAGAGATCATGATCATGAAGTATCTTGTAATGGTTTTTTGTTTTTAGGATCATCAGTTCCAGCGACTGTTTCATTATCTGAAAAAGAAATTAAAAGTTTCGAATCTTTGTTCATGATTCTCGAAGAAGAGTTTGAAACTAAAGACCATATTCAAGGTGAGATGTTAAGAGTATTACTTAAAAGACTTTTAATAAAATCGGTTAGATTATTGAAGAAAACTATTATTGAACCTGGTATGACTCAATCTAAAATAGACGTTATTAGGCAATATAATCTACTAGTTGAAGCACATTTCAAAGAAAAGCATAAAGTTTCTGAATATGCATTATTATTAAATAAAACACCAAAAACATTATCGAACTTATTTGCTAAATATAATGACAAAAAGCCTTTACAAATTATTAATGAACGTTTAATATTGGAAGCTAAAAGGTTACTTCAATTCTCTGAAAAATCTTCAAAAGAAATTGCTTTTATCCTAGGGTTTTCTGAAGCATCACATTTTTCAAAATTTTTTAAAAATCATGTTGGTGTTTCCCCTATGAATTTTAAAAAAGAACAATAAATACTTTTTACTAAGATCTCTTGTTTTCATATCCTAATTATTAGGAAAAATATACATTAAATTAGGTTAAATGTAAATCTTTTGCCTTAGTTGACTCATTTATTTTTGCTACTCTCATTAAAGAGAAATAGAAACAACAATAAATTATAAATTAAGAAAAATGAGTTTATCAAATCAAGAAAATGAAATTTTAGGGAAAGTGAATGACGTTTTAGCCTTATTAGCTAAAGGTGAATTTATTAAAGCAATGACCGATTATTTAGCAGATGATGTTCAACTTTTTGAAGGAAATAACCCGCCTAAAGTTGGAAAAGATTTCTGTATTGCTGAAGAAGAAAAATTATTAAGTACTGTTGTTGAATTTGGTGGTTACAATGTTATTAGTGGTCCTGCTGTAAAAGATGACACAACTTTTTATGAAGTTGTAATGGAATTTAAAACAAATGACGGTGTTTCTCATAGGTTTGAGCAAGCGGTTCGTTCGCAATGGAAAGATGGTAAAATTATTAATGAGCGTTACTATCACGCTTAAAACAATAAACAAGGCAGTTAATTCTTAACTGTCTTTTTCTTATCTTAATTACTTATTAATCAAAACAATATTCCAATGCTAAAAATAGAAGTAGCTAAATTATCTAAGCTTAAAGAAAACAAACCAGAACATGCTTTAGTAAAAAATACAGACTTAGTTATTACAAAGCATAAAACAGGAATTTCTATTTTGTATGGTAGGTGCTTACACAGAGGAGCTTTAATGTCTGATGGTTATGTAGATGGACATAATTTAATTTGTGGGGTTCATGGTTGGGATTATAGAGTAGATACAGGAGTTTCTGAATATAATAATAAAGAAGTATTACATAAATTTCAAGAATATATTGAAGGTGACAGTATTTATGTTGATGAAAATGAAATTATAGCTTTTGAAGTTAATCATCCACAACCTTTTAATCGTGATGAATATTTAGGTGAGTATGCAGACACACATCCTGAAGATACAGAGCCATACACAGGTTATATCAAAGAACTAGCTAAAAATGGTTTAAGAAACATTGGTCACCATGGTTTCTCAGCCTCTATGGGAGTTGATAGAAATACATTACCTAAATGGAATGATATTCAGTTTCTACCAGCACAATTAGCAACAAGACCATTATTAGATCACGAAAATGTAAATACAAAAGTGATAATTGGGCCTAATGCCAAAAAACCTTTAGAATTAGATATTCCTTTATTCGTTAGTGATATGAGCTTTGGAGCATTGTCACGCGAAGCAAAAATATCTTTAAGTAAAGGAGCTGAATTAGCAGGAACAGGAATTTGTTCAGGAGAAGGTGGCGTACTTCCTGAAGAACAAGAAAACAATTCGAAATATTTTTATGAATTGGCTTCTGCTCAATTTGGTTTCTCTAGGGAAAAATTAGACAATGTACAAGCATTTCATTTTAAAGCCGGGCAAGGTGCAAAAACAGGTACTGGAGGACATCTTCCTGGTAGTAAGGTAACTAAAGAAATAGCAAAAGTTCGTGGTCTTAAAGAGGGGGAAACTGCAATATCTCCAGCAGCAAATCCTAATTTTCATACTGTTCAAGATTATAAAGATTTCAGTAATAAAGTTCGTGAACGAACTGGAGGAATACCCATTGGATTTAAAATTGCTGCTAGTCATATAGAAGCTGATATCCAATTTGCTATAGATTGTGATGTAGATTATATTATTTTAGATGGTAGAGGAGGAGGAACAGGTTCAGCTCCTACAATATTAAGAGATCATATTAATGTGCCAACAATTCCTGCTTTAGCAAGAGCCAGAAAATATTTAGATAAAGTTGGAGCATCTCATATTACATTAATTATTACAGGAGGTTTACGTGTTGCTGAAGATTTTGCAAAAGCTATGATGCTTGGAGCAGATGCCATTGCTGTTTCAAATTCTGCACTACAAGCTATTGGCTGTCTTGGTATGCGTGCTTGTGGTTCAAATAATTGTCCAGTTGGTATTGCAACTCAAAAAGAATCATTACGTAGCAGAATAATTATCGACTCTTCTGCAAAACAATTACATAACTATTTTGAGGCTACTAATAGCCTTATTAAAGTAATTGCCAGAGCTTGTGGATATGATGATATTTCTAAATTTAATCATAACGATTTATCAACTTATGATACTGATATGCATAAACTAACAGGAATCAATTATGCAGGCCTAAATTTAGACAAATAATGGACAATTGGTATTTACCTATTACAATATTACCAGGAATAGGCTTATTAATTTTATCTACTTCAAATCAGTTAATAGCCTTAAGTAACGAGATTTCTGATCGTTTGAAATTAGATTCTTGTGATGATGAAATTAGTAATCGTAAACTCAGGCAACTCAAATTATTAAATAAAGGTTTGGTAGGCTTATATATTGGCGCTGGTGCAATGGTAACCTCAGGAATCATCTCTGGTATTCAAAACTTTTATAGTTTTTCAAATACATTCGGAGTCATAATTATGCTTATTGGTGTAATAAGTATATTCATTTCTTTAGGGTATCTAATCACTTATTCATTAAGAGCCGTAAAAATAAGACAAGAACAATTTAAAAAATCTACATATTAAAATGGCAGAAAAAAATATCGTTTGGTACAAAATTTTAGGTAATAAAAATGAATTACCTGAAGGTAGAGTAAAAACTGTTACAGCAAATCATAAAGGAATTTGTTTAACACATTATAAAGGAAAATTTTCTGCTTTAGATAATCGTTGTCCACATCAAGGTGGTCCTTTAGGAGAAGGTTCTATTGAAAATGGAATGTTACGTTGTCCTTGGCATGGTTGGGATTTTGATCCTTGTACAGGGAATTCGCCAGGGGGACATGATGATGGAATTGAAACATTTCCTATTAAAGAGGAAGACAATGCTATTTTTGTTGGTTTAGAAGAAGAGGCCCCGCATACAACTACTATTTCTGATGTTATGGTAGAAACTATGATTAATTGGGGTGTTACTAAAGTTTTTGGAATGGTAGGTCATTCCAATCTTGGTTTAGCAGATGCCATGAGACGTCAAGAAAACAAAGGGAATCTAAATTTTTATGGCATAAGACATGAAGGAGCTGCTGCTTTTGCAGCTTCTGCATATGGTAAACTAACGGGTAAACCAGCTGCTTGTTTTTCTATTGCTGGCCCAGGAGCAACTAATATGTATACAGGTCTTTGGGACGCAAAAGTAGATAGAGCACCAATTTTAGCTTTAACAGGTCAGGTAAAAACTCAAGTTGTAGGTACAGGTAATTTTCAAGAAGTAGATTTAGTACAAGGATTTAATACTGTTGCCGAGTTTAATCAACGTGTTCAAAGTGATAGTCAGCATTCAGAACTCATGTCATTAGCTATAAAACATGCTATTTTAAAAAGAGATGTTTCTCATTTAACATTCCCTGACGAAGTTCAAGAGTTACCTACAAAAACGAATAGTAAAGCCAAAACACCAGACAAACGAATTACATCATTACAAATTGCTCCTCCAATAGCAGCTATTAATGATGCTGTAGCATTAATTAAAAAAACAAAACGTCCTGTAATTATTATGGGGCATGGTGCTAGAGAACATAAACAAGCAGTTGTAAAATTTGCTGAAAGTTTAAATGCAGCTGTGGTTACCACTTTTAAAGGAAAAGGGTTAATTTCTGATAATCATGAGCTCGGATGTGGTGTCTTAGGTAGAAGTGGAACTCCAATTGCATCTTGGTTTATGAATGAATCAGATTTATTAATAGTATTTGGTGCTTCTTTTTCTAATCACACTGGAATTACACCTAAAAAACCGATTATTCAAATTGATTTTGATCCTTTAGCATTAAGTAAATTCCATAAAATAGATGTTGCTGTTTGGGGAGAAATATCAAGAACCTTAGCTATTTTTAATACCGAATTAGAAGGACAAATAAATATACATGATCAACGAAATGAAATAGCAAAGCGTTGGTCTATTTGGAAAGCTGAAAAACAAAAAAGACTATTAGAAACTTCAAATAATGGTATTAGTTCTATTGCCATTTTTGAAGCCATGAATCAACTTACACCCGAAAATGCAGTGATGTGTGTAGATGTTGGTAATAATGCGTATTCTTTTGGTCGTTATTTTGAACCTAAGAATCAAGATTTTTTAATGTCTGGTTATTTGGGTTCAATTGGATTTGCTTTACCAGCTTCCATAGGAGCATGGGCTGCAGTAGGGGATTCTAGGCCTGTTGTTGCAGTAGCGGGTGATGGAGGTTTATGTCAATATCTAGCTGAAATAACAACGCTAGTTAAATACAATATGCCCGTAAAAGTTATTGTAATTAATAACCATGAACTTGGTAAAATATCTAAAGAACAACGTGCAGGAGAATTTGATGTATGGAAAACTACATTATCAAATCCTAACTTTTCTGAATTCGCAGTATCATGTGGTGCTTGGGGAAAACGTGTTGAAAAACAAGAAGATTTACAAACTGTAATGGAAGAGTTCTATAAACAGCCTAAAACAGCTGTGTTAGAAATTATAGCAGATGTAAATCTGATCTAAAGTCAACCACAGAAACAAGCCATATTATTTTTCGTAGGCATAAAACATAACATAGTATTCGTGTTATGTTTTATGCCTATAATTATATTTATATGTCAGTTTCAAGTTATTCTTTATAAACTCCTATTACTAAGATCACACTGCTTACCTTTGCAAAAAATACTTTCATGTCAAAAAGTTTTACCGACTTAGGAATACATCCTGAATTTCAACAGAGTTTAACTAACTTAAAAATTTCTGTACCAACAGATATACAAGAAAAAACAATTCCTATAATCTTGACTAAAAATCAAGATGTAGTTGCATTAGCAAAAACAGGAACAGGTAAGACCGCTGCTTTTGGATTACCTTTATTACAGTTAATAGATACTAATAACTCTAATATTCAAGCAGTAATTTTGGCTCCAACAAGAGAATTAGGTCAACAAATTCATGCAAATTTAACTGCTTTTTCATCTCATGACTCTTCAATATCTATAGCTGCTATTTGTGGAGGAATTCCTATAAAACCACAAATTGAACGTTTAAAAACTGAAACACATATTATTGTAGCTACACCTGGACGTTTAGCAGATTTAGTAAAACGTGAAGCAATTAATATCAAAAACATCTCTTATTTTGTTTTAGATGAAGCTGATGAAATGGTAAGTGCTTTAAAAGATGGTTTAGATAGTATTATTAAAGAGATTCCTAAAAAAAGAAGAACATTATTATTTACGGCAACATTATCTGGAGCTATAAAACAGTTAGTGAACAATTATATGTCTAAAGATGTAGTTCAAATTGAAGCAGACATGAAAACTGTTGGTCATCAGGGAATAAAACATCAATATGTAGTTGTAAAACCAATAGAAAAGTTAGAAGTATTATTACATTTTTTAGCTTCAAAAGAAGGAGAAAGAGGTATTATCTTTTGTAAAACTAAAGCAGCAGTAAATAAATTAGCAAAAAAATTAGCCATTAATAAATTCTCTTCAGGTGCAATTCATGGAAGTTTAACTCAAGGAATTCGTGATCGAATAATGGAACAATTTAGAGCAGGTCACATCGATATTTTAGTAGCCACTGATTTGGCAGCTCGTGGAATTGACGTAAAAGATGTCTCTTACGTTGTAAACTATCATTTACCAGATACTTATGAAGCTTATGTTCATAGAAGCGGGCGAACAGCTAGAGCAGGAGCAAAGGGACTTTCTTTAAGTGTTATACAAGAAGAAGAAGTTGATGAAATTCCTGATTTTGAAGATGAATTAGGAATAACTTTTCGTCAGTTTAAAAAAGCAGATGCGCAAAGTATAGAAGAAAACAATACGTTGTTATGGGCCAAGAAAATATTTAAAACGAAACCAAATAGAACAGTTTCAGAAGAATTTAAAGAAAAAGTACGAACGGTTTTTCATCATTTAACTAAAGATGAATTAGTTGAAAAGATTTTAGCACATCATTTAGCTGAAGTGAATACAAACAAATTGAAACAAGATTCTCAAAAAAATAAAAAATAGTTATGGCTAGTAGCATTAAAAATCAGCAGGATATTTTAGCTAAATTGAATATCAATGAGTTAAACCCGATGCAAAAAGAAGCTGTAACTGTTATTGAAAAATCAACAAATACGATGCTACTTTCTCCAACAGGAACAGGGAAAACATTAGCTTTTTTATTACCATTACTAAAAACGTTAGATCCGAATAATTCTGAGATTCAAGCTTTAGTTTTAGTTCCTTCTCGAGAATTAGCGATACAAATCGAGCAAGTTGCGAGAAATATGGGATCTGGATTTAAAATAAATGCTGTTTATGGAGGAAGACCAATGGCTAAAGATAAAGCTGAATTAAAACATTTACCCGCTATTTTAATAGGAACACCAGGAAGAATTGCAGATCATTTTAGTAGTGATCGTTTTCCTAAGGATAGTATAAAAACCATTGTTTTAGATGAATTTGATAAATCTTTAGAGGTTGGGTTTGAGTATGAAATGAGAGGAATTATAAATCAAATTCCTAATCTCAATAAACGAATACTAACTTCTGCTACTCAAGGTGTTGAAATTCCTGATTTTGTAGGTTTAAATAAGCCTGAGATCATTAATTACTTGCAACATAAGAAAGCTTCAAAATTAGAAATAAAAACAGTTATTTCTCCTAAAGAAGACAAAACACAAACCTTGGTTGATTTGGTGTTACATATAGGAAATAAACCAGGAATTATTTTCTGCAATTTCAAAGATAGTATTGCAAAGGTTAGTGACATTTTAAAGAAAAATAAGATTAGTCATACTTGCTTTTCTGGAGGAATGGAACAAAGAGATCGTGAACGTTCTTTAATTAAGTTCAGAAACGGAACTTCTCAATTATTAGTTGCTACTGATTTGGCAGCCAGAGGCATTGATATTCCTGAGCTGAAATTTATTATTCATTACGAACTTCCAAGAGCAATCGAAGAATTTACCCATAGAAATGGTAGAACAGCTAGAGTAAATGCTGAAGGCGTAGCGTATGTTTTACAATCGAAAAAGGAGTTTTTACCAGAATTTATAAAGAAAACAGAAGGTATAGATATTTCTAAAAAAGCTGTTTGGAAACCTCAATTTTGGACAACTTTATTTATTTCAGGTGGACGAAAAGATAAAATATCAAAAGGTGATATTGCTGGACTTTTCTTTAAACAAGGAAATTTAAATAAAGATCAATTAGGTGTTATAGAATTAAAACAAGATTGTGCATTTATTTCTGTTCCTTTAACTATTGCCAATGATTTAGCTGAAAAATTGAATAACTCTCGTTTAAAAAAGAAGAGAGTGAGAATATATGTTGTTTAATAATCCAGATCAACGTAGGAGGGAAGGACAATGCATATTTTATAATTATTATACTTTATAGCTTTAACTTTTTAAAGAATTTTTCTATTAATATTTTCAATATCTTGAAGATTATAATGCTTATTCATAATATATAATAATAAACAAACATCAACCTGAACTTGTTCCAGGTTCTCATCATAAATCCTTATTTATCAACATTATGAGATTCCGAAATAAATTCGGAATGACACTAAAATATTAAATACGATTTACAACAGATATTCAAAAAGATTATTTAGAAAAAGTTAAAAAAATAGCTAAATAAAATTTTAGTTATTATTTTTAGTTTTAACATTTAACAAAAAGCTTGTACTGCTGTAATAATCACAAGTATTATGAAATTCGAAGTCTTTAAAAAAAGAAAATTTTGGTTACGATTTATTGCTTGTGTAATACTTTTACCTGTATTATTACTGAGTGCTACAGTATTATATATCAATACAAAACATAACAGTATTATTAAAGATCATATCGCTGAGCTTAATAAAAAGCATAAAGGTTCCATTGATATAGGAAAAACTCATTTATCACTGTTTAGTAATTTTCCAAATATTTCTTTTAAAGTAGACGATCTAAAAATAAATGAAACAAAAAAAGAAAATTCACCTGTTATTCTGGATGTTAAAGATATCTACGTTGGATTTAATTTGTGGGATATTTTAGAAGGAGATTATACCATTAAATCATTAGTTGTAGAAGATGGTTTTTTTGATATTGTAATTCATGAAGATAAAAGTTTAAACCTTTTAAACGCATTAAAATCTTTTGATGAAACAGAAAGCGAAGAGCCAATTGATTTTAAACTTCAAAAAGTTAAATTACACAATTTAGATATCCACAAAAAAGACGAAGGTCAAAATACCGACTTAGAAACATTTATTTACGATGCTGATGGTGGTTTCAATATTGATAATGAAGTTATTTCAGGACATATTGATACGAAATTTGAAATGAATTTAATTAGTAATGGAGATACTACGTATGTAAAACACAAACACTTTGATCTTCATACAGATATTAGTCTTGATAAAGATTCAGGATTGCTTACCATTGAACCTTCGGGAGTTACTATGGAACATGGTGATTTTGAGTTAGAAGGAAAAATAGATACCAAAAACGATTTTGATCTTGATCTTAAAATAAAAGGAGCTAAGCCAAATTTTGATATGCTTATTGCTTTTGCTCCAGAGGATCTTATCCCAGTTTTAGAACGATATAAAAATGCAGGAAAAATCTATTTTAATGCAATAGTTAAAGGACCTACACTGAATCAGCAAGTACCTTTTTTTGATGTGAATTTTGGTGTAAGTGAAGCTTTTTTAGAAAATCCTAACAAAGGTAAGCGAGTCAAAAACATTGGTTTTAAAGGACATTTTACGAATGGTAAGGAACGAAGTTCTCGCACAACAACATTTTCGTTAGAAGATATGACGGCCAAACTAGGGAAAGGAAAATTTTTAGGAAATGTTGTGATCAATAATTTTGATGAACCAGAAATAGATATGCAATTAAATGCAGACTTTAATCTTGAATTTGTAACGGATTTCTTGAATTTAAATCAAGCAGATATTACGTCAGGAAAGGTTTCATTAAAAATGAATTTTCATGATATTGTAGATCTTAATAACCCTGAACAAGCACTCAGTAAATTGAATCAGGCGTATTATACTGAGCTAAAAATTGATAGCCTAAGTTTATCTTCCAAAGATTTTCCTGCACCTTTAAAAAAGTTGAACGCACACGTAGTCATGAATGGAAAAAAAGCAACAATCAATCAATTTGATATGTTTTTAGGAAAATCAGATATTTCTATAACTGGTTATGTATCAGACCTACCTGCTATTATTCATCATACAGATACACTAGTTGTTACTCATTTAGATATTCAATCGAAGCTGTTAGATATTGCTGAATTGACACAGTTTTCTGCTACTGATAGTATAAAAAAAGGTATCGATGAACAAATTAAAGACTTAACTGCTGGATTTTCATTTAAAACCTCAGCAAAGGCTTTTACTGAAAGTAAATATTTACCTAAAGGAGAGTTTTTTGTAGATAGTTTAAATGCACAATTAAAGCATTATCCACATAAATTACACGATTTTCATGTAGATGTACTAATTGATGATGAAGATCTTAAAATCAAAGATTTTACAGGTTTTATTGATGATTCTGATTTCCATTTTAACGGACTTGCACACAACTATGGTTTTTGGTTGCAAAAAGAATTGAATGGGGATGTGGATTTAGATATTACTTTAACTTCTGATTTGTTGCGTTTGGAAGACATTTTCTCTTATCAAGGTGAAAATTATGTTCCTGAAGAATATAGGCATGAAGAATTTGAAAAGTTAGCTTTACATATAAATTCTTGTATGCATTATAAAGCATCTAAATTACATTCTATAGATTTAGAATTGGATAAGCTAAATACTAAAATGCATGTACATCCTTTACGATTTGAACGTTTTACAGGTGATTTCCATTATGAAGATGATCATCTTGTAGTGAAAGATTTTATAGGTAAAATTGGGAGAACTTCTTTTAATATTGGCTTGAACTATTATTTAGGAGATAATGAGGAAGTTAGAAAAAGAGACAATTACCTTAGTTTCAAGGCAAATTATGTTGATTACGATCAACTCTTTCCTCCTGATGAAACATCAGAAAAAGCGACCATAACTATAAAGTCAAAAACAGCAGATGTTGCTGCACATGCAGATGCTTTTAATTTGTATGAACTACCATTTACAGATATGAAATTTGATGTTGATGTAGATTATTTTATGTATCAACGCATTCATTTAGAAGATATAAAAGCAAGTTTACGTACAACCCAAAATCATTACATTTATGTAGATACTTTACATATGAATGCGGCTGGTGGAAATTTAAAAATGTCTGGTTACTTTAACGGTAGCAATCCGAAGAAAATTTATATGAAACCTAATATAGAAGCTACTAATATTGATTTGGATAAGTTCTTATTTAAGTTTGAAAATTTCGGACAAGATCATTTGGTTTCAGACAATTTAAAAGGACATGTTTCTACTACTATAGATGGAAAAATTAGAGTATATCCTGATTTAGTACCAGATTTAGATCAATCTGAAGTTCATATGGATGTAAAAGTTCTTAACGGGAAATTACTGAATTATGAACCTATGAAATTATTGTCTAATTATATGGGAGATAAAAACTTGAATAAGATCAAATTTGATACGATTCAAAATCATATTGATATAAAAAACGGTCGCATAACTATCCCTAATATGACGATTGAATCCACATTAGGACATATGGAATTATCTGGAACACAAGATTTGAATAATAATATTGAATATTATATTAGAATTCCCTGGAAAACCGTTAAAAAAGCTGTTTGGTATAAACTGTTTAAGAATAAAAAAAATAGTGGAAATAAAACAGAAGAAGATCAAATTATAGAAGTTGATCCTAATAAAAAAGTAAAATACTTAAACTTAAAATTACATGGTACTACAGATGATTTTAAAGTTTCTATGAAGAAAAAAACGAAAAAGAAATAATTAACATATATTTTAAATATACATTATTCGCTGTTTTATTCTTATCTGATAATAATGTTCTATAATTTATATTATGTTAAATAGAAAATATTGAATGATATCTCCTATCATTCTGGCAATATCAAAAAAGGAATTTTTGTGTGATATCCCATTTTGTTTACAACCGATTCATTCATCCAATTGTAAAAATCGTCATGTTTGTAATTTATCATAATTAATAAATCGTAATTTATTGTGTTTAAATAATCTCTGATATCTTTTTCTGTAGATGTATTCTTAGTTATTAAATTGATTGAATAATTAATACCGTTTAAATTTTCTTCAAGCATTTTACGATGTTCATTTTCATCATAAGTGAATTCTTTTAAATTATCTACATGAATAATTTCTAAATTACTTTTATGTAATTCACAGTAAGTTATTAAATAGTTTATTGATCTTATAGAATACTTCTTGTCAAAAGCTGTTGCAAAGGCTATTTTACTTAAATTAAAATCATTAACCTCGGTAGGAACAATTAATAACGGAATTTCATGAATCGATTTTATAACTTTTACAGTATTACTTCCTATAAAAATTTCTTTCAATCCACTAGCACCTTTTGTACCCATAACTACTAAATCTATTTTAAACTTTTTGATAGATTTTTGTATCGATTCAACTAAAGAGTTAGTTGATATTAATGTTTCAAAAGAATGATCAGATTGATCAGAAATTACAGAAACACTTAATAATGTTTCGTTAAGTTGTTTGTTTACATCAGCAAGCTTGGTTTTATATCTTAATTTACCTTCTTCTTTATGATTTTTACCAAGAAAAATAGGAATTTCTACTTCAAAAGTATGTAAAAGATAAAACTTACAAGGTTCATTTTTAAATACTTTCAACGCATAAAATAATGCTTCATTCGCGTTTTTAGAAAAGTCTGTAGGTATTAAAATATTCATCATTTTACATTTTATTTTCAAGTAAAATTACTTGTAATGTAAATGATTATCTATGATAATTATCATGTCAAACAAATTATAAAGCCAAATTATATGGCTTCATCAATCCATGAAAAGTATTTTGATTTAATTGAATTCTTATTCAGCGTTATATAGTCTACGAAAGCTTTGGCAATTGGAGTTAGCTTTTTTTCTTTTCTCCACACAAGGTTCCACTCTGTTTCTATTGGTAAACCTTTGTAAGGAATAATAGAAATTTCCTTGTTTATTAATGCATTTTTAATTCCTATTAACGGCATTATAGAATATCCCATTCCAGCTATAACTGCCTGTTTTAGAGCTTCATTAGAAGTTAATTCTATCTTTTTTGCTGATTGCAGCTTCTTCGCTTCCATAAAATTCTCCATAGCATTTCTAGTTGCCGATCCCTTTTCACGATATATCAACGGACCTTCAGTGAAAATTTTATTTTTCTTTATTTTTTTATCAACTCTAGATGAACTTCCAACGAGATACAAACTATTTCGAAGTAATGACACCTTTTCTAAGTTCAAATGTGATGGTAATACTGAAACTAGAGCAAAATCTACATCATTATTTTCAAGGTTCATAACAACACGTTGTTTATTCGTTACATCCATAGAAAAATCTATTGAAGGATGTTGTTGTAAAAAGTCTGTCACATAATATGGCATTACATATTTACCAGTTGAAACTACAGCTAACTTTAATTGTCCGGCAAGTTTTCCTTGATAAGCATAAGTTTTATGATTTATCGTTTCAACTTCAATAAGAATTTGCTTAGCTGTATCTGCAATTTCTTGTCCGAAATCAGTAATGTATAGCTTCTTCCCTACTACTTCTGTTAATGGTATAGGAAATTGTTCTTGAAAGTTTTTAAGTTGAATTGAAACAGCAGGCTGAGTTAGAAATAAAGATTCTGCAGCTTTAGTTATACTTTTTTTATCTACAATTTCTAAAAAAACTTTTAATTGGTGAAGTGTATAATTCATACAGTCTAATAATCTAATTTATAAAGCAAAATTAAGTTATATATAACTTAAAGCTTATGTAAATATACTTAAATATAAGTTAATATTTTGATTTAATACGACAAATCAATACTCAATAAAGTCAATTATTTCAATACTTTAAAACTTATAAATAAAAATAATTAATGTTTTTGTAAAAAAAAATAAATAATAATATATCAAAAATTAATATAAAATTTGTGGTATCAAAAAAACAAAAAAATGAATATCGAAACACAAACATTAGTAAATAGTTTAAAACTTATAGATGGTACGTTTACTCCTGTTCATGCACATGATTTACTAAAGAGTTTTATTAATACTAAAATTAATTATCACAAACTACATCGATTAATTCTTCTTGAAGGAGATCATAATCACAAAACAACTTTTGATAGTAGTAGAATAGAAGAATTAAAATTAGACAAGAATAATTTATCTGAAATTATTGCTTTTGCTAAAGCAAATGGAAAACAAATCAAATTAAAAAGTACGGTAAGTATTGAACTTACTGATGAACAAAAATAATTATTAAATGGACATTCATTTGTTAATAGATAATTTAACAAATCCAGCTTTACTTTTTTTCTTTTTAGGAATCTTCGCTTCACAAATAAAAAGTGATTTAGAAATCCCAAAGAATTCTTCAAAATTTATTTCGCTGTATTTGCTTTTATCTATAGGATTTAAAGGAGGTCAAGAGCTAGCACATAGCGACTTTTCATCAGAAATTTACGGGGGATTGATTATAGGGTTTCTTTTAGCAGTTCTTACTCCTTTTTATACGTTCTTTATTTTAAGAAGAAAATTTTCAGTAGAAAACTCAGGAGCTATTGCAGCTGCATATGGTTCTGTAAGTGCTGTAACCTTTATTACTGCAATTAGTTTTCTTGATATGGAAAAAATAAATTATGGTGGACACATGGTGGCTGTAATGGCACTAATGGAAGCTCCTTCTATTATTGTTGGGGTTTTATTAATGAGATTGTTTTCTAATGGCAAACGATCAACCAAAGAATTATTTGAATTAATTAAACATTCAGTTACTAATGGTAGTGTTCTTTTAATTATAGGAAGTTTAGTTATTGGGTATTTAGCTAGTGATGCTCAAGCAGCAGGAATTAAACCTTTTACAACAGATATTTTTAAAGGCTTTCTGGCAGTATTTTTACTAGACATGGGAATAACAAGTGGTAAAAAAATAGGCGCATTAATAAAAAAAGGTTGGTTCGCTTTATTGTTTGCTATTGTTATTCCCCTAATTAATGGCTGTTTAGTTGCTTACATCTCAGGAATTTGGCTAGATGAAATTGGAAATCGATTTTTAATTGCCATTTTAGCCTCAAGTGCTTCTTATATAGCTGTTCCTGCAGCTATGAGAATTGCAGCTCCTAAAGCAAATCCTAGTTTGTATTTGCCAATGGCTTTAGCAATAACTTTTCCTTTTAATATAACCTTAGGTATGCCAATTTATATGTATGTCGTTCAGCATACATTTTTATAAAATAACTTTTAATATAGTTATCTGTTCTTTTTCATTTTTACCCGTTCTTTTATAAATGACCTAACTCATAATGAGTTAGGTTTTTTATTATGTGATACTGATATTTAAAATCTTAACTGACCAATATCATATTTTATGAATCAAAAGTAAAATACTTTTAGGTCTATAAAAACAGATTATTATGAGCATCAAATTACAATTAAAAACAGACTGGAATAATGAAGAACTAAAAGCTTACTTTTACATTTATGTGATGAATGCTGACTTAAAAGAATCTGAAGAAGAATTGAGTTTAATTAAAACTAAAGTTTCTGAATCAACTTTCAATAAAATGTATCAAGTGTTTAATTTAGATAATGATTATGAATCTATTCATAAAATAAAAAACACTTTACACGATCTTAATTATTCTGCTCACCAAATTCAATTACTTTTTAATGAAATGAGAGATATTTTTAATGCTGATGACGATTTTTCTGTATTGGAAAGAAATATAGCTTTAGGATTAAAAAGAATTATTGATTAACAAATTGATATGAAAAAAATCATTGTTTTAGGAATAGCCTTATTATTTAATATTAGTTGTGTAAGTAGCAAATTAGTTCAACAATATAAGAATCCAGATATAGGATTTTTCCATGCTAATAAAACATTAATAATTAGTTTGAATACCAATACTGAATCAAGACAAATTACTGAAAACAGTATAGAAAAATCTTTAAAGTCAGAAAGTGTATTTGTTGAGAAAAGCATTGATTTTTTTGATGAGCCTTTCATAAAAAGAGAAATATCTAAAACTGAATTTCAACAAATCGAAAAGGATTTATTGGAAGATGATTTTGACGCAATTTTAGTAACAAAAATTGTAGGAAGACAGAAAAGATATCATACAGCAAATTTACTTTATGAATACATGAAAAGCAATCAAACCTTTGAAGAATATTACTATGGAAATCAGTACAATTACATGAGAAAAAAGGGAAAGAAAGAAGATTATATCATTTTAGTATTCGAAACGTCTTTATATTGTATTTGTCCAGATAAGGAAAGAGAATTGATTTGGAAAGGTCAATTCGAAATAAAAGATAGTCACAACATGGAAAAGAATATCAATAAATTAAAAAAACAACTACTAAATTCCTTAAAAAGAAATGACCTTTTAATTGAGCATTAAAATATATTTTAAACTTTAAAAATTAGTTGTTCATCAAAGGCATAAGCTTTATTTTTATCTTGATCAAACTTTGTATTCAAACCTGTAAATAGACTAAATGCAGGAAGAATTAATTGGCTTTTACTTACCAAATAACACGGTAATTTTATGTGCTGATTTCCTTTGAATTTAATACGAACTCCAGGATGCATATGACCACAAATTATAGATTCTCCTTCAATTGCATCATCTAAATCATGACGAAAAGTGAGTCCGTTTTCTCGTAAAAAAGAAACGATTTCAAAACCAAGTTTTTGTATTTTCTTTTCAGACATTTTATCGTGATTTCCTTTGATTAGAACTTTATCAATATGTGAAATTGAAACCAACCAATCTTTAAAAATCTCAATATTCGAATTGTAATTTGCGTGAAATAAATCTCCAACCACAATAATTCTTGTTGGGGAAAAATGAGTAATTAAGGTTGATAAACGTTGTAAGTCTTCATGTAAAATAGTGTCGGCAACAGCAATTCCATGTTGTCTAAAATGTGCAGTTTTCCCTATATGAATGTCAGATAAAATTAATGCTTCTTTGTCTTTCCAATAGATAACTCGTTGATTTGTTAAGGTTAATTTAGTATTGGAAAACTCAATATCTTCTGTTAAAATATTCACTGAATCAGTTTATAATGTTGTTTTTGTAATCGTAAAATACGATCTGCTAGTTTTTCATTACTCATAGTATCTCGTAAACTATCAACTTTTATAGGGAAACTCAAAGGAGTATAACCTCTGGCCTCTTTTAAAATGATTTTACTCTTCGAAATACGATCAAAAGCTTCAAATAATCGTGCTTGTTCTAATTGCTCATTAAACACTTCTGTGTAGGCTTGTCTTAATAATAAATTATTTGGCTCATGATCTTCTAAAACTCTAAAAATTAGGCCAGATGACGATTGTAAACTCTTATTTGTTTTTCTTGCTCCGGGTTGCGATTGTACAACCAAACCAGCGATTACAGCAATATCACGAAACTTTCTACTAGCCATTTCAGAAGCATTTACACTTGCTATGGCATCTTCCATGAGATTTTCTTTGGACAATATACGATCTAAATTTTCTTCAAAAACAGGAATTTCTTGATCACTCAACAAATCAAAACCATAATCATTCATCGCAATTGTAAATGTAATTGGCTTCAATTTACTAATTCTATAAGCAATTAGCGATGCCATAATTTCGTGTACCAAACGACCTTCAAAAGGATAGAAAAACAAATGATAACCTTCTTTTGTTTTTATTTTTTCTACCAAAAACTCATCCGATTTTGGTATATGAGAGTTACTATTTTGAGTTGTTAACAATGGATTTAAAAACTTTAATTCTTTCTCTCGAATTCCAGGATGTAAAGCATCGTTAAGTTTTAATCGTAAATAATGACTCAGGTATGAAGTTAATGGTAGTCTCCCTCCTTTCCAGCTTGGTGTAATCGCTTTCTTAGAATTGCTTTTCTTTACAAAAACGGTCATGTCTTTAATATGAACGATTTCTAAAACTCGGCCTGCTAATACAAACGGAGTTCCGTTTTTTAATTTAGAAATAAAGAACTCTTCAATCATACCAATAAATCCGCCTTTCATAAAACGAACTTTCAACATAGCATCACTTACAATAGCGCCAACGTTCATACGATGTAACATGCTAATTCTTCTACTGGTAACTTTATATAAATTGGTTTCTTCTTCAAAAACCACTTTATGAAATTCCTCGTAAGTCTTTAATGTATTTCCACCTTGAGTGATAAACTGCATTGCCCAACTAAAATCTTCTTCTGTAAGTTCAGCAAAAGCATGTGTTTGTTGAATTAATTCAAAAGTTTCTTTCCATTGAAAACCTTCTCCAACAGCTAAAGACACCAAAAATTGAACTAAAACATCATATGATAAAACTACAGGAATTCTAGCTTCAACATCTTTTTGCTTTACCGCTTCTTTTAAGGCAGAAACTTCAATCAATTGTAAAGTATGCGTTGGTAAACAATATACTTTTGATACTTCGTTTGGTGAATGTCCACTTCTACCCGCTCGTTGCATAAAACGTGCAACTCCTTTAGCAGAACCTATTTGCACTACACAATCTACAGGTTTAAAATCGACACCTAAATCTAAAGAAGAAGTACAAACTACGGCTTTTAATAATCCATCATTAATAGCATCTTCAATCCAATTTCGTAGTTTTTTATCGATAGAACCATGATGAATTGCAATTTGTCCGGCTAAATCTGGATCAGTATCTAATAACAATTGGTACCAAAGCTCTGATTGACTTCTAGTATTTGTAAAAATTAACGTTGTTGTATTTTCATAAATAATAGGCAATACTTTTTTCACCAATTGTCCGCCTAAATGACCAGCCCAAGGCAATAATTCCACTTCATCTGGTAGTAACGAAACAATTTTAAGTTTCTTTTTTTCTTTAGAAGTGATGATTGTCGTTTTAAATTCTGGGTTTGGTAACAAAACTGTTTTTGCTTCTTCTAAGTTTCCTATAGTTGCTGAAATTCCCCAAACTCGTAAGTTTTTGGTTAATGATCGAATTCTAGCAATAGCTAACTCTGTTAAAACTCCACGTTTTGTAGCTAAAAGTTCATGCCATTCATCAATAACTACACAACGAATATTCTTAAACCATCTTGAATTTTTCTTTTGTGTAAACAACAAGTGCATCGTTTCTGGAGTGGTTAACAGCACATCTGGCATTTTTCGTTCTTGTTGTCTACGAATATTTTGTGGAGTATCACCATTTCTAACAGCTGCAACCCAATCTAAACCGATTTCATCGATTACTATTTGCATTGCTTTTTGCAAATCTTTAGCTAAAGATCTCAGAGGACTTATCCATAATAATTTACAGCCTTTTTTATATTGATCAGGATGGTTTAAATAATCTATTAAAACAGCTAAAAACAAGGAATAGGTTTTACCAAAACCAGTAGGTGCAACGACTAATCCATTATAATTTTGAGCGTATTTTTTCCAAGCTTTCAATTGAAAATCAAAAGGTGAAAAGTTTTTAGAAGACAACCAATCTTCAATGATTTTATATCCTTCAGTTGTTTCTATACTCATTGATTAAAAATTAAGTCTTTTACAGATTCTATAGTGTCGATATCTGCTACTGTTTTATCTTTTCGCCAACGCTTAATTCGAGGAAAACGAAGTGCAACACCAGATTTATGACGATTACTTAAAGCAATTCCTTCAAAAGCAATTTCAAAAACCAATTCTGGTTTCACTGTACGAACTGGTCCGAATTTCTCTGTAGCATTTTTAGTTACCCAACGGCTAACTTCAGTTATTTCAGCATCTGTAAGTCCGGAGTAAGCTTTAGCAATCGTGACTAAACTATCGTCTTTTTTAACTGCAAATGTATAATCTGTGTATTTTGAACTTCTACGACCACTACCCTTTTGCGCATAAATCATAACTACATCAATCGTCAATGGATCTATTTTCCATTTCCACCAAGTTCCTTTTTTTCGACCAATATGATACTCTGCATTTTTAGATTTTAGCATTAATCCTTCAGCATTTATTTTTCGAGAATCGTTTCTAATTTCATCTAATTCATCCCAGGAATCTACTTTAATTGCATTTGATAATTTAATGGTATTGGTCGTATTGTTTAGAAATATGCTTTCTAATTTCTTTCTTCTTTCACCGAGATTTTCTGATCTGACATCTTCATTTTGATATTCTAACAAATCGTAAGCATAAAATCCGATAGGAATTTCTTCTAATAGTTTCTTAGTGACATTCTTACGGTTCAATCGCTTTTGTAAATCATTAAATAATAAGACACTGCTATCTTTAATAGCCAAAATTTCTCCGTCTAAAACAAAATCTTCTTTCCAGGTAGAAAATGCTTCTACAAGTTCAGGAAACTGGTTTGTAACTAGTTCTTCTCCTCTACTCCAAATAAACAGTTCGTTATTTCGTTTTACAATTTGCCCACGAATTCCATCCCATTTATGTTCTATTTGCCAATCGTTTATATCGCCTAATTCTTCAAGTTCTTTCTCTAAACTATATGCTAATGCAAACGGATACGGTTTAGAATTATCGTAGTTTATATGAGTTCCTGATAACAATTCATCAAAGGAAATTGTATTGATATCCCAGTTACCAATAATGCTGTGCATCAATTTATTTACATCAATATTCGTCAACTTTGCTAAAGCATTGACTAATGTTTTTTTAGAAACACCAATTCGAAAACTTCCACCAATTAATTTATTAAAAATCAATCGTTCTTGCATTTGTAATCCGTTCCAAGCATTGATCACATATTCTTTTTTTTCTTCTTCATTTTTAGGTTTTAAAGCAATTAATTCTAACATCCATTCATGTAACGACTTTTCAATTGTTGTTTCTGGTTCAGGTAATAATAACGCTAAAGTTTCTCCTAAATCACCTACTGTACTGTAGCTTTCTAAAAACAACCATTCTGGAAGTTCAGAAATCTCTGCACACCATAATTTCATTAACGAAGATTTTACTGGTCTTGAAGGTCTTTTTCCAGTAAATAAAGCAATCATCCAAAGTTTATCTTTGTCTGGTGCTGTTGCAAAAAAATCGACTAGTGCATCAATTTTTGCATTGGTTTTATTCGTGATTTCTATAGCGTTTATAAGTTCAGCAAACTGTTTCATGAAGTTGTTTCTTGGGTTACAATTTGCTTTTCTTCTGATTCTATTTGATCATTACCATATTCGGTAATAACTTCTTCAGATTCGATTCCGATTTCATTTAAGTAACGAGAAAAAATAGCCTGAGATCCGTGAGTTACATAAACTTTCTCTGCGTTTGTTGCTTTTACAGCTTTTAATAATCCATCCCAATCGGCATGATCACTTACTACAAAACCCGCATCTACACCTCTCCAACGTCTGTTTCCTCTAATTTGCATCCAACCAGAGCAAATTGCTGTGGCTGCATTTGGTACTCTTTTTAGCATTTTACTTCCAAGCAAAGCTGGCGGCATAATGATAATTTTATTCTGAATATCTGCTTTTTTAAAATTTCCATCTAAACGAATGGTTTCTGGAATTTTAACTCCTGAAGCTGTAATTGCTGTATTTATGTGATGAATCGCATTATGAACATAGATTTCGTCTAACCCTTCTAAAAGTTTCATAATACGTTGTGATTTTCCTAGCGAATACCCAAAAAACACACTTGTTCGATTATTGGCTTTGTTTTTTGCCACCCAATTATGGATTTGCGATTGAATCGCAGCTTCTGTTTGCCATTTATAAATTGGCAATCCGAAAGTACTTTCTGTTATAAATTCGTGACACGTAATCGGTTCAAAAGGAATAGTTAAATTATCTTCTTTTATCTTATAATCTCCAGAAAAAACTACAACTTTTCCTTTGTATTCTAATCTAACTTGAGAAGATCCGACAATATGTCCTGCTGGATGAAAACTAACTTTAACTCCGTTTATCGTTTTAGATTCATTATAATTGAGTGTTTCTACAGAAATATCTGGACTAATGCGGTGTTTTAAAATATTTTTAGTGTGTGTATGACAGAGATAATGCTTCATTCCCCAACGCGCATGATCAGCATGTCCGTGTGATATTACTGCATAATCTACAGGATACCAAGGATCGATATAAAACTTTCCAGGGATACAATAAATGCCTTTTTTGGTGAAACGAACTATTTTCATGTTTAACAAATTTAATAAAATATTAAACAAAAAATAATTCTTGTGACATTAATATGAAGGTTTATTTATTTTCTTTTGACCAAGCTAAATAACCTCCGTTTAAATCATAAATTTTTTTAAATCCTAATTCACTGCATATTTTAGAAGCTTTTCCACTTCTTTTTCCGCTTCTACAATATAAGTAAACGGGTTTCTCTTTATTTAATTGATTCAGTTCAGTTTTAAATGATGATGAGAAATAATCTATCGATTTTGCATTTGAAATATGACCTTGATTAAATTCTTTGGAAGTTCTAACATCTATTAATTGAATATCTTGATTGAGTATTTCTTTCTTGAATTCCGAAACGTTTAACACGATTACATTTGAATCTTTTTTAGACGTGCATGAAAGTGTAAAAATTGTCATTACAAGTATTGTTAGTATGTGTTTCATTTATTGTTTTATTTTCAAATTGATATTCATGATGAAAATTAAAACTTTTATCAGGAATCATCTCAAATTTTAGCGAAAATTAACAATTCTATTGTAAAAAATTTAAACTGTTAATTCGCTTTATAATCTTCTAAAGATGGGTTTATATCTTTAGTTTTGTTTCCTACAAAAACAGAAAAAACCAGCCAATAAATTAACCAAATGAAGTATCTATTTACAATTTGTAGTTTGCTTTTTATACAACACTTTTCAGCGCAAACTCTAAAAGGAAAAATAGTATCGCAAAATGATATTCCTATAGTAGAAGCTCATATTTACAATTCAAGTGATAAACATCATACGCATAGTAATGATAGAGGTGCTTTTATTTTACACCATGTAAAAGTTGGAGATACATTAATTATAAGTCATATCAACTACAAAAAGAAACAAGTCGTTGTAAATGATTTAAAGCTAATTACAATAACTTTAGAAGAAAACTTAGTATCACTTGAAGAAATTACCATTGCTAAAAAATTAAATGCTTTAAATGTAATTGCAGATGTAGACATACAAG
Source organism: uncultured Tenacibaculum sp. (assembly GCF_947502995.1). Classification (GTDB taxonomy): domain Bacteria; phylum Bacteroidota; class Bacteroidia; order Flavobacteriales; family Flavobacteriaceae; genus Polaribacter. Next base: position 170,369 of record NZ_CANNBW010000004.1, on the reverse strand, counting down.
TTTCGCCAGTAAATTCATCACAGGAGATTCTACAAAAAGTTCCTGGTTTATTCATTGGCCAACATGCCGGTGGAGGAAAAGCAGAACAAATTTTTCTTCGTGGATTTGACATCGATCATGGAACTGATATTACAATAACAGCAGATGGTCTTCCTGTAAATATGGTTTCTCATGCACACGGACAAGGATATGCAGACTTACACTTTGTTATTCCAGAAACCGTTGATAAAATAGATTTCGGTAAAGGTGCGTATTATGCAGATAAGGGAAACTTTAATACAGCAGGATATGTAAACTTTAAAACTAAAGAAAGATTAAGCAGTAATTTATTAAAACTAGATGTGGGTCAGTTTAACACAAAACGTTTATTAGGAATGTTTAATATTGTGAATAACAACAAACAGAGTGCTTATATTGCTTCAGAATATATTTTGACAGATGGATATTTTGAGAGTTCTCAAAATTTCAATAGATTAAATATTTTTGGAAAATACAGTTTAAATGTAACTGACAATGACAAAGTTGGATTAACTATTTCTCATTTTACAAGTAAATGGGATGCTTCTGGACAAATTCCTCAACGTGCTGTAGGTAGTGGATTAATAACTCGTTTTGGTGCTATTGACGATACTGAAGGAGGTTCTACAAGCAGAACTAACGCTTTACTTACTTACGACAAGATAATTTCTGAAAATGCTTCTATTAAAAACAAAGTTTTTTATAATCGTTATGATTTCGAATTGTTTTCTAATTTCACTTTTTTCTTAGATGATCCTGTTAACGGTGATCAAATCAAACAAAAAGAAACTCGAAGAATTTTCGGTGCAACAAGTGATTACAAACAAAATTTCACTTCACTTGATGGAAGTTTTTCTGCTGGAATTAGCTTGCGAAATGACAGAAGTTTTGGTAATGAATTAGCAAATACAGTAAATCGTAGGCAAACTTTAAATCGAATTCAGTTTGGTGATATCAATGAAACAAACCTTGGAAGTTATGTTAGTGCTAATTTTAACTTCGGAAAGTTTACTATAAATCCAGCTTTACGCTTAGATTATTTCAATTTCCAGTATAATGACAATTTACAAACGAATTACGAAACACAGTCTGAAACAGCTAGTATTGTGAGTCCGAAATTAAACATTTTCTATAATCATAATGATAATACTCAGCTCTATTTAAAAACAGGTAAAGGTTTTCATTCAAACGATACTCGAGTAGTTGTTGCTCAAAATGGAAATACGATTTTACCTGCTTCTTATGGATTTGATGCTGGAATTATCTGGAAACCTATTCCTAAAGTTTTAATTAACACAGCATATTGGTATTTATTCTTAGAACAAGAGTTTGTGTATGTTGGAGATGCAGGAATTGTAGAACCTAGCGGAAAAACGAATCGTCAGGGAATTGATTTTAGTTTAAGATATGAACCAATTGATCAACTTTATTTCAATTTTGATGCAAATTATACACACGCAAGAGCTTCTGAAGAATTAGAAGGACAAGATTTTATTCCTTTAGCTCCAGATTTTACATTGACAAGTGGACTAAGTTATAAAAGTAAATCAGGATTTTTTGGAAGCGCGCAACTAAGACATATTAAAGACAGACCAGCAAATGAAGATAATTCTATTGTTGCAGAAGGTTACACCGTAACAGATTTAAATGTTGGTTATGAGTATAAAAACATCACATTTGGTGTACAAGTGAAAAACCTTTTTGATACAGAATGGAATGAAACTCAATTTGCAACAGAATCTCGTTTGCAAAATGAAGTAAATTCTGTTGAAGAAATCCATTTTACACCTGGAACTCCTTTTTTCTTAACAGGAACTATTTCAGTTAGGTTTTAGGGATTTAATCTAATTTCAAAATCATTTAAAAGAGACTCGATTACAATATTGAGTCTTTTTTATTTTACAATTAGTTTATATCCAACTCCATGAACATTGGTAATTTTTATAGTTTCATCTTCAGCTAATTTCTTACGCAATTTAGAAATGTAAGTATCTAAACTTCTACTAACCACTACTCCATTATCTTCCCAAACTTTCTTTGTAAGTTCCTCACGTTTTACAGTTTGATTTAAATTTTCTACAAGAATCAATAATAAATCACATTCTTTTTTAGATAAGTTCATTTCATTAGAATTTCTAATAAGAATATTCCTATCTGGCAAAAAAGAATAATTACCTATAATTAGTTTCACTTCTTGTTCAACTACTGTATTTTTATTTCTTTGCTGTTTCTTTTTAAATAGTAATAAGAAAATAATAATTACTACAATTAATAAAACTACTATGAAATAATTATTCTTATAATTAGTTGAACTTGTTATTAAGTCTCCTGTGAAGTTTATTCTAATTGTATAACAACTTTTAGCTAAAATTCTATTAGCACAAGGAATAATACCTTCTTGTATTTCTTGTTGCATTAAATAACTATAAGCAACTTCATTATCAATACACTGAAATACTTGTACAATATAAGCTTCTGGTAATTTTGCCTTTTTAAAATTCGTTTCAATAAGATTTACCAATTTTCCAGGTTCGATTTCTATAGTATTGGGAAATGATAATTCATAAGTTTTGTCATCAATTTTTTTCACTGGTAAAACAGGAGATGTTAAATCCTTATTTGCAGTAAGTATTTCGTGACCAACTTGTCTTAATGAAACTTTTACTATTTCTGAAAAATAAGATTCTGAAGAAGAATTACAAGAAATTAAAAATAGTAAGACAATTGTCTGTATTAATCTTGAAAAAAGTTTTTTACAAATCATTGCAACAAATAACATATAATTTTACCATAATTTATAGCTTTTGACACTTCTTTTACACTCTTTTGACACTTTTTGGAAAAGCATATTCTAACTTTGAGATATCAAAAATGAAATAAAATTTCGCGATATTTTTTCATAAATTACTAATTATTAAATCAATAAAAAAATGATTAAATATATAATCTTAGGTTTTACTTTACTTTTTACAATTTCATGTAAAAAAGAAAATAATGCAGAAATGAAAGGAGAAAAATCAGTAGCTAAAAACGTAAAAACAGATAATTGCACAAGTCCCTATTACAATAATAGTTTTGTTTACGATGTTTCAAAAAATATCAATCCGTATGAATTAACTATGAAAACTTTTCAAATTGATAAGAATAAACATAGTTTTGAAATAGACATAAAATTGAATCAAGGAGCATTTTTTGTATCTCCAAAATCTAAAGGAGATTTTAAAGGAAAATTTAGAGTAGAAATTAGAGATAATAAACATATCGCTATAGAAAAAGGTATTACTGAAAATCCATTATCTAAAGAAGTTTTCGACTCACATCCATATGTAAATGGTTATGTTAATTGGGTAAAAGAAAACACTACTTATCGTAAAAATTATAAAATAAAAACACCTAAAGAAAATTTTACTGTAACAGGAGTAATAAAATTTGTTATTGAACCTCGTTGTACTTTAGAAGAAATTCCTTTTATTATAGTTCATGAGCATGGTGAATTAAGGGTTCGTAGAGATGGTTGTTAGTGGTCAATGATCAGTTATCAGTTATCAGTTATCAGTTATCAGTTATCAGTTATCAGTTATCAGTTAATAATATATTATTCATTGTTAATTGATAATTGTTCTCTAACGTTTTTTTGATAATTTTACAATCTTATGCATTCAAGAAACTTACATAAAGATTCTGCTTACGATTTTGAAAAATTATCTGATGCAAATCCTGATTTAAAAGCTTTTACTTTTAAAAATGAATATCATACTACTACCATAGATTTTGGAAATCCAAAAGCTGTGGTAGCTTTAAATAAAGCAATTTTAATTGCGAATTATAACATATTGAATTGGGAATTACCCGCAGGATATTTATGTCCGCCAATTCCAAGTAGAGTTGATTATATTCATCATATAGCTGATATTCTTCCTGAAAAAAAAGAAGTTAGAGGCTTAGATATTGGTGTTGGCGCAAATGCAATTTACTGCATTTTAGGAAGCCAAGTTTATAATTGGAAAATGGTAGGATCTGATATTAACGCTGAAAGTATTAAAATTGCTCAAGAAAATATTGATTTTACACCCCAATTAAAGAAAAATGTAAGTTTAATTCATCAAAGTAATAATGCAAACATCTTTGATGGCATTATAAAAACTGACGATTATTTCGATTTCTCAGTTTGTAATCCTCCTTTTCATAGTTCAGAAAATGAAGCAAAAAAAGGAACATTACGTAAACTAAATAATTTAAATAAAAAAGAATTTGAACTTAATTTTGGTGGCCAGGCCAACGAATTGTGGTGTAACGGTGGTGAAGCTTTGTTCTTAAAAAGAATGATTAAACAAAGTGTTTTATTTAAAAATCAAGTAGGTTTTTTTACAAGTTTAATAGCTAAAAAAGAAAATTTACCCAAACTAGAAAAACAACTTTTAAAATTAAAAGCACAGTACAAAATTATTCCAATGCAACATGGAAATAAAATGACAAGAATTTTAGTTTGGTCTTTTACCAAAGATTTATAAGTTACAACTATTCTGTAATTACACCAGAATATTGAATTGGAAACCTGTGAGTTGAATTAATATCCATTCTGGTTTTTAAATTCTTATAAATCACTAGAGTTACATCATAACTTTCTGTATTTGAGTTTTTATCTCTAACTGTAAATTTAATTTGATGATTATCTCTTTTAGTCTTAGAGGTTTTGTAGTTTGTTATTTTAGCGTCAAATTCAATTCCAATATTTGTACTGCTATAATTTCCAGCAAACTGACGTTCGCCATAGTAAGGTAAATTACCTTTAGTTAAAGAATCTTTATTAAAATTAAAAACACTTCCATGCCCAGTAATATCTATCATATTTATAGTGTTTCCGTTCGGCAATAGCACGTTAGCTGGTAAAGAATTTAAGGCTGCTGTAACTCTTGGATAAGCTCTTCTGGAATTGATACTAAATGGTTTTCCTTCTACTATTTCATTAAACTTTTTCAACTGAACAGCAGTGTAGTTTTCTTTGGTAGAAGCACAACTAGTTATTAAAACTATAACCAACAAAAAATATAATACTCTTTTCATAATAAATGCTTTTTTATAAAATTACAAAAAAAAGTTTATAAATACCTGACAATAATACGTTAAAAATCAATCAATAGAGTTAAAAACAAAAAAGAGAGACTTTTTTGTCTCTCTTTAATCAATCTTAACTAATCTCTATTTATGGCATCCAGAATGAAGAAATTTTATCATTCCAAGATACTCTCCAAAACCATGTTCCAGATAAAGTATGATGCCTTAAATTACTTTCACCATAAAACTGAGAAGTATGGTATTTATTAAATGTTAATCTTTTACCAGTATAACAACTGTGTTCGTAAAAACTAATCTGTTGAAATTCATTAGATCTCATATAAAAAGAACTAATTCTGTCGTTGTTATGAGCCAAATATTGTTTCCCATAAGTTCTTTTATTTAAACCTCTAATATCTGTTAATTCAGTTACGTAATTAATGTCTTCAAAAAAGCGGATTTCATCATTTCCAGGTAAATCAATATCAAAACAATTATTTCTCGAAGCTAATTTCCCTTTAATCTGTTCTTTAATTGGTTCTGCAACTTGTTCTTCCTTTGTATATTGATCTATTTCATTCACAGTATCGAAGATTTTCATTGAAATTTCTTTATAATTTCCTTCTTGTTTCACAGCTAAAACTAAAGTTCCTTGAGGACCTTTTTTGTCTTTACCAAATATTTCTTTAGCGATAGCATCATCTCCATAAGCATCGATTAACTCTTGTGTTTCATTATTGAATACATAGGTTACTTGAAATTTTTTACCGTAATAATCATATTTGTGATTGATGTTTATAATTTCACTTGGAAATTCTTTTTGAACAATTCCTTCTTGTGCTTTTAATACAGTATCTGTTTCTATAATTTCTTCATCATTTTGACATCCGATAATTAAAATACTTAATGCAATTACTATGTAGTTATAAAATACTTTCATTCTTTAAATTTTGTGTTTTGTTCTTTTTAGTTAGATCGTTATCGAATAGCTATTGTTTGATCACGAAGCAAAACTATAATCAGTAAGAAAATATCTTATAAGGGATTTTCCCTTTTTTAGCTCAGGAAAAAAAGGAAATAACTCAGTTGTTATACTAGAAATTTAAAAATTGAAAACTTGATATTATACCAAAAAAAAGGATCATGAGATTTTCATGACCCTTTTTAAAGTATAGTTGATTTTTAGTTTATTTCGTCTTTTCTAAAACTAAATATTGCCAAGGTTGTAATTCGACCTCAGTTGTTCCCTTAAATTCTTTGTTCGTAAAGTAATCTTTTTGAGTGGCTTTTGAAGTTAAAGTAACTTTTTGACTTTCTTTAGATAAGTTAGCAACAAATGTTAATTCGTCTCCTTCTTTTGCTCTTGAAAAAGCTAATACGTGATCATTTTTAAGATCTATTTTAGTATAATTTGCTTTTTCTTTTCCTCCATGCATCGCTTTATTAGCTTTCTTTAAGTTAGCTAATTGTTCTAATAAAGTCCATTCTGTACCTTTAGTTTTTGGAATAGAATCTTTTTCAAAAAACTTTAATCTATGACTTAAACCATATTCTTGTCCTGAATAAATTAAAGGCATTCCTGGTGTTACATAATTTAGTACAGTAAAAGCATTAGCACCTTCTCCCATTCTTTCTTTAATAGTTCCATTCCAAGAGTTTTCATCGTGATTTGTAACAAAATTCATAATGATGTCATCAGCTGCGTAACGCTTAACATCTTTATCAAAAGTAGCATACCAATCGTTTACTTTTTTCTCACCTTTAGCGACGTGGTTCATTGCATGATGACGATCCCAACCGTACCCCATATCAAATAAACCATCTTTTAATAATTCTGGTTCCCAAGCTTCTGCTAGCATAAAAATGTCTTTTTTAGCTCTTAATTGTGGAATAGCTTCTTGCCAAAAAGCTGTAGGAACTTGTCCAGCTACATCACAACGGAAACCATCAACATTTTCGTTAACAATCCAGTGGCTCATATCTGCGATCATTTGTTTACGTAAATCTGGATTTTCATAGTTTAAATCAGCAACATCAGTCCAGTCAGTTCCTTCAGGATGAACAACTTCTCCTTTGTCATTTTTTGTATAAAAATCTGGATTAGTTGTTAACCAAGTATGATCCCAACCTGTGTGATTAGGAACCCAATCTAAAATCACATAAATACCGTTATCATGAGCAGTTTTCACTAACTTTCTAAAATCTTCAATAGTTCCGAATTCAGGGTTAATTTTTTTGAAATCAGACACAGCATAATAACTTCCTAAGTATTTTTTTCTTTCAGCTTCAGGAAATTCAGAAGCAAATTTACTATCCTTTCCTCCTGTAGCTTTACGTTTCGTTTCAGAAATTGGAAATACTGGCATTAACCAAATAATTTTTACTCCTAATTTCTTTAACTCAGGAATATCTTTTGTAAAAGCATCGAAACTACCTTCTGGTGAATATTGACGAATATTAGCTTCATAAATTACAGCAGTTTCTAAAACTTCTTTAGAAATTGGTTTTAACTTTTCAGTAATTATTTTTTCTTCATTATTTGCTAACTTTTCTTCTTTTTTAACTTCTTGTTTACAAGAAAGAAGTAATAGCCCTATAGATAGTATACTTAGTATTTTTTTCATGGTTAAATCTTTTCTAATAAAATTGTTTTTAATGGTGAGTTTAGTGTTACTTTTCCTTCGCTAACTGTTACTTTCTGACCAGAATAAGCGTCTTTTAACTCGTCTCCATTTTCGAAAACTGATGTTACATCAATTACTTTATCACCTTGGTTTAAATCAACTCCAATTACAACTTTGTCTGTAAATGTATCTTTACTATAATTTCTAGAAAAAACATACGGTGACTCGGTTATTACAGAATGAGTTCCTGCTCCAACAGCTGGATGATTTTTTCTGAACTGACCTAATTTTTGCCAATGTGCTAAAACTTCTTGTGTTTTTTTATCATTTTGAATGGCATCCCAATTCATAAAAGAACGTAAAGTAGCGTCACCTTCAGTTCCATCAATAATTAAAGATCTAGCAGATTCATCTCCATAATACACTTGAGATGTTCCTAAACCTAACAATAAACGATTTGCTGTTTCAAAAGTTTTTTCTCGAGTAGGATCATAAGGCATTCCATCATCATGAGAACTCATGTAATTTAATACTCCATATCCTTTTAAATCATTACTTAAAGCTTGACTATATTTTTCATTAAAATCTTTAAACGATAGTTGTTTAGCATTCCATTTAAATTCAAAATTGATTAAACTATTAAATGCTTTATCGAAATAATTCACTTCTTTGTCTCCAAAATTGAATTGTTTTCCGTTTGAAATACTGTAATTATACACTTCTCCTACTAAATAAAATCCATTGTCATCTAACACTTTAGATGGATTATTCTTTTTCCATTCTGCAAATGTATAATCACACTCTTTTCTAAATTCTTGCCAAACATTCTCTTCTGTATGTTTAACAGTATCAACTCTATAGCCGTCAATTCCATACTCTGTAATATAATCAGTTAGCCATTTCATGATATAAAAACGAGGTGCTCTTGGATATCCTGTTCTTGTAAAGAATTCATCTAATTCTTTTACTTCTTGTTCGTAACGTCCTTCTTTCTTCCACTTTTCAACTAATTGGGGTGGTAAGGCAACTTCTTCGTTACTTTCTGTTTTAATATCTGGTAAGTTTTTTACTAAAGTACAAGTGATTGTATTTTCATAATTATCATATTTACACTGTGGATCTGTACGAACCCATTCTTCTGGCCAAACAGGATCTTTATCTGTTACTGGACCAGTATGATTAATTACTGCATCTAATAAAATTCTCATACCATGTTTATGTGCTGTTTCAACTAATTCTTTTAAATCATTATCAGTTCCATAATTAGGATCAATTTTAGTCCAATCTTTAGTCCAATACCCATGAAAACCATAGGTAATTCCTGTTCCTTCATCAGTTCCTCCATGAATTTGTTCTACAACAGGAGTCATCCAAATCGCATTTATTCCTAATTTATCGAAATAACCTTCAGAGATTTTTTGAGTAATTCCTTTTAAATCTCCGCCTTTAAATCCACGAAGTTTTGCCGTTTTCTTAGAACGATCGAAGTTGATATCGTTTGAAGTGTCACCGTTATTAAAACGATCTGTGAGTAAAAAATATAAATTCGCTCCGTTCCAAACAAAAGGAGTTTCTTTTTTTTCAGCTATTGGTTTTTCTTCTGCTTTATTTTGCTCTTTACAACTAACAATGATTAAAGCAAAAAGCATTATTAAATATAGTTTCTTCATTACTATAATTTTATAGTGATTTTATTTGATTTTGAAGTGTCCCATTGTACAGGAATTACTAATTGGTTTTTAGTAGAATCCCAAGTAAACTCGACCTTATTGTTGTTTGTTTTTACCTTTTTAGGTTTTGATTTAATATTATGAACTATTAAATTGATTTGTTTTTTACTTTTCTTGAAATTTTCTCCAATTTGTGCTTTTAATTGGATTGAAATTGATTTCTCTTTAGCTTTTGATGAAAACTTTAAAATTTCATACTGCTTTTTTTCAAAAGCATTCGCAGTAATTCCATCATCATTGTACAATTCTCTACTTGATTTTGTCACTGTAGCATGATGATAATAATGTAAATCAAATGCATGTAAAGAATACTCTTTAGTTGTTTGCACTATACTTGTTAAAGGAATGAAACTTCCTGCTTTTACATAGGTAGGAATGTTTTCTTCTGTAGTTTTAACACTCTTTGACTTTCCTCCTTCTTCAAGTTCATCAGAATAAAAATTAAACCAATAATGATTTTTAGGAAAGTAAACTCTTTGCTCGGTTTGTTTAGCTTTTAAAATCGGACTAATTAAAAAATCGTTACCCCATAAATATGAAGTTGAATTTGTAAAAAGTGATGTAGTATTATCTTCAAAAAACAAAGGACGCATTAACGGTTTTCCTTTCTGATTGTTTTCAAAAACTAAGTTATAATTATAGGTTAATAATTGATAACGTAATTCAATTGCTTTTTTAGCCAGTGCTTTAGCTTTATCTGCTCTAAAAACAGGTTCACTAGAAACTTCTTCTTGTGCATGAGGTCTGAAAATAGGTTGAAAGACACCATATTGTAACCAACGTACATATAATTCGTCATCTAAATTAGCACCTGCAAATCCGCCTAAATCAGAATGCATATAACCTAATCCTTGCATTCCCATTTGTAAAGCAATTTCTGGTTGACTTTGTAAACCACCCCAAGTTCTGTTAACATCACCAGACCAAGGAATTAATCCAAATCGTTGTGAGCCAGAATATCCTGCTCGCATTAAAATAAACGGACGTTCGTTAGGATAGTTTGCTTTGTAACCGTCATAAATTAATTTAGCCCAATCGTGACCGTAAATATTATGAACTTCATCAGCAGTTCCTGTTGTGTGTAGTAATTTAGAAGGATGAACTTCTGGTTCTCCTAAATCTCCCCAGAAACCTTCAACTCCCATATCTTTTAAGCCTTTATAAATATTCCAAAACCATTTGTTGCCTTCAGGATTATAAATATCAATTAAGCCTGTATTTCCAAAATAGAAATCGTAGGTAAAAGGATTTCCAGCTTCATCTTTACCTAAAATTCCTTTAGATTTAGCTTCATCCCATTTTTTAGATGTAGTTAAAATAAACGGTTCAGTAATTAAAACAGTTTTTACACCTTCTTTCTTGAAATCACTGACCATTTTCTTCATATTAGGAAAAGAATCTTTAAAGATTTCTAAATTTCCCATAGTACCTTTTATATCTTTTCCGAACCAATATAAATCTAGAATAACAGCATCTACTGGAATCTTCTCATTTTTAAAAGCTTGTATTGTATTTCTAGTTTCTTTTTCTGAATGATACCCAAATCTACTAGAAAAATTCCCTAAACTCCAACGTGGAATCATTGGTTGCTTCCCCGTTAAATCTGTATAAGTGTCTAATAAATCATACCAAGTATCACCAACGATAATCTGATATGTTTTTCTACCAGAAATCGTTTCATAGGTCAACGAATTATTCTTTTCACTATCTAAATCTAAATATCCAATTGGAGCATTATCGAAGTGAATCATATATTTCTTTGAAGAAACTATCACTGGCATGGTAAAATTCATTAGCTCTGATCGAGTTTCGTAACCATAATGAGCCCTGTTGTATAATTGCAATTTATTTCCTCTTCTGTTCATTCCTAATGCTCTAGCACCTGTTCCGTATAAAACTTCTTCTGAAGTTAAATTCAGTTCTATAGCATCGTTATTTTCTTTTTTATGAAAACCTTTTTTTTCTGAAGTTATTAAGTTTCCGTTGTAGTAATATTTTATCTGAAAAGGAGATTTAATAATTTCTACAGTAGTTGTTTTCGTTTTAAAAATAACTTTTTCACCAGAATCATTTAAATAGATATCCACATTATCAGGTTGTTTGATTACAGCATGAGATGTTGTAGAAAAAGTCTCTTCTTTTGGAATAAAATTAGTTTCTATTATTTGATTAGAATAAAAACGAATTTTGTAGGTACCATCATTAACTTTAACAGTTAAAATATCACCATTCTGTACAGAAGCTTCTTTAAAAATTCTGCTACTATTTTGCGCGTATACAAACGTTTGTATACAAAATAAAATGAAGAAAAGTTTTTTCATTATTTCTTTAATAAAAATAAAAGAGGAGTATCTAATCGTTTAGCCCAAGATATTTCTGAATGATCTGTTCCTTCAAAAAATAAATTCTTAGCATTAACTGTATATCCTTTCTGCTTTAAAATTTCGTCTACTTTAGGAGCATATTGAGGATAATGCTGATCTAAAGTTTTATTTCCGTAATCGAAGTAAATTTTATGTGTTCCAGAACCTGGTAAATTCTGAGTCATATATTTAAATATTGCATCTGGAAAAGGATTTTCATCCATTGGCATTGCGCCTACCCAATGTGTAGACAAACAAGCTGCTCCTCCAAATACTTTTGGATATTCACTGACTGCATACATAGACATTAATCCCCCCATACTTGAACCCATAACAAACGTATGATCTTTATCTGTATAAACAGAATAATTACTATCAATAAAAGGTTTTAATTCTTTTACTATGAAATTTAAATAATTATCACCATTTAAAGTAAAATCACTTGATCCGGAGATACTTTTTAATAGTTTTTTAGATTCTTCATCTATAAAATTATAAGCTTTTTGAGGAAATAAATCTTGCCATCGAATCTTTGGAATATTATGTATTCCTACAACAATAAAGTCTTTAATTTTTTCTTCTTTAGCTAATTTTGATGACCATTCATCAACTTTCCATTCTTGTTTATTCCAAGTTTGAGTACTATCAAAAAGCATTTGACCATCGTGCATGTACAAAACATTATACTTCTTTTTATTAGAATAATCTTTTGGTAACCAAACATCGACGGGTCTTTCTTTAATAAATTTAGAAGAAAAATGTTCTAAACGTTCTAAAGTCCCTTCAAATAAAGTAATAATTGTTTGTTTGTTAATTACAAAATTCTCATTCTTTTGAGCATTACTTTTAACTTGAGTATTACAACTCAACACTATAAACAAAACTATAAGGTGTAGAACATTTTTCATACTTAAATTTAACGAACTTAATTATTATACTGTTACTAAACTGTTAGGTTTTACCAGTATTTTATTATTATTTACCAGAAGTTCTAATTCTTTATTTCCTTCTAGTTCGAATTCTGTTCCTTTCTTAGAAACATTTACTTTTAATATTTGATTTCTGAAATTTATCTTAAAAGAAAATGCATCCCATTGTTTAGGAATTTGTGGCGTAAAACTTAATAATCCGTCTTTAATACGCATTCCACCAAAACCTTCAACAATACTCATCCATGTACCTGCCATAGAAGTGATATGTAAGCCTTCTTCTACTTCTTTATTATAATCATCTAAATCTAAACGAGAAGTTCTTAAATAAAATGTGTAGGCTTGATCCATTCTTCCTAGTTTAGCAGCCTGAATACTATGAACACAAGGAGAAAGAGAACTTTCATGAACTGTAAAAGGTTCATAAAAATCGAAATGTCTTTCTAATTCTTCTGTTGTAAAATGATCTTCAAAGAAATAAAATCCTTGTAACGTATCTGCTTGCTTGATGTAAGGTGAACGTAAAATACGATCCCAACTCCACTTTTGATTAATTGGGCGTTGTGATTGATCTAGATCTGCAACGGTAATTAACTCTTTGTCTAAAAATCCATCTTGTTGTAAGTAAACTTGATGCTTTTCAGAATATGGGAAATACATATTGTCTGCAACTTTCTTCCAATCGGCTAACTCTTCAGTTGTAATGTTTGTTTTAGCTGCAATTCTATCATAATCAGCAGAAAAATCAGATTTAACAATCTCTATATTTTCCAAAGCATAATCAATACACCATTTTGCAATGTAGTTTGTGTACCAATTATTGTTGATATTGTTCTCATACTCGTTAGGACCAGTTACACCTAACATTACATATTTTTGTTTATCCTCTGAAAAGTTAACTCTTTGGTGCCAAAAACGTGCAATTCCAATAAGAACTTCTAGTCCCATTTCTGGAATATAACTGTAATCATTTGTGTACCTATGATAATTGAAAATAGCAAAAGATATTGCTCCATTTCTATGAATTTCTTCGAAAGTAATTTCCCATTCATTATGGCATTCTTCACCATTCATAGTTACCATAGGATATAAAGCTGCTCCGTTTTTAAAACCTAAGTTTTTCTCAGCATTTTCAATAGCTTTATCTAACTGATGATATCGATACGTTAGTAAACTCTTGGCAACTTCTTGATTTTTAGTAGCCATATAAAATGGTAAACAATATGCTTCAGTATCCCAATATGTACTACCTCCATATTTTTCACCTGTAAATCCTTTCGGACCAATATTTAATCGAGCATCTTTACCTAAATATGTGTGATTTAATTGCATGATATTAAATCGAATACCTTGTTGAGCTTTTACATCTCCTTCGATAGTAATATCTGCCATTTCCCAAATATTAGCCCAAGCTTCTTTTTGCTGAGATAATAATGTTGAAAATCCTAAATCTGTTGCTAATTTTAAGGTGTTTTTAGCAGCTGTAATCAATTGATTTTTATCGTGGTTTCGATCTACTACATAACCTCCAAACTTATGAATACTAGCAGTTTCATTTGTTTTTACTTGAGTTATATATTTGAAAGAAACTTTAGTTGCTGATTTTTCAACTTCTGGATTTAGCTCTTGCTTTTTAGTATTTACAAAAACTTCAGATTGCATAAAAGTACAAGTATGAAAATTAGTTTTCATTGTATGTGCTTCTATAAATGCTTGATCATTTTCTGTTGAAACATTAATTGTATTCCAAAATTGATCATCCCAGTTACTATCTTCATTTTGAATACCACTATCTAAATAAGGCTCAAAAATAACTGTAGCATCAGCAGAAATAGGTGTTACATTATATGAAATTGCCCCTACTTCATCTAAATCAATACTCAAGAAACGTTTTGTTTCTACTTTTACTTCAAGTCCGTTGATTAATGTAGCATTGAAACTACGTGACAACCAACCTTCTTTCATATTTAATTCTCTTCTAAAATTAGATATTTTCTTACATGTATTTATATCAAGTTCTTCTCCATTGATACATACATTAATTCCTATCCAATTTGGTGCATTTAAAACTTTAGCAAAATACTCTGGATATCCATTTTTCCACCATCCTACTCTAGTTTTATCAGGATAATAAACTCCGGCGATATAACTACCTTGAAAAGTTTCACCTGTATATTTTTCTTCAAAATTAGCGCGTTGCCCCATGGCTCCATTACCGATACTGAATAAACTTTCAGATGATTTTACTCTATCTTCATTAAATCCTTCTTCAATAATAGACCATTCGTTCGGTATGATATAATCTTGATTCATTTCTAGTTTTTAATTATTGTACGGGGGTTAGTGTTTGTTTATAAGTTGAGATATAAATTCTTCTGATATCTCAGAAAAATCTTTGAATACATAATCTGCCTCAGACAATACGTCTTTTTCACCGATACCTATAGATATCATATTAGCAGCATTTGCAGCTTGAATACCAGCAATAGAATCTTCAAAAACGATACATTTTTCTGGAGCTATTTCTAAATTTTCTGCGGCTATAATAAAAACTTCGGGGTCTGGTTTTGCTTTAGAAACATTTGTTCCATCTACTATAGAGTCAAATTTGTCAAATAGTTCAACTTTCTTTAAAATCGTTCTTGCATTTTTACTAGCAGAACCTAAAGCTAATCCTTGATTTTCTACTTTTAAAAGATTTAAAACTTTTGGAACATCGACTAAAATTTCATCTTCAGTCATTGTTTCTATATAAGACAAATAATCAGTATTTTTCTTGTCCATTAATTGAAGAAACTCTTCTTCAGATATAGAAACTCCTCCCCAATGTAAAATCTTTTCAAGTGATTTTACTCTACTTACTCCTTTTAATTGCTCGTTTTGATCTTCTGTAAAATCGATACCTAAATCGTTAGCTAATTTTTTCCAAGCTAAAAAATGATATTTAGCGGTGTCTACAATAACACCGTCTAAATCAAATATGAATCCTTTTTTATTCATAATTATAGATGAGAAACATCTGTTTTATCGTTAATTTTAAATGATAGAAATCCTGCTATAATGAATGCTATACCGCTTACAACTAAAGCAAATACAGCTTGGTTTCCGTAAGCATATTTTACTAATGGACCTCCTATTATTCCATTAATAATTTGAGGAATTACGATGAAGAAATTAAAAATCCCCATATAAACTCCCATTTTCTTTGGTGAAATAGAACCAGACAACATTGCATAAGGCATAGATAAAATACTTGCCCAAGCTATACCTATTAATACCATAGGTAATATTAGAGAATTAGGACTTGGCATGAAATAAATTAATATGAGTCCAATACCTCCAATAAAAAGAGAATAGGCATGAGTTTTCTTTCTACTTATTTTTTTTGCAATTGTTGGTAATAAAAAGGCAAAAATTGCAGAAACTCCATTGTAAATTCCGAATAAAATTCCAATCCAATTTCCTGCTTCTTGATAAGTTTCACTACTTGAATCATCATAAGGTAACCCATATATATGTTGTGCGATTGCTGGAACAGAGAAAACCCACATTCCAAATAAACCAAACCAAGAAAAGAACTGAACCCAGCTTAATTGACGCATAGTTTCAGGCATTTTTCTGAAATCTTCGAAAATATCAGTCAATTTAGCTTGATGAACTTCATCTGATGAAGATGGTTCACTAGATTCAAATTGAGCTAATTCTTCTGGAGAATATTCTTTTGTAGTAAATAGAGTAACCAAAATAGATCCTATTAAAACTACTGCTCCAATAATAAATGACCATAATAAATTTCCTGGTACAGCACCTTCTTCAGCAGTTTTTGGTACACCAAACCATTCGGTTAAAACCCAAGGCAGCCATGATCCAACTACAGCTCCAATACCAATAAGTGCAGTCTGAATACTAAATCCTTGTGTAGCTTGTTCATCAGAAAGATTATCAGCAACTAAAGCTCTAAATGGTTCCATTGCTATATTGAAAGATGCATCCATGATCATTAGCATACCTGCTCCGACCCAAAGTGCCGGAAGTATTGCAATCATGAAATTAGCTTGTGGAATAAGAATCATTCCTACAGAAGCCAAAATAGCACCTAATAAAAAGAAAGGTTTTCTTCGACCAAATCTAGTCCAAGTATTGTCACTATAATGTCCAATTATTGGTTGAACAAGTAATCCCATAAATGGCGCTATCAGCCAAAACCAAGAAAGTTCGTGGACATCAGCTCCAAAAATCTGTAAAATTCTACTTGCATTTGCATTTTGAAGGGCAAAACCCATTTGAATTCCAAGAAAACCGAAACTCATGTTCCAGATTTCTAGAAAACTTAATTTACGCTTTTTCATTATCGTAAAGTATTGTTAGTTATATACTACGATAAGCGCTAGACTTATCATTCTTTTTTTGCGGAAGTAAGATTATTGATAAGTCTTAATATGCGGTAAATATATAAATTTTATTTACACAGAAAAGAAATAAATCAAGTTTTACTCGATTCTCTTAACTTTAAGTTACTAGATATCACCTTCGTTTGAGGAAATCTAGCATTATCTTTATTTTCTATTCTATCTATTAATAATTCAGCCGCTTGCTCTCCCATAGTATATCCGTGCTGTACAACTGTAGTTATCGAAGGAGATGAATATTTAGATATTAAACCGTCTGTAAAACCAATGACCGACAAGTCATTTGGTATATATAATTTCTTTTCTTTTGCAATTTTAATTGCAGTAGCAGCATAAATTTCATTTACAGCAAAAACAGCATCTAACTCTTGATTAAAAAGTACTTTAATCTGCTCATATATATCTTGCTCTTCATCTACATTTATAATTAAATCTTTATTCACTGATATCCCTTGTTCTTTTAAAGCTCTTTCGTAACCTTGATAACGATCTAAACCAACTGTAACGTGTTCAGGAGTTGTTACAATTCCAATTTTTCTACAACCAATATCAGTTAAATATTTTGTTGCTTTATAACCTGCTCCAACATCATCAACAATCACTTTATCACACTCAATAGAATCGTGAACTCTATCAAATAAAACAATTGGCATTTCATTTTCTATTAAACGATAAAAATGATCTAAAGCTTTATTTCTTAATGTTTCTTTAGCTATGGAAACAATTAATCCATCTACACTTCCGTTGGTTAATACATTTATAGTTTCGATCTCTTTTTCTTGATTTTCATTAGAGAAACAAACCATAATATTATACCCTCTCTCGTTAGCTACCTTTTCAATTCCGCTAATAACAGTAGAGAAAAAATGGTGAACAATTTTAGGTAAAACAATACCAATTACTTTGGTCTTTTGATTTCGTAATTGTAGGGCTAAATTATTTGGTCGGTAATTATAATAGTTCGCATATGCTTTAATTCTATCTTTTGTTTCTTGACTAATCTCATGACTATCTCTTAAAGCTTTTGAAACAGTAGAAGTTGAAACACCTAATTCTTTAGCAATTATCTTAATGGTAATTTTTGGCTTCATATTTTGAATATATAATGATACGTATAGGGGTTTATTATTAAAATGATTTTTAGTTGTTTTAATTACAATTTTATTTGTAATTTTTTACAAAACTCATAAAAAAATTGAGTTATATTATTAATGTGTTAAGTTAAAGTTAAAAAGTTATCAACACGAAAACGGTTTCGTAGGAATAATCATTAACAGAGCGTTGTTTTAATACCTATATTCACAACGCGGAACAAAGATTATTGATAACAAACTAATTCAAATTTACGTATTTACTTAAGATTTTTTACATGAAAAAAATGAAACTATTTTTCAGTTTATTTCTGTTATGTTTTTCCTTATTAAGTTATGCACAGCAAACAGTAAAAGGTACAGTTACCGAACAAGGAACTGGTGAACCTTTACCTGGTGTTTCTATCTTAGTAAAAGGAGAAGTAAGAGGTACTGAAACAGATTTTAATGGTAACTATGAGATCAAAGGTGTTAAAGCTTCAGATATCTTAGTTTTCTCATTTATTGGTATGAAAACTACCGAAATTAAAGTAGGTAATCAAACTTCTATTAATGTACAATTAGAAGAAGATGGTCAAGTTTTAGACGAGATTATTGTTGTGGGATATGGTACTACTACTGTAAAAGACGCAACAGGTTCTGTTGAAGCCATCACAGAAAAACAATTTACTAAAGGTAACATTGTAACTCCTGAAAATTTACTTAACGGTCGAGTTTCTGGGGTAAGTATTAATACTAGTGGAGCACCTGGTTCTGGTTCTCAAATTAGAATTCGTGGGGGGTCTTCTATTAACGCTTCCAATGATCCTTTAATTATTATTGATGGATTACCAATTTCTAATGATGGTGTTGATGGATCTCGTGGTGTTTTAGCTAATATTAACCCTAATGACATTGAGTCTTTCTCTGTATTAAAAGATGCTTCTGCAACTGCAATTTATGGTTCACGAGCTTCAAACGGTGTAATTATAATTACTACTAAGAAAGGTAAATCAACTTGGTCTTTAGATTTTGATACTCAAGTTACTACTGGTAAAATTAATGATAGAATCAATGTATTTTCTGCAAATGAATTTAGAAACTTAGTAAATTCTCAACCAATTCCTGGAACTACTTTAGATACTAGTTTATTAGGAACAGCAAATACAGATTGGCAAAATGAAATTTTTAGAAACACCGTTTCTACAATTCATAACTTAACAGCTAGAGGAACGATCTATGATTTAATTCCAATTCGTTTATCTGTTGGATTTAATGATCAAGAAGGAGCATTATTAACTTCAGATTTTACAAGAAGAAATGTTTCTACGGCTTTAAGCCCTTCTTTATTTAATGATCATTTCAAAATTAATTTAAACTATAGTAGAGCTTTTGAAAACAGTAGGTTTGCGGATTCGGGACAAATAGGTGCTGCTTTACGTTATGATCCTACACAACCAGTTTTTGATAGAAACTCTCCTTTTGGTGGTTTTTACCAACACTTAGCTGGATCAGGTGTTGCTAATGGAACAACAAATCCAGTTGCTTCTTTATTACAAAGAACAAATGTTGGTAAATCTTTCAGAGAATACGGTAATTTACAGTTCGATTATAAACTACATTTTTTACCAGAATTAAGAGCTGTTGTTAACTTAGGTTACGATAGAATTAAAGCAAGTAGAAAAGATTTTACATCTTTAAGTGTACCAAGAGCTTCTAATGCTACAGTTATTGGTAACGATTTTGAATCTGAACAATTAAGAATCAATAAATTATTAGATGGTTACTTAAATTACAACACTAAATTTAGTGATCAAATATCTGGGGATTTTACAGCAGGTTATTCTTATCAAAAATTTGAATTTAGAGGTAGTGATACTGGTAACAGAAGAGATCCTGACTCTAACCCTCAAACGTTTGCGGATCCAGATGTAGTTTTAATTGGTTTCTTTGGTAGAGCAAACTTTAACTTCTTAGATAAATACTTATTAACTTTAAACTATAGACGTGATGGTACTTCTCGTTTTGCTTCTAAAAACAGATGGGGTAACTTTCCTGGAGCTGCTTTAGCTTGGAAAATTAGTGAAGAAGACTTTTTAAAAGATTCTAAATTTGTTTCTAGTTTAAAATTAAGAGCTAGTTACGGTGTTACTGGTCAGCAAGAAATTAGTGAAAAAGATATTTTCTTAAACCGATACAGATCTGGTAACGAAAATTCTCAATATTTATTTGGAGGAGTTCCAATTTCTACAAATATTCCTTCAGCAATCAACGAAGATATTAAGTGGGAAGAAACTGCTACTATCGAATTTGGTATCGACTATGGTTTATTTAATGATAGAGTAACTGGATCTATTAGTGCATTCCAAAAGAATTCAACAGATTTACTTTTTGATGCCCCTACTCCATTTAACTTTACAAACAGAATTATTCAAAACGTTGGTGAATTACAAATTAGAGGTTTAGAATTTTCTATAAACTCAAACGTTATAGATAATACAGACTTTAGTTTAGATTTCAATTTCAACGGTACATTATTCGATAGAGAAATTAAAGACTTAGTTTCTGGTTTCGAATTTCAAACTGGAGGAATTTCAGGAGGTACTGGATCAGATATTCAAATCAACAGAGTTGGTGAAGCTCCAAGAGCTTTTTATGTTTTAAAACAATTAACTGACAGTAATGGTAATCCAATTGAAGATGCTTATTTAGATATTAATGGAGATGGAATTATTAATAGTAGTGATAGATATTTAAGAGAAAGTCCAGATCCAGATGTAATTTTAGGTTTCCAAAGTAACTTAAACTACAAAAATTTCGATCTTTCTTTTAATTTAAGAGCAAACATAGGTAACTATGCTTACAACAACGTAAATTCTTCTAGAGCTCAATTAAATTTATTAAGAGATAATGCTGTTTTAGGTAATATTCCTACTTCCGTATTAAATACTAATTTTGTAAATACTGCAGATGTACTTTTATCTGACTATTTTGTTGAAAACGCGTCTTTCTTAAGAATGGATAATATTACTATAGGTTATACTTTTAACAGACCTATTAAGAAGTTTTCTAAAAATAGTATTAGAATATGGACTGGTATGCAAAATGTATTTACATGGACAAATTATTCAGGTTTAGATCCTGAAGTGTTTGATGGAATAGATAATATTATTTATCCAAGATCAAGAAATATCTTATTCGGAGCCAATATTAAATTCTAAAAAGAAAAAATGAATATCAAAAACAATATTAAAACGGTATTATTTTTTGCAGTGATTACATTATTTATGTCATCATGTACAGAAGATTTAAATATTATACCAAATGATGATCAAACAACTTTAAGTGAAGAGTTGTTTGAAAATGAAAGTGCTTATAAAGAGGTTTTAGCAGGTATTTATGCAAACTTTTCTTTAACAGGTACTGACGGAGCCACTACATCTAATTTAGATGGTATCGATCCAGGTACAAGTCAATATGGACGTACTTTATTATATCTACAAACCTTAACAGCAGATCAAATGATTTGGTCTTATGAAACAGATCAAGGAGTTGCTGAAATTCAACGTAATACTTGGAATGCTCAAAACCCTATTGTCTTAGGAATGTTTGAAAGAGCAAGAGCTTCAGTTGGTTTTGTTAATAATTTTTTAAACGAAACTACTCCTGAAAAATTAGATTCTAGAAATGTTTCTGATGATACACGTCAGGAAATAACTACTTTCAGAGCTGAAGCTAGATTAGTAAGAGCACTAGCATATTATCATTTAATGGATTTATATGGAAAAGCTCCTTTTACTGATGAAAATTCAGTAGTGAATACTGCCCCTCTAGAAGCTTCAAGAAGTGAATTATTTACATTTATTGAAAGTGAATTAAAAGCTATTGAAGCAGATTTAAAAGATCCTAGACAAAATGAGTATGGAAGAGCAGATAAAGCTGTAGCTTGGATGGTTTTAGCTAAAATTTATTTAAATGCTGAAGTTTACATTGGTAACGATCGCTATTCTGATTGTATCGAATACTGTAATAAAATTTTAAATAGTGGTTATGTTTTAGCTCCTAACTATTTAGATTTATTTAAAGCTGACAACGACCAAGGCGCTGCTAGAAACGAAATTATTTTTGCTTTTGTTTCTGACGGATCATTTGTTCAAAACTTTGGTCCTACTACAGTTATGATTAATGGTGCTGTTGGAAGTATCGAAAAAAATGGTGTTGATCTTGGTGTAACAACTGAAGGTTGGGGTGGTGCTTTACGTGTTAGAAAACAATTTGCAGATTTATTTAATGGTGGAGCATTTATTACAGATACCAGAAATACTTTAATTACAGCTGGAAGACCAGTTACAATTACTGATATTGCAGACCGTGATACTGGTTATATTATAGCTAAATACTCTAATGTTAGTTCTGGAGGAGTTGCAGGAGGAAATCAAACTTTTGTAGATACAGATTTTCCTTTATTTAGATTAGCTGATGTGAATTTAATGTATGCTGAAGCCGTGTTAAGAGGTGGAACAGGTGGTTCTATAGGTGAGGCAGTTACATTAGTTAATCAATTAAGAACTAGAGCTAATAATCCACAAGCAATTACAGTTACTGATCTTACTTTAGGCTTCATTTTAGATGAAAGATCTAGAGAATTACATTGGGAAGCTCATAGAAGACAAGATTTAATTCGTTTCGGACGTTTTACTGGAGGAAATTATAATTGGGCATGGAAAGGAAATGCTACTAATGGAATTTCAATAGCAAATCATTTAGATTTATTTCCGATACCAGCAAGTAGTTTAGCTTCCAATCCGAATCTAACACAAAACTCAGGTTATTAAACAATTACAATATCAAGATGAAAAATAAATTTATATATAAACTATCTTCATTAGTCTTATTAATTTTTATTGGTATAGGTTGTGAAGATAATGCAGAAACTTTTACAGTTTCTGATGCAAAAGCACCAGATTTAGCTGCTGTAGCAATAAGTGAAATAGAAATTGATCAAGTTAATGTGAACAATCCAGCAGTCACTTTTAATTGGTCTAGTGCTGATTATGGTCAACAAACTGCTGTTGTTTATGATGTCGAATTTTCTACAGATCAAGATTTTACAAATCCAGTGATAGGTGCATCTGTTACAGGTGAGAATACCGTTACATTTTCTATGGGAGAATTAAATACAGCCGCAGGTAATGCAGGATTAAATCCTTTTGAGTGGGCTAATGTATATGTAAGAGTAGTATCTTCTTTAGGTAAACAGCGTGCTAATAAAGCAAACTCAAATTCTTTATCTTTAAGAGTTTTTCCGTTTTTCAATTATATTTTTGATGATTATTATCTAGTTGGAGATGGAACAGCGCCTGGTTGGGATAACAATAATAATAACCCTGCATTATTTAGAAATCCTAATGATGAAAATTTATTCACTTATACTGGTCGCTTTGGTGATGGTCAATTTAAGATATTAGAAAGTAAAGGTGCTTGGCGACCACAATGGGGAACTGATGTTGGAACATTAGATGCTGCTACAGGTATTGCAGCTGGAGCAATAAGAGTAAATGATGGAGATGATGAACCTGAGAGATTTCCAACTTCTGGAGCTGCAAATATTACTCCTGGCTTTTATACGTTTACTATTAATTTTACAACTTTAAAATACACTTTTGAAGCTTTTGATGCTAGTGGAATTGATAGTCCTGGTTCATTAGCTGTTCAGGGATCTTCTTTAGATGCTCCTGTTGCATTAACTCCATTAACTTTTGATGGTCATATT
Source organism: uncultured Tenacibaculum sp. (assembly GCF_947502995.1). Lineage (GTDB taxonomy): Bacteria > Bacteroidota > Bacteroidia > Flavobacteriales > Flavobacteriaceae > Polaribacter. The sequence continues at coordinate 146,398 of NZ_CANNBW010000004.1, read as the reverse complement.
TGGAATGCATCTGCAGTAAGATTAAAGCCAGGAGATTTACAATTTTTAGCAAATGGTACTGATGCTTGGGGAAGCGATACTTCTTTTTCAGGAATTGCAACTAATGGAGGTGCTAACATTCCTGTAATAGTAGAAGATGATTACGATATCTGGTTTAACGATTTAACTGGTGAGTATATTCTTGTTCCATTGAATTTATAATTAATAGAAGTATTACAATGAAATCAATAATAAATAAAATATTCTTCACAGTAGTTGCATCAGCTATGCTTTTGTTAACTTCATGTGAATCAGAAGACAATATAAATATTACAACACCTGATCCTACTTTTGAATTAGATATACCTGGGATCTCAAATGTGTTTTTAAATTATTCTTTACCTGATAATCCAGCATTTACAATTACTTGGAATGATGGAGTAACTTCAGCTACTTCATACAATATTGAAATGGCAACTGAAGATACTTTTGCTACTCCTGTGGCATTAGGTACTACTTCAGAGAAATCATTTTCAATGACTGTAACTGAATTAAATCAGGCTATTAATAATGCAGGGATAACTGAATTTAATGATATTCCTGTATTTATGAGAGTTAAAGCAGGAGAACAAGTAAGTAATAGTGTACTATTTTTAGTGACAACTTACCCGGTAAATGCTCCAACTTTAGAAAGTGGACTTGCTGATGGAGATTCATTCACTTTATCATTAGATATGAATGATCAAAATGCATTTGCACTAGTAATTAATGATCCTATTTTAGATGCTAACTTAGGAGTTACTGTTGATTACTTTTTAGAAGCTGCTGTGGTAGGTACAGATTTTGCAACTGTTGAAGAATTAGGAACTAGTACAGATAGTGCTAACATTAATGTAACTCATGCTAAATTAAATGCTGTTGCTCAAGCTTTAGGAATAGCTCCTGATACAACTGGTGATATAGAAATTCGTTTACGTTCTGTAATTACTAACGGTACAGGTGATACATTAGAAAGAATTGGTACTCCAATAACAGTTACTGTAAGTACTTATTTAACGGTATTAGATTTATCTACTACTTGGGGAATTGTTGGTTCAGCAGCTAACAATTGGGGAGCAACTCCAGATTTACCTTTCTTTAAAACTGATGTAGACGGTGTCTTAGCAGCTTACGTTACATTAATTGATGGTCAAATCAAATTTAGAGAGAATAATGATTGGGCTGTAAATTATGGAGATACTGGTGCAGATGGTTCTATTGAATTAAACGGTGATAATATAGATGTTACTGCAGGTTCTTATAAAATTACTTTAAACTTTAATGACAACACATATGCTATCGAAGCTTTCTCTTTAGGAATTGTAGGCTCTGCATACAATGATTGGGGAGCTACTCCAGATTTTATGCTAGAATACGACCAATATTCTGATGTTTTTAGAGGAATAGTTACTTTATTAGATGGTGACATGAAGTTAAGAATGAATAATGATTGGGCTGTAAATTATGGAGATACTGGTGCAGATGGTTCTATTGAATTAAATGGTGATAATATCACTGTAACTGCAGGTATTTATATCGTTACTGTAGATTTAAACGATAATAGTTATTCTTTAGAACAAATAACAAATGTATGGGGACTTGTAGGTTCGGCCTTCAATAATTGGGGAGCTACTCCAGATGCTCAGTTCACAAGAGATTGGTCTAGACCATTCGATGATGTTTGGATCTTAAGAGACGTAGAGTTATTAGATGGAGAATTTAAATTCAGAGCTAATAATGCTTGGGACATTAATTATGGTGATACTGGAGGAGATGGTACATTAGAAGTAAATGGTGATAACTTAACTGCTACAGCAGGAACTTATACTATTACATTAGATTTTTCTGATGCTGCAAATCCAACATATACGATTCAACCTTAATAATTTAAGACATATGTAATACAAAAACTATCCATAAACTTTTATAGTTGATGGATGGTTTTTGCTTTTTAATTATACCTTATGAAGAAAATAGTACTTTTTTTAATCCTTTGTATTCATGTTTCATTATTTGCACAACAGCAGAATGTTTCATTTTCTGTTTCCCCCACTACTTTTAATGAAGATGAAGAGATTACAATTACTGTTACTAATGTAAATCCTGCTACGTGGGGAGTAACAGATATTTATTTATGGGCTTGGTCTTTCGACACTAATGATGAAAATATCATGGATTCTCCAACAAACGGAACTTGGACGAATTCTAATGAAGCTCAAAAATTAACCAATAACGGTGATGGAAGTTATTCTATAAGCTTCACTCCTACTTCTTTTTACAATAGAACAGGAATTGGAAGAATTGGAATGCTTGTAAAAGCTAAAGATGGTAGTGGAGATAAAAAATCTCAAGATCAAGTATTTGAAGTTGGAAAGTTTCAGTTAACATTAACTTCTCCTAGCTCTTCTCCTACTATTGTTAATTCTGGAGATAACGTAACAATATCAGCTACAACTAGTTTAAATGCAAACTTTAATTTAAAAGCTAATGGTACCTCTATAAATACTCAAAATAATAGTACTAATTACAGCTTTACTACAACTGTAACAGCTACAACAAATTTTGAGTTAGAAGCTGTAAACGGTGGTGATACAAAAACAGCTAACTTTCAAATCATTGTAAAACCTACAGTCGTTGAAGAAAGTCTTCCTACTGGAATAAAAGATGGATTAACTTTAAACCCAACAGATAATACAAAAGCTACTTTAGTTTTATATGCTCCTGGAAAAGAGTTTGTTCATGTTATTGGAGATTTTAATAATTGGACATTAAATGATTCTTATTTATTAAAAAAAGATACAGCTAATGATCGTTTTTGGATTGAATTAACAGGTTTAACTCCACAAACCAATCATATGTATCAGTTTTTAATTGATGGGGCTTTACGTGTAGCAGATCCTTACTCTACTGTTGTTTTAACTGAAAGTAACGATCAGTTTATAAATACTACTACTTATCCTGATTTACCTGCTTATCCAACAGGAAAAACGAATCATGCTGTTACTTTATTAAGAACTGGAGATACACCATATGCTTGGGAAGTAACCAATTTTAATCGTCCTGCTAAAACTGATTTGGTAATATATGAGGTTTTATTACGTGATTTTGATCAATTACATAGTTTCGATGCTTTAAAAGCTAGATTAGATTATATTGAAGGTTTAGGTGTAAATGCTATTGAATTAATGCCTATTAGTGAATTCGATGGAAATGAATCTTGGGGATACAATCCTTCATTTCATATGGCCTTAGATAAATATTATGGAACTCAAAATGCTTTTAAACAATTAGTTGACGAATGCCATAAAAGAGGTATTGCTGTAATTTTAGATGTTGTATATAATCATGCAACGGGTCAGAATCCTTTCTACAGAATGTGGAATACTGATAATGGAAATTATGGTGGGCAAGCTTCTGCTGATAGTCCTTTCTTTAATGCTACAGCTAAACATTCATTTAATGTTTTTAATGATTTTAATCACAGTAAGCAAGCTACTAAAGATTATGTAAAACGTACTGCTCAATTTTGGATTGAAGAATATAATATTGATGGTTTCAGGTGGGATTTAACCAAAGGTTTTACACAGAATTGTTCTGGATCTGATGATGCTTGTACAAATGCAATGCAAGCAGACAGAGTTGCTGTTTTAAAAGAATATGCAGATTATCAATGGGACATCGATCCTGATTTTTATGTAATTTTTGAACATTTAGGAACCAACCAAGAAGAATCAGAATGGGTAAATTATCGTTTATCTGAAGGAAAAGGAATTATGATGTGGAGCAATTTAAATTCTAATTATAACGAAACAACTTTAGGATTTCATACAAGTGGAAAATCTGACTTTTCATGGATTGATTATAGAAATAGAGGTTGGTCTGTGCCTGCTAATATTGCCTATATGGAAAGCCATGATGAGCAACGATTAATGTATAAAAATTTACAATTTGGAAATTCTAATAGCACTTACAATGTAAAGGATTTAGCAACTGCTTTAAATAGAATTACAAGTGCAGGAGCATTTTATTTTACTGTTCCGGGACCAAAAATGATTTGGCAATTTGGTGAATTAGGTTACGATGTAGATATCGATTTTAATGGTAGAACAGGAAATAAACCAATTCGTTGGGAATATGCAGACGAAGCGAATAGAAAAGCTATTTACGATGTTTGGGCAAAACTAATTGCTTTAAAAAAGCAAGAAGATATTTTTAGAACTTCTGATTTTACTTTAGATGTAAATAACTCTAATGGTTTAAAGAAAATTCAATTAACGAATGATAATACTTCTGACGATTTGAGATACGTTACAATTATTGGAAACTTTGGGATCACAGCTCAGGCAATTAATCCTTCATTTCAACAAGCAGGAACTTGGTACGATTTATTAGATGAAACTAAAACTTTAAACATAACTAATACTACTGCAACTTTGGCTTTACAACCAGGAGAATTTAGAATTTTTGGTAGTTCTGCTGTAACATTATCTAATGAAGATATTGAAAATAATGAAGACGTTTTACGTGTATTTCCAAATCCATCAAGAGACTTTATTTCTATTAACAAAGAAGTTTCAGATGTAAAAATTTATGATATTTCTGGAAAACAAGTCTTATACTTTAAAGGAAAATACAATAAGAATCATACTTTCTCTTTACAACAATTATCACAAGGATTGTATTTTATTAAAGGGAAAAACAACAATAATTTGTTTTCTTATAAATTGCTAGTCAAATAAAAGTTCCATTAAACATTTTAAAACCGTTCTTTTCTGAACGGTTTTTTTATTTCTTAATTAGTTTAATAATTTTTGAATTTCTGCTTCAATTTTATTTTCCCCTTCATATCCAATAAACTCTTTAACAACTTTTCCTTGCTTATCAATTAAAAAACTATGAGGTAGTAAATTTACTTTATACATATAACTGACAGGATCATTCAGACCTTTCAAATTCGATAAATTCTCCCATTTATAGCTGTCTTTTCTAATAGCTTCTTGCCAGTCTTCTTTTGTTTCATCTAATGAGTAACTTATAATAACTAAGTCATCTTTATATTTAGTTTGTAAAGGCGTAAATTCTTTTTTGTTTTGAACATGACACCAAGTACACCAGTTTGCCCAAAAATCAAGTAGAATTATTTTGCCGTTATAATCTGATAATTTAACATTGTTTCCTTTAATCGTTTCTGCTTTAAAATCAATGAAGTTTTTACCTATTTCTACTCTTTTAGAAGAAAGATAATTACGAAGCAATTTTCCATTTGTAGATTTCTTAAGATTATCACTTAACTTATTATATACTATTGATAAACTATCAGAAGAAAATTTATTCTTTAGAAATACAATTTTATGTAATGAAAATGGATTATTACTTTGTTTGAAAATAAGTGCTTTTTGATCGTTTTGAATGGAATCAAAGTATTTAGTAACCAAAACATTTAATTTATCAGGATCTTTAACAGTCGCTAATAATTTTGACATTTTACGATCATAATTATCAATAACTTGATAATATTTATGAGCAATATTATTAGTTTCGTCATTCTTGACTTTTATTTGCTTAAACTGATTAAAATCTCCTTTAAAAAGTAAATCTTGTTTATTGTACCAGAAATATAAATTTTGTTTTGTTGAATCCTTAGGGTTAAATATTTCTAAAGTATATTCTCCTTTATCAATACTATTATTTAGTTCAAAAACAAATTTCTCTTTAGAAGAAATTACAGTTATTTTTTGATCACTTTTAGTATTTGGATTCATACTGATTTTACAACCAGCTTCAAGATGAACTAAATCGCCTTCTATTAAATAGTTTTTATTTTTTGTTTGATTACTACATGAAGTTATCAAGGCAACAACTAATATTATTAAGATATTTCTCATTTCTTTTTATTTAAGTAATTTTTAATCTAAAATTAGTACTTAGCACTAATAAAGAAGTTTTAAGGTATATGAATTTTGCAATTTTTAAATATAAGCCCAAGCAACTATAACAAAAATAGAATTTTAAATAAGAAAAAACTATAATAATATTCTTTTAACACTTAAAATTAAAAACATAAAAAAACCGTTCTTTTCAGAACGGTTTCTCTTATTTATTTACAGCAAATATTTCTTTTAACTGTTTCACCATATTTCCATTTCCAGAAACAGAAATCTCACCAATTTTATCAGCAATTTTTTCTACATATTCCATTTCTTTCAATTTATACAGCATTTCATTTTCTTCCATTAATTTAGCTGTATTCAGTAAACTTCTTGTAGAAGCTGTTTCTTCTCTACGAGTAATGATATTAGCTTGTGCTTTCTTTTGTGCAACTAAAACCTGATTCATAATTTCTTTCATATCACCAGGTAAAATAATATCTCTAATTCCACAGTCTAAGATTTTCACACCAAGCTTTTTAGCTACTTCAACAGAAGCTTCTAAAACAACTTTAGAAACGTCTTCTTTGTTTTCTAATAATTCATCTAAAGAATATTGTCCAACATATTTTCTTAATGTTAATTGCATTGCAACATACAATTGCTTTTCATAGTCTTTATTTTCCAATAAAGCTTTTTCAATATCAGTAACTCTATAATTCGTGTAAAAGTTGATTCTAATATTTGCTTTATCTTTAGTTAATAATTCCTGACCAGCAATTTCAAGTTGTAACTGACGCATATCTACTTTGCTTATCTTTACTGAAGTATTATTTCTCCAGAATCTATAAGTTCCACCTGTTAGTGTTTTTGTGTACACATCATCTACAAGTAAAACAGCTTTTTCATAAGAAAAAACTTCAAAAGCTCTTATATACTTTGCTAGTTCATAATTTGAAAATAATGATTTGTCTATGTGTTCTGTAATATAAATTTTACTTGTGTCTACTTTCTGAAATTTTCTGTTAATAAAACCTTTCCAATATAAATATCTACCTGCAGAAAGTACAGATTTAAAGTTTTCATTTTCATACACTAATACTAACTCATTATCTTTAACTTCAACTACATCTAGTAAATCTACTAAAGCTTCATCTTTCAGTAAGATTTCTGTAGCTACAGTAGTACGAAATTGATGCGATAAATCGTAAATCATTACATTTTGATTAAATCCTAACCAGTGTATTCCTTCGGTAATTACTTTTTGGTAGTTTCCATTTTTGAAAACTAAGCCAACTTTTCCTAAGTGAATTCTTACTCTTTTCATTTTCCTTTTTTTATTTAATTATGAGTCATTACGAACAAAATGAAATAATCTATTATGCTATTTAAAGATTTCTTTTATCATTTTCCTTCGGAATGATTATGCTTAACTTTTATAAAAGAAGTATTGCTAATGCTCTTTAATACACGGCTATTTGAATCTATTTAAATATCTGTATATCGTTTTTTAAAGTGGATCAATTATCTCATTAATAATCAACTGACTTTAAAAAAGTTTATACTTCCGTTTAAATTCAAAACAGATAACAAGTATATCTCATGAGTGTTGACTGAACAACTCATTACCAATACTTCAGTTTTTCATCAGTTTTAAAAGATGATGAGCTTTAACCTACATTAACAGTGTAGTGCTCTAGCCAACTGAGCTATAGAACTGCGTGAGTTCTAACAGGATTCGAACCTGTGCAAAAAAACAGCGAGAGTCGTAATCTCGAGTTTGATGTCGGACTCGAACCGACTTGCCTCCTGGCTTTCCATTTTAACTAGATTTTCAGTCTAGCGCGTCTACCTATTTCGCCATATTCCCTTTTGTGGAAATAGTGGGATTCGAACCCACACTAATTAACTCTATCGTTCTAACCTAACTAAACTACATAAACCCTAAGTTTATGGCGGGAATCGAACCCGCGACCTATAGAATGAGATTATTTTTTGGCTAATAATCAAAACCTTCAAGTCAAGTTGCACATACATTACTCATACAAAACTGCAAGAATGTATACAATAGTGCTATACTGAAACACCCAACAAGACTCGCTTGATATTTTTATATTATTATAATTTGTTCCCTGAAGCTCTCAAAGGAAACTACAATTATTAATATTTATTTTCAATGAACTTTCTTTTCAATTAGGCCTCACCATACTCCTTGTTATAGTGAGGCTTTACTTTTCCTTTTCAATATTTCCCCCCTCTTACCGGTTTCTTTTTCATAATTACACTGCAAATATTACAGCATATTGCGCATTGTTTTTGCGCAATTAAATTAATTGTCTTTTTTTTTGACTTTTTCAACTCTAATCTGCCTAATTTATTTCAGCAACTTATAATTCATAAAAATTTTTAAATATGAAATGAACTATATTTTACACAACTTTATCTGCACAAGATGAACTTGCAAATGCGTAAGGTTTTGCTTTAAATTCAAACCCCATACCTAAAATATATCCCATAGCATCTTTTAATGCAACATTAGATTGAAATTTAGGATCCGTATTAATATCCGCATGAACCTCTAAAGCAACATTGTATTTATCTAAAATATTACAAATTGCATAGGCTGTTTCAACAGACATCGTAACTTCTTTAAGCATTCTTTCTTTAATACTAATCTGTTTAGTTCCTTTTAGGTTTCTCATAAACATAAATCCACCTTTTCCTTCTCTTAACACTACAATAGCAGTAGCATATTCAATATGTGACTTGTATGCTTGTGAATCTGATCCTACACAAATTTTTAAATTGTAACCTTCTTTTTGTTCTCTTACAATAGCTTTTTCAATAATTGTAGTGATAGACTCATCAAACTCTTTACCACTGAAATTTCTCCATTTTTGTTTTACAGTTTTCATTTTTCATTCATTTTGCATTTTATTTAGTGGAACAAACAGGATTCGAACCTGTATCTTCGGATTTTCAGTCCGACGCATTGACCAACTTTGCTATTGTTCCTTTTTCAATTATCTGTTATCAGTAGCAATTATCATTTTACTTATTGATCACTGATAACTATTAATTGTTCATTGAATTTTGGGGTGATCTCGGGATTAGCTCATTATCTTTTTTATTTTTATATATGTATTCGTGAATGTTGAACATTTCGAACCCTGTTCTTCTCATTCACAGTGAGATATTTTACCACATAAACTAAAACCACCATTTGTAAACCTGACAGGATTTGAACCTATACAACAAGAGTCAAAGTCTTGTATGCTAACCATTACATCACAGGTTTAATTTGTACAGGAAAAGAGATTCGAACTCTCAAAATTCAGATTCTAAATCTGACGCGTATACCAGTTCCGCCATTCCTGCTTTTTCAATGATTAGTTATCTGTAAACAATTATCATTTTTTTTCTTATTGATTACTGTTTACTTATTATTGTTTTGCTGAGGCATTGGGATTCGAACCCAAGACTTCCGTGTTAACAGCACGATACTCTACCAGCTGAGTTATACCTCAATTTTGGTGACTTTAATGTTAATCTTTAACAGCCAATTAATTTCTTTAACGCTAAGTCACCATACACACACCTTCTTTCTAGGTTTAGTCTAGAGAGCAGGATTCGAACCTACAACCTCCTGCATCCAAAGCAGGTAAACTACCAATTGTTATACCTCTAGTTTTAGCGGTTCATACGAGAATCGAACTCGTATCTCCCGAGAGACAGTCGGGAAGGTTAGCCATTAACCACAATGAACCTTTTTTTCAGTGATTAATTATCAATTAACAATGATCAATTTCTTTATTAATCATTGTTCGCTGTTCACTGAACATTGTACTCCACCTTGGATTCGAACCAAGAATTCACACGGCTTAAACGTGAACTACGTTCTTAATTTCTCAAAACACGTTTTGCTCATTAATCTTTACCATTTTGGCCAGTGGAACAAATTGTACATCTACTAAGACTCGAACTTAGACTTAGAGATTCGTAATCTCTTGTGCTATCCTTTACACCATAGATGCTTGTTCGCACGTTCATAAGGATTCGAACCTTAACCCTGAGTTTTGGAGACTCAGATGCTACCATTACACTATAAACGTATTTTTGAGCATCTGTCGAGACTCGAACTCAAAACTGAAGATTGGAAGTCTACTATGTTACCAATTACACTACAGATGCATTTTCAATTATCAGTAGACAGTTATCAATTATCATTTTTTATTATTAAATGCTTATTGACTATTGTTCACTGATTTGTGGAAGTAGTAGGACTCGAACCTACAAGCTCCGAAGAGACCAGATTTACAGTCTGGCGAGCCAACCAATTGCTCAATACTTCCTTTTCAATATTTCAATGATCTTCAATCGAGACAAGGATGAGATTGCTTTGCTATCTCATTTAGTCTTGCTTTGGATCTTCATAACTTTCAAACCAGTTTGAAGTTATTTCAATCATCGAGACAAGGATGAGATTCGAACTCACAAAAAACAGAGTTGCAGTCTGTCGCCTTAAACCATTCAGCCACCTTGTCATATTTAGTCTAGAGAGCAGGACTCGAACCTACAACCTCCCGCATCCAAAGCGGGTAAACTGCCAATTGTTATATCTCTAGTTTTAGCAGTGCTGACGGGATTCGAACCCGCAACTTTCCGAGAGACAGTCGGATGCGCTAGCCATTGCGCCACAACACTTTTTGCGGAGAACAAAGGAATCGAACCTTCACCATTATCATGGACTTAATTAGCAGTTAAGCGTAACAAACCAATATTTACCTATTCTCCTTTTGTACTCTGTAAGGGAATCGAACCCTTATTTCCTGATAGAAAGTCAGGCGTACTTGCCGTTATACGAACAGAGTTTTTTTGCGGAAGAGGTGGGATTCGAACCCACACGAGTCGTTAACTCCGAACGGTTTTCAAGACCGTGGCCACCACCAAATTGGCTTGCTCTTCCAAATTTTCATAGCATAAAAAAAGCATCTCACTTTGATAAGGAGATGCTTTTAATCTTTTTAAATGAATGTATATCACAATATACTTTCATAATCTATCTCCTTTTTATAACTAAAATCTAAATCCGATCCACTAAACAGTGAGCTACATTCCGGTAAACGGAATCCTAAATGATTGGCTGTGTTATGTTGTGGATATTGTTTCATGTTATTTCTATTAATTGTATTATACTGAACTAATGTATAGTTGTTCTTTATTGAAATTATATGTTGTTCAGTTTGATACATTTTTATTATTTATTCTTTTTATATTTTGTTTTGTCTTGTTGTTTTTGACACTGCAAATATGGAACACTTTTTTTAACCACACAAGAAAAAATTGAATTTATTTTATTGATTATCAATTACTTAACCCTAACCCTAGACAATAAAAATCCTGTCCGTTTTTCAACGGATACTTTACTTGTTTACAAAAGTCTGTCTCTCAATTGTTTTCAGTTTTTTATACTTTTATTTTAATCTTATTTATTTAAACATTTTCTTTTAATTTTTTTCATAAAAAAAGCGCCCAATTTTCATTGGACGCTAGTATTTGTATTTATTTTAATCTATTTCATTCAAATTGACTCTTGAAATTTATATACATAGCATCCTTTTTCGCCTGCTTCTGGACGAAAATCATAAGAACAAAGTCCTAATAATTGATTCATGATATGTATACTTATTGTTTTCATTTGTAGTGCAATATTAGTTCATTTTTTGAAAATGACTAAAGATTTCATCATTTTTTTATTGATTTCACCTCATATTTTACTTTAAAAAGATATAATACAAAGCTGTTTTTTAAGTTATTAATCAAATAAACATATCTTTTAATATTTAAAATTGTATTTTAAGGTGCTTATTTTTACTTAATAAAACCCCGAAAACCCTGTATGACTAGAAAAGTATTCTTTAAATTGAGTCTAATTTTAGTATTTCTATCTGGAAATAGTACTATTCAATCACAAGCTCCATTAAATTCTTCTCAACAATTTCATAAAACTAGTGGAGACGTTCTGGTTGGGTTATTACCTGCAATTGCTTTAACTTCTACATTTATTTGGCAAGATGAACAAAAAGGAACTTTACAGTTTACAAAATCATTCGTAAGTACTGTAGCAGTTACTTCATTATTAAAACTAATCATAGATAAAGAACGTCCTAACGGAGAAAGCTTAAATAGTTTTCCTTCAGGGCATACATCTATATCATTTGCTAGTGCTACTTTTATTCAAAAAAGATATGGTTGGAAATATGGTATTCCTGCATATATTTTTGCTAGTTATGTAGGCTTTTCTAGAATTGAAGCTAAAAAACATGATGGCTGGGATGTTTTGGCTGGAGCTGCAATTGGTTATGGTTTTAGTTATTTATTTACTAAACCGTATGATAAAAATGCACAAATACAAATAACATCTGGTATGTTAGATGATACTCCAACGTTTGGATTTAGGTATACTTTTTAAACAAAAAAAATCTTTAAGTAAATAAATACTTAAAGATTTTAAACTAATTGAAACTATTTGTTTCTTAAACACCAATGCAAAATTTTTGCAATGTTCTTTGCATCATCTACACCTCTATGATGCGTTCCTTCCAAAGGAATATCCAAAATATGTAAAGCTCCTTTCATACCAACTTTTCGTCTTAAATCTTTCACTTCTGAAAAAAGTACTTTTACGTTAATATGTTCTTGTGATAAAGGATATTCAACACCTCGTTTTTCACACTGACTTTGAATCATTTTTAAATCATATGCTCCATAACTTGCCCAAACATATTCTTTAGAATTATATTTCTCTCTAATTTCTTGGCAAGCTTCTTCAAATGAAATACCTTCTTTATCCAATAAACCTTGAGTAATTGTAGTTAATTCCGTGCAAAACGGACTAACTTCAGATCGTTCTGGCTTTACTAAAATTCCTTTATTTCTAGATATTTCACCTGTTTCAGTATCTAATTCACAAATACCGAATTCAATAATTTCACTTGTTTTCCCTGGTGGTATTTTACCATTCCAACAAGTAGCTTCTATATCTATTACTATTATTTTATTTCTTTTTAATTTCATTTTCATTAAATATTTTGATAAAACTATCTTTTTCTAGTACATCTAAAGAAAAATCGTAAGTTGCTTCTTCCTTATCTGTAACTACTGCTCCACCTAATAAATCAACAATAGTTTCAAAAGTTAGTGGATTGTTCCATTGTTGGTATAAAGCTTTAGTAGCCAAATCAGAAATCTCAGAATTACCAGAAACTCTTGCATGACCAGCTCCAAAGTTTAATAAAACAAAAGATTGTCTATTTTCTTCAGGTAAAATCATACCTAAAATAGTTTGTTTTTGCACAGAACTACATTTTATATCAGCAAAAACTTTATTTGGATTCATCATATAATCATACTTTACGTCATCTCCTTTACCTATAACTATTTTATAAATACAATCTTGTCGACCAGAGTATACATTATTGTTCACTAAAGTTGGTGCATTTAATCCTTTATTAGCATACAAATATTCAACTGCACCATTTGGTGCATCCGTTATATCTCCTGAATACATTAAACTTCCTTCACCTTGTTTATAACTAGCATTCCACCCTACTTTACCTCAAATGTTAATACCAGATAAATCTAAATCATGAGCTCCCCATTGATTTTCCCAATACACACCAATAGCTAACTTTTCTCCATAAAATTTTGTTCCTGTTGGAATATTACCTACATACATTTTTTCTGAAGTTGGTAAAGCATAAGAAACCTCATTTGGGACATAAACTTTTTGATCAGATAAATTAAATCTACTCTTTAAGTAATTTAATAAGAAATCATAATTTTTACTACTTATATAAGTTGTATCTCCTGAATAAACTTCAGAAATTGAAGTAATTTCCTTTTGTTTTTTCGTAAAACCAAACTTATATTTTAGAGAAGTTAATAAAGCTCCGTAGTCATTTTCCATAACATGAGTTGGAGCACCAGATTTTACCCAAGATTTTCCATTTCTAACACGATACAAAAAAGTGTTTTGTCCATTTTTTCTGATATAACAAGCATTTAAAGCTTTAAATAAAGCAAATGGAGTTGCACTGTTTAACCAGTGAATATCTTTATCTGCTAACAAAGAATGTGTTACTTCGTTTAATGGATTTGATACTAATGGTTTGTGATATTGTTTAGATAATTTACTAATCTTATTAATTGTTTTTGGTGCTCTATTTTTAAAAGCTAAAAACAAAGGTTTAAATCTATTGAAAATTTCAGCTAATCTTTCCAATCCAAATCTATTAAACGCCATTGTAGGATCGTAAGTACTGTTTTTAATAGCTTCGATTAATTCATCATTTTTAATTAGTAAAGTTGTATTAGTAGTTCTATAAATAATATATCTAAAAAACTCGACAACATTATCTGGGTAAACTTGATATAAGTCTGCAATTTTTACAATTGCTTCTTTATTTTTAATTTGATCTTTACCTGTAAAATTATAATTTAATTCTTCAGCTAAAATTGATAAAATATCATCTATAGTTTCTTCTTTTAAAGCAATACCCGATTGTAATAACGACAAACATTTTTCTGTCATTTCTTCAACTGTATATGCCTTAATTACTTTATAAATTAATTTTAAATCTGGAACATCTAAAACTTCTGAAGGAATATAAATCTCACTAGAAAAATTACTTCCATAGGTAGAAATATAATGTTGTATTTGCTCAACAAATAATTCAAATCGTGTACTCGACTTAATTTTATCCCAAGATTTGTGGAATGTTTTATTTAAATCATTACCATTTAATCGTTCACGAGCATAAAATCCTTCAATTTTATTTTTTGCCCAAAGTGCATTTTTTTCAATAATAAATCCTTTATTAGATATGTAAGGAGTTTTATTAGTTTCTAATTCTTTTGCTATTACAGCATTAAACAATTTTAATGTTTTCATTTTTCATATCATTTATAAGTGAGGTGTATTTAATGGAATATATAGGAACACCTTTTACCTATTTTATTTTAAAAAAGACGAAGAGTAAAAAACCAATCGTGTATGGAATCGAACCATGAATAGGAACTCTTTTTGTCTTTAATAATCAACGAGAAGTATTTTTCTTTTAAGGATAATTTATAGGAACTTCTTTTGTCGATTTGTGACTCAGACAGGACTCGAACCTGTAACCTCTAGAACCAAAGTTTCTAGGAACTATTTATGCTTTTTTAATAGCGAACAGTATAACAAATCTAGTGCTCTATCCAATTGAGCTACTGAGTCTGGTAATACTAACGGAAAGTAATATTTAGGTGACAGCTAATGTTAAATAGGAACTTTCTTAGTCAGTATTTGTAGTTCGGGCAGGAATCGAACCTGCGACACACATTTTGGATCTTTTCATAGGAACTATTGTTGCTTTTTCATAGCGAATAGTATTTTTCTGTTGCTCTACCGCTGAGCTACCGAACTATATTATGATGTTAATGAACTTTTAATTTTGCCTCATCATACTCCTCGTTATGATGAGGCTTTTTTCTTTTTCAATCTTCCCCCTCTTCTTTTCAATTTCATAGATTTTCTATTTCTTTTTCATAATTACACTGCAAATATTGAAGTGTATTGCGCATTGTTTTTGCGTAATAAAAAATAATGTTATTTATTTTCATAAATTTTATCTCTACGATCGATTTCAGCAAGCGGACTTCCTTTAAATGTATCAATATTTACAAAGCCATTCGCCTCAGTAATTAAGGATTCAGAAGGTTTTACAGCTCCTCTCCTAACATTTCCATAATCGCCAGTGAGTTTTTTAGTAGCCGGATCTATATCTCCCCATAATTTATCAGGTTTTCCTTGATCTATAGGCTCTACATAATATGTGATTCCTGTTACTTTAGACTGAACAATAAATCTTCCTGAATTATCTGTGCCTTGTAAAAACCTTTTTAAAACTTCTCTTCTCATTTTTTTATTTTTAATGATTAAACTCAATTATTTCTTTTTCTTGTTTTTCTTTGCTTTAGCTTCTTTTTTCTTTTCTTTCTTTTTAGTCTTTTTCTTTTTCCGTGGAACTTTGTCTTTAATCCTATCTTTATGCTGATCAATTGTATACATAAAACTATCATTATACGTATGAATTTTTGCCTCTTTTAAGAAACCTAATGCCTTTTGATAAGATCTTTTTTGTTCATAAAGTCTTGCTTTACTTACATATAAAACCGCTTTGTCTGAACCTTTAATTTTTAAAGCAAAATCTATTAATTTTTCAGCTTCATCTAAATCTTCATTCCATAATAGAACATTAACATAATGCGGGTAAATATGAAATGCATTAATATCCTCAGCTAAAGCTTCAGCAAAATAACTTTTCGCCTTTTCATAATCATATAAACTCTCAGCATAAATGCGTCCAAGCAAGCCTAACACCATAGTGTTTTTTTCATCATAGGCTAAAGCATAAGTTAAAGCTTCCATAGCTTCTTCTAAATCATATGGATATGCATCTAATGCTTTAAATATGTAATTATTCGTTAGTGTTTTCATTTTGTTTCAATATTATTTCGAGAACATTCATTATGTTTAATTCAATTCTCTACGCAAATCATTTTTTAATTGATTACGTTTTAATTTATAGTTTTTCTTTTTCTGTTTTTGAATTTTAAAATCTGTTCCATTAAAAATCTGTACAGGATTTCCTCTTTCTATATTCAAATGATTTTCCCATTCTTGTTGTACCGATTGCTGTAATTGTTCAATATTACTTGCTACCACTCGTTCTTTTAATCGTTGTATTGCTATCTTTTTATTTTGATGCTGTGATCTACTTTCTGATACCAATACTTGAATTCCTGTTGGAATATGTTTTGCTCTAATCGCAGAACTTACTTTATTTACATGTTGTCCTCCAGGACCAGAACTTCTTATGGCTTGAAATGCTATTTGCTTTTCATCTACAGTAATTTTGTTATTAATTTTTAATTCAAAACAACCGATAAACCAGTTTTTACGTTTGTGATGTTTTCTGAATGTTGATGTACCAACCCATTGAATAGTGCCTAACCATTCTTTTAAAAATGAAGTCAAGCTTTTACCTACAATTTGGATTGTAACCGATTGAACAGTTCCATTTTCATTCCCATTTTCTTTTTGAAGAATCGTATAATCATACTTATTTTCTTCTAATTTTTTCAGGAACGTTTTTAATATTTTAGCAACTACCAAAGTACATTCTGCAGGTCCACGACCTGCGGTAAATTGAATTGTTTTTGTTTCCATGTTATTTTATTATTGTCAGTTCGAGTGATTTTAATCGAATGAAATGAGGTTCAAATTTTATCGAGAACCTACCAAACTCTTCTCGATACAAAAGCATTCTTTATTTCATTTTGAATACTTTCACTCGAAGTGATAAAGTGCCTTTAAGGCATTTTTGATAACAATGGATTGCCAATTGGATTTTTTCCTTCTGATACTAATTTTACTGCGGTTTTTACTGCCCAACATTTATCACTTGAATGAATGTTTGAATAAAAACTTAATAACGTTTCTGGCTGAACTACATGCCAACCATTAACTTCTGTTGTTGCTATGGTTTTAGATTCGAAGAAATCGATTGTAATTCTAACTTCTCTTCCTGTTGGTAACCATTCTATTTTTTCGTATCTTCTAAAATTCTCTTGGCTAGGCATATGATCGTAACGAGTCCAAACTTTTTCAAATCCTTCATCCAATAAAATTTGCATTACAATTCCTACATTTTTAGGATTCACAAAAATGTCTATATCCTTATGATCATGTGCATGTTTGTATTCCTTATGATTCATTTCTGACATAAAATGCCAGGCCCAACCTCCAGAAATAACAATCCATTGTTTTAATTTTTCTAATATTTTTAAGCCTAATTCTATACGGTAATCAGGCCATAATTCTCCGTATCTTTTTGTGTTATGTTGTGCTCCCATAGTTTTATTTTTTATACTATTAGCTATTCGCCATTGGCTCTTTGTTTTTAGCTGTTTGTTTTTTTGAAATATTTTATTAAACATTCTTAGTTATACTAATGTCAGTTCGAGTTATTTTATGAATGAAAATGAAGTAAAATTGTATCGAGAACAATTCGATTACTTCTCGATATAAAATTATTCTCCATACCATTTCAAATAATTTCACTCGAAGTGACAATTCGTAATTCATCATTAAAAAATGATCATTTTTCACTGAACTACTTATCCATTCTTACAATTTTCGGGGTAAAAGTTCCGACGACTTCTACCAGTTCTTGTTGATTTGCCATGACTTTTTTTATGTTTTTATATGCCATTGGCGCTTCATCAATTCCACCTCCAATTAAACTCACTTGATTCATATTCAGTTGATGCTTAATGTCACTTTTGGTAAACTTCTCTTTACATTTTCTTCTAGAATGCTTTCTTCCTGCTCCATGTGATGCAGACTGTAAACTTTCTTCATTACCCAAACCTCGAACAATGTATCCTGGTGTTGTCATAGATCCTGGAATTACTCCTAATTCTCCTTTGCTCGCTGGAGTTGCTCCTTTTCTATGTACAATTCGTTCTACTCCGTTTACTTGTTCTTTCCAAGCAAAATTGTGATGATTTTCAACCATTGCTAGTGGCTTTACTCCTAACAGTTTTGCTACACGTTTGTGAATATTATCATGACAAGCTTTTGCATAATCACCTGCTAAATTCATAGCTAACCAATATTCTTGTCCGTCATGTGTATTTAAATCTAACCAAGCTAAATGCTGTACATTCTTTGGTAACGGACATTGCTTACTCGCTAAATAGGTATAATGTTTTGCTATATTAGCCCCTAAAGCTCTTGATCCACTGTGAGATAATAATCCCACATATTCACCAACTGGTAAATTAAACTCGTTCTTTTCATCAGTTATCGTTACAATTCCGAACTCTACAAAGTGATTTCCACTTCCTGAAGTTCCTAATTGTCTAAATGCCTTTGTTTTTAAGCGCCTTACTAATGGAATATCTCGAAACTCACTACGTTCAAATATTTCATGATCTTTTTTTTTATCATGAGTTTCATACATTCCAAACTTTGTATGCTCTTTTAAAATATTCTCCATTTGATGTTGCTTTCCTTTGATGTAAGAAGCTTTCATTGGATAAATACTTAAAGCCATTCTACAACCGATGTCTAATCCCACACCATATGGAATTACTGCATTCTCTGTAGCTAAAACTCCGCCAATGGGCAAACCGTACCCCGAATGTGCATCTGGCATTAATGCTCCTTGCACTGCTATTGGTAATTTTAAAGCATCGTATAATTGATACTTTGCTTGATCATCAATTTCGTTTTCTCCATAAATTGAAAATGGAGCTCTTGTATTTCGTAATTGATGCATTCTAACTTCTACTGGTTTTGTTAAACCTTCTGCAACTTTCCCCCAAATCGCATTTCCCTGATATTTTTCTGGATGAAGCAATACGTCTTTTGCTTCTTCTAAAATGCGCTCTTTCTTTTCCTTTTTTCTGTATCGGTTAATTTGCCCTAAGGCGATGTTTATACTATTATTTTGTGGAAATCCTAAATTGATTAGGTCTTTTCCTTTTAATCTCTTTCCCATGTTACTTTCCCATTTAAAATTGCTGCTATTGGATAGTTTTGTAAAGCTTTTAATTGTTTTTTAGCTTTAAGTTTATCCTTTGTAAAATCTTGGGTTGTCCAATAATCTTTTCGATTCCAACCACAAAATTTTGCGTTTGCTTTGTAGTATCCGTTTCTTAACAACTTGTTATCAAGTAAAGTATCTTCACTTTCTAACTCTGGATCAATTTTTTTAGAATGCGTTATATAAGCTCTCGTGTATTTTATACGATAGGCGCTTTTAGGAATTCGTACATAAAATCTTTTTCTAAGCTTTTTATCTTCTGTTCTGTACGAATACACAGTGCACATCTTTTGTGCTTTATAACTTAATCTGTTGAATTGACGTTTACTGATGGTTGGAAAATTTTTATAGATCAGATATTTTGAAATTTGATCAAACCATTGTTGATCTGCTTCTTCTTTGGTTCTACCCCAAAATTTCTTCTCTATTACATCGTATAATTCAAGAATCTCTTTCTTGTTTTTATATCGATCTACATTTTGAGTTATAACGATCTCTTTAAACCAACCATGTCGAATTGGTTTTTCAAGTTTTATATAACCTAAACTTTGTTTTTGTTTCCAAATTTGACGTTGTCTTTTCCAGATACCACGAACCTCTTTAAGTCTTTTCGACTTTTTATGTTCTGGTTTCAATTATTTTCCTATTAAACGTTGCTTTGTTTGTTTCGGAAATGGTAATAAACTAAACGGAATTGTGTAGTATTAAAAATCCGAAACTTTGTTTTGGGCTTCGGACTTTAAACATATTGTATACTATTTATGAATGAAGTCACGAAGCTGTTGTGCATAAGAACCTAGTTCTCTTGTTACACCGATGTCTTTTCTTAAATTGAACATTTTACTTCGTTTTTTATGTGTTAAGTTTTAACTCCTTTTTTTATTTTATATTAGTTAGACTCCCCTAACTATTATAATAAAGTTATTAAAACGATATTTTGTTTTTGCTTTAATTGCGATGCAAAGATGTGAGGCTTTTTTTTATTACGCAAGAAAAAAATGAATTTATTTTACTGTAAATCAAATACTTAAATCAATTAAAGAAAATAAAAATCCTGTCCGAATTTCTTCAGATAATTAATCTATTGTAATTGAGTTATGTAGTACTATTGACTCTTTTTTCAAAGGGCTACATTTTTTTCATAAAAAAAGCGTCCAAATTTTACAACTTGGACGCTTTTGAGTGATTTTATACTACAATAACCTATTTGTAACTCCATAAAAACCGCTTTTGAGCGTCCGATATGTGATTAAATTGCATTAGCATAGGTTATATTTTTGTTTTTGCGTTAATAATTATGTCAGCAAATATGACAATTTTATTTGATTTACAGGCTTAGATTGATTTTAAATTAAAATTTTACACTTATTTAGTAGTAATATAATCCTTGATTACATAACGCATTGGATTAGATTCTGAAATTTTTAGCACTATCGAATCTCCTACTTTTCGTTCACCTACAAACTTATTAATAGTTGTTATATCATTATAAGACTTGTTATTGCAACTATATTTATAATATAGTCGTTGATAATATCTCCCAGGTCCGGCATGGGCCCAATTTATTTTGTAAATATGTGCTTTTACAATTTGAGTTTTTTGCCCAATAAACTTATACTCTCCAGTATAAATAAGGTTTATTATGTAAATAAATAAAGGTGATAGAGCAATTACTATTAAGGCATTTTTCCACTTTTTCTTTCGTTCATTTTTTTGTTCTAGATTATACTTTAATTTCCATTTTTGATAATTTTCTTTACTTAAAGTTTCTTTTTTTGCTTTATTATTTTCAAAAAACTCATCTGTATCATTTAAATTTTTCTCCAGAAAATTATCTAAATAACCATAAAAAGATTCTATACTTGAAATTTCGAATTCAGAAAAAGTAACTTTATTATTATCTAAATACTCTACAAGAACTTTATCATTTTTCTTTTTTAAAACAATAGATTTACGTTGATCTACATAACTTAAAATATATACAAAAACATGAAATACTCTTACGTGTTTTACTTTTTCAATACTAGAAATAATATCTTCTTTACATGAAACATCAATAGTTTCATCTTTAAAATCGTATAACAAACGGACTAATACTCTCACGAAAATAGTTTACTTAAAAATTTTAAAAATTTAGATCTATTGTCTTTTGACTCCTCATTCTTTATTTGGACTTTTTCCATAGTAACCGTTTCATATACAGCTTCAATATATTCAAATTCGCTCATATCTGGTTGTACTAAATCTGCTCCTCCTTTGTGTGGAAATTGCACATAATATTTTGTTGGTTTTGGAAGTTGTTCTTCACATTCTTTTGAACATAAGTTAGCTAACATTGGAATGATATCTGTTCCTACTCTGGTAGTTATCCACATCTGATTTGTTTCTTCATAGCTCATTTGTTTACTACAAATACTACATTTTAAAGTATCACCATGATATCGAATAGGATTATGATTTAATCGAGGAAATCCCATACGGTTTTTGTAATTCCCATAAAGCACTCTTGTACTAATACGACTGTCTTTTAGGTTTTTACATTTAATATTTCAAATGGAAACCAATGTAAATCATAAGATGCATAAGGATCAAAGAATTCAAGTGATTCCATCTCTCCTATTTCTGGTGGAATTCGCTTTAAATTACTACCATATAAGTGATTTTTTTTTACGTTTTTAAGCTTAGCTATAGATTCTGGCAAAGTATAAATTTGAGAAAACAACTCGTTACCAAGAAAATCCCTCGGTGAAAACTCTTCTGCGTTGCTTTCTGCAAGTTGATCTATATACTCGCATAACTTTCTCCAAGCAATTGATGTTCTATCTTGAACATTATTAGGTATTTTAGAAATTCTTTTATTCATTAGAATTCAACTTTATTAAACTTATTCAGTCCAAGCTCTCCATTTTCGGATAGCTTTACAATAAAAGTAAATACTAATAATCCAAATAATAATAGTAAACCAAAATCCATATAAATCATACCACATTAAAAATGGATCATTATTTCTATGTGGATAACCTAACAATTCTTTATAGTATATAACTGCGAGTAATATGATTAACGGAATAGCAAATTGTGCTAAAGAAAATAAAATCGATACTAAGCCTTTACGCCATTTATTTAATAAAGCTAAAACAGAAAGAATTACGATTAGAATATTTAAAATTAGAGCAATTAAGATTCCTATTTTACTATTAAATCCTAAATATCTATCTGCTATAAAAATCAATAATATTCCAAAAATCAATACTACACCAGCAGCTACAACACTTAATAATATATTTCTTATATCTGTAGTTTTAAATAAGAAAATTAATAATGAGAATACAATAGATAAAACGATAAATACATATAAACTAACAGAATCGAAAGTTGGATGAAATGTATAATAAACATTTTTAAAGAAAGTATTTAAACCACTAAAATCACAATAAGGTACATAACCAAAATATTCATGATATTCTTTTTCTATTAAAACACTTTTACCATCAGAAGTTTTAGGAAACTGACTGTAATAAATTTGATCTTTTTTATGTGAAGTATTTGGAATTAAAACAGTATCTATTCTCTTTTTAGTTCTGTAGTAATTTAGTTTAAGCTTATCTAGATCATAATTTAAAGCTTTTCGATCTTTTATGTTAATAATATACTGATAATCATTTTTAAAATTTAAAAGATACAACCAATCTTCCTTCTTAATGTTATGCTTTACATTGTACTGTTTTGCTAAATTATAAAACTCGTCTAATTTGTTACGAAGAACATTTTCGTCTTTCTTATCTAATAGTTTTTGATAATAAATTAATCTATCCTTTCGATCAGTAGAATCTTGCCCATAACTAATAAACTCTCTAGAAAAGTTATATAAATTTGGAGTAATTAGTTCCTTGTAAGAAGAAATATCATAAACAATTCTATATTTAAAAGGTTGACTATTTTCAACATATGAATCCTCATCATAAATTCCTTCATCAGCAAAAACATTATTTTTAACATCTTCAGCTATCAATTCATGATTGATTTTGAAAAATTGATAATACTCGTCGTTATGTTTTATAAATGCTCGTGTTGTATCTATTGTGATTCCTAAATAATCTTCTCTTTTGGCAGACACAACTTCTAAAGGAAAAGGATCAGGATAATCTTTTTCTTCAATTTCATAATTAGTTCGATTTTTTAAAAAAAAGATCGCAGCATTATTAAACTTTTTAATATCTGTATCTATTTCATTCCAATTATATAAGGTTTTTATTTTGCTAGTAACTCCTTTCTTATATGAATAATAATGAGTGATATTGGTAAAAAATATTAAAAACAGAATACAAAACTGTATGAATAAAGTTCCTTTTTTTAATGGGTAAAAATTCTTGAAAGCGTTATTTTTCAAGTAGAAAATAATCCAGATTAATAATGATATAATAGAAGTTAAAACTCCTATTAAAAATGCTGGAGAATCGTAATAAAATCCCTCTAAATTATAATGACTAGAAACATCTCTTTGAGTATTTACAGATAAAAAACCAGCTATAAAAAATGTAAAATGTACAATGATAGCAAAAGCTAACATCCAAACTAGTTTCGTATTCCAAATTAATGGATAATGTTCTACTAAGTATTTATTTATTTTTTTAATCGTTTTCATAAGCAAGTATTAGTACACAAAAAATCTTCTGGTTGATTTAGAAATATCTCTGATGTATTGAATTGTAAAATTGTTTGACGCTATAATTGACAAAACAGTATTAAAAGTAATCGTGTTATCTTTAAAATATATGATATACACTCCTCCATTATACTCGATTTGTTCTAATTCATATTCTTCAAACACTTTTTCTATATCTTCTCTTGAATTAGTAGTATCTAATTCTATAATTAAAGAATTTTCTTCTTCAGTTTTTAAACCTAAAAGATCTGTAGGTTTACCATTTCTTAAATAAATTACTTCATCTGAAACCTTTTCAACTTCATATAATTGTTGAGATGAAAAAATCATAGCAATAGGATTTACATGAGATTTGGCCAGCATTTTTAAATCCTCTAAAATTACTTGTTGCGCAAGAATATCTAAATTAGCCAAAGGCTCGTCTAACAGAACAATTTCAGGTTTTCTAAGCATTGTTCTCGCTAACTCAAAACGCATTTTATATCCAGAAGATAATTCACTCCATTTTAAATCTTTGTATTTCCATAATCCAAATCTTGCAATCATCATATGTACTAACAAATGATTTTTCTCACCTGTAACTCCATGATGAACCAATGCAAACTTTAAGTTATCAATTACGCTTCCATACCATTTTGAAGTTCTTTGAGGAATATACACCAACTTTGATTTTAAATCATAAATATCATCTGTTTTATTAAGAAATGAATATGACAAATTACCTGAGGTTTTTTCAATTAAAGAAGCCAAAATTGTAAGCAAAGTTGTTTTACCGTTACCATTCTCACCTACTAATCCGAAAATATCTCCTTTATTTAACTCAATATTGATTGGACCCAGTTTAAATTTTCCTCTTCTATATACTTTTTCTATAGAATTCCCCTTAAGTATTGGTTGGCCAATTGCATTTTGATCTTCAATTTTAAAACCATTTATAATTTCCTTACACTTTATAAAATCATTTAAAACATTGGATTTATCTTCTTCTTTTTCATAAGTTTCAACAAATGTTAATGCAGCTTTAAACGCTTCAATTTTATCTGTATTTAAAGTTGCATCAAGTAACATTCGATAACCTAAGGAATAATCTCCTTGATTGTAATATTCTGTGGCTTGTTGAATAAGTATTTCTTGTTTTGTCAACTTATCTTCCATAACAATTTAATTTTTTAATAAGTTATCTCTCTGTAAAACTAGGTTTTATTTCTCTTTTCTGAAAACTTGAACCTTTATTCGTTAGAGTTTTTCATATAAATGCTTACTGCATTTGCTTTTTATGATTCTGCGATTAATAATTTAAAATACTCTTCCTTGGTTAAAGGTCTAATTTCACCTTCAGGTATTATTTTTCTTTTCATTTCACAAAGTAATATATCACCTTGTCTTTTTAAATATTTGATATGAGGAATTATATTTTCATGAATTCTAAAAGTAGATGCAATTGCTTCTAATGGATTGTCTTTATATTTATTTTCTATCCATAACCAATGTTCGTTATTTGTTGATGTACACCAACATTTTACGGCATAACCTTTTTGTAAATTTCGATTCCAAACTCTTAAATCACTAATTTGATTAAAATTAACTTCATAGGTTTCAAAGATATTATGCTTTTCTACAATTGTTTTATTTCCTTCTAAATCATATTCATAATGCTTTACTAAAATTCCTTCAGATTTAATTCTACTTGCGTTTAAAGCTTTCATTACTTCTGCAACACCAACGTAATTAAATGAGAATCTTCTAATATTTAAGTTCTCAATTTTAAATAATTTCTGAAAACTTAAAGCTTCAACTTCTTGCCATACTCGTTCTATCTTTTTTAAAACAGTAATTAAGTGTGGATTCATTTCACATGTCCATTCTCTTAAAACTTCACGTGTATAAAAGTTTTGATAAGAACTGTGTTTCATTTTCAATATTTGCACATACATGTTGAAGGAAATTGGTAACTTTTGATTTCTCC
Source organism: uncultured Tenacibaculum sp. (assembly GCF_947502995.1). Taxonomy (GTDB): domain Bacteria; phylum Bacteroidota; class Bacteroidia; order Flavobacteriales; family Flavobacteriaceae; genus Polaribacter. Next base: position 120,226 of record NZ_CANNBW010000004.1, on the reverse strand, counting down.
AACGGGAACCTAAATAAAAATAATTTTTAGACAATAGCTGATTTTCTCTTATCTGATGATAAAACTCTTTAACTATTTCTGGTTTATCAGTTTCAAAATATTCTGATTTATTAATGTTAGTAATAGTAGTATTAATTTTTACAAAGTTTTCTTTGGCTTCTTTACTACCTTCTAAGACAGAAATTGTTTTTAAATTCTTAAACTTTTTGGTTGTATTATCTACTAATTTTAAAGTACCAAAAACTTTAGTGAGCTCTGGTGTTTCTAAGTAATCATTAGCAAAATAATTCCCTTTTACTATTGTTAAGTTATTTAAATAATGTATGCTTTTAGTTGATTCTGGAGTTATTACACTACCATTAATTACTCTTAAATTTGGTAAATAATGCTCAAAATCATAACTGTAATCTATATTTATTATTTCTAATAAATGAGCTTTAAAACGACCATCTAAAAGTGATTGTTTTTGAATTATTCTTAACTGTGGAGCAATAAGTTCTGTCCCTTCTTTGGTTAAAGTAATACTACCTACTTTATATAAAGATGGAAATGTATTATTCATTCCTTTTTGAATGATTAATTTTTTACCTATTTCATCAACTCGAATTCTTTGATTTGAAGAGTTGATTTCACATCTTCCTAAAATTACTTTCAATTTAGGTGTATGTACTTCTCTTTTATCATTGTTCTTGATAAGTAAATCTCCCCAAATCTTTTTAAGGTTAGAAAAACTACAAGAACTATTTATAATTTCTATAGAGCCAAAATGTTCTTCCATAGGAAAAACCAATGGATAACTTGCATCATAAATTCTAAGATTACAGTACTGATTGTCTTTAACTTTCTGTAATTGTGAATTGTTACTAATCTCTATCCATTCATTTTCTTTTTCTACACCACTTATAACTTTTAGTTTAGGAAGTAATACTTCTTCGTACTTTTTAAATTTTCCTAGAACCTTTTCTAATTTAGGTAACCTTGTATTTATTTCATGAATATTTAAATTTCCTTTAATTAAATGTAATTCTGGAAATACATTTTCTTTACCATCAACAGACAATAACCCATCTACTATTTTTAAGTTTGGAAATAAACAATGTGTAGCTCTTACAATTAAATTCCCTTTAAGATGATCTAGTTGTATTGTACAAGCATGTAAATATATTTCTAAATGAAATTCTTCATATAATTGTAGAAATTCTAAATCTTCTTCTTTAACGATTTTTATAATTGGTAAATCCATCATTAATCATAAGCATTTTCTACAATACGTGTAATAGGATTATATTCTTGTTGAACATACTTTATTACATATTCACTTTCTATTTTTATGCATCCATGCTCACCATGAGTTACAAAGCCATCTCCTTCGATTTGGATAACTTCTGTGCTATTTAAAGTTTTTACAACCTTAATTTTACTAGCTTCTAAAACATGTGTATTTGTTGTTTTTTCTAAGAAATGTTTCATAGTCTTAAGTTTTTAAAAAGAAAGAGGGTTGGAATCGAACCAACATCATCGGATTGGCATTCCGCTGCTTTCCAATTAGCTTACCTCTTTCTTATATTTTAAAAAGTGAAGATAGGCTGGAGTCGAACCAGCAACCTTATGCGAGATTGGCATATATTCTTCCATTGAACTACTATCTTCATATTACCAATTTTCTATTTTGTAATTTTTCAGCAATGTTCCAGCTAATATAGGTTTTTCTTGGATTCCTTCTAAAATTGGATGTAAAATTCTAGCTGCCCCGTCTACAGAATCTAAAGGAGGAATATATCCTCTTTTAAACTGTTTTTCTCGTAAAACTTCTTTTGCTCCTGTAGAAATCCAACCTACATCAACGGCATACATCAAAATATTATGATCTTTTTCAAACTGTTTACCAGAAGTTCGTGTCATCATATTTAATGCTGCTTTTGTCATATTTGTATGTGGATGAAAAATCGTTTTATTATTGTAACTAAATTGTCCTTCAGAAGAAGTTACATTAATAATGAATCGTTTATCAAACTTAGATTGAGAGAATAAAGGAATTAATTCTTTAATCAAAAAATAAGGAGATATCTGATTAATCAAATTAACTTCTAGCAACTCATACATAGACACTTCTTCTAGAGTTGAGTTCCAACTTGTTTTCTCTCTAGTATCGATAGGCTGTCCAAATCTATTCATTTCAAAATCCTGATATTCTTCAGAATTTACTAATAAATTAATTTCTTGCAAAACTGATGTTGTATTAGCAATACAAAAATTTTCATCAGAATTTAAAAGTAACTTCTGCTCTTGTTGAACTAATGGTGTGTAATAAGTATCGTTATATTTAATAGTTTGTGCTGCGTTATTTATTAAAATATCTAAAGTATTGTAAGTAGACTTATAGAATTCAATAAACTCTTTTACTGCTGTTAAGTTTCTTAAATCTAAACCGTAAACTATTAAATTATCTTTCCAATCATTATAATCTTCTTCTTTTTTAAACTGATCTAAAGCTGAAGCTGGAAATCTACTTGTAACTACAACATTTGCATTTGCTCTTAATATTTTTAAAGCTGTTGCATAACCAATTTTTACTCTTCCTCCAGTAATAATTACGTTTCTTCCTTCTAAATCAATATTTTTAAATCTGTTTTCATAATTTTCTTCAGCGCAATTCGGACACATTCTATTGTAAAAAAAATGAACCTTATTGAACTGTACATTACAGACATAACAATTCTTAGGTTTATTTATCAATTTAAATTCTTTAGTAGTGTTCAATTCACCTTCAGCATATAACGTTTCATTACGAATTGCATTTTTGAAAATAGTAGATTCTTTTAAAACATTTAAATCTTGTTTTAATCTTTCTTGAGTTGACTCATAACTCTTTTGCTTTTTCGCTTTTTTATGAATCTTAGTAATTAAACCAGAAAACAATTGATTATCTGGATTATGAAAAGGATTATCTTTTAAAGTTTGTAGTACTTTAATGCAATTATCCCATTCTTCTTGAGTAAATTGATATGTTTCCATATGATTTTCTTTGTGGAATAGACGAGACTCGAACTCGCATCTGGGTCTAGCCGGACACCTAGTTTTTCTCCATTTAAACTACTATCCCATTAATTTTTTTAATCTACAGTAAAGCAATCATCTAACATTTGATATAACTTCGGGTGTTTCCTTTTTAATAACATTGGTCTTTCGAAAAAATATTCGCAAGCAACTGCAAAAAATTCTTCTTTTGATGTTCCTCCGTAATTCCTAATATCAGAATCATCGTTATTAATATCTTCCATTTTATCATGAACTAAATCTAGCCAAACTAACAAATTCTTATTGTCTAATAATGCTTTAGGAATACCATCAATATTTCCGTCTAGTTTATCTAATAAATGAATAAATTCATGGATTCCGGTATTTCCTTTGTCAGTTTTGTTGGTAAAACCATGGTGTAAAGCTCTTCTCGATAGAATCATTTTATTTTCAAAGCGTCCGTTTCCAACTAATCCACCAATAATTTTGTTTTTTGACTTTGCTGCGAATTCTAAATCTTCATTAAAATAATCGGGATAAATAATCACAGTTTTTAAATTCGGATACATAAAATTGTTGAAACCAAAAACAGGTATAATAGCACTTGCTGCCACTAATAAAATATCTAAATCTTGAAGTTCAAAATCAACCGCAACAATTTCTACATGATTTAAAAAAGTCTGAATTCGTTTCTTAAAATGTAAACGATCTTCTGTATTTAATTGTTTATAAAACAGTACATTTTCTTCTAATATTGTATACCAATGTTCCTGAATTTCAACAGTATTAATTTTAGGTTCAATTTTTTCTTTAGTGATTAATTTATATACTAAAAAAAGGATAATAAGAGTACTAATGATATATAACAAAATACTTTTTCTTTTAGGCTAAAATACTATTATTTTTCATTTTCTGAATTCAAGAAAGGCTCTACAAAACCAATAAATTCTAAATTACTTTTTTTCCATCTGGCTCCGTGACCAGAAGCAATACGAACTTCGTAAATCAACTCGTGTTTAAAATGATAAAATACATTCCACCATGTTTTTTGATGTAGTAAATATTGTATCAGTTCTTTTACCTTTTCCTCTTTCTGTTTCGGATTTCCTTCTACACTACCCCAAAAGTTATTTATTGTTCGCTCTGAATGTTTTTCAAAAGCTCTAACTGCTTTAGTAACGTGTAAATTATATTGCTCAAAACTTGCTTTAAAAACATCATCATTTAAAGGCGGAAGTGCGTTTATCGTGTTATCTGTTGCTGATGTTAAACGTTGCCCTAAAACCAAAAGAAAATCAGTGATATCTGTATGTTGAAATCTTTGAATTAATTCATCAACTTCATTTATCTCAAACAAAAATAGAAACTGTTCATAGGCAGCTTTTCTATCTCTTTGAATTTCTTCTTCGAAATATGGTAAAGTAAACGTCTTTAAAAAATTAGCATCTGAATAATAACTATGTAAATTAGATATGAAAGACCTCAAATGCTCTTCTTTACAATACGTTAAATAATGTTTTTCTTCTTTTTCATTTAGCTCTTTTTGTAAAGCAAATAGTGTAATATGTAATTCTTCTTTTTTCATCTTTTATTGAATAACACAGCAAACTTAATTTATTACTACGTATTCATTTTGCGTAGCAATTTAAAAAATTAGAAATGGAAAGATTTTTACTTGCATCTTTGGGTATTTTCCAATGTTTTGTCTTTTAAACTACATTTCTAATTTTAATAGTTTCCGAATTTAATTCGAAATTATTTTTAAATTATTAAATCTACTTAATGAGAACCTGAAACAAGTTCAAGTTGACGTTACTTTACTTGAATAAAAGTACTTCTTTAACTAAACTAACAGCTTCTTTGTTAAGTGCTTTAGTAAATAGTTTTTGACGTTCTTTTTCAATAGTATTCCACTCATCTTCGTAATCTTTCTTAAAATCTACAAAAGCATCTTGTGATAGTAAACCAATAGTTTTACCAGTTTGTTTTGGTTCAAAATCACCAAGTTTACTTTGTACGTTCATTAGTCTGTTTTCGTTAATATAACTCATTAGTTTTTCTAGTGTTTTCTTTTCTTTATCTGAAAATGATACCACAGTAGTTTTTCTAATTCGTGTTGTTGCATGTGAACGTTCAGACCATTTTTCGTTTTTGTTTTTAAAGATTACTCGTGTTCCATTTTTAAAAATTTTACTTGCTACGGGTTTAATTACAACACCTTCACAAGTGTTATCTTTAATCTCTGGAAGACCAAGCCAACCTGGAATTTTTGAATCAAACTCGTTTGAATATGCTAGACAATCTTTAAATGAACCTTCAAAAAGTGATTTTGCATAAAATAGTCCAACGGTTTCAAAAAGTTCATTTGCCTCATCTACATTTAGATACACATCGTGATCGATACGAATATCAAAAGCATAAAAATCGTTATCAGGTGCGTAAAAAACTCCTTTTTGAATTCTTGACATTCCTTTTGATTTTGATACTTCTGGATGTTCGTAACTACCTCCAAAGATTTCACCATAGACCGTAACTTCAGTTATGGTTGGATATTTTTCTTTTACAAGTACGTATAGTTTTTCAATAGCTGTTCTATACTTTTCTAGTACGTATTTGTAGTTGTTAAATTTTTCGTCTTCAGCAATTAACCCACTACGTTTTGCGACTTGAATTACTTCTCCACCTGTAATGAAAGAAAAGTTAGATCCGTGTACTTTTTCCTGAACTACATATTTTTCTTTATCATATCCATGAAGATAAACTTGCTCAATTTGTTTTTCACGATATGTGTTTTCAATACTGTTATATTTCTTAAACATGATCTTAATTTTTTAATAATTACTAATTCTCTTTTCGCGCGCTTGTGTAGAAGATGAGATTCGAACTCATTGCTATTAAACATTCCTTTATACTTCTACATTTTTCATTAACTCTTTAAAATACTTTTTCTTTAATACTGACAATAAAAAAGCACCTCGTTTCGGAGGTGCTTTCTAAAATTTATATACTAAACTTTTTACTCTCTATACCTCCTAATTTTCATTTGAAATAACTCCATAACAATACTAGCACTATTTATTTGTGCACTTTTATTAGTATTCCAATCTTGTATGTTATTCATTTTTAGCATTTCCTATGAATTAATTTTTTCGTGGTGCAAATATGTGTCAAATATTTCAAACACACAAATAATAAATAATTTAAAATCAAGCATTTAAAGTAAATTGATTCAATAGATTTCCTGTCCGTAGTTTTACGGATACACAACAAACTTGTTACTATTTTGATTACTAGTTATTTGTTGATTTAGCATCGACTATGTGTTTGCTTTTTAACTTTCTAAGATTTTTTATCATTTTTTACAAAAAAAGCGTCCAACTTAAAAATTGGACGCTTTTACTATGAATTATTATTTGTTTTTAATCTCTATTTTCTTCTGAAATAATTACATAACGTCCTTCCTGCGTTCATCCAATTTAGATAAACACCAGCATCTTTTCTCGATATTTGAATTGTGTTATGTAGTGATTCTTGTTTCATTTCTGATGCAAATATGCAATATTTTTTAGAATTTAAGAATTGTAATTTAACAAGAAACTAATGTTTTATAATTTTTTGGAAGTAATTCAGCTATTAAATTAAACCAAATAGATGCGCGATCTAGTATCCAAGCGTCTGAAGTTATAGCTACAGATTCACTATTTGCAATTACTTTATCTGGATTGTTTTCTAAGATTACCTCCCAATTATAATGATATTTTTCTGCAATAGTTAATAATTTAGTTTTCATTCTACCACTATTAGAAACTGGTTGATCGAAAATCCAAACTACTTTTTTTACCTTATATTTTTGAAAGAAATCACCAATTAAACGTATTGCTTCTTCAGTTTGATTTACACTTTTATAAGTTCAATGTAAAGAAGACAAATCACGATAAGCTCCATCTTTTCCTTCAAAAACATACGCATTGGAAAGAATACTTTCTAATAATATAATTTGATTAAAACCATCAATTATGATTTCTTTACCGATCAAGTTCTCTTTCCAAATTTGCTTTTCCTTTCTGTTTTTTACAGCTGATGCTGCTGCAGACATTCCTTTTATAGCTTGTTGCTGACGCTTATTTAACTTGTAACGATTTCCAGCTAATTCACAAGAAGAAGCTTCTCCATAGCCACGTTCTAATAGAAACGACATATCGTAAACTGCTTCTTTTATCTTACGTAGCATAAATTCTTGTCCAAATAATCGATCATCTGAACCTTCTTTTCCTCTATTTTTTGGCATTATAAGTTTTTTAGAGTTAAGAATATTTATAGTAATTCTTTGTTTTTGGTTTATTGAATAATTTTTAGTTGTAAATACTGTTTTGACGTCATTCCGAATTTATTTCGGAATCTCAAAACTTTTGTAAACAACAATTTTTAATGAGAACCTGAAACAAGTTCAGGTTGACGTAAGTTTATGATCATACACTACTAATATTCGTTCTGATTATAAAATTCAGTTCTTATACTATTCAATAACTCATTGGCCAAAACTTTATCTGGTTTTTCTGGTAAATCAGAAGTTTCATAAAGCTGTTCTAATTCTTTTTTAATAGTTTCTGCTTCATTAACTAAATCATCGTATTCAAATTCAGCATTTTTGATTCTAAATAAATATTTTCTTTCAGATTCACTAACTCTAACATTTACTACTTTGTTTTTAGCAATTTCTTCAGCCATATGCAATAAACGAAATGTGTGCATCATGTTCTTCGCATCATAATTTTTATCGTGAGAGATATTACTTTTATAACGTTCATCGTTTCTTTTATCAACCCAATCCCAATATTCTTTGTACTTTTTACAATACGATGAATAACCTTCTAAATTACTGTATAGAACAGCAATTGGCTTTTCTTCTTTCGGAATTGAGCTTGTACAAACCTCATTCGCGTTTTCTCTTGCAATTCCTTGATACCCTAATGAATCACTATAAAACAAATTGAAACAATTCTTCATATTTGGAATTTTAGCCAATCCACAATTATTAATACCTAAATCATTTTCTGTTAAATATTCTTTTAATTGTAATGACTTTTTTCCTTGAAGAACTGTACAAAAATCAATGATTTCTTTTCGTTCTTTTTCAACCGGATTTACAATTTTCTTATTTAAACCTCTCGCCTTTTTAATCTGAGTAAAAGCATAATTAGCAAATGTATTCTTGCATAATTTTGATAAAAATAATTCCGATGTAATTTTATCATAAATAGGGTGTTTAATTTGAATACACTCAGCTGGCATATTTAATAATTCTAAAATATTCGGATTATTCTTTAAGCATAATTCTATAAACTTTCTTAATTCATAATACACAATATCATTCGTTTCATTATTGATTTGTCCGATATAATCCAACGAATAGAATTTATCTTTTGGTAAAATAAAAACACCGCGAATATCAGTATCTGAAGTAGGTGTTTGTAATCCGTACGCCCTACTTCCACTAATACTTTCAAAAATGATCGAGTTTGATTTTTTTAGTTCTTCTAGTGTCATTGCTTTATATTTTTAAATAAATGTCAGGTTGAGCAGTCGAAATCTCTCGTGTTATTTCGTTCTCGACACCGCTCGAACTGACAAATCATAATACCTTTTAGAACTAGCCAAAACATTAAATATGTTTCAAAAAGAACGTATTAAACGCTTCTTGATTTGCTTTTCCGCTTGGTAAACTATTTTTTAACTCGTTATTTTCATTAATAATGTCTCTAACTAAACGAATTAGTTCATCTGAAACAGGATCGTTACTTTTTTCTATTCGTTCACTTTTTAGCTGAATTACAGCATCAATTTTAGCATGGAAAGATGTATCAATTAATTCATACAATTCTCTAAAATATACTGGTGGAATCGTATGCTTTTTGGCAATCCAATTGGCACATAAAGCAGTTCTGATAGTATAAAAGAAACTCTTTAATGTCATTTTATCAGTTCCTAAGGTTTCCTCAAAACCTTTATTCATAGCATGAAAATGGTGAAATCCAGCAATTGGATTAAAGTTTTCGTTTGCCAATTTTTTTAATTCTTCTAAAAAAGCGGTATTTGCTCTATAAATTACTGGTGAAAATAACCAACCTGTAAACGAAGCATTTGACTTTGCCAATAAACGAAGTGCTTTTCTGATATCCCAACCAGATCCGTCTAAATCATCTTCTGTCATAAATTCGATCGTATCTTTTGTTTCCCAAAGATTTAAATACCAATCTTTGGAATGCTTGTATACAAATCGAATATCATAATCAGAATCTGGAGAAGCAAAACCCCAAGCTCTACTTCCCGATTCTACTGCAAATAGAATTTCAATATTCTTTTCTTTTTCTAATGCTACTAAATGTTCTAAAATTCTTTTTTCCATTGTGTTTTTCTTTGACTTTTCCAATTTCTTTCAGGTATAGTTACATTTATAGTTTCATATCCGTGTGGAAAACACCATTCACAACCTTGCTCCTTGCCTACTTTTATTCTAGAAATTTGAATTCCAGAAATTTTTCTTGGAAAATCTATTAATCCATATTTGTTTAAACCGAAAGCGTTTTTGAATCGACTAAACTTTTTCATTTGTATTACGTTTTTAATTAAAACCTAATACAGTGCTCCTTTTTTTATTTGCATATTGTTATTATTTACTAAATACTAATTTCTTTTACCATATCAATTACTTCTTCATTACACTTTAGAATATTATGATCTGAAGTAAAATTCCCATAATTAGAAATTTCTTTGATCCAAATATCTTTAAGAATATTTAGTACTTGTTTATCGGATACTGAAATTACTTTTCTATTTATAAAATTAAAAAGTTGAGGATAATAACTCAATATTTCTTCTTTTGAATATACTTCTTGATTTTTTGAAAGTAATAAAATATTCTGAGCTATGTAAAAAGCTAAAATTTTCCAAATATCTTCAGCTATTGTATTCTTTTGATTAAAAGAATTAAAACTTGTAAAATCAAGTGTTTTTAAAACATCTATTTTCTTTGAAAAAGGATGAATTCCTTTAAGAATAGGTTTAATTTTTACTCTTAAATCTGTTCTAGTTAACATTGTTAATACCGTTCTTACTGCTTTGTAAATAGCTAATGTTTTATTTCTTTTTAACAGTCGTTTAACTGGTAAATCAAAAAATTGTTTATGATTTTTATAGGTATAATAGAATGCATTATTCAAAGAATCAATCCAAGATTTAGTATATATAGTATCAATCAAAACTCCATCTTCAATTACTACAAAAATAGCATTCCAATTCAAATTGAAATCTAACATCAATTGTTTTAACTTGATTTTACGTTCTTCTTGAGTTAATGGCATTTCTTCCTTTTTGATTTCAATAATCACATCTAAATCAGTAGAACTTGTTGATCCATATTGATAATATCGAAATGGAAAATTATCTATCTTTTTTAAAGCTGGTTTCATAATTTCTCTTTTTCAAATTTTGACTTCTTCTTTAATGATTTTACATGCAATAAAATTGCAGAATAAATTAATCCTGGTCCTAATAATACATGAATTAAAATAGGCCAATAAAAAACCTTATCCTTTTGATAGATATATGCGACACTAACAAAAGTGCAAACTATACCTAGAACCAATAACGGTAATGCTTTTTCTTTTGCTCTTTTTATTAATTCTTCTTCCGATTTTAAGAAACTTTCATTGATTTCATAATCACTAAATCCTAAACTTTTAAAATCATTTCTTATATCTTTTTCTGATCTAAAATCTAAACTTTGTTCTATTATATAATTTTTAACTTGATAAGACAGTTCTTCTTCATTATTTGAGGTATAACTTACTGTGCCTTTTAGTATGAATAACCAATCTTCAAACTCTTTTACTTTAGTATATCTATCAAAAACTTTTCTAGCAATATCTTTAGCTTCGTTCATTAATTCAAAAGTAGATAAGCCATGATCTATTACTTCTTGATAACTATAATTTTCGTAGCATATATAATAATCGGTTAATATTTGATAGCCAAAATCCTCTTCTAGACATTTATCTCTTATAACTTTAATTACTTCGAAAACTTCATTAATATTGTTATAATCTAATATTAATTTACTTAATTCAAAAATTGAAATTGCTAGATACTCATCAGCTGTAGAATGCTTATTAAAAACATTCAATAACTGGTTTTTAAAAGTATTTAAATTATAATTGACTTCAACTAAATCAAATAAAAAAGAATTCAATTTAAGACTATTCACTTCAACCATGAAGTATATATCTTTTTCAAAATCTTTCTCTGATAACTTATCATTTAGTACTTGATAAATTTTATGCTTTATTCTATACGTTTTCATCTTTCATAACTTCCTAAACCTTAAGGGTTTTAAAACCCGTGAGGTTTCTATCAACTTTCATTCATTTTTTTTATAAACTCATCTAAATACTCTTGTAATGCATTTACATTACTTTCTTTTCTTAGTAAATAATTTTCAAGATTTGGATAGTATTCAATGATACCTTCTTTAGTATACAATTCAACTGATTCTAATAAGGCTAACGTAATTCCTAATTGAAAAGCTATGGTTTTATACACTTCTATTTGAGAACCATTTTTTCCAAAATCTTTAATCTGATCAAGTTGTATACCCTCTAAAAAAACAACTTTGTCTTTTATACTTCCTCTTAGAGCTTCTTTGACTTTTACTCTAAATTCAGTTCTTGTAAAATATGAAACTAAAGACCGTAAACATCGTTCAATTCTAGCTTCAACATTTCTGTTTACTTTCCTTATTATTCTTTTTTCAAATTGCTGTTTATGAATTTTATAAGTTTCATACAAGGCATTATTTAATTCATCTTCTTCTCCTTTAAAACAAGCTATGACAATACCTTTTTCAATAATTGCTAGATTAGCATTTATGACTTTATTTGTATCGATATTTGACTTTTCGATGTATGTTTTTATAGTTTCATGATTTTCTTGTATCGAATTTAACTCATCAACAAAAAAACATACATCTAAGTCAACAGAACTTTTAGAACCGAAAATTTGATATGGATTTTCCATCATTTTATTTATGATAATCTATGTACGTCAACCTGAACTTGTTTCAGGTTCTCATTATATATCTTATTTAAGCTATAATGAGATTCCGAAACAAGTTCGGAATGACGTATAAATTAAAATTATTATTAATGACAAGTTTTTGTTTTTACTTTAAAAATCACCATAAAACACCTGTAAACAAGGTAATTGTAATTTCTTCCTCCACAAATCAACAACCTGATTTCTATCATCTAGAATAAATTCTACATAAAACTTATTTTCAATTTCGTTTCTATATAATTCTTCTTTTATAATAGAATCTTTTCTTTTGTCTTTAGGATTACGCATCCAAAGTGCATCGTAATTTACTTCATGTTTTTGAAGCCAAGATTCTGTTTCTGGTTTGTATTGACCATCTCTACCAGAAAGTAATAAGATTTTGTATCCTAGCTTCTGATAATTCTTTACCAGATTGACGATTGGTACATTCGGCAAATCTTGTTCACATTTGCTACCATCAAACGGACTTCTGTTTGTAATTAAAGATAAGGTTCCGTCTAAATCACAAATAATAGCTTTTGGTAAATTTTCATTTTGCTTTACATATTCGTTTTTTAGCTTTTCTTTTGTTTTCAGTTGTTTATCCATTCTTAGAATAACCTCCCTTCCAACAGATTTTTCTCTAGCAGCATCTCTACGAATTGCTTCTTCTACATCTATTTCCATTAACTTCACTTCAACTTTTACAGCGTGACCTGTTTCATTGGTGTATTCACTAGCTATTTCTGCAATTCTTTCCTGATTTTTGTCGTAAAGATTTGTATCATCAACAATAACATGTTTACCTGCTAAAAGCGCTTCTTTGATTAAAAAATCTCTTGTTTTCACAATAAACTTTTCGTTTCCTTTACTAAAGTGATTTGCATCTAACATTTCACGTAAACTATCTCTATTAATACGCTTATACATTCCTGGGTTTTCTGAAACTAACTTTTTAGCGTATGTTGATTTTCCTGATGCTGGTATTCCTTTTAATATGATTATTCTTTTCATTTTCTTAATTTTTAATTGTAATTCTTAATCTATTTTGAAATTAATTACGTCAACCTGAACTTGTTTCAGGTTCTCATTAAGAACTTAAAATGTGAGTATCTTGAGATTCCGAAATAAATTCGGAATGACGTAAAATAGCAATCGTTAAGAATGTTATAATATTTAAATCTTTATTTTAATTATGTTCGTTAGAATATGCCTTTTCAAATACTGGACGAATCATCTTCCAAATAATTTGATCGTAGTTTTTCTTATTTTTCATTGAAAATAATACAGCTGGATATGTGCAACTTTGAAAATAAGCTGCTGTTTCTCTGTCTGTAGCAAACTCTTTATATTCTAACTTTGCTATTTCTTCTATATTTTTAAATTTTAATTTTAAATCTGACTCTGTTTGTTTTACCCATTTAAAAAATTCATCTGGTACATCTTCAATCCATTTTGTTAAACTTCCCTCCTCTTTTAAAGTTTCCCAAATAGTTAAAGAAGAAATTTGAGTTACGATTTTGTGTAATTCTATATATTGTTCAAATTTTATTTTAACTCTAAAACCATTTTCATATTTAATTACAAATCCTTCTTTATTATTCCAATTTAAACTTTTAAGCTCTTCAATACTATTATAGTGATATTGTTTTGGTAACGGAAAACCAATATCTACTAGTTCTTCTTCAATACCTGTTTTTGTATCTATAATGGCTAATAATATTAACTTTTCATCTTGACCATAATCTACAATAACTCTATTTTCAGGATAAATGATTTCAAATACATACGTCTTATTCAAATCTAAATTCTGAATACAATGTTTATACTTACTATTTAGTAATTCGTTTGCTTTAATTGATTGTTTGCTATTAAATGAGCCTCTAGTTGCAATATATGGCTGGTTGTTTAGCCAATATAAAACTCCAAGTGATCCATCCATTTTATCAAATATCTTAAAAGGAAGATTCGGTAATTTTTCATATCCGATCTCTTCTACATTAAAAAATTTAGAAATAGGATTCGCAATGATATTATAATTAGCATCTAAAATCAATCCTCTACATCGTAAAGTTTCTTTTGTCCAATAGCTTTCATATTGTGCAGATTGCGTATAATTATAAATCCATAAATCAGCTTCTGGATGTTTATTCTTATGAATATATCCGTTATGAATAGCTTCCTTTAATTTTTCAATATTTAAAATATTTGTTTCCATTTCATTTTAATTACGGTACAAAGATCAGTTTATGTTACGCAATCTTTTTGCGTAATAAAAAATAATTATAAAAAAATTGAAATTTATATTGAATTCGAAAAGTCTATAAACAAAAAAAGTGCTTATTAGCACTACTTAGATGGTAAGATTTCTGTTACTATACCATACACATTTTTCGTCCATCCGTTAAGATGTCCACGATTATTACCTATGAGTAATCCTCGTTTTTCATTTTTACCTTTTACTAAATGCGTAAAACAATTTCCTCGTACTTTACAGAAAACTATATCGCCTTCTTCACAATCTTGCCATTGTACTGGCTTTAAAACAACAGGTTGTCTTGATTTTAAAATTGGCAACATCGAGTTTCCTGGTTCTTTAGAGATAATTGTTTCTCCATTCAATAGCTTTTGAATTTTCCAATTCATAATTATTTGTATTTAAATTAAACATTAATTCAAAGACTATTGCTGAACGAAAAGTAAAGAACGAATAACTTTAACCGTTTAAAGTCAATGTAAAATTAGTTTATATTTTTGTAATACAAACTATTTAATTGAAAAAATTGACTTTAAAAGAACGTTTTACCCAATTGTTATCACTTTATTCTCAAGATAATGAACTCATTTCTTCATTATGGAATGAGCTTGAAAAACACTACAAAGAAAAGCATCGTACCTATCATAATTTAAATCATTTAGAGGAAATCTTCTCTTATTTTGATCATTATAAAGATGAATTAAAAGATTCGAATTTGGTTTCTTTTTCTATCTTTTATCATGATGTAATTTATAATATTTGGAAAAAAGATAATGAAGAAAAAAGTGCTGATTTTGCTGTAGATCGACTTCGAAAACTACTTTCGAAAGATGATTTAAACATCATTTTTAATCAAATTATAGCCACTAAAACTCATGAAGGTTCAGATAATGATACTCGCTTTTTAATCGATTTTGATTTAGCTATTTTAGGTCAATCTTCAGAAATATACCATGAATATGCTAAACTTATTCGAAAAGAATATAAACTCGTTCCAGATATTTTATATAAAAATGGAAGAAAAAAAGTATTACGTCATTTTATAGATAAGCCATTCATTTACAAGACCAATACTTTTATTGATTGTTATGAAAAACAGGCGAAATTCAATTTAAAAACAGAATTAAACACATTATAATATGGCATCAAATAAAAATGCTCTTATTCGATATAAAACCATAGATCAATGTTTACGAAATACCATGCGTAAATGGACTTTAAATGATCTGATTGATGCTTGTTCTGATGCTTTATATGAGTATGAAGGAAAAGATGTATATGTAAGCAAACGAACTGTTCAGCTCGATATTCAAATGATGCGTAGTGATAAGTTGGGTTACAATGCGCCAATAGAAGTTTATCAACGAAAATATTATCGATATGCAGAAGAAGGTTATTCTATTATGAATATTCCTGTCACTGAAAATGATGTAAAAGTAATGAATAATGCGATTCAGGTTTTACGTCAGTTTAAAGACTTTTCGCTATTTAAAGAAATGGATGGAGTTTTACAACGTTTAGAAGATTCTGTATACTCTTCACAAGAAAATAATCGTGCTATTATTCATTTAGATAAAAATGAACAATTAAAAGGTTTGCAACTTATAGATCCATTATACAGTGCAATTCAAAAGAAGAAAGTTTTAGAAATTACATATAAGTCATTTAAAGCTAGACAAGAAAATATACTAACTGTACATCCGCAGCTTTTAAAAGAGTTTAATAACCGATGGTTTTTAATAGTGTATCATAAAACTGATTTTATGAATTTAGCTCTTGATCGTATTATAAAAATTGAAGAGAAAGATGAACTTGAATACATAGATAAAGCTGTTAATGGTGATGAATACTTTAAAAACGTAATTGGAGTTACTGTTTCTAATTCTAGACCAAAACGCATTGAATTTTGGATTGAAAAACGCTTGGCTCCTTACGTAATTACCAAACCTTTTCACCATACTCAACGGTTAATCAAAGAAACTGAAGATGGTTTCATATTTAATATTTTAGTTCAAATTAACTTTGAATTAGAACGTGTTATTCTTGGATATGGAGATTCTATCAAAGTACTAAAACCAGAAAAATTAAGAGACAAAATCAGTAAACAATTAGGACGCGCTTACAATAATTACAAATCCATTAATTCAGATCATTAATTATTAAAAACCACGTAAGCATTTAAACTTGTAGCAATGGTCATCCAAACTAAATACGGTACAATTAAAATCGTATAATATTTTAATTGTTTTATATGCTTAAAAGTAATGTAACCAATCAAAAGCCACAGCAAAGTGATACTTATTAAACCTAATACAGTGTAATGTTTATTGAAAAAAAGTAAATTCCATATTACGTTTAAAAACCATTGTGCGCTATACAATGTTATCAGTTTTTTAACTGATTGTTTGTATTGATAACTTAGTTTGGTCATGTAAAAAGCGAATAACAACATTATGGTTGTCCAAGCTGCTCCGAAAACCCAATTCGCAGGAGTCCATGGAGCTTTATTTAAGTTTTGATACCAATCTGTTCGTGGACCATCGTTCATTAATAAAACACCTACATAAAGTGCTAAAAAGTTAGCTATTAAAAAAATAATGAACCTGATATAAGATTTTTGCATTGATTTAGTTGATTTTAATCGAATCGATTATTAATTTGAAGTTTTCATCTTGTTTATTTCCTATTAAAAAAGCAATTTCTTTAATTTCTGTATGATTAAAATTTTGTCTACGTAATCTATTTCCTCTAAAGATTGGATATAAATTATTTAGATCAATTTCTATAGTTTCCCAATCACCAGAAGTTGTAAAGTTTTGAGTATACCAATGTCGATCTGTTGGATTTGATTTTACTCTGAATTGATATGCTTTTCCATCTCCTTTTAAACGAAGAACAATTTTTTTTGAATTTTCCTGTAATGCTACAGCTACCGAACTTTTAACCATAGCAAAACCTCCATTATTTTCTGTAGAAACATGACCAGAAAATACGCCTTTACCATTTTCATTTAACGCTATGGAAGAAGTTGAAATTCCTCCCATAACATCATCATTAGTTGTTTTCCAACTGCTAATATCAGAAGATTGAGAAAAGTCAACAACGGTTATAGTATCTTGAAAAGCAAACAACATAATGATAAAGGCTAAATATTTCATATTATAATTTTAAACTGACTATTCCTGCATCAATAGGAAAAACTTGACCAGAAATCGCAGAAGCGTGATCTGACAACAAATAATTTGCTAAGCTTGCTACTTCTTCTACTTTTAAATATTTCTTTAGCGGATGTCTCATTTCCATGTTTTCGCGTTGCTTATCGTTACGTAATAACTTTTCTGCTAAAGATGTATCTGTTACAGTTGGAGCAATACAATTAAACCTAACTTTAGTGGCAAATTCACCCGCTAAAGATTTCGTTAAACCTTCAACAGCAGATTTACTAGCTGCAACACTTGCATGAAAAGGCATTCCTAATTTAGTAGCTACTGTACTGAATAAAACTACACTTCCGTTATTATTTTTAAGTGAATTAATATACTTTTGAATCACTTTAACTGCTCCAATTACATTAATTTCAAAATCACTTCTAAAATCATCTAATTTTAGTCTTCCTATCGGTTTTAAGTTAATACTTCCAGGACAGAAAACCAAACCATTTATGTTCTCAGAAAGCTCTGGTAATTCATCTTCTAAAACATCGATTGAGTAGTGTGTTACGTTTGTATGACTTGCTACTTCGCTCCTACTAAAATTAATTACTTTATGCGTTTCTTGTAAAGAAGTTACAATTGCATTACCAATTCCTTTACTTCCACCTACAACTAAAACTGTTTTCATTTCTATTATTTTTTATGCAATGAACTGAGTTCATTATTATCTTTTTGATACTTTATTATTTGATATATTTCTTTGTCTTGTACATTTAAACCTTCCTTTATCAAAAGATCTTTTTGCTTGGTGTTTTGTAGCTCTTCCTTGTACTCTTTTTCTCCACATTCTGAAACTTGATGGTTTCATTTCCTTACGCATCAACTCGATAACTTCTTGTTCTTTTAATCCGAATTGAAATTGAATAGCATCGAAAGTTGTACGATCTTCCCAAGCCATTTCTATAATTCTATCGATTTGTCTAACCGTCATAATAATCTAGATTTAGATATTCATTTTTATAATCAATCATTTTTGAAATGAATTTCTTATTTTCTGAATAGTTCTTGTTTTTTAAAAACTTTATAAAACTTCCTTCGGCATGAATACTGAAAAATGAAGAATTATATATTACTAATTTGTAATAAGGAATGCACCAAGAAAAACGTTCTAATCTGTTCGTAAAATGAACTAAAATTCCTTTCGGACGCATTTCTATATTTCCGTAATTCAATTCTGAAAACTGAACTTTATCTGATTTTAATTTCTGACTTACTTCTGCAATCATAAAACGACCAGAACCTATTCCATTCAGTCTTATCTTATTTAATAAAGAGAATGGTTTTCCTAGTAATTCTTTACTATGCACTAAGAAATCTTGATTCGTATATGTGGTATTAAATATCATTATTCATCTCTTAACATTCTACTTCTATTTGTAATCGTATGCTTACGCAAAATTCGTAAGCTTTCTCTTTTTACTTCACTATCTTTTAACATGTTCCATAAAATATCGCTAGCTTTCTTTCTATTTTCTTTGATATCAACTATTGGATTTGGATAATCTTTACCTAAAACACAGTTATTAAATTGTTGATCTAAATGTGTCATTAAATATGGTTCATGAATAAATGGAGTTGGTAAATGTGCTAATTCTGGAACCCATTTCTTAATAAAAACAGCATCTGGATCGTGATCGTGACTATTTTTCACGGGGTTATAAATTCTCAAATTATTAATTCCTGTTTCACCTGCTTGCATTTGCAATTGAGGAAAATGAATTCCAGGTTCAAAATCTAAAAACTGACGAGATAAATGATGTGTTGCTTCTTGCCAAGGCTGCCATAAAATATGTGTAAAGAAAGAAACCAACATAGCTCGCATTCTGAAATTAATAAATCCTGTTTCATTTAAACAACGCATAGAGGCATCTACTAAAGGAAAACCTGTATTTCCTTCTTCCCAAGCCGTTTTATACGATTCAGAAATTGATTTTTTTAGCTTGTGAAAACCTTTATTAATACTGGCATTTTCCATCGTACATTCCATTTCAAACTTTTGAATGAAATGTGCTTGCCAACGTAAACGAGAAATAAACGCTCCTAAATGACGCTTATGTTCAGATTCGTCTTTAACAGCTTTTGCTTTTTGGAAAACTTCTCGAATCGATACATTTCCCCAAGCTATATATGGAGAAAGTCTACTACAACTACTTCGTGACGCTTCTGGTTTTGAAATGTGATACATGTAATTTTCATGACGCTTTTCAAAAAACGTATTTGCATATTTCCATGCTATACTTCTTCCGCCTTGCTGAAAATTAGATGTGTCTCCAGTAACTAAATCAGTAGTATGAAAGTAATCTGAGATTCTATTAATTTCCGAAGTACTTATAAAATCTTCTTTATCTACATCAAAAGGTAAAATATCTTGATACATATAACTTTCCCATTTATCAAACCAATCTTCTCGATTTAATAAACCTCTTAAAACTCCGTTATTTATATTCTCTTTCCATTCAATGGAATTGTTTCTACAATAACGCGAAAATTCTTTATCCCTATTGAAAGTAACTAATAACCCTGTTTCTTGATGTGAAAAAACATCTGTAATATTATAATGATTCAATAACTGATTAAAAACTGCAAAAATTTCACCATTAACAGCTAAAACTTTAGTCTTATATTCTTTCAATTCTGTATTGATATCAACTAATGATTGTTTTATAAAATCCCAATGACGTTGACTATAATGATCGTCGTTTATCAATAGGTTTTCAAAAACAAATAATAGCAATATTCTTTTTCCTGAGTTTAGCGCATTTGTTATCGCTTCATTGTCATGCAATCTCAAATCTCTCTTTAACCAAACTACTGCTATATCTTCTCTTTTCTTCATAATTTCAAATTTTCGTTTTCTGAATATTTGAATATAATGGCTCACACAAAGCTAACGTCATTCCTAATTTATTTCGGAATCTCATAATGCGAATCTGAAACAAGTTCAGATTGACGTTATTAATTTTATTAAAAACCATTATTATCATATTTACTTACTATAATAAGTTCAGTTGAAATTCTTTTTTATTATCTAGGTTATCAAGAAAATGTTCAGCATTAGAAAAATGCTCTTCTCTTTTCTCAATTCCCATTTTATCTAAATTTCGAATTAGCATATTTAAACGTGGATTTTTTGATAAAAATTCTCGGTTTGTATGCATAAACCTCCAAAACAATCCGTCCCAAATCTTTTGCCATTTACCATTCGGATAATCACTCATTTTTTTAATGTAATTACTACTACTTATATATGGCTTAGTGGACATTAATCCTCCATCAGCAAATAAGCTCATTCCGTAAACATTCGGTACCATTACCCAGTCGTAAGCATCGATAAACAATTCCATAAACCAACGATACACTTCATCTGGATCGAACTCACATAACAACATAAAATTTCCTAAAATCATTAAGCGTTCAATATGATGTGCATATCCTGTTTTTAAGATCTTTTTTATTGTGGTATCAATTGGTAAAATTCCTGTAGTTCCATCATAAAAAGATACTGGTATTTTTCTAGAATGATTCCAGAAATTCTTTGTTCGTTCTTCGGTTCCTTTTACTTCATAAATTCCACGGATAAATTCGCGCCAGCCTAGTATTTGACGTACAAATCCTTCTAAGGAATTAATCGGAATTTCATGTTTAGCAGCATAATCAATTGCCTTTTTAATTACTTCCAGAGGAGATAACAATCCTACATTAATTAATGGTGATAAAACACTATGATTCAAGAAATGTTTGTCTTTCACAATAGCATCTTCATAAATTCCGAATTCATGAAAACGAACTTCAAAAAATTGTTCTAACCAATTTTCTGAATCTTCAAAAGTAGATGGATACAATTGTTGCTCATCAATTTCTCCTAAAGCGTCTGAAAAATTTTCTTCAATATATTTCCTAGCTTCTAGATAATATGTGTTAGCTTCAGTAAATGTAATTTGTGGCGGAGTTTTACCTTTTGGATATTTCTTTCTATTATCCGTATCAAAGGTCCACTTTCCTCCTACTGGTTGTTCATTTGTGATTAAAATATTTCTGCCTAAACGTTCCTTTTTATAGAAAGAAGTTTGAAAAAATTTCTTTTTAGAAGCTTTAAAAAAAGAAGCTAATTCATCTTTGGTATTAATAAATAATGAATTGTCTATTTCAATTAATTCTATCTCATTTTCAAATTCATTTATTCTCTTTTCTAGCCAATTATCAGTAGGATTTATAAAATGAAGTTGTTTGTATCCATTTACAATTAATTGTGGTAATAACTTCCTAATATCTGAAATTTCAGTTGTACTTTCTACATATGAAACTTGATATCCTTTTTCGTTTAAAAAGTCTTTATAAAATTGCATTGTAGCTCTATGAAAAGCTAGTTTTTGCTTATGAAATTTATATTGTTTGAAGAATAAATATTCTTCAATTAAATACACGTCATTTTCTTTTGGAATATGCGTTGTACTTTTAAATAACTGATGCGGAAAAATAATACTTACTGCTTTCATTAGAACAAGGTTGGTTGTAACCACATTTGCTGATATTTGCCGTTCGCATCATATCGTTCTGCTTGTAGTTGTACATTAAACTTTCTATCTCTTGGATCATTTCCAACGCCAGATACATACTGCCAATTTCCATAATTGCTATGAACATCGTAATCTATTAGCATACTTTCGAAATATGCCGCACCAATTCTCCAATCTAACAACAGTTCTTTTGCAAAATATGAAGCCACATTTTGTCGGCCTCTATTGCTCATCCAACCTGTTTCTTTTAACTCTATCATATTGGCATTTACGAAAGGTTCATTGGTTTCGCCATTAATCCAATTTTGAATTAATCTTTCATTATTTTTCCATGAATATGATAGTTCCTTTATTCCTTCTAACTTGAATAAATTATTTTCATGCTTCAGCGATAAATATTTAAAATAATCTCGCCAAATCAATTCAAAAATCAACCAATAAGTAGATTGATTACTTCCGAACTGTTTTTCATATTTTTTTACTTCCCAATAAATTGACTTTGCTGAAATACAACCATGAGCCAACCAAGAAGAGAATTTTGAACTGTAATCAACTCCAATTAAACCATTTCTAGTTTTCTTGTAATACGATAACTTTTTCGATGAAAAGAAATATGAATTTAAACGCTCAAAAGCAGCAGTTTCTCCTCCTTTAAAAGGAAAAGCAGTTTTAACTGGAACTTCAAAATCGCTATAACCTAAATCTTGTAAAGTTGGAACTTTTGTGTCGTTTGTCTGATAATTCTCTTTTGGCATTGCTACTGGAATCAGTTCTTCTCGAATTGTAGCATATTTCTCTACTTTTTTTCTGAAAAAAGTAAAAACCTCTGGAATAGATTTTATTTCTAATGGAATATCTTCTGGATGATATAAAAATTGATCGTAAAAACTTTCAACATGAATCGTATCACCAAGTTTTTTTACCACACGATTAATTTCTGATGTTTCTTCTTGAGTAAATTCTTTTTGATAAAGGAGAGCACCCGCGTTGTGAGTCAGACAAAACAATGGTAAAATTACATGCGGATGCTCATGATGTATATAAATAGGTACGTTTAATTCTTTTAATTGGTTTGATAAATCGGTAACTGATTCTATCAAAAATTTTGCTCTGTATTTCTCTGTTTTTTTAAAACCAAATTGCTTAGTTTGAAACATAGATTTGTCGAAACAGTACACAGCAATAACTTTGTTATATTTAGAAATTGCTTCATATAAAGCTTTATTATCACGCGTTCTTAGCGTATTTGTAAACCAAACTATTGCTGTTTTATCTTGCTGCATTTTTTACTACAATATTTTACATTTTCCCAGTTCTTTTCCCATTTTTTTCTCCATGTAAATGGTCGTTCACAAACCGGACAAATTTTAGTGGGTAAATGTTGTTTTTTTACTCCTCTCATTTCTGATATACCAAGGCATTGATCATTCCTTTAAAAACAAAAGCATGAAATGGTAAAACGGAATACCAATACAATCTTCCTAATAATCCTTTTGGTCGAAATACTGCTCTTTGAAATAGTTGATTTTTTACAATTTTAAACTCTAACCAAGCTTCACCTGGAAGTTTCATTTCAGCGAATAATAGTAAACGTTTCTGTTCTTTATCAGCTAATAAAACTCTCCAAAAATCTAACGGATCTCCTGGTTCTAAGTATGTGTTATGCGTTCTTCCTCTTCGTAAACCTACTCCTCCAAAAATCTTATCTACATAACCTCGAATACGCCATAGCCAATTGTAACTGTACCAACCGTTTTCTCCTCCAATAGACCAAATTTTATCTATTGTAAAGTTTTCATCTACAATTTTTCTTGATCTTATATCTCTGAAACAACCAAAATGCGGAATATTAATATGATCGTTTAATTGATCATTAAATACGCCGCTACTAATGGCATCTTTCCAACTTGACACCACTGCATTTTGCTTAATTTTTTGAAAAGCTAAACTAACCGCTTGTCTATATTGGATTGGTTGCACTTTTAATATTTCATTGATATTATTAGGTTTTGCAACCACTTCAACTTTCATACTATCAACTAATGCTTTTGCCAAATTAAATGACGTAGAAGTCACGAAATACAGCCAATACGAAGACATTCTAGGTGATAAAACTGGTAGAGTAAAAATGTATCTTTTTAAACCTCTTACTTTAGCAAATTGCAATAGCATTTCTTTATAAGTAAGAATTTCTGGTCCACAAATATCAAATGACTTGTTGTAGACTTCTTTATTATCTAAACCATTCACAAGAAAACTTAACACATCTCTAATTGCTATAGGTTGTGTTCGAGTATTCAACCATTTTGGTGTTACCATTAAAGGTAATTTCTCTACAATGTCTCTTATAATTTCAAAAGAAGCACTTCCACTTCCTACTATAATTCCAGCTCGAAATGTTGTTAAAGCATATTGATTAGATTTCAAAGATTTTTCAACTTCTAATCTAGATTTTAAATGTTTAGATAAAGAATCATCATTTACAATTCCGCTTAAATAAACTACCTGCTTACAATTCGTTTTTTCTATCAACGATTTGAAACTCTGAGCACATTTTTTTTCTAAATCCTCAAAATTCGTAGCTGTCGTAGACATGGAATGAATTAAATAATAAGCAGCGTTGATATCTTCAGGAAAAGCTTCTAAATTATCTTCTAAGAAATCTACTTTTATAAATTCTATTCCGTCTTTATATTCAATTTCGTCTGGAATTCGATTTAAATCACGGACACAACAAACTAGTTGATGACCATCTTCTAATAGCCTTAATACTAATCTTTTTGCGATGTAACCTGTTGTACCTGTGATTAAAATCTTCATTCTATAATTTTTCTACTATCTTTTTTGGACGCTGATATTCGTATCTTGTAAATAAATTCGGAATTGCATATCCATCAAGTCCGTTTATTGTTGCCACATTCCCTTTAGATAAATTCAAAAATCCATCTTCTTGCAACATATGATCTTCAACATCAAAAAATTGAATTTCACCAACTAACATAATTGTATCATTTGCTTTGATGTAATACTCCTCAACATATTTCATTCCTATTTGTACTGGTGATTCTTGTACAAAAGGAGCTATAAAATTGTTCTTATATTCTGGTGTTAAGTTTGTCATCTCAAATTCCGAAACACCTTTATCATATTTAGCAGATGTATGATGCGCATCTTCTGTGATTCTTTTTGTAATATGATTTACCGTATAAAAACCAGTTTCTTTAATATTTTCATACGTATTTCTCGGAACAGTTGTAGGACGTAAAATAAATCCTAATAACGGTGGATTAGACCCTAAGTGAACTATCGAACTGAATACAGCTACATTTTCTTCACCATTAGGAGAAATACTTCCTATTAAGTTTGCAGATTTATAGCCTGATAAACTATTCATTAAGTTGATCTTATAAATATGATCAAATCCACTTATATCCTCTTTTTTAAAAAACATCTTTATACTGTTCGAAATTGTTAATCTTAATATTCTTAGCTTTTAAATCGTGCATTAGATTATAAAGTCCGAAGAATGTTCTGTTGATGTAAATAAAATGCTTAGAACCTCTATTTCCATTCATATTTCTAAGCTCAGTATTCTTAGCATACTTTGTTCCTAGATCAGTGATTTTTCCGAAGAAAGTTTCATCAGAGAAATCAAATTCTTTTGTATTGAATGGCTGTGTGAATAAACTCAACATTTCATGGAACATTTCTTTAAAGAAAGCTAACTCTTCTGGACTATCATCTTCTCTAAGAATCTCTAATTCATAAAGCTTTTTCTCAAAAAATACAGGATCTGAAATACTTTCCTTTTTTGCTAACTCAAAATATGGTTTGTAAAACTCCTCTGGAACTTGTTTCATACAACCAAAATCAAGCACAATTAAATTATTATCTTTTGAAACTAAGAAGTTTCCAGGATGTGGATCGGCATGAACCTTTTTAATGATATGCATTTGATACATATAAAAATCCCATAAAGCCTGACCTAATTCATTCGCTTTCTCTTGATCTGTATTAGTACTTGTAAATTCAGAAAGATGAACACCATCCATCCAATCCATCGTAATAATTCGATCTGAAGAAAACTCTTTATAATAATTTGGAAATTTTAAATTTTTGATATGCTTACAAGCATCTACGATAGCCTGACTTTGCTCTACTTCTAAAATGTAATTCGTTTCTTCGACTAACTTATTTTCAACCTCTTTAAAATATTTATCGCTATCCTTTCCACGGATATTGAACATTTTAATTGCAATAGGCTTCACTAAAGCTAAATCAGTAGAAATACTCTCTGCAACTCCTGGATATTGAATTTTAACTGCGTATTTATTTCCATCTTTTTCAGCCAGATGAACCTGACCAATACTTGCTCCACTTACAGCATTTAAATTAAATTTATCGAAAAGTTCGCTTGGATACTTTCCAAAATAATTTTTAAATGTCTTTTTAACCAAAGGTGCTGATAATGGCGGAACTGAAAATTGTGATAAAGAAAATTGCTCAACATAAGCTTGTGGTAAAATTCCTTTTTCCATACTTAACATTTGTGCAACTTTTAAAGCACTTCCTTTTAACTGCTTTAATCCATTGTAAATATCTTCAGCATTATCTTTATTTAACTGTTGTTTAGCTTCTTCTTCTCCGTTAACCAATTTACTTCCGTAATACTTTAAATAGTTTACTCCTACTTTAGCACCAGTTTGCACTAATTTAGAAGCTCTTTGAATTTTGGAAGTGGGGATATTATCTATTGTCTTCATAAATTACTTCATCATCTTTTCTTTAAATAAAAATTTACCGAAATCAATTACACTTTTTACCGGAGCGATATTTAACACATCGAAACTGGCATTAACTGATTTCTCTATAAACACATCTGTTTTCTCGAAAGAAGACGATGTATCATTTAACCAAAACTGCATTGTCATTATTAACTGAATCCATGCACTTTCACTTATCGCTTTATCTTGAAACTTTTCTAAACGTTCTTGTTTTAACTCTAGTTTTTCAATATTGAGTGTATCGATAAACTTTTTAAAATGAGTTCTTAATCCGTTAAGTATACTTAAAGTTTTTAACTTGTTACTTTGTCCTGATAAAGCATAAACCACATAGCTTCTATTAGCAGTTAAATTTTCGAAAAAAGTGAAGTAAAAACTTAATAATTGATTTCTCGCATCAAAAGTTTCAAACTCTTCACTTTTGTGTAATAGTGCTAGTGTATTTTCAAAGAAAACTGTGAATATTGATTTTTTAATTGCTTCAAACGAAGCAAAACTGTTATAAAACAATTGTTCTTCAAAATTATTCTCTTTTGCGAATTTATATACAGATTTAGGTTCTTCATTATGCTCTAACACATAATCCATATACATTGAAATAATATCTAACTGAGTTATATTTTTCTTTTTAGCCATGAAATTGTACGATTGAATTTTACCTATTCAAAGATACTTATATTTTGTTTAACTTAAAAATAAAATAATTAAACAATAATATATTTTTAACTTTATTTTAATAGTAATACTATTATATTTGCATTCAAAACAATTAAAAATGGATAAATTACTTTCAAACATTAAAGTTGAGGTGCCTGAAGGGATTTATTTGAAGAATCCAGAATCCTCTGAATTAGGTAAAAAAATAGTTCAAAACAGTATCATCTTGATCGATGAAATTGGTTTTGAAAGTTTTAATTTCAAAAAATTAGGATCGTTAATCGGCTCTAATGAAAGCTCTATATACAGGTATTTTGAAAGTAAACACAAACTATTAATTTATTTAAGTTGTTGGTACTGGAGATGGTTAGAATATCAATTAGTAATTGAGACATTTAGCATTAAAGACATCAAAGAAAAACTGATAAAAGCTGTAGAGATTGTTACACGAACAACTAAAGAAGATCAAAACTTCTCTCATATTAATGAAGTTTTACTTAACAAAATTATTATCAACGAAAATTCTAAATCTTATTTAACCAAAAGTGTTGATTCAGAAAATAAACAAGGATACTTTTTACCTTACAAAAGAGTAGTAAGAAGATTAGCTGATATGATCTCTGAGTACAATAGTAGCTATGAATTTCCTTTAAGTTTAGCTAGCTCTGTTACAGAAGGAGCATTACATCAACAGTTTATGACTCAACATTTCACATCTATTACTAATTGTAACGAATCTGTTACACCCACACATTTTTATTCACACTTAGTAATAAAAACCTTAACAAATGACAACTAAATCTTTAACACCTTGGAGACGTTTCCTTGGTTTAGTAAAACTAGAGCGCAAAGATATTTTCCAAATTTCTTATTACGCCATATTTGAAGGACTAGTATCCTTATCTCTTCCATTAGGGATTCAAGCTATTATTAACTTAATTCAAGGAGCACAAGTTTCTGCTTCGTGGATTGTTCTTGTAGTCTTAGTTACCATGGGAGTGATTTTTTCTGGAGTTTTAAAACTTATGCAACTGCGTATTATTGAAACTATTCAACAACGAATTTTTACCAGAGCTTCTTTTGAATTAAGTTATCGCTTCCCAAAAATTAAAATGAAGGAATTACGAAACTATTACTTACCAGAATTAGCTAATAGGTTTTTTGATACTCTTACGATACAAAAAGGATTATCTAAAATATTAATTGACGTACCATCTGCTTTTCTGCAAATTATGTTTGCGTTGTTATTATTATCATTTTATCATCCGTTCTTTATCATATTCGGACTGTTATTATTAATCCTTATTTATATATTATTTAAACTAACAGCTCAAAGAGGTATCGAAACAAGTTTAGATGAATCTAAGAATAAATATAAGGTTGTACACTGGCTTCAAGAAGTTGCAAGATCTGTAGTTAGCTTTAAGCTTTCTGGAAAAACAAGTTTGGCTTTAGAAAAAAATGACGCTTTGGTAAATAAGTATTTAAATTCTAGAGAAAGTCATTTCAAAATTCTAATAATCCAATTTATATTAATGATCAATTTTAAAGTACTGGTAACAGCTGGTTTATTATTAATCGGTGGATTTTTAGTATTGAATCAAAAAATGAATATCGGTCAGTTCGTTGCAGCAGAAATCATTGTCTTACTAGTAATTAGCTCTGTAGAAAAATTAATACTTGGATTAGAGTCTTTTTATGATGTTTTAACTTCAATAGAAAAACTAGGTCAGGTAGTAGATAAGCCAATCGAAAGTCAAAATGGTGAAATTGTTGAAGGTGATCTTACTATTGAATTACAAAATGCTTCATATAAAGTAGCCAATAAAACTACACCTATCTTAAGTGATATATCATTCACCATTAACAAAAATGACCGTGTATTAGTACAAGGTGAAAGTGGCTCTGGTAAATCAAGTTTACTACAATTAATAGCAGGTGTTATAGAACCGACATCAGGATTTTTACATGTAAATAACCTTTCTATCCAAGGATTACACATTAATAATTATAGATCACTTTTAGGACTATCATTATCCGAAGAAACTCCTTTTGAAGGTACAATTCGAGAAAATATAACATTTGGTAATACTAGTATTACAGATGAAGAAATATATAAAGTTTTGGAAGTTGTTGGGTTAACGGAATTTGTTAAGCAATTACCTAAAGGACTAAATACAGTTATAAAACCTGAAGGAAAACAAGTTGCTTTCACCATTGCTAAAAAGATTATTCTAGCAAGAGCCATTACAATTAAACCTAAGCTTTTAATCTTAGAAGATCCGTTAGACCAATGTCAAATAGAAGAAACTAAAGGAATTATCAACTTCTTGGCTTCTCCTGAAAGACCTTGGAGTTTAATAGTAGTAAGTAGTAATGCTTGTTGGAAAGATAAATGTAATAAACATATTGTCTTAGAAAAAGGGCAAATTAAAAAATAAAAAAGATGCTAAACATTTCTAACAATAAAATAACAAATGTCGATTTAACGACTTTTAAATCAGGAAAAGAAATTTTTACTAAAGAGTATCATAAACGATTTAAACAATTTCTATTGGTATTTTCAGTAATTATTCTAATCATTTTGTTTTTGCCGTGGACACAAAATATTTCTAGTAAAGGAAATGTAACCACATTACGTCCGAATCAAAGACCACAAACCTTACAATCCCAAATTCCTGGTAGAATAGAACAATGGTACGTTCAAGAAGGAGATTTTGTAAAAGAAGGAGATACGATACTTAGAATTTCTGAAGTTAAAAGTGAATACTTTGATAATCAACTTGCACGTAGAACTCAAGATCAGTTAAACATAAAGACACAATCTATTGATGCATATAGAAACAAAGTTATAGCTCTTGAAAATCAGATTAAAGCTTTACAAAATGAAAGAGTTTTAAAATTGGAACAAGCTAAAAATAAATTAACTCAAGCTCATTTAAAAGTTAAAAGTGATAGTATTGATTTAGAAGCTATAAAAACTAAACAAAGTATTGCAGAAATTCAATTAGAACGTGTAGTTAACTTACAAAAAGAAGGTTTAAAAGCTGTTAAAGATGTTGAAGAAAAACGTGCTAAGTTTCAAGAAGCAAATGCAAAATTAATTTCACAAGAAAACAAGTATTTAACTTCTCAAAATAATGTTATTAATGCTAAACTAGCTATTTCAACCCTTAATGCTACATATCAAGATAAATTAGCTAAAGCCAGAAGTAGTTTATTCACAGCTAAATCTGCAACTTTAGACACTGAAGTTCAAGTTTCTAAATTAGAAACAAGCGTTGCAAATTACACTAAAAGAAGCAGTTTACTTTACATTACAGCCCCGCAAGATGGTTTTATAAATAAAGCTATAAAATCTGGTATTGGAGAAACTTTTAAAGAAGGTGAACAATTGGTTGGAATAATGCCTGCAAACTACGAACTAGCTGTAGAAATGTATGTAAGACCTATAGATTTACCTTTGGTTCATATTGGCGAAGATGTTCGTGTACAGTTTGATGGCTGGCCGGCAATTGTTTTTAGCGGATGGCCTAATGTTTCTTATGGTACTTATGGAGCAAAAGTTGTAGCCATAGAAAACTTTATTAGTGATAACGGTATGTATCGTGTTTTATTAGCTCCAAATAAAGATGCTGAACCTTGGCCAACAGCAATTCGTGTTGGTTCTGGAGCAAAAACTATTGCACTTTTAGATAATGTTCCTATATGGTTTGAATTATGGAGACAACTTAATAGCTTCCCTCCTAACTTTTACCAACCACAGGATTCAAAAAAAGTTGAGAAGAGTAAATTAAAAAAATTAAAATAGTAGTAATGAAAAAACTATTAATCTTTTTTTCTGTTATAGCTTCACTTGGTGGGTTTAGTCAAAATAATGAAGTTTTATCATTATCTGAATACATTGGATACGTAAAAGAATTTCACCCCATTGTTAAACAAGCTCAACTTGTTAGTTCTGAAGGAGAAATTAAACTTCTTAAAGCTCGAGGTGCTTTTGATCCTAAAATTTCTGTTGATTATGATCGTAAAAAGTTTAAAAAATCAGAATATTTTGATAAACTAAATACCACTTTCAAAATACCAACTTGGTATGGAATTGAGTTTAAGGCTAATTATGAACAAAACTCTGGGATATTTTTAAATCCTGAATCTAATGTTCCTAATGAAGGTTTATACGGAGCTGGAGTTTCAGTTTCTCTAGCAAGAGGTTTACTGATGAATAAGAGAATGGCAACATTAAAACAAGCTAAATTATACACTCAGCAAGCTAGAGCTAAACAAACTTTGTTAGTGAATTCGATTTTATATGATGCTATTGTTACTTATTTCGAGTGGTTAAAAAATTATGAAACACAAAATATATACAATGATTTTTTAAATAATGCAGAAAATAGGTTCAATATTGTAAAGAAAAGTTTTAATGCCGGAGATAAACCTGCAATAGATACCTTAGAGGCCAATATTAATCTTAAAAACAGAAAACTTGATCTTGAAAAATCAAATTTAAAATACATCAAATCGAAATTAAAGCTTTCTAATTTCCTTTGGCTAGAAGGAAATTTACCTTTGGAATTAGAAGATCGTATTATACCTGATACTGAAACTACAACGATAATTGACACTGCTCTAGATATTAATCAGAATATGTTACAAGACATTGATGTGAACAATCATTTAAAGATTAAATCTTTAGATTATAAGAGACAAGGTCTTCTGGTAAATAAAAGATTAAAATTGAATAATTTATTACCAAGAGTAGATTTAGAATATAACTTTTTGAGCCCGAAAATTAACGGATTAACTGATTTTGACACTAATAATTACAAAGGAGGTTTAAATGTTTATGTGCCTTTATTTTTAAGAAAAGAAAGGGCAGAATTTAAACTTGCAAAACTAAAGTTACAAGACATGGATTTTGTTATTTCTGCTAGTAAAGTGGAACTAAACAATAAAATGAAAGCTATCGAAAATGAAATATTTTCTACCAATAAACAAAGTGACTTGTTAGTAAACTTAGTTAAAGATTATCAAAAATTAGTAAAAGCAGAAGAACGCATGTTTATTTTAGGTGAAGGTTCTTTATTCAGAATTAATTATAGAGAAGTAAAACTTATAGAAACTAGATTAAAGCTTATAGATACTAAAAATAAATTTTTAAAATCTAAAGCGTCATTATTTCAAATGCTAAATAATCAAGAAGTAGATAATAAAAAAACCATCCAATAGGATGGTTTTTCTGTATTATGATACTTTATTTCTTAAATCTTATTCATCCAATTTATATTCAATTGGGAACGTATATTTTGTATTTACCTTTTTTCCGTTTTTAACAGCTGCTTTAAATTCAGGTAATTTTTCTACTAATTTCTTTGCTGAAGATTCTAAAATCTTTCCATTAGCTGGACCTTTAGCTGAAACATTTACAACTTCTCCATCTTTATTAATTACAAAACTGATATTAACTTTTCCTTGGATATTATTATCAATAGCTTGTTCTGGATAAGCAAAATGATCTTGAATATGTTGTACTAATCTTTTATTGAAACAGTCTAAATTTGCATCATCACAAGATTTGAACTGTGGAATCTTTTCTACATCTGCAAACTGATAAATTTGATCTTTAACTACAGCCTTTTTAGGTGCTTTTCTTAAGTTTGTTGGCTTTACTCCAGGAATTCTAAAAGTAATTGGCAACCCATATTTTACTATAACTTCTTTACCCGCATGCTTACCAGGTGTAAACTTTGGTAATTTTTTTATAATTCTTTCTGCTTCTTTACCTAATTCTTCTCCTTTATATGGTGAAACTATATTCATTTGTCCTATGCTACCATCTTTTTGAATCGTAAATTGAACTAATACTCTACCTTGTATTCCTCTATCATAAGAATTCTCTGGGTATTTGATATTTTTTTGAATGTGCTTAGAAATAGCTTGTTTGAAACATTTTTCTTGCTTGTATATTGGAGAGCTTTCACACTCTTTAAAAAGAGGAATTTCATCCACATAATTAAAAGGAATAATTTTTAATCCTCCAGCATTATTGAAGCTTATATTATTTATAATATCTGTCTTTTTCTTCATGTTAGCTAACTTGTGTGTATAATCATTTGTCATTACACCTGAAGCTGCATCTCTTTTTCTTACTACTCTTCTTCTCGAAGAAACTTGAACAGATACCTTTTTAGTTTTCTTATCATCTGAGTCTTTAATAGAACATTTAGTAATACTGTTCAAATCAAGAGCTGGCTCATCATTTGGAGTATCACATGTTTTATTAGATTGTGAAAATGCTTGCGAGAAAGCAAAAAAAGCTACTGCGTATAAAAACTTACTATTCATAATACGAGGGATTGAAAATTTACATGCAACTAATTTAGAAAACTTATACTATATCAACATGTTAACATACTATTTTAACACATAAGTTTCGATGAAAGACTAAAAAGTACCGATGAATAGTTTTAGGAATCACAAAACAAAAACCACTTAAAAGTAATTTATTTACAATTTTTTAATAAAAAAATTATTTAATTACTAATTTCTGACCTTTGTAAATAGTATTTGAAGAAAGTTTATTTTTCTTTTTTAGGAATGATACAGTAATATTGTAGAGTTTAGAAATACTATACAAAGTTTCACCTGGTGTCACTGTATGATAATTAGATTCATCAGAGTGATCTGCAATTGGTTCCTTATTTATAGTTTTTGATTTATTCTTTTTAGTTTGATCTTCTTCATACCCAATAACAATTTTATCACCAATTTCAATGGTATCAAAATCAACCAAACTATTCAATCTATATAATTGTGCTAGTGGCATTTTATATTTTCTAGCTATTGTACTTAATGTTTCTCCTTTTTGTACAGTATGAGTAATCGTTGGATCGTATTCTACTACTTTTTTAAGTTTCACAGCTTTTTTTTGCGGAAATTTGGTAGATACATCACCAGTAATTAAATTCATGTAAGCAATTTTACCTTCTAACAAAATTTTATCCCAACCTTCAGGTAATTCTTTTTCTTGCGAAAATGATACTATTGATAAAAAAAGTGAAACTAAAACAACTATTTTATTCATGTAAAAATTAATTTACAGCAATTTAAAAACTATTCTTTAATTCTTAAATAAATCATCTTTAATTTTTGGTAATTCTAACTTATAAATTACTGAAAGAGTTCTAATTAAAATGATAACCGAAGCTGAAAATAT
This sequence comes from uncultured Tenacibaculum sp., assembly GCF_947502995.1. GTDB lineage: Bacteria > Bacteroidota > Bacteroidia > Flavobacteriales > Flavobacteriaceae > Polaribacter. Next base: position 85,475 of record NZ_CANNBW010000004.1, on the reverse strand, counting down.
AAAACTAAAGTTTTCATTCACTTCAAAATTCTTTAAAACTAAGTATACTAAACCTCCAGCTAAACAGGCAGAAGCATAAATCTCTTTTTTAAATATTAAAGGAACTTCTCTAGTTAAAACATCGCGTATTACTCCACCAAAAACAGCAGAGACCATTCCCATAATTATAGCAACTACAGAAGGTAGATTATAACTTAAACCTTTTTGTAATCCTAATAAAGTAAAAACACTAATCCCTATGGTATCAAATAAAAAGAAAGTTTTTCTGAGCGGTTCTATTTTACTTTTAAATAAAAATGTACAAACCACTGCTATTGCTATAGTTTTAATGTAATTTAAATCACCTATCCAGTTAATTGGATGTGCATTTATAAGAATATCTCTAAGCATTCCTCCTCCTACAGCAGTTACAAAAGCTAAGATGATTACACCAAAAAGATCGAATTCTTTTTTTGAAGCAACTAAAGCTCCACTCAAAGCAAAAGCGAAAGTTCCTAAGATGTCTATGATGTAAATTATATCCATAATACAAACTGAATATTACTTTTTAATGAACTTAATATTTAATCTTTTTTGTATTTGATGTATTGTTTCTATTTCACTAGAAGAAATAAAAGCTTGCGAAATTCCTCTATTTCCAGCTCTTGCAGTTCTTCCACTTCTATGCGTATAATATTCTAGTTTTTCTGGAAGTTTATGATGAATTACAAAATTTAAATTCTGCACATCAATACCTCTTGCAGCAACATCTGTAGCAATTAAATATTGTAATGATTGATTTTTAAAAGCACGCATTACTTTATCTCTTTCTATTTGCTTCATATCTCCTTCTAAAACACCAACAGTAAAACCTTCTTCTAATAATTCTCCTGTTAGCTTTCTTGCGCCAGCTTTTGTTCTAGCAAAGATAATTCCGCGTTCATCTTGTCTACCTTCCAAAAACGAAATCACTGCATCTGTTTTATTTGCAGAAGTTACTAGAGTATAATAATGCGTAATATTTTCATTCACTACAGAAGCAGGATTAATTTCAACTCGTTTTGCGTTGATATTCATGTAATTTTTTACAATCCTTTTTATTTCATCAGGCATTGTAGCAGAGAATAACCACGTATTTCTTTCTCCAGAAGTATATTTTAAAATCCTGTTGATTTCTAACTTAAATCCCATGCTCAGCATTTCATCTGCTTCATCTAAAACTAAAGTCTTTATGTTTTTTAAGTCTATCTCACCTCTTTCAATTAAATCAATAAGTCTACCAGGAGTAGCCACAACAATATGCGTAGTTCTTTGTAAATTTTTGATTTGCCTATCTATTTTCTCACCACCATATACAGCTTCTACAAATATTTTATGATCTACGTACTTCGTAAACTTAAAAAGTTGTTTTTTAATTTGTTGTACTAATTCTCTTGTTGGAGATAAAATTAAGGCTTGAATTGTATCTGAATTAGGTTTTATCTGATGTAAAATTGGTAATCCAAAAGCTGCAGTTTTTCCTGTTCCTGTTTGTGCTAAACCAATAAAATCAGTTCTTTCTTCTAATAAAAAAGGAATTGTTTTTTCTTGAATTTCAGTTGGTTTTTTAATTCCCAACTCGTTTAATCCTTTAATAAAATCTTTTCGAACACCTAAATCTGAAAAAGTTGACATATATATATTTTAGACCGCAAAGATAGTCTTATTCGGATGGAGATAATAAATTAAATATTTCTTCTGTAATTCTGGTTGGTCGTAATGTTTTACTATCCAACAAACACCAAGTTGTTTTCGATTTTGCTAATAGTTTGTTTTCTTTAAAAATTTCAACATGACGAACAGATTTTACACCTTTAGTTTCACCAACCCAAGTTTTTAATGTGATTTCATCATTTAAAATTGCTTGTCCTATATAATCAATTTCATGTTTCACAAGAACCCAAATTAAATGATCCGCATTTATATCCTTCACTAGATGTTGCCAATGTAGTGTTGCAATGTCTTGTACCCATTGTACATAAACTACATTATTAACATGATTTAGATTGTCAATTTCTTCAGAAACTACTACTCTAGTTGTTGTGAAAACTTTACTTAAATTCATAACTACAAACTTACATAAGAAAGCTTATTATTTCGTTAATTTGTAGCCTAATTTCTACTATCATGAATCAAGTTGCCAGTGAACTTTCCACAGAAAAAGTAAGTAAGTTATTATTAAAACAATCTGTACCTGCTGCAATTGGTATTTTAGTCATGTCTATTAACATGATTGTAGACACCATTTTTGTTGGACAATGGATTGGTGTTTTAGCTATTGCTGCTATTACTGTTGTATTACCAATCGGTTTTTTAATTTCTTCTATTGGAATGGCTATTGGTATTGGAGGAAGTTCAGTTATTTCTTTGGCTTTAGGAGCAGATAATGTTGAAAAAGCTAAAAAAGTATTTGGAAATCAAATCAGTTTAACAACACTAACTTCAGTTGTTTTAGTAGCTATATGTTTAATTTTTGAAGAAGCTGTTTTAAAACTATTTGGAGCTAATGGAAATATTTTAGAACCTGCAATTCCTTATTTTAGAATTATAATCATTGGTGTACCATTTTTAGCTTACGCAATGATGGGAAATCCAATTATTAGAGCTTTAGGAAAACCAACTTATGCAATGATCGCTTTAATTTTGCCAGCTATAGCAAATATTATTTTAGATATCGTATTCATAAAAGTATTTGGTTGGGGAATGTTTGGTGCTGGTTTAGCAACCTCTATTGCTTATGCCGTTTGCGGATTATTTATTCTTGGTTTTTTACTTTCTAAAAAAAGTAGTTTACAAATACGTTTCAATCAGTTAAAATTAAATAAAGCTATAGTTTCAGAAATTAGTTCTTTGGGAAGTATAACACTTGTTAGACAAGGTACAATTAGTGTTTTAACAATTATATTGAACTATTCTTTATACAAATATGGAAATGAATCTTCATTAGCTGTTTTTGGGATCATTAATCGCTTAATGATGTTCATATTTTTCCCAGTTTTTGGAATAGTACAAGGTTTTTTACCTATTGCAGGTTATAATTATGGAGCCAATTTATACGATCGTGTAAAAGAAGTTTTAAACACAGCAAACAAGTACGGTACAATTCTGTGCATTTTTATTTTTGCTGCTGTATATTTCTTTAATTATGAAATGACAACTGTGTTTACTAACGATGAGCAATTATTAAAACAAACACCAAATGCTATTTTAACTACTTTATTAGCTACTCCATTTATAGCATTTCAATTAGTAGGAGCATCATATTTTCAAGCAGTGGGAAAAGCAAAACCTGCTTTAATATTAACATTATTGCGTCAATCTATCTTTTTGATTCCGTTTATTTTGATTCTTCCTATTTTTTATGGATTAGACGGAATATGGTTCTCCTTCCCTATTTCAGACTTGCTAGCTACTATTGTTACCTACTTTTTTGTACGTAAAGAAATCGCTTTATTAAAAAATTAACATTTAATTTATTTTTAGTTTCTAAAAAACGATTAATTTTGAAACGTTCATTTCAAATATATGCCAAAGACAGAAACATTTGATAAAGATTTAGTCATTCAGCAGGTTACAGAAGTATTTCATTCAAAAAGTTATACTTTAACTTCTATGCAAGATCTTGTTGATGCAACGGGTTTGAACAGATCTAGTATTTACAACTCTTTTGGTAGTAAACTAGATTTATATATGATGTGTTTAAAAGATTACCAATCTAAATCAAGAAATCATATTCACGAAATCATTTCATCAAATGACTGTCATATTAATACTTTAGAACGTATTTTCTATTCAAATGCAGAATGTAAAAACGGATGTTTAATTACTAACTGCGTTTCTGAAATGGCCAATCAGAAAGATAGTATTAATACTTTTCTAAAGAATAACGATAATGGCATGATAGATCTTTTTAAAGATATTGTAGAAAAAGGTCAAAAGACAGGATCAATTAACAACAAGAAAAATGCATATGAATATGCTATTTATCTATTAACTGCTTTAAAAGGATTTAATCTTTCAACTATTTTAATGGACAACAAAAAAGATACTCAAAGTATTGTAAAAACAATTCTTTCTGTATTAGAATAAAATTTTTTTTTTAACCTTATTTGAAACGATTGTTTCAAATAAAAATTAATTATCATGAGTAAATTAAAAGACAAAGTAGCCGTAATAACAGGCGCTAATAGTGGAATAGGATTAGCAACAGCAAAATTATTTTTAGAAGAAGGAGCAAAAGTTGTTTTATCTGGAAGAAGAGAAACTGCTTTGGTAGAAGCTATAAAGGATTTAAATGGTGAATTTATTACCGTAGTTGCAGATGTTTCCAAAGAATCTGATAACAAAAAATTAATTGAAGAAACTGTAAATGCCTACGGAAAAATTGATGTGTTATTTTTAAATGCTGGTGTTGCGCCAGTTGCTCCAACAAATGAGATAACAGATGAGCATTACACCGAAGTTTTCGATATTAATGTAAAGGGACCAATTTTAGCTACAAAAGAAGCAATTCCACATATTAACGATGGTGGATCTATCTTATTTACAAACTCAATTGTACACCAAAAAGGATTTGATGGTTTCGGTGTTTATTCTGCAAGTAAAGGAGCTTTAAGAGCTTATTCTAGAGTATTAACTTCTGAATTAAAAGATAGAGGAATTCGTGTAAATTCAATTGCTCCTGGACCAATTGAAACTCCTATTTATGGCAAAATGAATTTACCTGGAGAAGTAGTTGAAGAAATGGGGAAAAGCTTTGCTCAAACTGTACCACTAGGTAGATTTGGAAAATCTGAAGAAATTGCTAGCACAGCTTTATTTTTAGCTTCTGATGATGCTTCTTTTATTAACGGAGTTGAATTAGAAGTTGATGGTGGTTTAAGCCAAATTTAATTATATGTTTTTAATCAATACTTTAAGTGTTTACTACATTTAAAGTATTGATTTTTTTAAATAAGCTACACCGATGCAAGTATAAGAGGTATCTAATCGAAAATTTAACAACTTTCGATACAAGCACCTAGAAATCATACCCTTGAATATCACTCTGCGATTAAAGATAATTCTGTAATATCGATTTCAATTCTTTAAAGTTTACTTTTTCTTTTCTATCTAACATATCATATTTATCGGGAAATTCTTTATTTGATTTCTCTATTTCAATATAATAATTACCTTTTTCTCTTTCGAAAGTCGATACATAAATTAATATTTCTTCATTTAAATCTGAAAACCCAATTGCACATAAATCTCCTTCCCAAAAATCTTTCAAAAAATATTTACTTTCACCAATTTCTTTATTTATTTCAGTTATTAATTCAATTATACTTTCATCCTTTTTCATCCTTTTCTTAATTTTAAGTTGTTTTGTAGCAATATGTTTTTATGTGAGACAGATTATTCCAATCAAGATCGTGGTTACTAAAAAGAAAGATCAACCTGTTTTTGCTTTTTCGGTTTTATCCATGACTCCGTAGATTGATTGCAATGCAGAAAAGTCAGACTTTGAATATGTCTTTTCGAAAAAATCAAATTCTTTTTACTTAAAGTATTGATTCTCCGTTTAAGTTTGTGGTTAACACAGAACTCATTAAATCAAAAAATGGACGTAATGCTTTGTATGAGACATCAATTTCATTTATAAAGTTAGAAGAAAGTACTTCTTTGTCAGTAAAATTTCGAATTGCTATGTATCCTTTTTTACGAATTAAATCAATATCTGGATGCGTTTTGTCAAATCCTTTAGGAGCAGTTTTTAATTCATCTCCTTCAAATTTATCTCCAAAATACTTTTGAAATTCAGTATCAGCTAAAATATCTCTAAATTCTGAAGCATCTATTTCTATTTCTTTTCGAATTCTAAATAAATCTTCTTTATTAGGTTCCCAAAAGCCTCCTGCTAAAAAGCTTTCTCCGGGTTTTAATCGCAAATAATATCCACCTCTTAAATGTGCACCATTTCTTGAGAAAGATCCTGCAAAATGTGTTTTATAAGGTGTTTTATCTTTTGAAAAACGCACATCTCTATAAATTCTAAAAAACTTATGCTTTTCAATTTCATCATGAACCTCAAGTTTTTCTTGAATCGCTTTGTAAAATTGTTTTACATCTTTTTGAATGGTATCGAATTCAGGTTTATTATCAGCAAACCATTCTCTCGTGTTATTTTCAGCAAGTTTATTTAAAAATTGAAAAGTATCTGTGCTAAGTTTCATTAAGATTTATTTTAGAATAAAGATACTACATTTTAGCAAGCTACTTTACTTCTTATTTCTGGAAATTAACAACACTCCAATGATTACGACTAATGTTCCTAATAATTGTAATAATGAAAGATATTCATCTAAAAAAATTACTGCTAAAATTATAGTAGAAACTGGTCCTAATGATGCTAAAATGGCAAAATTTGAAGAAGATATTAATTTAATAGACCAAGAAACTAAAAAGGAAGGTATTACTGTTGCAAAAATGGCAATTAAAAAACCTAATACATATACTTCTGAGGAATAACTAAAAATAGATGTTTCTGAAATGATAGCGTAATGAATAAATACACAAATACAAGATACCAACATAACGTAAGATGTAAATCGAACCACTCCTATTTTAGGAATTAACCAACCTGTTCCAACCAAATATGATGCGTAAGTAATTGCCGATAATGATACAAAGAAACCTCCTAAAACTACATTAGATCCTGAAACAGAAACTTCGGCACCAAAAGCGATTGCTATTCCTATGTAAGTAACTAATGTCGCTACAAGTTGTTGTTTGCTAATTTTTTCTTTTAAAAACAGGAAATTAAATAAGAGAACAATTGTGGGATATACAAATAAAATAACCCTTTCTAAACTTGCTTTAATGTAAGTTAAACCAATAAAATCGAAAAGACTTGCCAAGTAATATCCTACAAAACCAAAAAATAAAATCCAAATAAAGTTCTTTGTAGAAATTTTACTATTTGTATTCTTTTTTGAAGAAGATATTAAAATAAAAACATAAAATGGAAAAGAGAAAATCATTCTTAAAAATAAAGCAGTGATCATCGGAACATCGTGTTTGTATAATAACTTTACCAAAACTGCTTTTGAAGAAAACAAAACGATCCCTAAAATTCCGATAATAAAACCTAATAATTGCTTATTTCTAATTTTCATGAAGTAAAAATACAGCTTGTTTTAGTCTTTATTCTTTAACAAAAACTACAATTACAACTGTCAAAACAATAAAAAACACATAACAGAATGATTATCAAAAGGTAAACTCCAAAAAATAATTATCAGTTTTATCATAAAAAAACCCACTCAAAGATTGAGTGGGAAAATTGCTATGAAAAAGAATCTCCAAACGTCTTTGGAGATATTTTAATACATTTTAGTCAAGAACTTCTACATTAACTGCGTTCATTCCTTTTTTTCCTCGTTCAGTTTCGAATTGTACTTTATCACCATCTCTAATTTCATCTATCAAACCAGAATTATGAACAAAAATATCTTGTCCTGAATTATCTGTTATGAATCCAAATCCTTTTGTAGTGTTAAAAAACTTTACTGTACCTTCTTGCATTTTACTTAATTTATATTTTAATATTCTTTTTTATTCAAATTAGAACACGTAAATGAATAGTATTAACTTACATTTAAGTCTAAAAAAAACACTTGAAAAAATAAAGTAATTGGAATAAAGAAGGAAAGAGAAAACTCAAAAAAACTTATTGTACTACCCTAATTTGAAAAGGCGTTCTATTTTGAACACTGCAAATGTAGTTCTTTATTTTTTAATAAAACAAAATAATATTAATTATCTTTTAATAATACTTGTTGTTTATATTCTGCTTTTTTCACTTCTTCTCTTCTTCTAACAGATTCCTTTACGTATTCTCTTCTACCTCTAAGTTCACGTAAAAGCTTTGTGTCTTTAAATTTTTTTCTATATCGTTTTAATGCTCTATCGATATTCTCACCGTCCTTTACTTTTATTATTAACATATTTGTTATTATTATTTATTAATTATTTTTATCCTAAATAGGCTATTAAAGATTTTGATTTAGATACATGTCTTAATCGTCTTAAAGCCTTTTCTTTTATCTGTCGAACTCTTTCTCTTGTTAAATCATAAATTTCTCCTATTTCTTCTAATGTCATTGAGTTTTCTTCTCCCAAGCCATAAAATAATCTTATCACATCTGATTCTCTTGGAGATAATGTTTTTAAGACTCTTTCAATCTCAATACGCAAAGATTGAGTATTTAACTCTTTTTCTGCATTAGACAATTCTCCTGAACTATATACATCGTATAGATTAGAATTTTCACCATCTATCAAAGGAGCATCCATAGATAAATGTCTACTAGAATTCTTCATGGATTCCTTAACATTAGTAACAGACATATCTAGAAACTTAGCTATTTCATTGACTGAAGGAGCTCTTTCATTGTCTTGTTCTAAACGTACAACAGCTTTATTAATTTTATTAATGTCTCCTATTCTATTTAGAGGTAATCTTACAATTCTAGATTGTTCTGCTAAAGCTTGTAATATAGACTGTCTAATCCACCAAACTGCATATGATATAAATTTAAATCCCCTTGTTTCATCAAAACGTTGAGCCGCTTTTACTAAACCTATATTTCCTTCATTTATTAAATCTATCAACTTTAACCCATGATTTTGGTATTGTTTTGCTACAGAAACTACAAAACGTAAATTTGCACCTACTAAAATTTCTAATGCTTTTTGATCTCCTTCACGTATTTTTTTACTTAATTCGACTTCCTCATTAGCTGTTATCAAACTTATCTTACCAATATCATGTAAATATTTATCAAGAGACTTTGATTCTCTGTTGGTAACTTGTTTAATAATTTTGAGTTGTCTCATACGCTTAACTTCTTAAATTAAATGTCATTAGTTTAGTAAACTCATCAAATTTGAATTAGCGTAATAAAAAACTTAAATATTAATACAAGTTTTTCATTTTCAACTAAAAAAACCTTATTCAGGTAGTATAATTGAGTTTCATATAAATAGAAAAGAATTAAAGCGCAATAGGGATAAGTTGTCTGATTGTCTTAGTGAAAGAAAGTTAAACTAAAGAATCCGTTTGTAATTTAATTTACAATTTAAATATATTTCTCAAAGGTAGCCCTTTGTTAGAGATAAAAAAAGGATTATTCAACTTTAAAATTTATGTGTGTTAATTTTTCTTTGTTCGAGTTGTAGTTTTAGATTTAATCCTAACAAATATTAATTGATGTTTATTTTTCTGATTCTCTCTACGTTCAATATCGTATTTACCTATTGATTTAATTAGAGGTGTTAATTTTTCAAATCCATAATTTCTAGAATCAAAATTAGGTCTCTTTTTTTGAATTAAACTACCAACATCACCAAGAAAAGCCCAGCCATCATCATCAGATAAATCATTGATAGTTGAAGATATTAAACCTATTTCTTTTTTTGTGATTTTATCAACCGTTGGTGCTTTAGATTCTACTTTCTCTTCTGTTTGTTTTTTTAGTATTTCTATGTAAATAAACCTATCACAAGCAACTATAAAAGGATTTGGTGTCTTCTTCTCTCCTATTCCAATCACTGTCATTCCAGCTTCACGTAATCTTGTAGCTAATCGTGTAAAATCACTATCACTAGAAACCAAACAAAAACCATCTACTTTACCACTATACAAAATATCCATAGCATCGATAATCATTGCAGAATCTGTAGCATTCTTACCTCGAGTATATCCATATTGCTGAATTGGTATTATCGCATTTTCTAAAAGTAAATTTTTCCATTTCGTTAGCCCAGGCTTTGTCCAATCTCCATAAATTCTTTTAATTGTAGGATTACCATATTTAGCTATTTCTTCCATCATTTCTTCAACATAGCTTGAAGATATATTGTCTCCATCTATAAGTACTGCTAAATTATTATTCATGTGATAGTAATTTCAATTAATTATTTAAAACTAAGAATATAAATTTTATTGCCTGTAAAAATGTATAGAAAAGTTTATTTAATATCTTTTTTAAAAGTCATAATGATTAAAAGTATTGAATTAAGCTTTTAAAAAAGCGTAGTTTTGTATACAAACGGTCTATTTTCGTCTCAAAGTAAATTAGATTTGCTAAAAAAATGATATGAAATTTAACTTTATCGATTTAATATTATTATTGGGAGTAAGTCAAGGGATTTTCTTAGGTTTTACAATCTTATTTGTTTGCAAAAACAATAGAAAAGCGAATAAAATACTTTCTCTATTATTATTTTCGGCTACTTTAATGCTAATAGGTCGAATTTTCCTGTTCAAATATTATACACCTTTATTATATCGGTTGGCTATGATATTTGAAACCGTAATTTTTATTTTCGGTCCATTACTATATGCTTACACTAACAAATTACTTACAAATCATAAAAAAAATCTTGCTTTTTATCATTACGTTCCAGCTATTATACATTTGATTTATAGTTTAGGATTACTTTTTATTAATTACACAGACTTAATAGCAATGATTAGAGCAGGTCGATTTGACTTTATTTATTTTACTACTGAATTTTTAGCGCTACTTTCTAATATATTTTATTTTTCATTAACATATCTGATGATTAAAAAATATAAAATGAAAGAAAAGAATGAGCTTTCATATACACAAAATGTATATCAGTATTTATCATTTATAATTTTTGGAATTAGTGCATCTATTCTTTTCTGGATTATTAGTTTTTCTAACTACTTTTTAAAATTTGAAATTTTAAATTATATAAGCTATAGTTCAATTTGGATAAGCCTAACTGTTTTTATTTATATCGTAGGGTTTTATAGTTTAAAGCAACCAGAAATTTTTAGAGTTCAACTTCAGAATAAAAAATATACAGTTAAAAAAGAGCGAGTAAATGATCAAGAAATAGAAAGATTAACAAATGAATTGGATAATCTGATGATTAATAATAAAATTTACCTAAATCATAAACTCACATTATCACAATTGGCTAAAGAACTTAAAACTTCTACTAATAATTTATCTTGGTTATTGAATAATGTACATAAATCTAACTTTTACGATTATATAAACACCTATCGCATTGAAGATTTTATTCAAAAAATTAGGAAAGGAGAACATTTAAATCATACTCTATTAGCTTTATCATTAGACTCTGGTTTTAACTCTAAATCTACATTCAATAAAGCATTTAAAACTATAATGCAACAAACACCAACAGAATACATAAAAAATTTAAGTATTTCTGTATAAACTCGTACGTATAAACTTAGTTTTTAAGTGCGACTGTATAATTTCAGTCGATTAAGAAGCTTTATCCATCTAGTTTTGATTCAAACATAAATCTAAACATGATGATAAAATTCCAAAAGAATTACTTCAATTTTTCAATTAAAATTATACCAATAATTATTATAACTTTTGCTTTTTCTCAATGTATAAAAGATACTGAAGAGAGAGAGCCTTTAGTTGAAACCATTATCCCAAACTTCTCAGGAAATGATGCTATAGCTATTGATAATAACGGAAATATTATTGTTTCTGAATATGGTAGGTTTTTGAATACTGGTGGAACAGGAACTAAATTATTTAAAATTACAAATACTGGAATAGTTACTGATAGTATTACAAATTTATCTGGTCCTCTTGGCAATGGAATTGATTCCAAAGGAAATATTTACATAAACGATGCTAATAATACTGCTAACGGACAACTTTTAAAAATATCTCCAAATGGTAATCACAACATATTAGCTACAATTTCTGGTTGGCCATCTGGTTTAACTTTAGATAAAGGCGATAACATCTACACAACAAACTTTATCGAGCCTAATATTCATAAAATTACTCCTAAAGGAAATGTTTCAATTTTTGCTTCAGATCCTAGATTAACAGGATGCGTAGGAATTGATTTTGATAGTAAAGGAAATTTAATTGTTGCCAATTTTGCTACCGCAGAAATCTTATCTATTACAGAAGAAGGAATTGTTTCTTCAATTACTACAATTCCAAACATTGTTATTAGCGGATTTGGCATAGGTTATATTACCGTTTTAAATGATACAGTTTTTGCGACTGGAGTTGCTGTAAATAAAATTTTCTCAGTTTCTCTTAAAACTGGTGCTATAACTGAATTAATAGGAACAGGTAATGCTGTAACTAAAGATGGAAACTTTACAGAAGCTTCATTTAATGGACCTAATGGAATAACTGTAGACGTAAAGAATAGAATTCTTTATGTTTCTGAATTTGGTCAACAAGGAGGTTTAAGAAAAATATACTTGCCGAACGATATTTAAAAACACTTTCGCGAAACGGACATACACCTTGAATGTCGATAAATGATCAAGGAATACATTTATTTTTAAATCAATATTATTATGAAAAATTCAATTTTAAACTTAGGTAGTGTAATGAGTATAAGTGAACAAAGAAAAGTACTAGGCGGAGTACCTAGAGAAGAATATTGTAAAACATTAGAAGACCTTATCTTCGGTGGCGGTTTTCAAGGAGATAGAAAATGGGCTAGAAAAGTATTAAATCAAAACTGTAGCTAAATAAAAGAAATCGCCTAAAGGCTCCTTTTTTAGGCGATTTTTTAAAATAAAGTCTTCATAATTTTTAGATCAAAAAAATCAAGTTTTTTATTATATCTCATCCTTTAATATCTTTAATTTTAATAAGTAAACATTTAAAAATATTTAAAATGAAATCTAATTTCACACAGTTTAAAACTTTTAAAATAGAAAAAGAAAAAACTTTAGGTATCACTGGAGGAAAATCAAATACTTCTAATAGTCATTGGAGAGAAGATATTTCTAATGTAGCGACTTTTAGTTCTGGTCCCGGATCTGTTAATGGTCATTGGGATAATGATTAATAGTGAGCTTAGTTATTTGAAATAAGGGAATAAAAGATTATGAAAGTCTTTAAATGATAGAAAATTAAACTCAAATATTAAAATTCAATATTATGAAAAAATCAATCTTAAACTTAGGAAAAAAATTAAATATAATTCACCTAAAATCAATTACTGGAGGAAATAATTTACCAGCTCCAACAGAACATAACTATTGTTGTACTGGTAGTAAAGCTGAATGGCTTCGTGTTTACCCACACTTAAGTCGTTATACTTGTCATGGTTATCAATGTAGTGATAATGGTTTTAGCGATTTAGACGTATATTAAATAAAACTTTTATCATCTTTAAAATAAAAATGCTGTGTTTCTACACAGCATTTTTTATATTATTTAGAAAGATTTTTTACACGTTAAATCTGAAGTGCATTACATCACCATCAGCAACAACATACTCCTTACCTTCTACTCTAACTTTACCAGCTTCTTTCACTTTAGCTTCACTTCCATATTCTTCATAATCGCTATAGCTAATAGTTTCTGCACGGATAAATCCTTTTTCAAAATCTGTGTGAATTACACCAGCTGCTTGTGGTGCAGTAGCACCTACAGGAATTGTCCAAGCTCTAACTTCTTTTTCTCCAGCTGTGAAATATGTTTGTAAGTCTAATAATTTGTATGCAGAACGAATTAAACGAGAAACACCTGGCTCTTCTAATCCGATATCCGTTAAAAACATTTGACGCTCTTCATAATCTTCTAATTCAGCAATATCTGCTTCGGTAGCAACTGCTAAAACAATAATTTCTGCTTCTTCATCTTTTACTTCTTCTCTCACCTTATCTACATATGCATTTCCATCTTTAGCAGAAGATTCATCTACATTACATACATATAAAACAGGTTTTGCAGTAATAAACTGCATAGTTTTTACTAACTCTTCTTCTTTTTCTGTGAACTCTATTGTACGAACAGATTTTCCAGCTAATAAAACTTCTTGAATTTTTTCTAATAAAGCTAGTTCTGTTTGTGCTTCTTTATTTCCTGTTTTCGCAGCTCTTTTAACTTTTTCTAATCTCTTTTCAACTGCTTCTAAATCTTTAAGTTGTAATTCGATATCGATAGTTTCTTTATCACGGATTGGATCTACAGAACCATCTACGTGTACAATATTATCGTTATCAAAACATCTTAATACGTGTAAGATCGCGTCCGTTTCTCTAATATTTGCTAAGAACTGATTTCCTAAACCTTCTCCTTTACTTGCTCCTCTTACTAATCCAGCAATATCAACGATTTCTACAGTAGCAGGAATAACTTTTTCAGGATTTACTAATTCTTCTAACTTTTCTAATCTATAATCAGGTACATTTACAACTCCTAAATTTGGTTCTATTGTACAGAATGGAAAGTTTGCACTTTGCGCTTTAGCGTTTGATAAACAATTAAATAAAGTTGATTTTCCAACATTAGGTAATCCTACAATTCCAGCTTTCATTTAGTATAAATTGATATTTTTTTGCGTTTGCAAATATAGCACAATACTTTACTTTTTAAGACCTTTATACTTAAAAACCTAGATGGTTTCTTTTTTAAATTAAAGCATTTTTTTAATTTAGACGCTTAACCTGTTATTTAATGAACGAATTATCTGATGAAATTTTGTGGAAATCTTTAAAAGAAGGAGATCTTAAATCGTTCTCTGTACTTTTTAAAAAGTTCTACCCTTCATTACATAGTTATGGTTTAAAAATTTCTAGAGATGAAGCTTTAACAGAAGATGCCTTACAGGACTTTTTTGTGTACATATATGAGCACAAAGAAAACTTAAGTGATCTTCAATCTATCGCTCCATACTTATTTTCCTCCTTCAGAAGATTTATTATTAAGAAAATTAGCAAAACAAAAAAGTATACAATTATTAGAAACATCGATACTAATATTGTAGACATAAGTTTCACTCCCGAAGAATTTATAACCAAACAAGAATCCCTAACATTTAGGAATAAAAATTTAGCAAAATTGATTAATCAACTCCCTAAAAGGCAAAAAGAAGTTATTTATTTAAAGTTCAACTGTAACTTTAAACCTACTGAAATTGCTGAGACTATGGGAATAAATTATCAAAGTGTTATTAATACTTTACACAAGGCCATAAAAAATCTTAGAGAAGAAGAAAGCATTGTTAAATTATTAAATTCATAAATTTGCATACTTAAAAGAGTATATTTAATAATTTATATGCTTTTAATAGTAAAATACGCAGTGTACTTTACACTATTAATTTAATGAGAGATAAGAAATACCATACAATTCAAGATTTATTAGAGGACAAATCCTTTAATAGTTGGGCTTTAGACACTACTGATACTAAAGACT
The DNA here is from genome assembly GCF_947502995.1 of uncultured Tenacibaculum sp. Classification (GTDB taxonomy): domain Bacteria; phylum Bacteroidota; class Bacteroidia; order Flavobacteriales; family Flavobacteriaceae; genus Polaribacter. Next base: position 70,215 of record NZ_CANNBW010000004.1, on the reverse strand, counting down.
CTTTTTGGGATGTATGGGTAAAAGAAAATTCTACACATATGAGTTTGGCTGCAGAAGCTAAAGATATCATTGTAGGAATTAATTTTAAACAGGAAACAGTTTCTAAAGAAAAAATAGATACTGAATGGGAAAAATTAGAAGCTAAACTTCAGAATAAGAAAAATTCAACAAAAAATAAGAGAACTTTTAAGTTGAATTATTTTTCTGCTGCTGCTTCACTTCTATTATTTATTTCTTTAAGCGTATTTGTATATACTAATTTTTCTACTGTTACACATAAAACAGCTTACGGAGAAATGTTAGATGTTTCTTTAAAAGATGGATCTATAGTTACATTAAACTCAAATTCATCTATAAGTTACAAAAAGAATGATCCAAGAAATATAAAGCTATCTGGGGAAGCTTATTTTAAAGTTGAAAAAGACCTAGCTAAACAAGCTAAGTTTAAAGTTACTACAAAAGACTTAATTGTTGAAGTTTATGGTACACAATTCAATGTAAAAACTTCAGAAGATAAAACTAATGTGTTTTTAGAAGAAGGAAGCGTTTTACTAAACTTGAATAATGGAAAAGCTCAAAAAATGATTCCTGGAAATTATATCGAGTATTCTTCCTTAGCCCAGAAAATTGTTGTTAATGAAAACAATAATACAATAGATGACCATATTTCATGGAAGAATGGAAATCTTATTTTCGATAATGCAACTCTAGAAGAAGCTTTGGCTAAAGTATCTGAAAACTATGGCATTGAATTTAAATACAATAAAACCGAAACAAAAGATATTTTAATCACCGGTAAAGTGCCTACAACAGATCTTGAAATTTGCTTGAATGCGATAAAAAAGTCTACAAACATTAAAATTCAAAAAGAAAATAGTATACTAGTAGTTTATAAAAATTAATCAAACTATTTTTAATGCTATACAGAAACACTTATCGCCAATTTTCTCATGTATTGGTGTTTCTTTTCATTAATATATTACACCTCTTTAGTCAAGAACCTAACTATATTCCTTTAGCAGATGCTTTAGAAAATATTAGTGACAAGCATGACGTATATTTCACTTACAATCCTTTGATTATTAAAACGGATAAAGTTGATGTTACTCCTTTTCAAAATCTTTCCTTAAAACAATCTATTGCTTTATTAAAAAAAGTTACTTCATATAAAATTGAGTATTTAGGAAATAAATATTACGTGATTTTTAAACCAGATAAAAATTATGCTTATAAAGATTCTACAACTAGATTTAAAGATGATTCAGAGAAAAATATCGATAGCATAAAACGAATCAGTTTAAAAAAAAGAACAATTGTTAGAGGAATTGTTTTAGATGAATATTACAATCCCATACACAAAGCTAATGTAATCGAAAGCAACACTAAAAACGGAACTATCACAAGACGTGATGGGAGTTTTGAATTAAAACTCTTAAAAAATAATCCTTTAAATATTTCCCATATAGGTTTTGTTAATGAAATGATTTTTCCGAATCAAAATTATATTCAAGTTGTTTTAAAATCTGGTGTGCAATTGGATGAAGTTTTTATTGTTGGATCAAGAAATTCGAAACGACAAAAAATAGATTCTCCTGTTTCTACAGAAGTTATAGATGTAAAATCTATAATTAAGAAAAGTGAACTTTTAGAAGTGAATCAGCTTATTCAAACTGAAATTCCCTCTTTTAATGCAACCAAACAATCAGGTTCAGACGGAGCAGATCACATAATTCCAGCTACATACAGAGGATTAGGTCCAGATCAAACTCTAGTTCTTATCAACGGAAAAAGAAGACATCAAACTTCATTAATTAATTTATATGGAACACGAGGTCGAGGAAATTCTGGAACTGATTTAAATACAATTCCTACTTCTGCTATTAAAAGAATAGAAGTTTTAAAAGATGGAGCTTCTGCTCAGTACGGTTCAGATGCAATTGCAGGAGTTATTAATATTGTATTAAATGATAATCCTAATGAAACCAATATTAACTCCACTTTCGGTTTTTATAATGCAAATAATAATAAAAATACAACTAAAAAAGGTGTTGATGGTTTAACTTTTAAAACTGAAGTAAATTATGGAGCGCCAATTAAAAAGAATGGTTTTGTAAACTTATCTGCAGAATTTTTAACCAAAGGACATACATTTAGACAAGGAACTGTTATTAGAGAAAATTATGGTGATGCAGCAGTAACAAGTAGTAGTATTTTTTTTAATGCTGAAATTCCTGTATCCAATTCAATAAAGGCGTATACAAATGGTGGTTACAATTTTAAAAACACAGACGCATATGCTTTTACTAGACCTTTTGATAGCGAAAGGAATGTTCAAGCTATTTTTCCAGATGGATTTAATCCTTTAATTACTACTAATATTTCTGATAAATCTTTTACTCTTGGATTTAAGGGAAAAATAAATGGATGGAATGTAGATTTTAGCAATAGCTATGGAAACAATTATTTTCATTATTTTATCAAAGAAACGCTAAATGCAACGTTATTAGAAAGCTCTCCGAATGAATTTGATGCTGGTGGACATAGTTTAAATCAAAATACAACAAATATCGATTTAACTAGGCAGTTTTCTGGTGTTTTAGAAGGTTTACATATCGCCTTAGGTTTGGAGAATAAAATTGAAAACTATAAAATTTTTGCTGGTGAACCTTTTTCATATGAATCTTATGATCTCAATGGAAATATAATCACTAACAATACACCAACAAACTTAATTCCTACATTTAATGGAATTATACGACCTGGTGGTTCTCAAGGATTTCCAGGTTATGCTCCAATTAACGAAGTTGATAGAACTAGAACTAGTTTTAGTTTTTATGTAGATGGCGAAATTGATATTACCAAAAAATGGATATTAGCTACAGCAATTCGTTATGAAAATTATAGTGATTTCGGTAATTCTTTTAATACTAAAATTGCTTCTAACCTCAAAATAACTCCTAAATCAAATCTTAGATTTTCCTTCAGTACAGGATTTAGAGCTCCATCTTTAGCTCAAATTTATTACAATTTAAAATTCACTAATTATATTGATAATGTTCCTACAGAATCATTTTTAATAGCCAATAATAATCCCATCACTCGACAATTTGGAATACAAAAATTAAAAGAAGAAAAAGCTCAAAATTATAGTTTAGGATATCATCATAGGTTTTCAAATAATTTGAGTTTTTCAGTAGATGCATATCATATTTTTATTAAAGATCGAATTATTTTAAGTGGAAATTTTGATGCTTCTTTATTAAACACAGATGCAGAAAACGTTCAATTTTTTGCGAATGGAGTTAGTACAAATACTTTTGGAATCGACTTTAAATTAAATTGGTTAAAAAAGTGGGGGAATTCAAGGTTAAGCTTCAACTTAAGTGGTAATGTGAATGATATGAAAATTACCCGAATTAATTATGAGAACTTAAATCCTGAAACATTCTTCGGTATTAGAGAACAGTTTTTTTTAAAAGCTTCTGCTCCTGATTACAAAATCATTTTAAATTCAATTTTTACAACAGGGAAGTTTTCAATTAGTAATACATTAACTCAATTTAGTAGCTTACAACTCATCGATTGGCAAATTAATAATCCTATTAGTGAATATAATAACTCTTCAGAAGAGCGATTTAAAGCTGCCATAGATAATTATGACGCAAAACTTACCTTAGATTCACATTTATCTTACAATTTCAATAAAAATTTTTCTTTCCAAATTGGGGCGAATAACTTATTCAACACCTATCCTACTGTACAAGGCGAAAATACTGATAGTGGAGGTTTATGGGACGCTGTTCAAATGGGAACGAACGGAGCCTTTTATTACAGTAAAATTTTAGCTAAGTTTTAAATTTTTCTTAAAATTTAGAGTATAAAAAAACATAGAATTACTTAAGCATAGTATAACAGAACTGTTAATTAACCAAATAATTAACAAATAAAAACTTAAAATAAACTAATTCATTTAATTATGCTGAAAACAAAATTATGTTTTTTACTTACTCTTATTTGTGGAGTAATGTATGCACAAACAAAAATTTCCGGTAAAGTTGTAGATTCAACCAATGGACCTTTACCTGGAGCAAGCGTAGTAGAAAAAGGAACCAGCAATGGTACTTCTACAAATTTTGACGGACTATTCGAACTTACAGTTGCTGATAATGCTACACTAGTTGTTAGCTTTACTGGTTTTAAAACTACTGAAGTAGCTGTAAACGGAAAAACAAATCTTACAATTGTTTTAAAAGATGGTGTACAATTAGATGAAGTTGTAATTACAGGATCTAGAACTCCAGTTAGAAGTAATATTGCTAGTCCACTTCCTATTGATATCGTAGGAATTAAAGAATTACAATCTACAGGGCAAACAACTTTTGACAAAACATTACAATATAAAATACCATCATTTAACACTGTTCAAACTCCAGTTAATGATGCAACATCTTTATTAGATCCTTATGAAATTAGAAACATGGGACCTAGTAGAACTTTAATTCTGATTAACGGAAAACGTAAAAACTTAAGTTCTTTATTGTATACTCAAACTTCTCCAGGTCGTGGTGAAACAGGTGCGGATATTTCAGGAATTCCAATCGATGCTATTAAAACAATTCAAGTTTTAAGAGATGGAGCATCTGCTCAATATGGTTCTGATGCAATTGCTGGTGTAATGAACGTTATTTTAAAAGATGATTACGCTGCTTCTTCTGCAACTTTTAGAGCTGGTATTACTGGTGAAGGTGATGGAGAAATGATAGGTGTTAGTATTAACGGCGGTGATGAAATAGGTGATGATAAAGGTTTTATTAATTATACTATAGATGTTTCTAAAACTGCCTTAGCTAATAGACCTGGAACTGTAAGTGCTGAAGGTGAATTTGCAGATTTTGGTGGTACTAGACCAGGTGAGACTTTAACTGATGTTCGTGAATTCTTATCTAGAAGACCTGATGCTGGAAATATAAATGGTTCTCCTGAAACAAGTGCTGCAAAATTCTTAATTAATGGTAGTTTTAAAACTTCTAAAGACAAAGACTTATATTTTAATGCTGCTTATATCTATAAAAAAGTAAACAGTTTTGCGAATTACAGAACACCTTACTGGAGAGATATTCAAGATTTTCCTTACTTAGGTTTATTCTTCCCTGGAAGTAATCCTGCTACTACTGGTAGTTACACAGATGCTTTAGGAACATCTTTTAATGGAAATGGTTATGATGGTTACTTACCTACTTTTGAAGGTGATTTAAGTGATTATAACGCTACTTTAGGTTTAAAAGGAAAAATAAACGGATGGAATACTGATGCAAGTATTACTGTTGGTGGAAACAGACAAACGTATTTAGTAAACAACTCACACAACAGAGCTGAAATCTTAGATGATAACGGAGCTTATGTATACAGACAAAATAGTCCTATTAGTTTTCAACCTGGTGGAACAGCTTTTAATCATATTGTAGGAAATATTGATATTTCAAAAATCATTAACGATAAATTATCTTTTGCAATTGGTACAGAGGTAAGAGGAGAGTTTTTTGATATTCTTGAAGGACAATTAGCTTCTTATGAAGGAATTGGTGCTGATTCTTTTGCTGGTAACAGACCAGAAAATTCAGGAGAATTTAGTCGTTATAATATTGGTGGATATGTGAGTGCTTCTTTTGATGCAACTAAAGATTTATTGTTTGAAGGAACTGTAAGAGCTGAAAATTATAGTGACTTTGGTACAACATTCGTTTGGAAAGCAAGTTCACGTTATAAATTCTTAGATGATAAATATACATTAAGAGCTTCTGTTTCTACTGGATTTAGAGCTCCAACTTTACATCAAATTTATACGCAAAAATCTCAATTCTCTTTTGTAGCTGGACAAGGAATTCAAGTTGTTGGTTTAGTAAACAACGTTTCTCCTCAAGCTCGTCAATTAGGAGTTCCTAAATTAAAGGCAGAAGAATCTACAAACTTTACTGTTGGTTTTGGTGCTAAACCAATCAAAAACCTAAGCTTCACTATTGATTATTATAATATTCAAATCGATGATAGAATTGTGTTAGGTAACGAGATCGATTATAGTGGTTTAGGATTAGGTTTAGGAACATTAAGTTTCTTCTCTAATGCAATAGATACAAGAACATCTGGAATAGATGTAGTTGTGGGGTATAAAGGTATTGAATTAGGCGGAGGAAAACTTGGTTTAAACTTATCAGGAAACTATACAATTGATAATGAAAGAACTGATAATAATGGAAGTCTTTTAGTAGATCAAACTCAAGAATCTTTGTTATTTACTTCTCGTCCGCAAACAAAATGGATTTTAGGCGCTAACTACACAATTAAAAAATTCGATTTTAACTTAGGAAATACGTACTTCGGTAAAACTACATTTCATCAAGCTGGTTTAGATTCTAATTTAAGAACTGAATTTATTCCTAAAATCGTAACAGATTTAGGAATTAGCTATAATGCAACTAAGAATATTACAATCGCTGCTAACATCAACAACATTTTTAATGTATTACCAGAATGGGAATTTGTTGCAGAAAACCAAGCAGGTCAAGATATTATTAATAGTACAGCAATTACTTCAACAGGTTTAACTCAAATTCAAAACGAATCTAACTTAATCACGTTTAATCAGCGTTATTCACAAATGACTTATGATGGTTACCATTTTAGTCAATTAGGAACTTTATTTAATTTATCAGTTAATTATAGGTTCTAGTAATAATCCCTCTAACTTAAAAATGCTACTTTTATGAAGTAGCATTTTTTTATTTTTTAAAACTGATTATGCAAAGTTTATATTCAAACGGTTTTGAAAACATTTATGACGAAATGTATCAAACCTTTATCAATTATGAAGAAGAATTTCAATTCTACTCAGAAATCATAAAAAAATATCATAAAGAAAATGTCTTAGAAATTGGTTGTGGTTCTGGTCATTTAGCTAAGCATTTTATCCATTCTTCAATTGGTTATAACGGGATGGATTTGAGTAATGATATGGTTCTACTTTCGCAAAAAAGAAATCCAACAGGTACATTTCTTAAAGGTGATATGACCAATTTCTATTTAAATAAAACTTTTAAAAGTATACTAATTACAGCTAGAACTACTAGCTATTTATTGAATAATGTTTCAGTACAAAAAGCTATTAAAAACATTTATAACCATCTAGATAAAAAAGGAATATTTTGCTTCGATTTTATAGATGCAAATCGTTTTTTTAAACTAATAAAAGACGGTAAAACAATTACTCATAATGCTGAAACCAAAAATAAAAAGTACTCCAGAACTAGTTTTATGAAACCAAAGATCACCAAAGAGAATTTTATGTTTCAATGGGATGCTAAATATTATGAAATAAAGGATCAAAGTCACATTTTACTTACCGATGATCAATCTGAAGTCCGTGCATTTACAATAAATGAATGGCAATTATTTTTAGAATTGAATAATTTTGAAATTTTAGAAATAATAGATAGAAAAAGTTACGCATTTGATACGTATGTAATAGTTGCGCAAAAACAATAAAAAACCCAAACTAAGTGCTTGGGTTTTAAAATTCTTAAAATTTAGAATTTAGTCGTTGTGCATAAATCGTTGTTTACCTAACAACTCTTCCTCTGTTTCTACATTGTCTTCATCTGGAACACAACAATCAACAGGACAAACAGCAGCACATTGAGGTTCTTCGTGAAAACCTTTACATTCTGTACATTTATCTGCAACTATATAGTAAATTTCATCAGAAATTGGCTCCTGATCTTCATCTGCATTTGCATTATTTCCATTAGGTAAAACTATATTTCCTTCTAAATCTGTACCGTCTGCATACTTCCACTCCTCTGCTCCTTCGTATATTGCTGTATTTGGGCACTCAGGTTCACAAGCACCACAATTTATACATTCATCTGTTATAATAATCGCCATAGCTAATCTATTTCAGTTTTGTAACTTTGCTGACGCAAAAATAAAGCCAATTTAATTTAGAAACAATTTAAATGGACAAAATCAGAAATCGTGTTGAAGCCTTTATAAAATTAGGAAACTTCTTAAGTCAATTTTCTAGAAATGAAATTCAAAAAAATGATACAGTTGAATTCAATGATATTTTCTTTGATGGATTTAAACATCAATTAAAATTGGCAGAAGAAAATAACAACTGGTTTACTAAAGAAAACCTATTATTTACCTGTGAAAGTTGGACAAACGCTTTAACTGAAAAGAATATCGAGCAATGGATAAAAAACGAATCGTTACATAATGATTCTAGTAAGACTGTTGCTATAATTATGGCGGGTAATATTCCATTGGTTGGTTTTCATGATTTCCTTTCTGTGTTAATTTCTGGTCATGCTGTTTTAGCTAAACTTTCAACTAACGATAAACATTTATTACCCTTCATAGCTAAATATCTTGAGTTTTGTAATGATGAATTCAAAGGCAAAATTACATTTACTAGTGAAAAACTAGAAAATTTTGATGCTGTTATTGCTACTGGAAGTAATAATACTGCTAGATATTTTGAATACTATTTTAAAGACAAGCCTAATATTATTCGTAAAAATAGAAACTCTGTAGCTGTAATATCTGGTCATGAAAATGAAGAAGATTATACAAATTTAAGTGAAGATGTTTTTCGTTATTTCGGATTGGGTTGTCGTTCTGTTTCTAAATTATTTATTCCTAAAGGATATGATTTCGACCAATTCTTTAAAGGAATGTACAATAAACAAGATATTATCAATAATGCTAAGTATGCTAACAACTACGATTACAATAAAGCAGTATATTTAATGAGTGAATTTGATATTCTTGAAAATGGATTCTTAATGATTAAAGAAGATGAAAGTTACGCTTCTCCTATTGCTTCTGTTTTTTATGAATATTATGAAAACTCAGATGATTTAAAAATCAAACTGTACGAAGATCGAGAAAAAATACAATGTGTTGTTGCTAAAGATTTTATTGAAAATGAAATTTCTTTCGGACAAACACAACATCCTAATTTATGGGATTATGCCGATGGTGTAAATACATTAAACTTTCTATCAAACCTCTAAATTTAATTTAAATGAAAAAGCACAATTTTAGCGCTGGACCATGCATTTTACCAGAAGAAGTATTAAAAAAAGCTTCTGAAGCTGTTGTAAATTTTAATAATGATGATTTATCATTAATAGAAATTTCCCATAGAAGCGCACCTTTTGTTGAGGTTATAGAAAAAGGAAGAAAACTAGCTTTAGAGCATCTTAATTTACTTGACAAAGGTTATCAAGCTTTATTTTTACAAGGTGGTGCTAGTACTCAATTTTTAATGACAGCTTATAATTTTTTAAATACAAAAGCAGCGTATTTAAACACAGGAACTTGGAGCAGCAAAGCGATTAAAGAAGCAAAACTTTTCGGAGATTTAGTTGAAGTAGCTTCTTCACAAGATAAAAACTTCACCTACATTCCTAAGGAATATAGTATACCTAACGATGTAGATTATTTTCACTGCACAAGTAATAATACTATTTATGGTACACAAATGAATGTATTTCCTGAAACTGATGTTCCTTTAATTTGTGACATGAGTTCAGATATTTTTTCTCGCCAACTAGATTTTTCAAAATTTGACTTAATTTATGCTGGAGCTCAAAAAAACATGGGGCCAGCTGGTACAACTTTAGTTGTAATTAAAGAAGAGCTATTAAATCGTATTTGTAGAGAAGTACCATCTATGTTAAACTATAAAACTCACGTAGAAAAAGATAGTATGTTTAATACACCATCTGTTTTTCCAGTTTATGTTTCTATATTAACATTAGAATGGTTAAAAGATTTGGGTGGTATTAATTTTATTGAAGAAGTAAACAATAAAAAAGCGAAACTTTTATATGATGAAATAGACAGGAATCCTCTGTTTAATGGAATCGTAGCTAAAGAAGATCGTAGTGTTATGAACGCTACATTTACTATAGCTAATGAAGATTTACAATCTCGCTTTGATGCTATGTGGAAAGAAGCTAGAATAAATGGTATAAATGGTCATCGTTCTGTAGGCGGATATAGAGCTAGCATGTATAATGCCTTGCCTTTATATAGTGTACAAGCATTAGTAGATGTGATGAAAGAACTAGAAAGAAAAGCATAAAAATATATCATATTGAACTAGTTTCAGAATCTTATGATTTAGAGAAACTGAAATAATTTCAATTTGACGTAGAAAACGAATTAAATTATAAAATGAAAATATTAGTAAACGAAGGAATTACTCAAGGAGGAGTTGATATTTTAGAAAGCAAAGGATTTGAAGTAATTATTACTAAAGTTGCTCAAGAACAACTAGAAAATTATATCAATGATAATGCTATTGATGCAATTTTAGTTAAAAACAACACACAAATTCAACAAGAAATAATTGATGGTTGTCCGAGTTTAAAGTTAATCGCTTCAGGTGGTTCAATGGATAACATCGATGTACAATATGCTATCGATCAAGGATTACAAGTAGTTGATAGTAAAGAAGGAAGTGCTAATGCTACAGCCGAATTAATTTTTGCTCATTTATCTGGTTTAGCAAGAAACTTACATCAAGCAAATAGAGAAATGCCTTTAGAAGGTGATATGAACTTTAAAGGATTACATAAACTATATCAAGGAGTTGAATTAAACGGTAAAACTTTAGGTTTAATTGGAATTAACAATTCTAGTTTAGCTACTGCTAAAATAGCTTTAGGTTATGGAATGAAAGTTGTTTTCTCTGATCCTGAAATTGTGGAAACTAGCCTTGAATTAGAGTTTTTTGATGGACAAACTATTAATTTTGAATTCAATAGTATTCCTTTTGATGAGTTAATAGAAGAATCTGATTTTATCACTGTACACTTAAATTCTGACAACTTTAAACTTGGAGAAGCTGAATTTAAAAAAGTAAAAGAAGGTGCAATTATTATTAATTGTGTGAAAGGTGGATTAGTTGATGAAATAGCTTTAATTGAATCAATTGATAAAGGTCCTGTTCGCTATGCAGCTTTAGATGTTTTTGAAAATCAGCCAAATCCTGAGATTCAATTGTTAATGAATCCAAATTTATCATTATCACCTAATATTGCTAAAGCTACAAACGAAGCACAAGAAAAAATTAGTATCGAATTGGCAAATCAAATTGCTAATTTACTATCATAATATATGGCTAAAATAAAACCATTTAAAGCGGTAAGACCAACTCGAGATAAAGTTGCATTGGTTTCATCTAAATCTTATGAAACTTATCCGGAAAGTGAATTGAATGCAAAACTAGCATTCAATCCATTTACTTTTTTACATGTTGTAAATCCTGGATATAAATATCATATACAAGATGTTACTGGTGAAAAACGCTTTAAATTAGTTCATAATAGATATTTAGAATTTAAAGAAGCTCACGTTTTTACTCAAGACGAAACGCCATCTTTATACGTATATCAAAAAATATCTTCAGGAAAATCATTTAGTGGAATAATCGCTGCCACATCTACTGAAGATTATCACAATAATGTGATCAAAATTCATGAACGAACGTTAAGAAAAAGAGAATTACTATTTGAAAATTATTTAAAAAACACAGGATTTAATGCAGAGCCAGTGCTCCTCACCTATCCTGACAATGATCAAATAGAAGCAATTATAAAAAAATATCAAAAGGAAAGAGCAGAATACGAATTTACGACGTCTGATAAAGATCTTCACTTATTGTGGCTAATAAATTCTCCATCAGATATTGAAAGTTTAACTGAAGCTTTTAAAAACATAGAAACTCTTTATATTGCTGACGGACATCATCGCACAACATCATCTTGTATTTTAGCTAAGAACTTAGCAAAAGAAAATCCTAATCACACAGGTGAAGAAGATTACAACTTTTTCATGAGTTATTTACTACCTGAAAGTCAACTCAGTATATATGAATTCAATAGATTCATTAAAGATTTAAACGGTTTAACACCAGATGAATTTCTAATTGAGTTAGACACCTATTTCAGAATAGAAAAAAGAGGTCAGGAACTATACAAACCAAAAGAAAAGCATCACTTCAGTATGTATTTAAAAGGTGAATTTTATGCGCTGTACTTACGTAAATCGGCTCATGAATTTACTGATGAGTTAAGTGAATTAGATGCTGAGATTTTGTTTCGAACAGTTTTAAAACCTATTCTTGGAATTGAAGATATTAGAGACGATTCTAAAATTATTTATTCTCAAGATAAATCAGATAGTTTAGAACTTAAAACAAAAGTAGATAACGGACAATTTGTAGTTTCTTTTGGGATGATGCCAACTTCTATTGGAGAAATAAAAACCATAGTAGACAAAGGTTTAGTAATGCCGCCTAAAACGACTTATATAGAACCAAAACTAAGAAGTGCTTTAACAATTTATGAAATCTTGTAATGATAAAAGATAACCTTAATCAAATAAAAAGTAAACTTCCAAAAGAAGTTACATTAGTTGCAGTATCTAAAACCAAACCATCTTCAGATATTGTAGAAGCTTATGAAGCTGGTCAGCGAATTTTTGGTGAAAATAAGATTCAAGAAATGGTAGCAAAATACGATGAACTACCAAAAGATATTCAATGGCACATGATTGGTCATTTGCAAAGAAACAAAGTGAAATATATGGCTCATTTTGTAGATTTGATTCATGGAGTAGATAGTTTTAAGACACTTTTAGAGATAGATAAACAAGCTAAAAAGCACAATAGAGTTATTAATTGTTTGCTACAAGCTCGTATAGCAAAAGAGGAAACTAAGTTCGGATTACCGTTCGATGAAATCAAAAATATTCTTAATTCAAAAGAATTTAGTAACTTAAACAGCGTAAAAGTTGTTGGTCTGATGGGAATGGCTACTTTTACCGATAATCAAGATCAATTAACAGAAGAATTTTCGTCATTACACGAATTGTATAGTGAATTAAAAGAAAAAAATCCTAATTTTTCTATTTTATCGATGGGAATGAGCGGCGACTATAAGTTAGCCATAGAATGCGGTAGTACAATGGTTCGTATTGGTAGCTCTATTTTTGGAGCTAGAAATTACAACATTTAACCTCTATTTAAAATACTAAACTGGTTTTCTTATATTTGCCTTTAATAATTCCTTAATATTACTAAACTTTTAACGGGAGAGATGTTTGCATGTATGTAATTTTAGATATTGAAACCACTGGTGGAAAATTTAACGAAGAAGGAATTACCGAAATAGCGGTATATAAGTTCGATGGTCATTCAATAGTTGATCAATTTATAACTTTAGTAAATCCTGAAAAGGAAATACAAGAGTTTGTTGTTAGTTTAACAGGAATCAACAATAAGATGCTTCGTAACGCACCCAAATTCCATGAAATAGCCAAACGTATTGTAGAAATAACAGAAAACTGTATCATAGTTGCTCATAATGCTGCCTTCGATTACAGAATGTTAAAAACTGAATTTAACCGTTTAGGATATGATTACTTCAGAAATACATTATGCACAGTTTCATTAAGTAAAAAATTAATTCCAGAACAACCGTCATACAGTTTAGGAAAATTATGTAGAAATTTAGGAATTCCTGTTACAGATAGGCATAGAGCAAATGGTGATGCTTTAGCTACTGTAAAATTATTTCAGCTTCTTTTAGAAAAAGATAAAGAGAAAAAAATACTACAACACACTATAAAATATGTAGATAATAGAAATCATAAATTAAAGATAAAAAGCATCTTAGATGATTTACCAGAAGAAGAAGGTATTTATTATGTACATAATGAAGAAGGAAATGTAATTTTTATTGGTAGAGGAAAAAATATTCGTTTTGAAGCCAATAAGTTATTCTTAAAGCAATCAAAACGTGCCTTAAAAATAAAAGACAAAGTAGATTCTATCACCTATGAAAACACAGGAAATGAATTGTTTACACGTTTAAAGTATTATTTACAACTAGATACTTTAAAACCTAAATATAACATTATTCGTAAAAGAAAAATGACTGAGAAAAATTTTGGTCATGATCATTTTATTATCATTTCCAAAGGACGAATTCCTGAAGAAAATGCTGTAATTTTAATTGAAAATAATGAAGTTATTGGTCATGCTTACACCAATTTGTCTTATCAAACAAATAAAATTGAAATACTTAAAAATATTCTAACTCCAGTTAAAAATAAAATGTTAGCTAAAACAATTATCAAAAATTATTTAACCACTAATAATGCTGATAAAATTGTACGATACGAACTAGAAAATAATTTGTAATATTGCTCAAATAATAACTGCTTTGAGTACTCAAAAAACAAAAAGAAACTGGAAACAAAAACTTCATGAAATTATTTATGAAGCAGATACACCTGAAGGAAAACTTTTTGATGTAATTCTTTTAATAGCTATCCTTTTTAGTATAACTATTGTTATGTTAGAAAGTGTAAGTACCATTAATAATAAATACAGTTATGTTCTAAATATATCAGAATGGGTAATAACAATACTCTTTACTATAGAATACATCTTGAGAATTATTTCTATTAAAAAACCTTCAAAATATATTTTTAGTTTTTATGGTATCATCGATCTTTTATCTACCATTCCTAAATATCTTTCCGTAATTTTTGTAGGTACGAATACTTTAGTTGCTTTAAGAGCATTGCGACTATTACGTGTATTTAGAATTTTAAAATTAGCACGATTTATAGGAGAATCTAATCATTTAGCAAAAGCAATAAAAGCTAGTTTAGCTAGAATTTCAGTTTTTTTATTTTTTGTATTAATTATCTGTATCATTTTAGGTTCATTAATGTATTTAATTGAAGGAGCTGAAAATGGTTTTACAAGTATACCTAGAAGTGTATATTGGGCCATAGTAACACTTACAACTGTTGGTTATGGTGATATTGCTCCTGGAACTCCTTTAGGACAATTTATAGCTAGTGCAATTATGATTTTGGGTTATGCTATAATTGCTATTCCTACAGGAATTGTCTCTTCAGAAATCGTAAAGAAAACTGAATTAGATTTAAATACACAATCTTGCCCTCATTGCGCCACAGAAGGCCATGATGATGATGCTATTTACTGTTATCATTGTGGAAATAAGCTACACGAATAATGAATACATTAGTCACTATCGTAGGACCAACAGCAATTGGTAAAACTGCACTAAGTATAAAATTAGCAAAACACTTTAATTGTGATATTTTATCATGTGATTCTAGACAGTTTTATAAAGAAATGGCTATAGGAACTGCTGTTCCTGAACCTTTTGAATTAGAAGCTGCTCAACATCATTTTATTCAAAATAGAAGTGTTTTTGAAGATTATAATGTTGGTAGTTTTGAAAAAGATGCCATTAAAAAACTTAATCAATTATTCACTGAAAATCCAACTCAAATTATGGTTGGAGGAAGTGGTTTATATGTTGATGCTGTTTTAAAAGGTTTAGACTATTTTCCTGATGTAGATTCAAAAATCAGAAAAAATTTATCTAAAGAGCTTGAAGAAAATGGCATTGAAACTTTACAAGAAAAGTTAAAAGAATTGGATTCTAAATCTTACGAAAAAATAGCAATTGATAATCCGCATAGACTTATTCGTGCCTTAGAAATATGTATTGGTACCGACAAACCTTACTCCTATTTCATCAATAAAGAAAAAGAACCTAGAAATTTTAAATCTATTAAAGTTGGATTAATTGCTGATCGTGAAATTATTTACGATCGAATAAATCAAAGAGTAGATATTATGATAGAAAACGGTTTATTAGAAGAAGCTAAAGCTTTATATCCTCATAAAGATTTAAATGCTTTACAAACTGTTGGATATCGTGAACTTTTTGAATATTTTGATGGAAACTGGGATTTAGATTTTGCAATTTCTGAAATTAAAAAGAATACAAGACGATTTGCAAAAAGACAATTAACTTGGTTTAAAAGAGATACAGAAACTATTTGGTTTGATTTTAAAGATGATCAGCAAAAAATCATTAATATCATCAATGAAAATATGGTTTAATTCACTTAACTACGCTGATGATTTTAAATACGACACTCGTTCCTTAAATAAAGTCCTTTAAGTTATTTCAACCTATATTTTTATGAATTGAGAAGTAATTTTATAGTATATCTAAACTTAAAATTACAAGTTATGCCATCAACCATTCCTTACGATCCGTCTCTTGTTTTAGGAAACATCGTTTCAAAAGAAAAACTAGAAAATATAGTTCAAATTTCAAAACTTCAAGCACCAGCAGATGCTGCTGAAAGTGAATTAAATTCATTTATTTCTTTAAAAAGAAGTGTTGATATGACCATACAAGAAACAATGGGTATGGGAATTAACACAGATGAATTAATTAAAGAATCTGAACAAATAGGTAAACAAGTTCAACAAGCTGCAATAGCTTATGGTTTAGCAAAAATTAAATCAGAAAAGGCAATTCAACCTTTAAAAGCTAAAATGAATGCTGTTAACGAATCTGTAGAAAGCCCTATTGACTACAACAAAAGTCAATTAAAACAAATGCCAATTTCTAGTGATTCTTTACAGATGAATAGTCAATATTTTTCTTACGATCAAAATTCTCAAACTTCAGCGAGTCATGCCGCAACAGTTGCTTCTTTCGTAGAAGAATCACTAAGTATTTTCGGTGAAGGGCAGTCATCACAAGCTAGCGCAACTGCTCAAGAACAAGTAAATAGTCAATTTTCAAGACATAGTATTGCTGGTACATTAGTTATTACAATTACATGTACTCACAAAAACGCTCAAGTTTTTGCGCCTTATGTTTTAGATGTAGATAAAGCTGTTAGATCTTGGAATGCTATGTATCCAAGTAATAAGATAAATACAAATAATGCCGCTTCAATTGCTGCAATAGAAGCAAAATCAGATATGAAAAATAACCCTTCTTTTTCAATACTTTCAGGGGCAACTTATGGTTCTTCATTTGTAGGAATGGTTCATATTTTAAATACTACACAATCAGAATCAAGTCAAAGAATGGAATCAATTGCTGCTTCTATGCAAGAAACATTTGATATTGGAGGTTGGTTTGCTTCTGGTACAGGTTCTTTTGGTGTTAGTTCTACATTCTCTGATAGTGCAAAAAACTTATTAAGCACACAAAATGTAACTTCACATGCGACTTTAATTACTATGGGAATTATTCCATCTATAAAGTCAAATCAAGTAAAAATGGCAGTACAAAGTTTCTCTGATTTTGATCCTGCTAAAACAATGGAAGAGTTAGCTACATTACAAGGAGCTACAGCAAGTGCTAATAATACAATCGCCGAAGGTGCTGCTGCTGCCAGAACTGGACAGCAAATGATCACTTTAAAAAATGCGACAATTAAAGCTACTTTAAGTGGTGTAGCAGAAATTGATGATGGACAAAATAAAGTGATTGATACAAACTCCATGATGACTGCAATGGAAGATTATGTAGATAAATGTATTGCTGGAGGTGAAAATTTAGGAGTTCCAATTAATTATTATTTAAAGCAAATCACACAATCGGAAATTGCAAGAGCTTGGTTAGCTAAATATTATCCTAATAGATATAATGAAGCAGGAAGCGCAGATGATACTGGTTCTTCTAAAAAAGCATCTACTAAAAATAATGCTGCTACAGATAATACTTCTGGTAATGATGGAAAATCAGATTCTTAATTAAACACTACACTATTAATACCATAAACAGTATTCAAGATTCAATTTCTTGAATACTGTTTTAAAATCAAGAAAATATAACCAAACAAATTACAACTACTCTTCTATGAAAAGTTTTAATGACTTTGAAGTACAACTATTACACGAAATCAGTTCTTTTCGTAGAGATGGTATTGTTAATTTGAAAGAATTACTTGAGAAAATATTCTTTTCTAAAGAAAAAGGGAAAACTTTAATTGTTCAATTAAGAGAACAATATGCTATTTATTTTCTTACTAATAAAATTTATAACAACCCCATTAATCAAAAAAAAGCAATAGTTGAATTTAGTCAGTTATTAGCTTTGTTAGAGTACCTTAATTCTAATGGAATTATTTCAATATTTAGAAAACAGCATTTTGTTAAAAACCCAATATTTGTTTTAAATAATGATTTTAATGACATTAAAATAGAAAGCAAAAAAATCATCTTAAACGACAATGGTGATTACACAGATAAACCTGAAGAAATAAAAAATGTTAAAGATGAAATTATTTATAAAGGAATTCAATTTAACGATAGTCACTTTGTCATAAAAAATGTAATGGGTAATGTTGTTATTTCAGATAAGATTTTAAATATTATCAACGATATTAATCCTGAAAAAGAGAAAAAGCCTTTTTATAAAAAAAGAATCTTTGAAGTTATTTGTACCCTTCTAGTGGTATTTATAGCATTTTTATGGTTACATACAGATGTAAATAAATCAAATAAAGAAATCCAAAATTCTATTCAAAAGATTCACCGAAAAATAAATCAAACCCCAGTTTTAAATACCAATAAAAAAACTAAAACTCATCGTGTAAAAAGGAAATTTGGAATAGATATTTCTAAATGGAATGGTAATATCTTAGAAAACAAACTTCCTGATAGCATTCATTTTGTGATTTCTAAAGCAACAGAAGGTTTAACTTATATTGATCCGAAGTTTCATATAAATTGGATAGAATCTAAAAATAAAAAATTTAAAAGAGGAGCTTATCATTATTATGTAATTGAAGATAATCCTAAAAAACAAGCCATTCACTTTTGGAAACAAATACAAGATGTTAATCGCGAAGACTTCCCACCTATTGTAGATATTGAAACTTCTAACATAAATGCAAACTTAAAGAATATAGAATCTGAATTACTTATTTTTTTGAATACTATTGAAAATTTATCTGGTCGAACACCAATGATCTATTGTAGCTATTTTTTTGCCAACAGACACTTGACAGATAAAACATTTGCTAAATATCCGTTATGGGTCGCTGATTACATTAGTATTAAATCTCCTATTATTCCGAAAGTTTGGAAAGAAACTGGTTGGACTATTTGGCAAAAATCACCTACATATAAAATTAATACTAAGGCTACAGACTTAGATATTTACTTAGAAAAATAGTTTTCTACTTTCACTCACTTATTATATTGTCGATTTCACTCAATATAAAATCCATTTCACTCAATACCGGTTGTAGTAAAGAAACAATCGTTATACATTTGAATTGAGAAAGAAAAACAACTTAATCTTTTGAAAAAGAAAAGTAAAATTGAAATGAATTGAAAACAAAAAAAATTGCTAGAAAAGGAAGAAATTTGCTAAAGAAAAATGAATCTAAAAACAAAAAATTAGAAAAATGAAAATGTAATTTCTGTTTCTTTAAAACTTATAAACCCCATCAAAAAGCTATGATTTGATGGGGTTTATTTTATTTTTAAAATTACACTACAGTCCCATCCAAGAATTAAAAGCAGAAGTATTACTTTGACTAGTTTTTAACACATGTGATTTTATATGAATAGCTATAGTATTTTTAGTGTATCTACTTATTTTTTCAACAAAAACTCTATTAATTATTTCACTTCTATTAATCTTAAAAAATTCAGTAGGATTTAACAGTTCTTCTAGTTCCTTTAAAGTTCCCTGATTTAATAAATGTTTTTTATTTCTTTCATCGACAGCAAATACAACACCATAATCTGATTGTAAAAACATGATATCAGCTACCTTTAAAAAGTATATTTCGTTATTATTAGATTTAACCGATATATAGTCTTTATATGCTGGTTTTATATTTACTTTAGCCTGATAGTAAGCGTCTAACCTCTTAAATATATCATTATGATCAACTTCTTTTTTATTGATGAGAGCAAGATATTTTTTCCATGCTTTTTCAAAACGCGAATATGAATAAGGTTTTAATAGATATTCTATTCCACTAGTTTCAAAAGCATTCATCCAAAACTGATCGTAAGCAGTAGCAAAAATGATAGGAAAATCTACATTAATTTGATTGTAAACATCAAAAACATTTCCATCTCTTAACTCAATGTCAGAAAAAATTACATCAATATCTGGTGAAGTTTTTAAAAATATTTCTGTTTCATAAACAGTTTCAATCTCTTTAACAACATCTACAACTTCATCTAACTTTTCTAAATATCTTTTCAACTTTTTTCTAGCTGGAGCTTCATCTTCAATAATTACTACTTTAATCATGGCTATTTATTTTAATAAGTGGTAAAATAACTGTAAAATCACTTTCTCTTTCAATAATACTAATAGTTGTATTTGTTAAAAGTTCAAATTGTTTATTTAAGTTTTTTAAAGCAACTCCATTTCCCTTTCTCTTATGTTTCAATTCAATTTTATTGTTGCTTACTTCAACTCCATCTTCTACTAAATCAACATGAATATTAACAGGGTTACTTGCAGTTCCTAAATTATGTAGAATTGCATTTTCAATTAATACTTGTAAACAAAAAGGAGGAACAACAATATTCGATTTTTTGATTTTATCAGTTATATTCAGCTTATAATATCCTTCATATTTTTGATTCATTAACTCAAAGTAATTTTGAGTAAACCTTAATTCATCATCAATAGAAATTAATTCATTTTCAGCACTATTTAACGCATAACGATAAAGTTCAGAAAAACTCCTTAAGAAATCGGAAGCTTTGTCTTGATCTTCTTCTATTAATTGGTCTAAAACATTAAGGTTATTAAAAAGAAAATGTGGATTAAGTTGTGATTTAAGTTGTTGAATTTTACTTTTAGAATTGGCTATTTCATATGCATTTAATCGTTTCCTGTACTCATTATTTTCTTTAGAATATAAATACGCCAAAGAAATACCTCCAAAAATGATAAAATCTATAGCCTGATTAAAAAGCTTATATGTTATCATAAAAGAATTTCCGAAATTTCTTGAAAACGTATCGAAAGCAAACGAAATTAAGAGACCAAATAAGTTTTTTGCAATCATATAAAGAACAAAACTTATTAAAAAGAATTGAAAATATTTCTTTACAGAAGAAGCTTTATTTAGTTTATAATCGTAAAATTTTCGCTTAATAAAGTTTGTCAATAAAAAAATAAGTACTCCTTGAATAAATATCCAAATAGGTGCATCTAAATGAAAAACAAAATCCTCCCATGAATTTGCGTTACCAATACTATTTTTTAGAACAAACACCCAACAGAAAAAAAATAAAAAAAGAAGAAATCCTTTATTTTCTTTAAAAAAATACAATGTTTTCATGCTTGGTAAATATAGGAATTTGCAAACAAGAATTTATTTCCCTGTTTGCAAAACCCCCAAATATTAAACTGATTTATTTTGGCCAAGAGTTTACTACTTCACCTTTGTCGTTATAAACTTCTAACTTAACATTATTTGTTTCATCTATTGCAAACTTTGCTTTTGGTCTTCCTTTATCGTCATATAAAAATAATCCATTTTGTCTCCCTGGAGTTTGTCCTAAAGCTACTCTTTTAACTGAGCCTATCATTCCTTTTTTCCAATATTCTTTAAATTTTTTCCTACGTTCTTTTGGGTCTTTAATTGCCTCTAACTCCTCATTGATTTTGTTGGTATTTGCATGAGTTTCATAATCTCCCCGATCATTAAAAACTAATGATCCAGATTTAAAACGCTTATCTCCTACTTTATTATCTGTAGTCATTAACTGCATTACTTGATCTCCATCATACTGATCGTAAGTTAAAGAAAGTCCAGAACTATGGCCTTTTTTTGTTTTATTTCCATCATAAATGAATCCACCACATTCTTTACCATCTTCTGTATAAAATAACATTCCTGCTCTTTTTGTACGTTTATGATAAACTATTCCATTCACTTCATCTCCTTTACTCGGAAAATGATTTGCGTTGGTAATAACCATTTTTACTGTTCCATCATTTTCTACAATATTAATTCGTTCAACATCTATAGTACCAAATTTTTTATTGATACCGAACTGTTTAAAAGCTAACGAAGCAAATGTTATAATTCCTAAAGCTATTGTAATTGCAAATGTTCTTAAAAAGATTAGTTCTTTATTTGTATTTCTCATTGTGTTTAGTTTTTATTAATTACACTTCAAAACTACTTGGATCATAAAGTTTGAGAAATGACTTCCTAATGAATACAGGAAAATTTTAAAAGAACTAAGGAAAAATACAAAAGAACAAAAATCACTAAGCGTTGTAATTCAATAATACTCATAGTTCCTTTTATACCAATAGAGTTATTTTACACTAATTATTCAATATCATTTACTCAATAAAAAGCTCTTTTCACTCAATATAGATTGTAAAAACTATACCTGTAAACTACATTTGAATCGAGAAAGAAAATAATTAGTTGATTAAAAAAAATGAATTAGAAATCAAAAAAATTGCTAGAAAAGGAAGATGTAATTTTAAGTTTGTTTAGGGATTGTATAAAACTCACCAAAGCGCTATGATTTTGGTGAGTTTTTATTTTATTTTATTTTAAATAGTGTAAACTCTTCAAAGCTTCTATAGTTATTTGTTTTCTTGCTTTTGGAAATAAACTCATATCAAATTCTGCTAAAGGTTCAACATTTGTAGCAAAATAAATCACATTATCATTCTGTTCTACAAAACCTACAAACCATCCATTACTCTTTTCACCTACGATAGACCAACCTGTTTTACCACTTAATTTATAAACTTCATTATCATTTATAATCATCATTCTTTTCATAATAATATTAGTTCTCTTATTTATTGGTAATTGAACATTGTAGAAACGACGTAAGAAATCAATTTGTTGAAATTGTGTAATTTTTGAGTTTCCTTGAAGCCAAAAATTATCGACTGTAGTTGAATCTAATTCTATGCTACCATAACCTAGCTTAGCCACATAATCTTGCATTCGTTGTACTCCTATTTTCCTAGCAATCTCTTGATAACATGGTACGCATGAATAGTGAAATGCTTTTTTAAAGGTTAAATCTTGTTCCCATAATTTTAATCTTCTCGAGTCACCGTTCCACTTTAAAAGCGTACTATCATTGTTTACAATTCCTAATTCTAAAGCAATTATTGAATTTGGAATTTTATAAGTTGATGCAGGTAATTTCCCTGTTTTAGCCCAATCAAAATCATTGGAATAATAAGTTTTCTTCTGAGTATCATAAACAAGAATTGAACCTTTCAACTTTTCTCTATCTAATATTTTCTGAATAGATACCACTAAACTATCTTTTTGAAACTCATTTTTAAGCACATTCGCTTCTATATTCTGTTTTTTTGTCTCTTTACACGAAACAATAAGTAATAAAATCAAAAGAAGTTTAAATAATTTCATAGTCAAATTTAAAAGAAAATAGCTCGATACAATACCGAGCTATTTAAAATTTTATGTGTTTGAGTTTATATTCCTCTGATATAATTTGCTAAAGGATCATTAAACTGAAAACCAGTTGTAAAACGCTCTTTATTTAAAATTTTATATTCAGACAAAGCCCAAAGAATAAATTCTTTTAAGAAATATAAATCTTCTTTAGGAAATTCTGGTTGATATTTACTTATTAAAACATCTAGAGGCGTTATACTATCTAACTGTTCTTTGAAATAAGCATCGTCCATATCGTCTAACAATTCAATTGCATCTTTTGAATAGAACCATTGAGAAATTCCATCATAAGGAGTTTCCTCATCTTCTCTCTTTAGCTTTTTGATTTCTGGGAAAAGTTCAACAAAAATTGTTTTTACAGCATTGCTAATTAAAGATTGCGCTACAACATCTGCTCCTTCTTGTTCACCTTCGTATACCAATTCTATTTTTCCTGTAATTGCAGGAATTGTACCAAAGAAATCTAATAATCGAATTGATGTTTTATCATCTTCAGTTAACAAACTTCTGCGTTCAGCTGTACTCAATAAATTTTCAAATATCGAAATACTCATACGAGCACTTACGCCACTTTTTACATCAACATATTCACTTTCTCTGGCTTCAAAACTAATTTGTTCAACTAATCTTTTAGCTAATTTAGGTACGTAAACAGTGTCTTTTTGTCCTTGTAAAATTTTAGCTTCTTGTTCTGTAATTTTCTCTGCAATATCTACTGATTTCGGATAATGTGTTAAAATCTGTGATCCAATTCTATCTTTTAAAGGTGTAACAATACTACCTCTATTTGTATAGTCTTCTGGGTTTGCAGTAAAAACAAACTGAATATCTAGCGGTAAACGCAATTTAAAGCCTCGTATTTGAATATCTCCCTCTTGAAGTATATTGAATAGAGAAACTTGAATTCGAGCCTGTAAATCGGGAATTTCGTTAATTACAAAAATACAACGATTTGCTCTTGGAATCATTCCGAAGTGAATTACACGGTCATCGGCATAATTCAATTTTAAGTTCATGGCTTTGATCGGATCAATATCTCCAATTAAATCTGCTACAGTTACATCTGGAGTTGCTAATTTTTCAAAGAAACGTTCATCTCTATGTAACCATGTAATAGGTGTATCATCTCCACGCTCTGCAATTAACTCTTTTGCAAAACGAGATAAAGGATTGAAAGGATCGTCATTAATTTCTGAACCTCCAACAACAGGAACGTATTCGTCCAATAAAGTAACCATTAAACGAGCTAATCTGGTTTTAGCTTGCCCTCTTAATCCTAAGAGATTGATATTATGTTTAGACAAAATAGCTGTTTCTAGCTCTGGAATTACTGAGTTTTCGTAACCCCAAACACCTTCAAAAACAGTTTCTTGATTTTTTAGTTTTTTAATTAAATTATTTCTTAACTCATCTTTAATAGAAATCGATTTATAACCTGCTTCTTTTAAAGCGCCTAATGTTTTTATTTCGGTATACTTCATAATTTATATTCCTCGTATTCTTTTTTTTCTGTTTTGTTCATAATCTTCAAAAATCATTTCTCCTAAACCTTTAAGTCCTGTGTAAAATGCTTTTCCTTGATTTGCTTGTGTAAAATGACGGATAAATTGCATCAAATATGGATCTTGAGCAATCATAAATGTGGTAATTGGAATGTGTAACTTTCTTGCCTGTGAAGCCATGTTATAACATTTCTCTACAATGTATTTATCTAAACCATTACTATTTTTATAATATGTTCCGTCTGGTAAACGTAAACAACTAGGTTTACCATCGGTAATCATAAAAATTTGTTTATTGGTATTACGCTTTCTTCGTAAAATATCCATAGCCAATTGTAAACCTGCTACAGTGTTTGTGTGATATGGACCTACTTTTAAATACGGAAGTTCTTTTACAGAGATTGGCCAAGCATCGTTTCCAAAGACTAAAATATCGATAGTATCTTTCGGATAACGTGTTTTTATTAACTCTGTTAAAGCCATTGCTACCTTTTTAGCCGGTGTTATTCTATCTTCACCGTATAAGATCATACTATGACTGATATCTATCATTAAAACCGTACTCATTTGAGCTTTAAAATTGGTTTCTTCTACAACTAAATCTTGTTCAGTTAGTGAAAAATTACCTATTCCGTTATTAATTTGAGCATTTTTAATGCTCTCTGTCATAGAAATTCGATCTAAAGCATCACCAAAATGAAAGTTTCTGAGTTCTCCTGTGTGCTCATCACCTTGTCCAGTGGTTTTCGTTTTATGGTTTCCTAGACGACTTTTTTTTAGTTTACCAAAAATTTGATCTAACGCATTCTGACGAATAGCTTGTTCTGTTTTAGAAGTGATTTTTAATTTCCCATCACCATTTCCTGTTCCATCTTTTGGATCATCAAACTCTTCTCGGATATAACCTTTATTCTTTAAGTCTTCAAGGAAATCATCTAAAGTATATTCAGGCGTGGTTAATTTATATTCTTTGTCTAATTGTTTCAACCATTCGAAAGCTTCATCGAAATCACCAGAAGTGTATGTGATCAATTCTTTGAAAATATCAAAAAGTTTGTCGAATGGCGGAATCTGCTTTTCTTGAAATTTTTCAAAACGCAGTCCTTTTTTAAACTGATTAATCATACTATAAAAATACGGCTATTTGTATTTTTACACCAAGTTTGAAAATCATAAGTATTATTATTTAGAATTATTTTAACATTAATGCACTTTAAAAACAAAGAAATACAATTACAATATCAAGGTTATTTACAAACTAACACTCTATGGATTAATACTTTAAATAAAATAACTCAATTTAATGACTATCAGTATAATTACACTAGTTTATTTAAACTTAAGATTGATAATAATCCTAGGCTAGGAAAATTAGTTGAACAATTTGTTTTTAATGAACTTAATGAAAATGAAACTGTTAGTATTATTACTGAAAATCTACAAATACAAAATGATAAAATAACTGTAGGAGAACTTGATTGTATACTTTTACAAAACAATATACCTCATCATTTAGAAATCATTTACAAGTTTTATTTATATGATTCTTCTGTGGGAAATTCTGAAATTGAACATTGGATTGGCCCCAACAGAAATGATAGCTTTTATCAGAAATATGAAAAATTAATTCATAAACAACTTCCATTATTGTATCATGAAAAAACTATTGAAGCCTTAAAGAAATATAATTTAAATGTAAAAGACATTCATCAGAAAGTACTTTTTAAAGCTCAATTATTTCCTCATATAAATGATTTAGAAAAAGATTTTCCTGTTATTAATAACGAATGTATTGAAGGATTTTATATTTATGAAAAAGAATTAAATTTATTTGATGATTGTAAGTTTTTTATCCCAACAAAACACAATTGGTTAGTAAAACCACACTACAATGTAGATTGGTTATCTTTTAAAGATTTTAAAGAAAAATTAGCACTATTTTTAAATAAAAAAAGCTCTCCATTATCCTGGTTGAAAAAAAATAATGGCGAGCTATACAAAGTTTTCATAGTCTGGTGGTAACCCCACCTACAAAGCAATTGGAATATATACTTTTATATAATTGGTAAATCTTTAAAGTGTTTCACCATTAAAAAAAATGTTCCCCATAATACTGTAACCGTAATTGCAGTATACATTGCATAATTCAAAACTTTTTTCGTGTTCATATCAATAAAAAAATTTAGTGGATTATATATATACTACAACTCACTTTTAAAAATCCCTACCTCACACGAAATATTTTAACTTAAATCGAAAAGTTTTTTGTTATGTTTTTTGAGATGGACGCACTTTTTGTTTGGTAATTCTTTTTCTTGAAGTAATAAAATATACTCCTGTTAATAAAACACAAGAAGCTATTATTGACTGATTCGTAAGTTTTTCTCCTAAAAAATACCAACCTAATAACAAAGCAATGACTGGATTAACATATGCTGAAGTAGATACTTTCTCTGGTGATACAACTTTCAATAAATAATTAAATGAAGTAAACGCTATGATACTTCCAAAAACGATTAACATTACTATCGACCATTGCACTTTATTACTTATTGAATAAATTGTATTGATATCTTCTCCAAAAATCTGACTCCAAAAAATTAATAAAATACTTCCTATTGTCATTTGATAACCAGTACTAACAAAAAAGTTCTTAGGAAGATCTGCTTTAGAAACAAATACACTCCCGTAACTCCAACTTAATACACAAGAAAGAATCATAAAAATCCCTAAAATCATACCTTCTGAAGTAGCAATTGTTTTCTGACTAACTAAAAGATACATTCCTACAATACCTAAACAAACACCAATAATAGATTTTCGCTGCATTTTTTGTCCATCAATTAAACGAAGTAAGAATAAAACAAATAATGGTTGTGTAGAAGCTAATAATGCCGCAAAACCACTATCTACATACTTTAACGCCCAAACAAAAACACCGTTTCCGTATACTAGAAATAAAAATCCGGCTATTGTTAAGTTTAATAATTGTCTCTTAGTAACTTTTAATGACTTTTTTAAAAGTTTAGCTATAATTAAAATCAATATTCCTGCTACTCCAAAACGAATAGACGCTAAAAATAAAGGTGGTAATTCTGCTACTGCAATTTTATTTAATAAATAGGTGGAACCCCAGATAAAATAAATTGAAAAAAAAGATAATAGAATAAGTAGTTGTTGTCTGTTCATTGGTCTAAGGTAATGCTTATTCTAATATCAAATTGAATAAATTAATCTAAAAATTGATAATAGCCACATTTTAAATATGCACCTTCTGGAAAACCTATTGGATGATCAATATCGTGATAAGTTTTAGCATCTATTTTAAATCTTCTTTTTGATACTTTTAATGTTTCTTCATTAATACTAAAAAAAGTCTCAGCAACAACTCTAGATGAACAAGAAGCCAAAACTAGTAATCCGTTTTTAGCTGTAAGTTGTACACCTAATTTCG
The DNA here is from genome assembly GCF_947502995.1 of uncultured Tenacibaculum sp. Lineage (GTDB taxonomy): Bacteria > Bacteroidota > Bacteroidia > Flavobacteriales > Flavobacteriaceae > Polaribacter. The sequence goes on along the minus strand of NZ_CANNBW010000004.1, from coordinate 41,886 downwards.
CTAGTTGCTTATACTTTTTCTCTGCAAGATCAATTTCTGAAGCTTGTTTCGCAAAACTTGGTGGATCAATAACAACAACATCAAACTTTACTTTCTGTTGAATCAACTTTCGTAATTCTTCAAAAGCATCACCAGCAATAGTTTTATGTACTCCTGAATAATTATTCAATTTTCCGTTTTCAACGGCAATTTGTAAAGCTTGTTTACTAATATCTAAACTCGTTACTTCTTTTGCTTGATTGCATAATGCGTGAACCGAAAATCCGCCAGCATAAGAAAACACATCTAAAACACGTTTTCCTTTACTCAACTCTCCTACTCGTTTTCTATTTGCTCTGTGATCTAAAAAATATCCCGTTTTGTGTCCTTTAATCACATTTGCAGAAAAATTCACATCATGTTCTACAAATTGTACCACCTCATCTTCTAAAACTCCGTAAACTACTTCTCCATCTTTCAAATTATGATTGGTAGATTTCTCTACATTTCTACTTAAACGAATCACCACAGTTTCCGCTTTAGAAACTTGCTGTAAACTTTGTAATATATCTTGTAAAAAAGGTAACCAAATTTCAGAATACAATTTCACTACCAAAACACTAGCATATACATCAGCAATTAAAGATGGAAAACCATCATTTTCACCAAAAATGAGTCGATAACTATTGGTATTCGTTTCTAATAATTTTTGGCGTTTGTTGTAAGCTGTTTCAATTTTAGTCTGAAAAAACTCAGCATTTATAGTAGCTTTTTCATTTTCATTATGAATAACTTTTATTCGAATTGGCGAATTTGCATCATACAAACCAATGCCAACAACCTTATTTCTTTTCTTACTAAAAATAATAGCTAAATCTCCAGTTTTAGGTTCATTGCTAATCTTTTCAATACTGTTTGAAAATACCCAAGGATGCTTTTTTATCACATGCTGCTCTCCTTTGCTAGAAAGTTTTACAGCAAGATTTTTTGGTTTATAGTTAGATACAATGTGTTCACTAAACTTCATAAATCATTCACTAAAAAATGAACTGCAAAAATAGGTATTCATAAAAACTATTCTCAAAACTTTTTCATTTTATATCTAAGTAATTTAGATGTATTAAGTATTTTTAAGAACTAAGTAAATTACATACTATTTTAATCGACCCAATGACTACACTACAAGATCAACTTACACTTCCTAATGGAACCGTATTAGCTAATAGAATCGCTAAATCTGCAATGAGTGAAAACTTATCTAATAAAACTCACGAACCAACACCAGTTTTAATAAATGCTTATAAAAAATGGGCAAAAAGCGGTTCTGGATTATTAATTACGGGTAATGTAATGATTGATAGCAAAGCTCTTGGTGAACCTATGAATGTAGTTGTAGAAGACAAACGTCACTTCGAAAAATTACAAGAATGGGCAAATTCTGTGCAAGGAACGAATACACAACTTTGGGTACAAATTAATCATCCTGGGCGACAAGCGATGGATCAAATTAATAGTGTTTTAAAAGCTCCGTCTGCAATTCCTTTAAAATCTAAAGGAAGAAAAAAAGCGACAACTAAAATTCCTGAAGCTTTAACGCATGAAGAAATTGAAGATATTATTAAACGTTTCGGAACTACAGCTTTGATTTTAAAAGAAGCTGGTTTTGGAGGAGTTCAAATTCATGGAGCTCATGGATATTTGGTAAGTCAGTTTTTATCACCTTACACTAATGTTCGTGAAGATGATTGGGGAGGAAGTTTAGAAAAAAGAGCACGATTTGTATTGGATGTTTATAAAGAAATTAGAAAACAAGTAGGTGCAGATTTTCCAATTGGAATTAAGTTAAACTCTGCTGATTTTCAAAAAGGTGGATTTAGTGAAGAAGATTCTATGAAAGTAATTGAACTACTTTCTGAAGCAGGAATTGATTTAATTGAAATTTCTGGTGGAACCTATGAAGCTCCTGCAATGATGATGGGAAATCGTAAGCAAAGTACTAAAGAAAGAGAAGCTTATTTTATTGATTATATTGAAAAAGCAAGAGCTATAACTAAAACTCCATTAATGTTAACAGGAGGTTTTAGAACTGTTTCTGTAATGCAAGAAGCGATAGCATCTGAAGAACTAGACGTAGTTGGATTAGCGCGTCCTTTTACTTTGTTTCCTAATATCGGAAATGAGATTTTAGAAGAAAGTAGACCTAACTTTGGAGTAAACATCAATAAAACTGGTGTGAAAGGTATTGATGGAATGATGAATATTATTTGGTACGAAGCGCAAATAAAACGTTTAGGATTAGGTAAAAAACCAAATTTAAAACTAAGTGCTTGGTCTGTATTCTTTAATTATCTTTTCTTAATTTTTAAGTTTAAACTGACTAGAAAATAATATATAAAGATGTTATTAAGGTTAGATATTTATCTTGCTATAAATTTATCTACTTTAATAACATCTTCAATTTTTAAATCCCAGAAAGTTGCTTGGATTTTTTTTTCTGCAAATGGTAATGTATAATATTCTACATCAAAATTCATATCGAAAATTTTCTCCCAACTTTTCTGAATCTCTTCTTCTTTATAAACTATTTCTTCATTATCAACTTTAATTGCTTCTTCTTCTGAATTCGCTATATAATCTTTATAGCATAAAGGCCAATGCCACAACACAAAATCTGATAATAAAATTTCACTTTCTTCTTTTTCTATTTCTATACGATACCCTATTTCTCCTGAAGTTAAATGTCCTGATTTTCGTAAATCTGGCTTTCTTTTGTTTTCATCGTAATGTTGAAACCAAGCCCAAATTGGAAATTGATCTTTTTGTTTGGGTGTACCAATTCTTTGAATCATTTGAGATTTTAACCAAGAATAACCTTCTTTCCATTCTGGAATAATATATTTTTCTTCTGGAATTAAAACTCCTTTTGTTTGAAGTTCATTCCAACCTTTTTCATTTTGAATCGTCCAAAGTTTTACTTTCATACTCTTAATTCACACAAATTATTTTTGAGATAAAAGTAAACAAAAACTCCATCTTGTTTTTATAAAAGATGGAGTTTAAGAATTAATATAACTATGCTTCTATTTAATTAGCAACGGTAATTTTTCTATTGATGTTTCTGTTTCAATAAACAGAGTATATCTACCACTTTGTAAACTAGGAATAGTAAAGTTGTAATTCGATACATTTTCAATATTTCCAAAATTAGCTACAATTTGACCTAAAGTATTTACAATTTTTACATTTCCTGAAATACTATTCGTCTTTATTTGAAAAGAATTTATAGTTGGATTTGGATACACTATTACCTCATCTGAATCTAATTCATCAATTACAGGTAAAATATCTTCAGTTGTGGTTACTGACTTGCCTTGTAACTCTTGTCTAATTCTATAAGCTCTTCTTGGATAATTTGTAGCAATACCTCTTTGTCCATTTTGAATTGCTCTTCTAATGTCTCTTTCAGAATCTATCGTGTAAGAAATGATTTCAATTCCCATAGCTCTTGCTTCTCTTATTCTAGAAGTAGATACAACACCTCTTGGTCCGAAATATTCTCCACCAATACTCTGAACTCTTCTTAACGTGCTACTTCCCCAGAAAATACTTACTAAATATTTAATTGGAATATTAGAAATCTGTTTTACTCTTTGTAATTCTGAAAAAGTGAATGAAATAATAATTACATCATTTTCCATCTTCAGTTCTTTTACTAGAGCCACAACTGCATCTGCTAATCCGCTTTCTTTAATCTCTATCTCAACTTTAACTCTTCCTTTGGCTTGGACTAAAGCTTCTCTTAATGTTGGTATTCTTTCATTTGAGAATTGATTCCCAAATCTTCTTGAGTACCCTGCACTTACATTTGCCAATTGACTATAATTGAAGTTTCTTAATCTTCCTCTGGTATTTGTAGTTCTGTCTAATGTACTATCGTGCATTAAAACCAAAACTCCATCTCTTGTTCTTCTTACATCACATTCGATGAAATCAGCTTTTGCATCTATTGCTCGTTCATTTGCTATTAATGTATTTTCTGGAGCTTCACTTGAATTTCCTCTATGCGCGCTGATTAAGAAATCTTGACTTTGAACTGTAATCTGTGTTAATACAAGTAGTAGTAATACGCATAATTTTTGTTTCATTTTATTTAGATTTTAGGTTAATATGTCCGCTAAACTAAATAGATGAAACCATGATTATATTAGTAAAACATTACTACAATTTCTCTTAAAATAAGTAATGTTTATCTTAACATTAAGGTGATTACATTTTATTAATCTAAAGATAATTGATGTTTTTTGCTTTTTAGAAACTTGAGAAGAATATGAAATATAAAGAAATAATTATTTTTTATTTCTAAAATTAGAATGTTAAAAATCCATTTAAGAGATATCTTTGTTAAGTATTAAAAATTGTTTTATGTTAACTCTTACGCTTTTATTTTTAACAAGTATATCCATCACAATAGTATTTATTCTAATTCGAACTATTTACAGTAAGATATTTAATGTGAAAACAAATAAAGGCATACACAAATACATAGTTATTTTTATCTTCCTTGTAATTGCATTTGCCTTTAGAAATTATCTTAGTTTTTTCTTTGACTTAATATAGAAATCAAGTCAAGAAGTTTAATGTCTACTTTTTAAAACAGCTTCGATGTCTTTTAAAGTAAATCCTTTTGCTTTTAATAAAATAATGTAGTGATACATTAAATCTGCAGCTTCATTCGTAAATAACTCATCGTTATCGTCTTTAGCTTCAATAACCAATTCTACTGCTTCTTCACCTACTTTTTGAGCCACTTTATTAATTCCTCTTTTATATAACTTGTTTGTATAAGAAGATTCAACATTGTTATCAATTCTATCGTGAATGATTTGTTCTAACTCATATAAGAAACCTTTAGGAGTTTCTTCAGCAAAACAAGAAGTATCGCCTTTATGACAAGTTGGTCCTTTGGGATCTGCTTTGATTAATACTGTATCATTATCACAATCGATTTGAATATCTTTTACGTGTAAAAAATTTCCACTCGATTCACCTTTGGTCCATAATCTGTTTTTACTTCTACTAAAAAAGGTAACTACTTGTTCTTTTTCAGTTTTTTCAAATGCTTCTTGGTTCATGTATCCTAACATTAAAACTTGTAAAGTATTATTGTTTTGAACCACAACAGGTACTAACCCATCATTGCTTTTAGTAAAATCTATTTTCATTTTTATGTTTTTGTTGTCAGGTCGAGCGCAGTCGAGACCTACTGATATATTTATTTAAATACCTCTCGACTGCGCTCGAGTTGACATTTATTTTTTATTTAAAAACTCGATATAATTATTTAATAATCCTCTTATTTGTTCTGCTGCTACTGGATTTGCAGAATGTACTTTATATTTTAATTCTGATAAATCTAATCCAGATTCATATACTAACCACTTTGCAGCTGCGTATCCATCTAGAGCAACCTCACCATTTTTATCTAATCCAAGATCATTATCAAAACTGATAAAATCAGGTAATCCGTTTTCTTTTATGTAAGTAACAAAGGCTTCGTAAGTTCTTACAATATCATAGTCTCTTTCTTCTGACACATCGTAAACCATGGCTATGGTTCTAATATCATCTAGAAATAATTTTTTCTTTTTCATTTTGTGTTCCTCTTGTATACTTTCAATTTTTCTTTGGCTTTTAAGTATTCTTCGGACTTAATATAATCTAACTTTTCTTTCAATAAAGCTTTTTCTAACTTTCCTAAACCAGAAACTATTTTCTTTTCTAAAGAATTGATAATATCTTTTTCTAAATCTGATCGTTGTTCTATTAATTCATTATTGAAGTATAATCTACCTGGTAATTCTTCAAAATCCTCTGGTATTTCAAAAATCATATTTTGAACAAAGTGGAGTGTAAAATTTTGTTCTTTATCATTTTTGCATGTTAAAGTAACAGAACCACCATCCATCCAAGTAGCAACATCTTTTATTATAATATTTGAATCAAAATCTATCATCAATTAAAAAAATCTGATTTAACCTTCTTTTAATTTTAAATTCGAACTGGAATATTCTGATTTTGTAATTCTTGTTTTAACTCTGGAATTGGAATTTCTCCGAAGTGAAAAACACTAGCTGCTAATGCTGCATCTGATTTTCCTTCTATAAACGTATCTACAAAGTGTTGAACTGAACCTGCACCTCCAGAAGCGATAATTGGAATATTTAACTCTTCTGATAATTTCGCTAAGGCTTTATTAGCAAAACCTGCTTTAGTTCCGTCGTTATCCATAGAAGTAAATAGGATTTCTCCCGCACCTTTTTCTTCTACTTCTTTAGCCCAATCGAAAAGATTTAATTCTGTAGGAATCGTTCCTCCTGCTAAATGTACTTTCCATTCTCCATCAATCTGTTTAGCATCTATGGCTACAACTACACATTGACTTCCGAATTTTTGAGATAATTCATTTACCAATTCTGGTCTTTTTACTGCTGATGAATTAATAGAAACTTTATCTGCGCCGCATTTTAATAATGCATCTACATGTTCTACAGAAGAAATTCCTCCACCAACTGTAAATGGAATATTTACTTGTGCAGCAACTTTTTCTACCATATCTAAAGTAGTTCCTCTATTTTCTAGTGTAGCTGCAATATCTAAAAACACCAATTCGTCTGCTCCTATTTCTGCATACTGTTTAGCTAATACAACTGGATCACCAGCGTCTACTAAATTAACAAAATTGACACCTTTTACAGTTCTTCCGTTTTTTATATCTAAACAAGGAATAATTCTCTTTGTTAACATGTTACTATTTATTTTTTACTGTTAAATCCATACCATCGTAAAATCCAAGATCTTTATTTTTTAATTGCTTAACCCAAAATGCAATTTGACCAGTATGATAAGAATAATGTTCTGTTACATGTATTGCTATTCCTATTCCTGAAAAATTAAAACCTTGCACTTCTCTTTTTCTTAAATATTCTTCTTGAGAAGTTTCTAAAATGATACGTTTTGCTTCTTGTACTGTTCCTGAAAGTTTATTTAATAATTCTGCTTTTGTATATCCTTCTTCTGTAGAAAACTCTAAATCTCTATTTCTTTGATCTTCTTTATTCCCCAGAGAAGCAATAGCATACTGAGTTATATTTCCGCAAAGGTGTAAAATCAAATTACCAATACTATTTGATGATTGGTTAAAACGTTTCCACACATCTTCTTCGGAAATTAAAGCCAGAGATTTCATATTCATTCTTGAACTTTCGTCAAGTCTAAAAATGATTTGCTCTTTGAATTCATTAAGTAATTCTTCATTCATAACATTAATTATTTGAAACTATAAATTTTTCTAGTGCTGCTAAACTAATTCTATTCTCGTAAATGGCTTTACCAATGATAACACCTTCACAACCTAACTCAGCTAATTTTGGTAATTCATCGAAATTAGAAATTCCTCCAGAAGCAATAAGATTTAGTTTAGCTCTCGACTCCGCTCGATCTGACAAAATCTCTTTATAAGTTCCAAAACTTGGACCTTGTAACATTCCATCTTTAGAAATATCTGTACAAATCACATAACTAATTCCTTTTTCTTGATATCCTTGAATGAAAGGTAATAAAGCTAAATTACTTTCTTCTTGCCAACCACTTATTGCAATTTTTCCACCTGTATCATCTGGATAAAAATCGGCCCCCAAAATGATTTTATCTGATCCGTATTTTTGAATCCAACTTTCAAAAACTTCTGGTTTCTTTACGGCAATACTTCCTCCTGTAATTTGATTTGCTCCTGATTCGAAAGCAATATTTAAATCCTCATCAGATTTTAATCCGCCTCCAAAATCAATTTTTAAAGAAGTTTTAGTCGCAATCTGCTCTAAAACTTTGTAGTTGATTATTCTACTAGCTTTAGCTCCATCTAAATCTACTACGTGTAAATATTCGATTCCTGCATCTTGAAATTCCTTAGCAACTTCAACAGGACTTTCATTATATATTTTTTTTGTATCGTAATCGCCTTTTGTTAAACGGACACATTTTCCGTCTATAATATCTATGGCTGGTATGATTCTCATTTTGTTAGTTGTTCTTTGGTTTTTAGATTTTTGCTTTTTGCAATTAGCTACAAGCTTTTATTTTTATAATTACGTGTGTTCTCTGAATAATATTAAAAGATAAACGAAGTAAATCAGTTATTACAACTCCTTTATCACTTCTCTAATTTTATCAATTAAAAAATAGGTCTCTTCTAAATGATGTTTTTCTAATCTTTTATAGCGTTCTTCCCAAGATAAAGATTCGTCATCTTCATACTTTTTCACTTTAATCCATTTATATGTTTCTAATATGATTTTCTTTTCTTCTTGTGTCATACGAAATTATTATAAGAATGGTAATACAACTGAAAAAATAAGAAAAAGAGGATATCCAATCAATGAAATATAATATTGATAATTTTTATTTTCTTTTTTAGTTAACATTAAAATTGTTAAAACTGATCCTAAAAGGAAAAGCACTCTCGATAAGTTCCATAAAATATTCACTCTTAAATGAAATGTGTCAGAATTTTCAATATCATTAAAGAAATTTACTACTGTATAAAAGGAAACAGCCTCAACTATTAATAAATAAATTAATAATCTAAAAGCCCACTTTTTATAATTCGTTCTACTTTCCATTTTATTTTAAATTATAACGCTAAAAAGTTCTTTAAAATCTTTTCTCCTTCTACTCCACTTTTCTCTGGGTGAAATTGAGTTCCGTAGAAATTATCTTTAAGCAAAGCTGTGGCATATTTCACTCCGTATTCTGTAGACGCAATAGCGTATTCACAATCTTCAGCGTAGAAACTATGTACCAAATACATATATTCGTCTTCTTTTATGCCTTTGAATAATTCAGATTTTAAATCTGTTACCGTGTTCCATCCCATTTGTGGAACTTTAACTTCGTTAGAAAAACGTTTTATATCGACATCGAAAATACCTAGACCTTTTGTATTTCCTTCTTCTGAAGAATTACACATTAACTGCATTCCTAAACAAATTCCTAAAACAGGTTGTTTTAAAGTTGGAATCACTTTATCTAATCCGCTTTCTCTTAGTTTTTGCATTGCAGAACTTGCTTCTCCTACACCTGGGAAAATCACTTTGTCTGCATTCTTAATTTCTGCTACATTATTGGTTAACACAGCATCGACACCCAAACGTTTAAAAGCAAATTGAATACTTTTTATATTTCCTGCTCCGTAATCTATTATTACTAATTTCATTCTTTTTTAGTATTGAGTAGTTAGTATTAAGTATTAAGTTTTCAAAATAGCAAACTTTGTACTCAAAACTTAATACTAGCCACTAAAGTAGCCCTTTAGTACTTGGTAAAAACATTTTATTCGCATCTCGCTTAACAGCCATTTTCATTGCCTTAGCAAAAGCTTTAAAAATCCCTTCTATTTTGTGATGTTCGTTTATACCTTCAGCTTTAATATTTAAATTACATTTCGCTCCGTCTGTAAATGACTTAAACAAGTGGAAAAACATTTCTGTTGGCATATCACCAATTTTCTCACGTTTAAACTCAGCATCCCATTCTAACCAGTTTCTTCCTCCAAAGTCAACAGCAACTTGCGCTAAACAATCATCCATTGGTAAGCAGAAACCGTAACGCTCTATACCTAATTTATTTCCTAAAGCTTTATTGAATAATTCTCCGAAAGCAATCATGGTATCTTCGATAGTATGATGTTCATCTACTTCTAAATCTCCGTCTACTTTTATGGTTAAATCCATTGCTCCATGACGACCAATTTGATCTAACATATGATCGAAAAACTTTAATCCTGTATCAATATCATTTTTACCAGAACCATCTAAATTCAATTTAATATAAATTTTAGTTTCGTTCGTGTTTCTTGTAATCTCTGCAACACGATCTTCTAACTTTAAAAATTCATAAATCTCTTTCCAATCTGTACTTGTTAAAGCAATACAATCAACAATTTCTTGTTTAGACGCCTCGATTTCATCTGCTCCTAATTCTGGATTCTCAGATAAGTAAATTCCCTTTGCTCCTAAATTTTTCGCTAATTCCATATCTGTAATACGATCACCTAACACGAAAGAATTTTCTAAATCATATCCTTCAGAAAAGTAATGTGTTAATAATCCGGTTCTTGGCTTACGAGTGGGTGCATTTTCATGAGCAAAAGTTTTATCAATTACTACTTCAGAAAATACAACTCCTTCTCTTTCAAAAGCTGTAATCACTTTATTTTGTGCAGGCCAGAATGTATCTTCAGGAAAAGAATCTGTTCCTAATCCATCTTGATTGGTTACCATTACCAATTCGTAATCTAACTCTTCAGCTATTTTAGCCATGTAACGAAATACTTTTGGATAAAACTCTAATTTTTCTAAACTATCTAATTGATAATCGATTGGTGGTTCTATTACTAAAGTTCCGTCTCTATCTATAAATAATACTTTTTTCATGATTAACTTGTTAATCAATCCTGAACTTGATTCAGGATAATTTTTTGTTTTAATTATTTTATATTATTCTTTTTTCCATTGATGAAAAAAGAATCAAAAAAATCTAGTCTTATGATTTCATCTCACAAAAATTATATTCCTCAAAACTAAATGAAAAGAACTCGCTTTGCTCAAACAGCTTTTCATTTTTAACGTTTTTTACGGAGTAATTTTTGGATCGCTATCAAAATGACATTCTCATATAAAGTTCTACAATTGTTTTAAAGCCTCTATCAACTTCTTATTCTCCTCAGGTGTTCCTACCGTGATTCTAATACAGTTATTAACTACTTTATTACGGTTTCTAATGATTACCTTTTCTTCTATTAAATAATCATACGTTTTATCTGCATTATCTACATTCACTAATAAAAAGTTAGCATCTGTAGGATAAATCTTATTTACAATTTTTAATCCCGCTAATTTCTCTCTCAAATTATCTCGTTCTTGTAAAATTGCTTTAATATTTGCTTGAACTAACTCATATGCGTTTAACGATTCTAAAACAGCTTCTTGATTTAAAACACTTACGTTATATGGTGGTTTTACACGCTTGTATAAATCCATTAGTTTTTCATTCATATAAGCCGCTCCAACACGTACTCCTGCTAATCCCCAAGCTTTACTGAATGTCTGACTAACAATTAAATTCTCATAATCGTTAATTTTACTAACAAAAGATGTTTGTTCACTAAAATCGATATACGCTTCATCTATAATAACAATACCATCAAAATTATCTAGGATGTATTCTACATCTCCTATATTGAAAGAATTTCCTGTAGGATTGTTCGGTGAACACACAAAAATGATTTTTACTTTCGGATCATCTAAATACGGTTGTAATTGATTTAAATTGATCTGATAATCATTAATCAACGGTTGTTTAATTAATTCTACATTATTGATTCCTGCAGAAACATCGTACATTCCGTAAGTTGGTGAGAATGTTAATGCTTTATCAACTCCAGGTTTACAAAAGATTCTGTAAGCTAAATCGATAATTTCATCGCTTCCGTTTCCTATGAAAACTTGACTCGGTTCAACGTTTTTGATTTTCGCTAACTTTTGCTTGATTTCTCTTTGGTGTGGATCTGGATAACGATTTAATGTTCCGTAAGGATTTTCATTCGCATCTAAAAATACATCTGCAGCTCCTTTAAATTCGTCTCTTGCTGATGAATATGGTGTTAGATTTAAAATGTTTTCTCTAACTATATTTTTTAAATTGATTGTTTTCATTTCTATTTACGAGATGCTGAACAAGTTCGGCTTTATATCTTTAATTTGGTTTGTCAACCTGAACTTGTTTCAGGTTCTCATCATAATTATCATTTTACAGTCAGATGAGATTCCGAAATAAATTCGGAATGACGTATAATTATCTTCTTAACTTAATTATTAATAGCTTTTAATCGTAACGTTACTGCATTTTTGTGCGCTTGTAAACCTTCTGCCTCAGCCATTAATTCAATCGCATTACCAATATTATTTATTCCTTCTTTAGATAACTTTTGAAACGTAATTTTCTTTACAAAACTGTCTAAAGAAACTCCACTGTAATTCTTTGCATAACCGTAAGTTGGTAATGTGTGATTTGTTCCTGAAGCATAATCTCCAGCACTTTCACAACTATAGTTCCCTAAGAACACAGAACCAGCGTTAGTTATTTTATCAATAAAATCATCTGCTTTTTCTGAAGCAATAATTAAGTGCTCTGGTGCATATTCATTGCTAAACTCGATACAAGTATTCATATCAGAAAAATACAATGACCTACTATTTTCTAAAGCTTTTTGAGCAATCTCATTTCTTGGTAATGCTGCTAATTGCTTTTCTACTTCTTTGTTCACTTTTGAAATTACAGTCTCACTGTCTGATAATAAAATCACTTGACTATCTACTCCATGTTCTGCTTGCGATAATAAATCTGCTGCAACAAAACTAGGATTACAAGTTTCGTCTGCTATTACTAACACTTCACTCGGTCCGGCTGGCATATCAATAGCAACTCCAGATTGTTGTGCTAATTCTTTCGCTTTAGTTACATATTGATTTCCTGGTCCGAAAATTTTATATACTTGCGGAATAGTTTCTGTTCCGTAAGTCATTGCTCCAACTGCTTGCGCTCCTCCAACTTTAAAAATTTGAGTTACACCAACTAGATTTGCTGTGTATAAAATAGCTGGATTTACCTTTCCTTCTTTGTTCGGTGGTGTACATAACACAATTTCTTTACAACCCGCAACCTTAGCAGGAATTGCTAGCATTAAAATTGTTGAGAATAAAGGTGCTGTTCCTCCAGGAATATATAAACCAACTTTTTCAATTCCTACAGATTTTCTCCAACATTCTACGCCTTTAGTAGTTTCAATTTTTTGTGGAGCTTCTTTCTGAGATTCGTGAAACTTTTCAATATTGTTTTTCGCTAAAACAATTGCTTGTTTTAAATCTTCAGATACTTCATTTGCTGCAGCTTCAATTTCTTCTTGAGTTACAGTTAAAGAAGTTAACTTTACTCCATCAAAACGTTCAGCATATTTGAATAAAGCTGTGTCTTTATTTTCTTTTACATCTTCCAGAATATTAGTAACGGCTTCATCTAATGTAGATTTATCAAACTGTGCTCTTTTACACAAGTCTAACCATTCTTTCTGATCTGGATTGTTGTATTCTTTCATGATATTACAATTTGTTAAATTATAATTATATATCTACTCTAAATGTCACTTCGAGTGAAATTATTTGTAATCAAATGGAAAATAATTTTTTATCGAGAAGTTTTTGTTAACCGAGTTGTTCTCGATACATTTTTTATTACGATAACTCTTCATAAAAAACACTCGAACTGACATCTACTTTTTTTGTTATTAATATTTTTATTGTACCATATTTTCGATCGGACAAACTAGAATTCCTTCAGCTCCTGCTTCACGTAATTCATCAATTACATCCCAGAAATCGTTCTTATTAATTACTGAGTGTACAGAACTCCATCCTTCTTGTGCTAATGGTAAAATAGTAGGACTGCGCATTCCTGGTAAAATCTTAGTAATAGTTTCTAACTTATCGTTCGGTGCATTTAATAATACGTACTTATTCTCTCTACCTTTTAAAACTGATTGTAATCTGAACTGAATTTTCTTTAAAATTGCTTCATTTTCTTCAGAAAGTTTTGGCGACTTTACTAAAACAGCTTCCGATTTTAATAAAACTTCAATCTCTTTTAAATTGTTTTTGAATAATGTACTTCCACTCGATACAATATCACAAATTGCATCTGCTAAACCAATATTTGGTGCAATTTCAACAGATCCGTTAATAATGTGTAAATTAGCTGTAATTCCTTCTTTTTCTAGGAACTTCTCTACAGTTTTTGGATATGAAGTAGCAATACGTTTTCCTGCTAATTCTTTTAAACTTGAAATGCTTGATGTTTTTGGAACAGCGATAGAAACTTTACATTTTGAAAAACCTAGTTTTTCTACTACTTCGATACTTTCTCCTTTTTCAACGATTAAGTTTTCTCCAATAATAGCAATATCTACAACGCCATCTCTTAAGTACTGTGGAATATCACCATTACGTAAAAAGAAAACCTCTAAAGGAAAATTTCTAGCTGAAGCTTTTAATTGATCTTTTCCATTATCAATAGAAATACCAATTGCTTTTAAAAGTTTAAGGGATTCTTCGTTTAATCTACCTGATTTTTGAACTGCTAATCTTAATTTACTCATTTTTTAAGTTTGTGTTGTTGTTTGAGTAAATCTTTAGATTTTAAATAGTTTATAAAACTAAAAAATCCGCTTGACTTACTCAAACGGATTTTAAATTTTATGATTGTTAATTACATACATATCATTATCAATTCGCCTGAGTGCAAATATGATGATGATGATGATGTAATTGAATAAATGTCATTGTAATAATTTTACGGATGCAAATGTATGAGATATTTTTTAAATCAACCAAAAAAAAGTTCATAATGTTTTTTATTAAACAATTTCCTTAAAATTGTTTTAATTAATATCTGTTTGAAGGACCTTTATTTACCCAATCAAAACCTTTGTTTGTTAATTCAAACTTTTCTTTATAGTATTTTATTCTACTTGTTTTAATATAAACACTATCATTTAAATATGTTTTTCCTTTAAATAAGAATAATAAACCATCTATTTTTTGATACTTAAGATTAAAATATTTTAAAGTATCAAATTGTTGTTTTAAAATTATAGTTTTCTTTATAGAATCTACTTCTATATCATATCTTGTATCTTTAAAGTCTGTTGTTTTTATTGTAGCACGTGTTTTGGTATCTATCATAAGATATTTCCAATTTGGAATGTTGACTAATTTACTACTATCTTTTTTAGAAATGATAAAACTTTCTACTTCATACAACCCTCTTAAATTACTATAATTTTTACTACCAACCCATTCTTCTTTTCTTTTTATGGTTTCGTAAGTTCCATAACCTAACTCATTAATAATTAATAGTAACTTTATTAAAATTAAACTTTTAATTATATTTTTATTCAGCTTAGGTTTATAAACTTGTCTTAACTTTACTGCTTTATTTTTAACAAAGAAACACCACAAATCTTTCAAATTTGGTGTAATTAAAAACAATAACATTAATAAAAGATGAGACGATAGTACTTTTACAGGTACATAATAAAAGAAATTTATCGCTACTACATTGCTTACTACTACTAACAAAATTAGTACTCCTAAGGTTAAAGTTCGTCTAAAAAATAAAAAAACACCACAGATTTCTGCTAAACCAATGAACAAGTTATATCCGTCTGATAATCCTAAAAAAGTCCATGCCAATTCCATAGGATAATAATCACCTAAATTTTGCATCATCTTGGTTAAATAAAAAGGTGTAGAAAACTGAAGATTAAACATTTTCATTAAACCATAATCAATTAAAGTTAAGGCTACATAGAAACGAATTATTGCAGAAAACCAATAGTAAAACTTTCTATAATCTGTACTTTCATGTTCAAAAAGAGTCCAAAAAACTGTTATTAAAACGAAAAGCAAAGAAATTACTAGTAAAAAAATGTAAGTGTATTCGCTATCGAAACCTAAATAAAAATCTGGTAAGCCAAAGATATTTTTTCCAATGTAGGGAATTACTTTACCTAATATTTTATGGAAAAAAGGTTCAATATAATCTGAATATAAAGGAAAAGTATTGTTATTAATTCCTAAGATAAAAAGCAGAAAATAAGAAGAGAAAAACTTGAATAAAATTTTCTCTAAAAAAGTCCATTGTTAAATTTTATTATTGTTCATAGTATTTTTATTCTGTAGAAATTGAAAAACAATTATAATGTTTATTCTTTACAATCTACTCAATAAGCTAAATATTTAGTACCCTTAAATTATTCTAAAATAATTATTTTCGCGACATTATAAAATAACAGTATGATATCAGTAGATCAATTAACGGTTGAGTTTAACGGAAGTGCCTTATTTAGCGATGTTTCTTTTGTGATTAATGAAAATGATAAAATCGCTTTAATGGGAAAAAATGGAGCAGGAAAATCTACAATGATGAAAATTATTGCAGGATTAACTTCTCCTACAAAAGGTGGAGTTCGTTGTTCTAAAGATACAGTGATTGCTTACCTTCCTCAGCATTTACTGATTGAAGATAATTGTACTGTAAAAGAAGAAGCTTCAAAAGCATTTAAATCAGTTTTTGATATGAAAGCTGAAATGGATGATTTAAACAAGCAATTAGAAACGCGTACCGATTACGAATCTGAAGCGTATATGAAAATCATAGAACGTGTTTCCGATTTAGGTGAGAAATACTATGCTTTAGAAGATATTAATTATGAAGCTGAAGTTGAAAAAGCTTTAAAAGGTTTAGGTTTTAAAGCTGAAGATTTCGATAGAGCAACTTCTGAATTTAGTGGTGGTTGGCGTATGCGTATTGAATTGGCTAAAATCTTATTACAAAAACCAGATTTAATTCTATTAGATGAGCCTACAAACCACGTTGATATTGAATCTGTAATTTGGTTAGAAAACTTCTTATTAAACAAAGCAAAAGCTGTTGTTGTAATTTCTCACGACAAAGCGTTTATCGACAATATTACCAATCGTACCATAGAAGTTACGATGGGAACAATTCACGATTATAAAGCGAATTATTCACATTATTTAGAGTTAAGAAAAGAACGTAGAGCACATCAATTAAAAGCTTACGAAGAACAACAAAAGTTTATTGCAGAAACCAAAGCGTTTATTGAGCGATTTAAAGGAACCTATTCTAAAACCAATCAAGTGGCTTCTCGTGAGCGAATGTTAGAAAAATTAGTTCCTGTAGAGATTGATGAAGTAGATACTTCTGCTTTAAAATTACGCTTTCCTCCTTCTCCAAGATCTGGTGATTATCCGGTTAAAGTTAGTGAGTTGACAAAAGCTTATGGAGATCATGTGGTATTCAAAGAAGCTAGTTTTGCCATTGCTCGTGGTGAAAAAGTATCGTTTGTGGGTAGAAATGGTGAAGGAAAATCGACCATGATTAAAGCTATTATGGGCGAGATTGATTTTGAAGGTGAAGGTGGATTAGGTCATAATGCCAAAGTGGGATATTTTGCTCAGAATCAAGCTTCGTTATTAGATCCTGAATTAACGATTTTCCAAACAGTTGATGAAGTTGCTGAAGGTGATATTCGTACGCAGATTAAAAATATTTTAGGTCGTTTTATGTTTAGCGGAGACGATTTAGAAAAGAAAGTAAAAGTACTTTCTGGTGGTGAAAGAACGCGTTTGGCAATGGTTAAATTATTATTGGAGCCAGTGAACTTATTAATTTTAGATGAGCCTACAAATCACTTAGATTTAAAGTCGAAAGATGTGATTAAAGAAGCTTTATTAGATTACGATGGGACTTTAATTTTGGTTTCTCACGATCGTGATTTCCTACAAGGTTTATCTCAAAAAGTTTTTGAATTTAAAGATCAACGTGTAATTGAGCATTTTGAAACTATAGACGCTTTCTTAGAGCGTAATAATATTAAAGCATTAAAAGAGATTGATTTATAAAAATCAATCTCTTTTCTGTTATTTTTATAAGCTAAACTACCATCAGACAATATAAATACATCTTTACAGATGTTCCTTTATTTCAAAAAAAGAGTCTTTAACTGGTTGAAGCCTGTTTTATGTATTTAGTGCTGATGTAGTTTTTAATACTGATGTATTAGCTACGAAGTTTTCTAGAACTTTGAAAAAATTTAAAATATCATTTTTACTATTAGTTGCATTAATCGTTACAAATCTTACAAAAGTATCTTCATTAAACGAGCCAAAACCAACAACAGTTTCTTGATTTTCATATAAGGCAGTACATAAAGCAACGGGATCTACATCCTTGTAATTAAAACAAACAGAAATAGAATCATCATAACTATACAACGTGTAATCAGGATTATTTTTAATATAATCAATTGCTACTTTAGCCAATTCTAATTGTTTATTTACAATTTGTTCTAATCCATTTGTTCCAATAGATTTCCAAAGTGTCCAAAACTTTAAAGCATCATTTCTTCTTCCACATTGAAAAGAAGTTTTCCCTAAGTTAAAATCATCACCATCTGTTTGATACAAATAACTCGCATCATTACTAAAAGAATTATGTAAATGCTTTTTATCATTTACTAAAAGAATAGAACAAGTTAAAGGTGTTCCTAACATTTTATGAGCATTATAACTAAAAGAATTAGATCTTTCTGCTCCTTTAATTAGGTGCTTATATTTTTCACTAAACATAACACTTCCACAATAAGCTCCATCTACATGTAACCAGATATCGTATTTCTCAGTAATATCTGCAATTTTATCAATAGGATCAAAAGCACCTAAAACTGTAGTACCTGCAGTTGCATTTACGTATGTTGGAATACCGCCATTTTTAATATCTTCTTTAATTTGTTCTTCTAGCTTTTCAGGAATCATTTTTCCTTCGCTATCAACTTCTATATATCGAATATTATTTCTACCAATTCCTGCAAAACTTGCATTTTTAGCATTAGAGTAATGAGATTCAATAGATGTGTAAATAATTAACGGTTTTCTCATTCCATCAAAACGACATGAAGGATCTTTTGCATCACGCCCCATAACTAAGGCCATATAATTACTCATAGATCCTCCTGTTGGGAAAGTTCCGTTACTATTCGAACCATAACCAATTAAATTACAAGATTTTCTAATAATTTCTTGTTCTATACCTACCTGAGGACCTGCAACTTTATATGTATACATGCTGTTATTTAATAAAACAGCCAATAAATCTCCCAAAACAGCTTTGGGTTGTCTTCCTCCAAAAAGTTGATTGAAAAATAAACTAGTTGCAGTTTTTGGTGTGGAAACTAAAACATCTTGTAATAACGATTTAAAATCATCATCAACCATTGCAGTATCACGTAAAGATAAATCAATAGTCTCATATAATTGATTTGCTTCTATTCTTTCCGCAACAGGATTCTGCTGTTCTTCATTCAATAAAACTTCTGCAAGTTCATTGAATAACTTTAAATCATTTTTTATTGTAGACATATACTATTTTATTTTTTTATATAATTTGCAACTGTGTCGTAATTCATCTCCTTACTTACAAACTTCTTTAAATCTTCATTAAAAATATTGCATTTTCGTATAGGTTTTGCATATAAATGAAGGGTTATGCTTCTGTTTGGGGATATATTTTCTAAACTATGAAATCCCATAAAGTCTTTCATATAAGTAACTTGATTCGCTTTTGATTTTGATGACCTTATTGCTATCAACTCATCATTCTCATTCTTTTTATAAATTACTTCTTCCAATTCACCCTCTATAACTTTCACCCAACATTCTTGACCACCATGATCGTGAATAGGCGTTTTATGACCTTTACACCAGCAAATTAAGATTAATTCAAACTTTTCATTGTTTATTATGCAATTTCTCGTGTAGCAATCCTCAGACCATGAAGTATATTTTTCTATGTCCTTGGGGTTAATATTAATTGAGCGTATTATGTGATTTATAGTCGTCCTCTCTTCCTCTGAAAGAGCTGTTACTAAATCATCTAAAGTTTGAAGTTCCTTCTGAGAAGGTTTTTGATTTTGATTCAAATCTTTTGTTTTTTTAGGGTTGACTTGCAAATCCAAGAACGTTTCCTTGCCCTATTTATATTGATAAGTGTCGCAAATCAAGATTCGCATAAAAATAATAAAATTGAGCATTTTTAAAGTCTTTTTTTAGTTAAAACATTAAAAACACTTAAAAATTCATTAAATTTTATCTATTTTGAAGATCGTTAAAAAATCGTATTTTCTTCTTTTTTAGAAACTCATCAACCTAAAATCAAAAAAACAAATTCATTATGGTAGACCAAAATTTAGTAATTAAAATAGCTGTGTTGGCTGTTTATGTTGGGATTCTGTTTCTAATTGGAATTTTAGCTTCTCGCAAAATAAAAGGAATGAGTGATTACTATGTTGGTGGAAAAAAAATGGGATTTTGGGCGGTTGCTTTTTCGGCTAGAGCCACAGGTGAATCTGGTTGGTTATTAATTGGATTAACAGGAATGGGAGCTATAGCTGGATATTCTGCTTATTGGGTTGTACTAGGAGAATTGTTGGGAGTTTTTATTTCTTGGCAATTTATGGCAAAACGTTTCAAAAAAAGATCAGATGCTTTTGGTGCCATTACAATTCCAGATTATTTGCAAAGTCATTTTAAAACATCTACACATACCTTGAGAATAATTGCAGCTTCTGTTTTGGTTGTCTTTATTGTTATTTATGTAGCTTCTCAAATAGATGTAACAGGTGTAGCTTTTGAATCTATGCTTGGCATTAATTATAAACTAGGAGCTTTAATTGGTTTTTTCATTGTGCTTGCTTATATCTTTTTTGGCGGATTTGTAGCTGCAGTTTGGTCAGACTTTTTTCAAGGATTGTTGATGTTCTTTGGTTTAGTATTACTTCCTATCGTTGTTTGGTTTTCTATGGATCATGGTGCTGGAATTACCGCTGGACTGAATGCTATAGATCCTACCTTGACCAATATTATGGGTAGAAGTTCTGACGGTTGGATGAACCTTTTTACTATTCTTGGATTTTCTATGATTGGTCTTGGTTTCTTAGGTTCACCTCAAGTTTATGTACGATTCATGTCGATTAAAAACAAAAAAGAAATTGATAAAGGAAAATGGGTTGCTTGTATTTTTACTTTGTTAACAGATACCGCTGCTGTAACTATAGGAATTTTGGCGCGTATTTATTTTACAACGAATGGACAAGATCCAGAGGCTGTTTTAGGAAATAATGGAGAAGATGTTTTAAGTATGATTACAGAATCGTTTTTACCAACAATTTTAGTTGCTCTTTTTATTGCTATTGTTTTATCAGCGATTATGTCTACCATTGATTCTTTATTAATATTAGCTTCAAGTGCCATTACTCGCGATTTTTATCAAAAAATATTTAGACCTGATATTAAAGATGAAAACCTCACTAAATTCTCTAGGGCATCAACAATAATTATGGCTTTTTCGGCTTTAGTTATTGCATTAATTATGAACTACGTTTCTCCTGATCGACAAATATTCTGGGTTATCATATTTGGTTGGTCTGGAATCGCAGCCACTTTTTGTCCTGTAATTATTCTTACTCTTTTTTGGAAAGGATATTCGGAAAAAGGAGCCATTGCTTCAATGATTTCTGGATTTGTAGCCGTAATGTTATTTAATTTTGTATTCAAAGAAATTGAAACTATAGGTGCATATTTTGTTGCTGTTGATGTGTTATTTCCATCTTTCTTAGTGTCTATGCTTGTAGGTCTTCTTGTTTCAAAACTATATCCTCCAAGGAAAGAAGCTTTAGAAATGATTGAACAAATTGACAATAAATAAGATTTCTTTGAAATCTATATACAGATTGCTTCTCTACAATAAATTTCACTCGCAATGACGATGAAGAAAAGTATTTCTAACCTAACGTCATTACGAACGAACCCAGAGTAATTTCGAATGGGTGAAGTGAAGTAATCTTCTAGTTTATTTTTCTACAAAAACAAAAAAGGGTGTTTTTCCCCTTTCTCATTTCTTTACGGATATCCTTTTGTTTTTGTTCTAGACTTTCTTTTTATTTGGCAATTAGAAAATGAAAAAGTAATAGACAAACCCTCCTATTCCTTTATTTTTCTGATTTAGTTTTTAATAAAAAGTAAGTATATACTCCTTAAATGATTGTTTGTAATAAAAAAAATGTCAAGAACTCAAACTGAACTTACTATTCTTCCTGCGTATAATGGTGATTCTATTCTTATAAAAACATTTGATAAGAATAAACAAGAATTTATAATTCTGATTGATGGCGGAACTCCATCAACATTTGATTATTCTCTCAAAAAAAATCTAAATGAAATTAGTAAAATCAACCTGCTAGTTTTAACTCATATAGATTCTGATCACATTGGAGGTTTAATTAAATTTTTCAAAAACAGTTTAATCGATGAAATTGAAATTGATGAAGTTTGGATAAATCAACCTGAAACTGAATTTAATCAAACATCAAATATAGAAGCTCAAATAAGTGTTCGTCAAGCTGAAAATTTTAAGGTCTTGATTAAGAAAAAAAAGCCACATTCTAATATTCGTGAAATTACTATTGCTGATAATGTAATAAATATAAAGGGACTTGAATTCACTATACTCTCTCCAACTGTTGAAATAAAAGATAAGTTTTATAAGGTCTGGAAAAAAGAAAAGTCATTATTAAAGGAAGAAAACTTAAAAACGAATATATCTTCAAGTACAGCAAATTATTCACAATCATTAAAAGAGTTAAGTAAAATAGACTTTAAACCTCATTCATCAATTGATTCGGATATTTATAACTCTTCATCTATTGCTTTTGTATTAAAATGTCCAGATGTTAAATTTCTATTACTAGCAGATACTAGAGCTGAAATAATTACTCAACGCTTAAAAGAATTAGGATATGATATAGAAAATTTATTGGAAGTAGATTTTGTAAAAATCTCACATCACGGAAGTTTAAACAATACATCACAAGAGTTATTATCCTTAATAAAATCAAGTAATTATTTAATATCAACTAATGGGGGAACATCAAAGCATAAACACCCATCAAGAGAAACTATAGCAAGGATTGTATATAAAGCAAACAGAGATGATGAATTATTAAATGTTTACACAAATTATAAAATTACAGACATAAAAAACAGAATTGGCGAATTTGTCAATGAAACTGATTTAGAGGAAGGTAATTGGAATATTGAATATAAAAACACTTTTACAAAAAATGACAAATAACGAACCTGAAAAATATTGTGTACGTGTTAAATGTAATGGTAATATTGGAAGCGGTGTTTTAATAGCTGGAGAAACTACCTTTTATGTATTTACAGCAGCTCATTGTTTAGGAGAAATAGAACCAAGAGTTGAAAATATTTTAATTGAAAAACAAAACGATTATAAATCCGAATTTGAAAACATTAAAGTAGTTACAGTTAGAGAGTTTGATTATGACAAAGATTTTGCTCTAATTGAAATAGATTTTAAAGGAGACGATAAATTGTTATATCAATACAATTTAGCTCATAAATTTATTACACAAACAGATGTAAGATTTTGTGGTTACCAAGGAGTAAACAATAATGAATACAGACCATTTCCAAGTAAAATAATAACAATAAGCGACTCAAATCAATGTTTTAAAATTAAATTAACCGAAGGTGAAACTTTTCAACAAGGAGGAGAAGATGGTCATTTATTAGCAAGAGGATTATCTGGCAGTGGTGTTTTTACTATAAGATATAACACTCCATTTTTGATAGGTATATTAAATTCCGTTGTTACAGATAAAGCTTGGAATGATGATATTAGCTGCTGTTCTGTAAGTCACATTCAAAATTACTTCAGTTCTTACATAGATTTATCTGATTTGAGTGAATTAAGAAGTTGGACAAAAAATTTAGAGAAAACATATATAGAACAAGAAATAGTAGCTTTTGAAAAAAGTAAAAGTGATTTTTTTGAAAAACTAAGTAGAAAAAACAAAGTTATATATTCAGACATTGAAAAAGCAAATTCTAATACCACTAGACAAATAAAAAGATATTTATCAATGCTTCAAAACATTAGATTATTAGAAAATGAAGCTCCAAATTTATATATTAAGTTTAAAGGTATTGTTACTAAATATGTGAATTTAGTAGAAGAAGACTATACAAGGTCGGTAAATAATAATAATGAAGCTTTAGATTTAAAACAAACTTTACAAAATAGACTTAAAGATGAATTAGATTTTTTACCCCAAAAAATGGATATAGATTTTGCTGATTTTCAAATAATAGAATGGTTAGGTATGTGTACTTTAAACTTTACAAAAAATGATTAACATAATATTAGACGAAAAAAAAACATCTGTATCTATAAAGTATAATGCTTATTACAAGCTTGTAATGTTACTTTCAATTATCAACGATTGTGGCAAAAGTAACAAGGCTAGTTTACAATTAATTCATTTAGTCTTTTGGAGTTTACGTAATGATAAGAACTACCAAGTTTTATATGATTTAAAAAAAGGAATTAGAAATTCATTAATTCCTTGGTCATTTGAATTTGGAATTGAAAAAGTTTTAGCTTTAGGTTATATCGAGGAATACATTCAAAAGAAAATAGTGAGTAATACTTTAGAGATTGAAATCACAGAAAAAGGTATTGATGTACTAAGTTCGATTACTGAATATGAATTATTTCAAGAGGAAATAGATAAAATAAAAAAAATAGGTAGCATACCTAAGACTAAATTAAATAGAGCAAATAAGAATTGGAAATTAATATAAATCAATATGTTTAAAATAAATAAATTAAGAGTTGAAATCTTAACTGATAAAAGTGAAACCATAGATGATTTATATGGTTTTGAATTTCCTTTTAAGAATGGTCTAAACATAATTGCTGGTGAGAATTCAAGAGGTAAAACAACTATAAATTCTTGTATATTTTATGCTCTGGGTATGGAGGAGTTATTGGGCGGACATAATAACAAAGCACTTGACAAGGCCTTAAAAGATACTTTTGTTATAAAAACGGAAGGTATTGAAGAAGGTGTGGAAGAAACAGGTAAAAACTATATTGTTATTAGATCTAAAGTTTTTTTAGAAATAGAAAATGATAAAAATCAAATTGTATGCTTAGAACGTATTATGTTGGCTTCTGATAAAAATGAAAAGCAATCGAATATAACAATTTATAAATCTAAACTTGATGAAATTGATGAAGACAGTCTAAAAGGAATATTTTTTGTTAATGGAAGAGGAAATAATGATGACCCCAATGGTTTTTACGAGTGGTTTAAAGATTTTATAGAATTAACTGTTCCAGATGTAAGTAATAATAATGCAAAGTCTGACTATAGTCCGTTATACTTACAAATGATATTTTCATCAATATTTATTGAACAAACTAAAGGCTGGTCAGATTTTTTCGCAACAATGCCCTATTTTGGAGTTACAAAACCTAAAGAAAAGATTGTTGAATTTCTTTTAAATTTAGATGAAATTAATATTTCTACTAAAAGAGATACTTACAATAAAGAAAAAAATAACATTGTAGATGGTTGGAATAAAACCATTAAAGAGTTTTCTTATTTAGAGAAACAAAATAATTCAACTATAATTTCACTTCCTGAAACTATTACTACTGAAAAAAGAGAAATAGATTTAATATCATCTAATTTTCAGATAAGTGAAGATGAAGTTGTTGGATATGATGAGTATTTGGAAAAAATAAAAAAATCAATTTCTTTTTTAGAAAAAAAACCATTTGCTACAATCGAAAGTAAAAAAGAAGAAGTGCTTAATAAATACGAAGAAACTAAAACTCAGTACATAGAATTAAATAAATATATTGAAGAATTTGAAAACAATTTAAATATTGAAAAATTACAAATTAAAAATATTAACCATCAACTAATTGATATTAAAAAAGAAATTAAGGAACACACAAATCTAATTAAAGTATTTAATAATAATTTATTTAATAATAAAAAAGAAAGTAAGTGCCCGACTTGTACACAAGTTATTACAGAGGATATTATTTCAAATAATGAAATTACTATTCCTCAATTATCCCTAGAGGAAAACAAAAGTTTTTTACAAAGTCAAAAATTAATAATAGATTCAACCCTTAAGAGTCTAACCAATACAATTGAAGAGAAAAATAGTTTGTTATTATATTTTAAAAATAGTTTAAGAAATAAAGAGATCCTATTAAAATCACTTTCAAAAGATTTAATTGCTGATGATAGAGTTTTATCTGAGTCTGAGGTTGTGCAAAAAATTCAATTACAACAAGAAGTAGAAAATCTAAATCAATTTAAGTTACTATTAGATGAACTCAAAGAAGAACTTATTAGTTTAGCTAATAAACATCACAATATAATTATAAAATTAAAAGGTCTTGAACAATCTGATGACGAAGAAAAATTAATTGCTTTTGAGTCTAATTATAAAGATTTACTTAGTTCGTTTGAATATGATAGTAATGAAATGTACCAAATTTCTATTAATAGAAAAGAGCCATTTAAATATTTCCCCGTATATAAAAGAGGTAGAAAAGATACGAATCCTCAATCTATAAGGATAAATTCTTCTGCATCAGATTTTGTACGAAACATTTGGGCTTATACATTAGCTTTACGTAATAATGGTAAAAACCATCCCGGATTAATTATGTTTGATGAACCAGGTCAGCATAGAACAAAATTAAGTAGCTTAAAAGCACTTTTTGATAAAGTTTCTAAAGAAAAAAATAAGCAAACAATTATTTTTACTTCAATTGATAAACCATTAAATAATGATAAGAAAGAAAAGATAGATTTAGATGAAATAATTAAAGATTTAGAAATGGATTCATATCACCTAATCAAACTTGGTAAAAATAAAGTAATAAAATCTCTTAACTAAAAAAAGAAGCTATACATAGTAATGTATATAAAAACAGGCTAAATATTAGCACACACTTAAGGCTTATAACTCCTGTCAAATTTATTATTAATCAAATGTTTAAAGCATAGAAGTCACTTACTTTTAATGTACAGAACTATTAAACCAATCCTAACTAATATACATTCTAAGCGTTTTAATCATATCTGTTAAAACAAATAAATATTTGGCTCTGGTCATATACAAATCAATATAAGTATTGTTTTTGGTTTGTATTTGAACTTTTCCAATTAAAAAAGTAAGTTCAAACTTGTTTTTTAATTTATGGTATAGCGATTTTTGTCGAAGTTCAAAAGCATTTTCATGAGGTAGATATTTACATTCTTCTAGGTCTTTAGCATCTATTTTAGTTACTACAGATTTTTTAATGTGATATAAAGCTCGAATAGTGATTAGGATTTGTTCTGAATTCTTAAGTTTCAGTAATACAATAGGAACGTCATCTTCATTGATTTGGATCTGAAGATTTGCCTGTTTAAAATCAACTTCATTAAAAAAGATCAATTTTCGACTATTTCTATAGTCTTTTAATCGTCTAAAAAAACGTTTGGATAACTGCTCTTTTGTTAAAGTTTTCTTTTCCATAAATCTCTATAATACAATATTAATTTACAAATATATGTCAGTCCGAGTTTTTTTATAAGGCATTAATGTAGTAAAAATATATCGAGAACAGTTTGTGTAACTAGAACTTCTCGATAGTTCTGCTGAGCAATAGTGATATTATAAAATTATTTATACTAAAATTCTAAATATACTATATTTCTTCTCCTTTGCCTTGATGCAAAGGAGCAAAAATCAAGACTGGAATGTTAAGAATTTAAAATACTACGGTATCTCCAGCCACAGATGAAAAGAACTCGCTAAAGCTCAAACAGCTTTTCATCTTCTCTGCCAACGCTGCTACCTTGTTTTTTGCAAATTCTTATCAATAGGTCATTTTTTAATAACAAGAGTTTCTTAAAATTTTTATTTGAGGGCTCGATCTGAAAATGGATCACAAATAGCTTACAACAACGTTTCTAAATAATGATGGTCGATATGATATAACTCTTTTAAGCTTTCTATCTTTTTATCGATACTTTCAATGTCTTTCTTTTTGCTAGACTTACTACCAATCAACATTACATTTTTATGTGTATGTTCACTGCTAATAAATTCAAAAACTTTAGTATTATAGTTGAACTTTTCTAAAATTAATGCACGAATGGTATCGGTAATCATTTCGAATTGACGCTCTTTAAAGATTCCGTATTTTAACAATGGACTCTCCTGCTCTCTTCCTTTTACTTGTTGACGCACTTGTTTATGGCAACACGGCGCACAAATAATTAATTCAGATTTTGCCATTAAACCTTTGTAAATAGCGTCATCTGTAGCAGTATCACACGCATGTAAAGCAATTAAGATGTCAATTTTATCGTTGTCGTATTCTTGTATACGCTGCGCAATAAAATTTAACTGATCGAAACCACTTTTTTTAGCAATATCGTTACAATAATCTACCAGATATTCTCTTAGTTCTATTCCAGTTATTGAAACATTATACCCTTTTAAATTGACTAGGTAATCGTATAAAGCAAAAGTTAAATAGCCTTTACCAGAACCCATATCTACAATTTGTAGCTTTTTGTTCATATCTAAAGAAGCAATTAAACTTTCAATTACTTCTAAATATTTATTAATCTGGCGGTATTTATCAGCCATTTTAGGAATTACTTTATTGTTCTTATCTGTAATTCCTAGAAATTGTAAATAGCTACTTGAAAGATTTATTCTCTTTTCTTTAGGTTTATCGTGAATTTCGGGAAGTTTATTTTTAAAACTTGGTGCAGTGGTTCTGTAACTTACTTTTTTCTTTTTAGAAATCATAACTAACAAGTCAGATTCCAAAGTAAATAAAGTAGCTGCTTTGAATTTTTCTAATAACAATGTTTCTAACTCTTCACAAGCTTCTTCTACACTATAATTTTTTGTTTGATCATTGGTGTTATATCGATACGTAAACTGTAATTGTTTTTGATTTTTGATATTCACTAATCGCACATAAACATTAGGTAAATTAAAGCTTTTGCTTATAGGTTTACTCAATGTTAACTTTACAAAATTATCGTTTGAAATTGCTTCTTTTAAAGCCTGAAAAAGTTGTCCGAATTCATTCATTCGGCAAAGATATTAAAACCCTGTTTTTAAAAAGTTATTTTTCTTTAAATGTTACAGGTAAACCTTCTCCATATTTCGCTATAAAATCTTCATTTAACGAGATTTTTACTGCAATAGCTGTATAAAATTTAGCCCTATAAGTTTCTTCAGTTTCAGAAACAAATACTACACCTTGTTCTCTTTCTTTATATCCACTATTTATTTTTATTAAGCCATTTGCACATTTACCCCAGGCTTCACGCTTTAACTCTTCTAAAACTTCAGAATTAGAAGCATACCGTTCACCTTCTACTTCTAAAACACCTAGCTTTTCATAATTAAAAGGAAGTTCTTCTCCTTCAAAAAATAAATACATCAATTTAGGTTTTTCATTGCAGTTCTCATTTTTGATAGCAGTATAGTCCACAGAAGTTACATAACCGTAGCAGCTTTGTAATAATACACATAATAATAGACACAGTAATAAGTAGTTGTTTTTTTTCATAATTTTTCAGATCATTGGTTTTGCCCAAGTTTATCAAAAAACATACCACTAGTGTCTGAAAAATACGACGAAAAATATCTTTACTATAATTTAACAAAAAAGAAGAGCTACTTAAAAAGTAGCTCTTACTATTAACAAGTGTAAATATATATATCAGGTTAAGGTAACAACACCTTATTAACCCCGTGAATAACTCCGTTAGTACCTTGTACATCATTTGTAGCCGCTCCTACAAGAATATCAACGGTTTGCATACTAGATGTTTTAATTTGTGCTCCTGAAGTTAAATCAATAGTAATTGTTCCTCCTAAAGTAGTTACATCTCCGTTCATTAATTGATCTGCTTGAACATTTGATCCGCTAACAACGTGATACTTTAAAACTGCATCTAAAGTTGCAATTGGAATATCTGCTAAAGTAGTCCAAGTTGGATCTGAATCTAATAACGCTTGGAAAGCAGCATTAGTTGGTGCAAAAATTGTGAATGGTCCATCTCCTGAAAGTACAGAAACGAAATCAGTTGTATGTCTAGAATCTGTTAAAGCTGCAACTAAAGACGTAAATCCTGCATTATTTAAAGCTAATGTTACAACATTTGGTGGTAACATTACTTTATCAATTACATGTACAACTCCGTTTGTAGCTGGAATATTAATTAAGTTCATTACTGGTTTTGAATCTCCATTGAATTCAATTCCTCCAGTAACTTCAACTTGTAAAGAAAGTGCTTCGTCATTAGGACCAACAGCTAATGTATTTACATAGGTATCTGATAAATCTCCAGATTCAACTTTTCCGCTGATAACGTGGAATAATAACACATTCTTTAAAACATCTACAGGAATATCATCTAATGTATTCCAGCTCATATTAGAATCTAATAAAGCCTGGAAAGCAGCATTTGTTGGTGCAAACACTGTGAATGGTCCGTCTGCTTGTAACGCAGAAACCAAATCAGCTTTTTGTAAGGCTGAAACTAAAGAACTTAAATCAGAAGTATTAACTGCTAAGTCAACTATATCTTGAATTTTACTTGGTAAAAATACTTGGTCTACAATATGTACAACTCCGTTAGAAGCTTCTACATTTGGTGTAATTACTGAAACAGATTGATCTGCTCCTGTATTTATTTTTACTCCAGAAGTAGTATCTACAGTTAAAGTACCTTGACTTAGAGTTGTTAATGTTTGTCCGTTCATTAAATCTGTCGATAAAGCTTTTGTTTGTACAACATGGTACTGTAAAACGCTTTTAAGAACATCAACAGGAACATCGTCTAATGAATTCCAAGAAGCTTTAGAATCTAAAAGTGCTTGAAAAGCATCGTTATTTGGTGCAAATACGGTAAAAGGTCCGTCTGTTTGTAAAGCAGAAACTAAATCAGCTTTTTGTAAAGCTTGTACTAAAATAGATAAATTAGTATTAGATGAAGCGATTTGTACAATATCGTTATCATTTCCTCCCACGTTCTTATCATCGTCATCATCACAAGAAATAAATAGTCCGAAACTTAATAATAAGCTTAAGACTGCTGCCTTTTTAATTGTTTTTAATAACATTATCAGTTTGTTTTTTAGGGTTAATTTAATTGTTTAACTTTTACTTAATTTTAATAAACAAAAAGTTTTTTGGCCAAAAAAAATCACCTGTTTATTTCTAAGTGATACTCAAATATAACAATTTTGTTTAAGTTTTATTGTTTAAACATAAACAAACAGCTAAAAAACATAAAAAAACACCCAAAACTGGGTGTTTTTAACAATATATTAAGATTTCTATCTAAAGTTTATCTTTCTGATTCTTAAACTTTCTGGAGTAACTTCTAAATATTCATCATCTTTAATATACTCCATACATTCTTCTAAAGACATATCGATTTTAGGTGCAATTTTAACTCCATCATCAGATCCAGAAGCACGAACGTTGGTTAACTTCTTCCCTTTGATTAAGTTTACGGCTAAATCATCTTGTTTAGCATTTTCACCTACGACCTGACCTTTATAAATTTCTTGGTTAGGATCGATAAAGAATTTCCCTCTATCTTGTAATCTATCAATAGCATAAGCTGTAGCTTTTCCACTTTCAGAAGAAACGATTGCTCCATTTACTAAATCAGAGAACTCTCCTTTGTAAGCATCATAACCTCTTAAACGGTGGTTTATAATTGCCTCACCTTGTGTTGCTGTAAGTAATTTATTACGTAAACCAATTAAACCTCTTGAAGGAATATCAAACTCTAAGTGTTGTAAATCTCCTTTTGGTTCCATTACTAATAAATCTCCTTTACGCATTGTTACCAAGTTAATTGCTTTACTTGCTAACTCTTCAGGAACATCAATTACTAATGTTTCATATGGTTCACATTTCGTACCATCAATATCTTTTAAAATTACTTGTGGACGACCAACTTGTAATTCGTATCCTTCTCTACGCATTGTTTCAATTAAAACAGATAAGTGAAGAATACCACGTCCGAATACATTAAACTTATCTTCTGTATCTGTATCTTCAATACGTAAAGCTAAATTTTTCTCTGTTTCTTTATATAAACGATCACGTAAGTGACGAGATGTTACATATTTACCTTCTTTACCATAGAAAGGAGAATTATTAATTGTAAATAACATACTCATTGTAGGCTTATCTACTTCAATACGATCTAAAGCTTCTGGGTTTTCTAAATCTGCAATTGTATCTCCGATTTCAAAATCATCAATTCCTGTAACTGCACAAATATCACCACTACGAACTTTATCAGTTTCAGCTTTCCCCATTCCTTCGAAAACATGTAATTCTTTGATACGAACTTTTTTGTTTGTTCCATCAGCTTTACATAACATGTAATCTTTGTTCTTTTCTAAATCTCCTCTATATACTCTACCAATAGCAATTCTTCCTTTAAATGAAGAATAATCTAATGATGTGATTTGCATTTGTGGAGTTCCTTCTCTGTATGGTGCTTCTGGAATAGTTTCTAAAACAGCATCTAATAAAGGAATAATATTATCTGTTTCATTCTGCCAATCGGTACTCATCCAACCATTTTTAGCAGAACCATAAATTGTAGTAAAATCTAATTGTTCTTCCGTAGCTTCTAAAGCAAACATTAAATCGAATACTTTTTCGTGAACTAAATCTGGTGTACAATTTTCTTTGTCTACCTTATTTACTACCACGATTGGGGTTAATCCTAATTCTAATGCTTTCCCTAATACAAAACGAGTTTGTGGCATTGGTCCTTCAAAAGCGTCAACTAATAATAAAACACCATCTGCCATTTTTAATACACGCTCTACTTCTCCTCCGAAATCGGCGTGACCAGGAGTATCAATTACATTAATTTTAACTCCTTTATAGTTTACAGAAACGTTTTTAGATAAAATTGTAATCCCGCGTTCTCTCTCTAAATCATTATTATCTAATAATAAATCTGTACGTTCTTTACGCTCATCTAATATTTTAGCCTGATCTATGATCTTATCTACTAAGGTAGTTTTTCCATGATCTACGTGGGCTATAATTGCTATATTTCTTATGGATTGCATAGTGCTACATTAATTTGCCGCAAAAGTAGTGTTTCACATTGAATTGCGCTAATAATGAAGAACATATTTATTTTTAACTTATTTACAGGAAAAATATCTGCTTTTTTTCGTGATTAAAGTTTGTTGTGAATTGAAAAAATATGTACGTTTGATGAAACAATTAACTAAAAAACGAAATGGAAATAACAGCTAATAACCCGAACAGGAAATCGTGGTTGAAAGTTGAAGAAACTTCAGATTTCCCAATTCAAAATATACCTTTTGGTGTTTTCTTAACTCGTGACGATATTATCACTATTGGAACAAGGATTGGTGATTTTGCCATTGATTTAGGTGCATTGCACCAATTAGGGTATTTCGAAGGTATTCCATTGACTGACGATATATTTTTACAAGATACTTTAAATGACTTTATTGCCGATGGTAGAAAAACTTGGCGATTAGTTAGAAACAGAATTGCTGATATATTTGATGTTAAGAATGGGAAACTTCGTGATAACGCAGATCACAAAGACAAGATCATTTTTAGAATGGATGAAATTGAAATGCTTTTACCTGTTCAAGTTGGTGATTATACTGACTTTTACGCTAGTAAAGAGCATGCTACTAATGTAGGTAGTTTATTTAGAGATCCTAAAAATGCTTTATTACCAAACTGGCTTCACATTCCTATTGGATATCACGGTAGAAGTTCTTCTATTATTCCTTCTGGAACACCAATTCACAGACCTATTGGACAATCTAGACCAACTGAAGAAGGTGGAGCACCTGGTTTTGGACCTTCAAAATTATTAGATTTTGAATTAGAAATGGCTTTTATTACTACTGTGTCTAATGATTTAGGAGATCGTATTTCTGTAGAAGAAGCTGAAGATTATATTTTTGGATTAGTTT
The DNA here is from genome assembly GCF_947502995.1 of uncultured Tenacibaculum sp. Taxonomy (GTDB): domain Bacteria; phylum Bacteroidota; class Bacteroidia; order Flavobacteriales; family Flavobacteriaceae; genus Polaribacter. Next base: position 8,242 of record NZ_CANNBW010000004.1, on the reverse strand, counting down.
TATTTAATGACTGGTCTGCAAGAGATATTCAAGCTTGGGAATACCAACCTTTAGGACCGTTCTTAGGGAAAAACTTTGCCTCTACTATTTCTCCATGGATTGTTACTTTAGATGCTTTAGAACCTTTTAGAGTTGACAACCCTAAACAAGAACCACAGCCTTTACCTTATTTACAGCACGAAGGAAAACACAGTTTTGATATTAACTTACAAATGGCAATTCAGCCAGAAAATGAGAAAGAAACTGTAGTTTGTAACTCTAACTTTAAGTATATGTACTGGACAATGGCTCAGCAATTAGCACACCATACAGTAAATGGTTGTCCTGTTGAAGCTGGTGACATGATGGGAAGTGGAACTATATCTGGACCAACACAAGATAGTTTTGGTTCGATGTTAGAGTTAACATGGAGAGGACAAAATCCTATCAAAATGAATGACGGTAGCGAGCGTAAGTTCATTAACGATCATGATACAGTAATTATGAGAGGATATGCTAAAAACGACGAAATAAGAATTGGTTTTGGTGAATGTACTGGTAAAATATTACCAGCAAAACCTTTCAAAAAATAAGTTCTATTTTCTTTTAAAAAGAAAAAACCATTTCTGTTTAGAAATGGTTTTTTTATTATGCGTAATATTCTTTATTCTTCTGGTGGTGGATGACCATGAATTTCTTCATATACATCATCAAAATTAGCTCTAATATGTGAGTTTAATTTTTTTCTATAGTCATCTTGTAACCAATCGATGAAATTATGTGTTGATTTACAAATACATTTCGAGTATCTGTGAATTCTATCATCAATATCACCTCCTAATTTCTTAGCTAAAATTAAAGCATCAAAAACATCTTCACTATTCTCAACACACATTCTTGTATGATGTATAATTGATTTTTCTAATACTTTCTTTGAACTTTGTCCAGATTGTATTGTATCAATGTAAACCCGTTTTACATCAAAATATAAATCTTCTTCCTTAGTATTTGCAAACTCTTTCTTAACATCTTCAGGTAGTTCGTACTTAAATGTACTTTCTATATCCTCATCAGTTAATAAATTGTCAAGATAGAAATTTGGAGCTCTAAACATTTTTTGCCAATCTAGATCAGCACCCCATGGTCCGAACCTATGGAAGTTATTTCCTAAATCAATTACATTAAAATGTGATTTCCCAGGAATGATACGTGAACCACGACCAATCATCTGATAATATAACGTTAATGATTTTGTAGCTCTATTTAAAATGATAGATTGAACAGAAGGTTCATCAAAACCTGTAGTTAAAATACTTACAGAAGTGATAATGGCATTAGGAGTTTGATTAAACCATTTTAAAATAGCATCTCTCTCCTTTTTAGTATTTGTGTTATCTAAATGTGCTATAGGATATCCTGCTCTTTTAAATGTATCATACACATACAAAGATGTGTTAATACCATTATTAAAGATTAGTGTTTTTGTTCCTTTTGCTCTTTCTTCATAAGCTTGTAAAAGCTTAGATAACATGTTTGTATTTGTATATAAATCTTCAGAAGATTTAACTGTATAATCTCCGTTTGCTCCTACTTCTAAAGAAGTTAAACCTACATTATATGAATAAACATTTGCTTTTGCTAGATATTCATTTTCAATCAGTGCAGCAATACTTTCTCCTACAATTAAGTGATCATAATTATCTTTCATCGGCATTTTTATATTCGAACTCAAAGGAGTTGCTGTAACACCTAAAATGAAAGATTTGTTAAAGAACTTAAATAATTTTGTAAACGAATTGTAGTGAGCCTCATCTATAATAACTAAACCTACATCTGAGATATCTAAAATATCATCATTCAAACGGTTATTTAAGGTTTCTACCATTGCTACGAAACAATCGTAATCACCTTGATCATCTAACTCTGCCTTACTATCAATAATTTTATTTTCTACACCGAATTCACCAAGCATTCTTGCTGTTTGCTTACATAATTCGATTCGGTGTGTCATTATTAAAACTTTCTTTTGATAATGTTTTAAATACTGACGAGTAATCTCAGAGAAAATCACAGTTTTACCACCTCCTGTTGGAAGCTGGTATAACAAATGATAATTTTCAGGAGCATTTTCAAAACTTTTAAAGATGTTGAATAATGCTTCTTTTTGATAGTTATATAGGCTCTTTCCTACTTTATTTTTTGAATCTGTGGCGCTCAAAAGGTTAATTTTTTTGAAAGCTCAAAAATACAACCTATTTGTAAAACCTACATATTATTTTAAGATTTTTTCTAAATCTATTTGTGTAATATCGTAATGCGAAGCATGTAAAACAGCCTCTCCTTTATTAATTAAAAGAAACTGAGGAGATTGATGTAATACTTGATATTCGTACCCTACTTCATTAGAAACATCTCTATAATTTAAAAGATCTATATAAAAGATATCAATTTTATCATTTAACTCTTTAGGAAAACCTTGATCGAAGTTTTTAATAACAGTTTTACTAATGGCACAACGTGTTGAATGCTTAAAAATACCTACAGGTTTGTTATGCGATCTTTTAGTTACTGCCTTAATTTGATCTACAGTTTTTAAAGGAATCCAATTGATATTATTTTGTTTTACTTCTTCTTTCTTTTGTCCTGATGATTTTTTAAACATATTTCCAAAAACTCCCATAATCTTACTTTTAAAATAAATTGCTTTTTAAGCATAGTCTAATTTTTCTATACTTACTTACAAAGTTAATTCTTTATAATCTTATGAGTAAAATCTACACTCAAAGATTTCAGGAAATATATTCCTTTTGATAGATGAGAAATGTCAAAACTATTACTTACAGCATTTAGTTTTACTTTTTGAATAGCTCTACCATTCAAATCAACTAAATTAAATTTATGAGCTTCATTTAGTCCGTCTACTACAATAATAGTATTTGATGGATTAGGGTATACTTTAACTCTTGCTATTTCATTTTCATCAACAGATAAAACTGAGGAATCAATTCTAAACCAATCTATATTAAATAAGAAACTACTTGTTCCTTCATATCTTGTTTTTATATTTTGAATACCACTTGATAATTTCATAGTTGTTGAGATTTCTTTCCAATCTTGCCAACCACCTGTATTAGTTACTGATAATTTTGTACTATTTGATGCACTGTTATCTGAAGAAATATGAATCTCTCCACCCTGACTAGCACTTGCAACTCTAAAAGTTAACGTGTAAGTACCAGTTCTATTAACATTAACTTTATATACTGCAAAATCGTTGTTCTCTATAAAACCTAAGTTTGTTAACGTTCCGCTATTATTTTCTATTTGAACTCCTTGTTGACTATTATAATTCTCAGCTTCAATTTTAACTCCTACCTGATGTAAAATATCACATCTATTATCTGCATCGTAATCACAATTATCTGTATTATCAATAACATAACCATTTGGTCTATCACAGGTTTCTATAGAATTATTAATATCTCCTAATCCATCACCATCCGCATCTTTATACCAAACCATAGGAGTACAACTACAAGATTCTCCAGGTAAATTATAACAACTTCCATTAGCTCCTTCAGAAAGTTTCCAATCTGGTCCAGGAACCCAATTATCGCCTACTTCATAAGCACCAACATCAGGAGAGCTTCCTTTAAAACCATCTGTTATTCCTGTAATTTGCCTTCCAAAATCTACAGCAAGACTTCCATCTTTTAGTTTAAAATCATTATTAGTATGATCGAAAAAAGATGTTTTATCTACCAGGTTATTTTGTTTATCAGATTGTGGTTCCCAAGTTCCTTCGGTTTCCTGATTTCCGCCTTGATCTGTAGCATTACGATCTGTAATATTATTCCAAACCTTAACATTAGTAAACATTGTTCCTGCTTTATGCCAAGCTCCCATTGTTCCTCCTTGTGCTTTTACTAACGTATTATTAAAAATATCGATATCTTTTCCATCCCAGTTAATTTGAATGTTGGTCCACTCTACATTCCAAACTACATTTCTATACACTCGAACATCTTCTGCATCATTATCTAAATAGATTCCAGCAGCCTTTTTTAATTTCCCTCTACTTTCAGCATCATGAAACCAATTATGATGAATTTCTAAATTCAAACCTTTATTAATTGTATACAATAAAGCACAATCGTCAGCAATAAGATTACTTTGAGAAACATCATTCCAAGCAACTTCAGAATTTTTATTTACAATTTGAATTGCATCTCTTCCACCTCTTGAAATATGATTCCTTAGAATTTTCGTATCCTTTCCTCCTCTTGCCATTATTGGGGCATCATAAGAACCTAAAAAATCGAAATCGTGTATGTAATTATTTCTTATAATAGAAGCAGTTCCTGCATCCCAAACTCCTGTTGCATCTCCATATCCTATTTCACAATGTTCTATTATTGTATTATTTGAACCGTGTTTAATATCAACAGCATTAATTCCTGAATTGAAATTTGGATTAATTCCTCTAGTCATACTTCCATATAAAAGTGTAACCCCATTTAATTTGTTTCCAGTTCCCTTTATAGAAACATTTCCACCAAACAAAGCCATATTTTCTATATGAATATAATTGCGTCCATCTAAATTAGCTGTTACTTCTCTTCTAGACATTTGAACATCTCCATCATTTGGTTTAACTCCTCCTGGTAATTGCACAAAAAGTGTTCGAATAGAAGCATCAAAAAACCATTCATTTTGATAATCTAAAGCTTCTTTAATTCCTTCTAAATAATAATCTCCAAAATCTCCAGGAGGATGAGCACTGATAATCCAGTCTTGATTTTTTATTGCGTCAAAATTTACACGACCTGAAGACTGACTTTTAATCCAAGCTCTCCATGTTGTCCAACCAGAACCCGGTCTATCTCCATAAAACATAATAGAACCTCCGTTAGACCAGTTCCAATTTGGAATATCAGCATCAGTTAAAAAAGCATTTATAGAAACATTATCTTGACTACCTCCATCGTTACGAAGAGAATTTAAAGTAAAACGATCTCCATCTGTATTATTTGGCCATCTGGCTAAATCTAAAACTGTAGTTCCATTCATTACAAAATTACGCTGTCCTAAATCCCAACTCACTGTGGTCTTCCATATACCATCACCATCAGAAGTCCAACCATTTAAAGATTCCATCGCAGATATAACTACATTCTCACCTGGAAAAGATCTAAAAATAATAGGATTACCTGCTACTCCAGATCTAACAGGTCTGATCGTTTCTTCATATTTACCAGCTCTAATGTATACAATATCTCCAGGCATTGCTTCTTCACAAGCTTTAGCAACAGTTAAATATGGAGAATTTTGATCGCCGGTATTGGTGTCTTTTCCGTTTTTAGCAACGTAAATATCTCGTGCATAAACGGAAGTAGCTACTAAAAACATTAGGAGTTTAATTGAAGTTTTCATGGGATTTATTTGGGGATTAACATGTTTAATATTGAAAAACCAACACAAGAACGACATAATTTCAGGATTATTATGAATAAAAAGTCAAATTGACATCTTTTTTTTAATGGAATGTATTTTGACTATTACTGTGTGAAATAAAAAAGTTGAGAAAATGAATTTTAATAACTATACAATAAAATCACAAGAGACTGTTCAACTTGCCCAACAAATCACGCAAGAGTATAGTCATAACTTAATTGAGAATGAACATTTTTTCAAAGCTTTATTACAAGTTGATAAAAATGTGTTACCCTATATATTGAAGAAACTGAATGTAAATATAGATTTAGTTTCTCAAGTATTAGAAAAACAACTACAAAGTTTTTCTAAAGTTAATGGAGTTGATATTATGCTATCAAGAGAGGCTAATAAAACCTTAAATGAAGCTAGTATTGTTGCTAAAAAGATGAATGATGAATATGTATCTGTAGAACATTTAGTTTTAGCTATTTTTAATTCAAAAAGTCAAATCGCTCAGTTTTTAAAGGATCAAGGTGTAAATGAGAAAAATTTAAAAGCTGCCATAGAAGAACTTCGTAAAGGAAACAGAGTTACTTCTCAAAGTGCAGAAGAATCTTACAACGCTCTAAGTAAATATGCTAAAAATTTAAATCAATTAGCACAGGACGGAAAATTAGATCCGGTTATTGGTAGAGATGAAGAAATTAGACGTTTACTTCAAATTCTTTCAAGAAGAACTAAAAACAATCCTATTTTAGTTGGTGAACCGGGTACAGGTAAAACAGCTATTGCTGAAGGATTAGCACACCGAATTATTAAAGGAGATGTTCCAGAAAACTTAAAAGACAAACAAATTTATTCTTTAGATATGGGTGCTTTAATTGCCGGTGCTAAATTTAAAGGTGAGTTTGAAGAGCGATTAAAATCCGTTGTAAAAGAAGTTACAGCTTCTGAAGGTGATATCGTATTATTTATTGATGAAATTCACACTTTAGTTGGTGCTGGTGGCGGACAAGGTGCAATGGATGCTGCAAATATTTTGAAGCCTGCATTAGCTCGTGGTGAATTAAGAGCAATTGGTGCTACAACCTTAGATGAGTATCAGAAATATTTCGAAAAAGATAAAGCTTTAGAACGTCGTTTTCAAAAAGTAATGGTTGATGAACCAGATACAGAAAGTGCAATTTCTATATTACGTGGAATAAAAGAAAAATACGAAACACATCATAAAGTTCGAATTAAAGACGAAGCTATTATTGGTGCTGTAGAGCTTTCTCAACGTTATATTACGAGTCGATTTTTACCAGACAAAGCTATCGATTTAATGGATGAAGCAGCAGCTAAACTTCGAATGGAAATCAATTCTAAACCTGAAGAATTAGATGTTTTAGATCGTAAAATAATGCAATTAGAAATTGAAATTGAAGCTATAAAACGTGAAAATGACGATTTAAAATTGAAATCATTAAATGCCGATCTTGCTAATTTAAAAGAAGAACGTAATGACATTAACGCGAAATGGCAATCTGAAAAAAGTGTAGTAGATACAATTCAGAAGTTAAAAACTGATATTGAAGATTATAAATTAGAAGCTGAAAAAGCCGAACGTAATGGAGATTATGGTCGTGTTGCTGAACTGCGATATGGTAAAATAAAGGAAGCTCAAGAAGCACTAGAAAAACAACAAGAAACTTTAATTAACGAAAGTGACAATGCTTTAATTAAAGAAGAGGTTACTTATGATGATATTGCTGAAGTTGTTGCCAAATGGACTGGAATTCCTGTTACGAAAATGTTACAGTCTGAACGCGAAAAGTTACTTCGTTTAGAAGATGAATTACATAAACGTGTTGTTGGACAAGAAGAAGCTATTGAAGCAGTTTCCGATGCGGTACGACGTTCTAGAGCTGGATTACAAAATCCGAACAAACCAATTGGTTCTTTCCTTTTCTTAGGAACAACTGGTGTTGGTAAAACAGAATTAGCAAAAGCTTTAGCTTCCTATTTATTTGATGATGAAAATGCAATGACAAGAATAGATATGAGTGAATATCAAGAACGTCATTCAGTAAGTAGATTAGTTGGAGCGCCTCCTGGTTATGTAGGTTATGATGAAGGTGGTCAATTAACTGAAGCTGTTCGTAGAAAGCCATATTCTGTAGTTTTATTAGATGAAATAGAAAAAGCACATCCTGATACTTTTAATATTCTTTTACAAGTATTAGACGAAGGTAGATTAACCGATAATAAAGGTCGTGTTGCTGATTTTAAGAATACCATTATTATCATGACATCTAATATGGGAAGCCATATCATTCAAGAGAAATATGAAACTATGAATGGGGCTATTGAAGCTTCTATGGATTTAGCTAAAGAAGAAGTTTTAGGGCTTTTAAAACAAAGTGTTAGACCAGAATTCTTAAATCGTATTGATGATATTATCATGTTTACACCACTTTCGAAAGACAATATAAAGTCAATTGTTCGATTACAGTTAAATCATATTAAAAAAATGATTTCTGCTCAGAGCATAACTTTAGACGCTACAGAGCAAGCTATAACGCATTTAGCCGAAAAAGGATTTCAACCTGAGTTCGGCGCAAGACCTGTAAAAAGAGTCATCCAAAAACAAGTGTTAAACTTATTGTCGAAAGAAATTTTAGCTGGAAAAATATCTAATGATAGTCTTATACTTCTAGATGAATTTGATGGAACTTTAGTGTTTCGAAATCCAATTCATGACGAAGAAGTGTGTCGTCCTAAAATAGGTTGACAGTTTTAAAAAGTATTATTTAAACCAGAGAAGCTAGCTTCTCTGGTTTTTTAT
>NZ_CANNBW010000003.1 GCF_947502995.1 uncultured Tenacibaculum sp. | reverse complement strand
ACAAAAAACCAGAGAAGCTAGCTTCTCTGGTTTAAATAATACTTTTTAAAACTGTCAACCTATTTTAGGACGACTCAATATTTTTATTATTTCATTAGTGTTTACCAATCTAATAAAGTTACATTCGATTTAAAAATTGGGTTCCCCATCATATTTACCTCTACAAAAGCAATTATTTTCTTTTCAGAAAAATCAATTTCGAGTTTAATTAGTGCATTATCTAAACTAACATTTCCTCCAAGACTGCTTTGTTGATGTTCCGGAGTTAGTATTGTTTTTCCTAATGAAACTCCCATCATACTAGCAGAAACTGTAGCTTGTTCTTCTGCGATATTCAAATTGTAAGTAATATCTACAGGTCCGAATCTTCTTGATCCGCTATGTTGATTGGCGATTTGTGCTATATCTTTATTTTGTACTGTTGCTTGTTGTGACATAATATTATATTTTGAATTGATTAGAATTCTATTGAAAAATAAAATCCTGCATTTTCATACAGGATTTTTTAATTATTTAGCTGAATCTAATTTGAAAATAGACCCTTGTACATCTACATCGTCATGATGTTTCCCTAAGAATGTAAATCCACCTTTACCGTCCCAATCAGCTTTTAATGCCATGTTTGCTTCAAAAGGAAATTGAATTGGGGTTAAAGGATTGCTTCCAGGAATACTTCCAGTAATGTTAATTAAACGAACAATATCACCGTAACCTGCTGGATAAGTAGTTCCAGATACTCTTCCAGAATAACTCTCTTTAGTTGCTCCATCAGTAATTGTTACGTTACCAGTTACCGTATGTTTATCAGAGTCTACTAATAAAGAAAAATCTACCATTGTTCCTAATGGATTTGCAATAAATCCCATTGATCCTTTGAAATAAACTGTTTCTGTTGCTAAAGCTGTAGTTGCCATAATTTTAAATTTTAAGTTTGGTTAGTATTAAATTTTTATGAGTATTAAATAGCGGCTAAATTTCCGTGTAATCTTGGATTTAATATTCCCGCTGTTATTGTATAGATATATCCTTCACGCCCTTTTTGAGCAAAACCAATAATTCCGTATTCACCTTTTTGATAGATTTGATTAACTCTTTCATCAAAAGGTTGAGTGTCCCATCCGATTACATCAGATTCTTTTACTAAAATTGTTGTTTTTGGATAATTGTCGTCAGTAGGGCAGAAGATTGTAATTTCAAAACTAGCATCTTTACCTTCTTCAGTTTCTAAAAACCAAGTTGGTGTAGCTGGAGCTATTTTTCCTTCTCCTGGAGGAATAGGTAATTTTACTTCTTCATTAATAGGAAATGATCCTGCTCTTAATGTTCCATTACTAATTGAAGTTACTTCACAGTATAATTTTGATCCGTCTGTAGCTCCTGGGTCGTTTTGACTTAAAGCTGATAATTGAAATGTGTTTTTTGAAGCCATAATAAGTTTTTTGTGGTTAGTAAATATTACGTGAAACAAATATGCTAGCGTGTTATTTCTGATGTAAAATTACTGTGAACAAAGAGCTTACAGTTTTTAAATGGAATAAAAGACGTTTTCTTTTCCATGAAAAAGGAAAAAAATGGAATAAAAAATAATAAGTAGTATGAGAAATAAAACAATCTATTTTTATAGATGGCTAAATCACTTCAGTAGAAAAGAAAGAAAAATGTTATTTAAGAGTACGAACTTTTTTAATTAAGTCTTTATAGCGTTCGCTAAGCGTAACATGATGTTTTCCTTGTAATACAATAAGATTATCCGAAGGAACAATTTCAACGATCTTATTAATATTTACAATATAATTTCTGTGTGTTCTACAAAAAGAATTCGGATCTAAAAGTTTTAAAATCTTAGTAAGAGAAATAAGAATTACGAATTTTTCTTTTTCAGTAATTATGTTGCAGTATTTCTCTTCAACTTCAATGTAAATAATGTCTGTAAGTAATACTTTTTTTAAAGATTTTCCTTTTTTAATAAATAAACTATCTCCACTAATTACAGTATCTTCTTCTTCAGTGAAAAATACATCAGACTGATCGTAAAACTTTTCAATAGCCATTTCAATAGCATACAAAACCTCTAATTCATTAAATGGTTTTAATAAAAAACTATAAGGTTTGGTAAGTTTTGCACGCTCAAAAATTTGTCGATCTTTCGAACTGGTTAAAAACACAAACGGTTTTGCAGCTTCCGGAACAGTTGTAATCGTTTCAGCAAAAGTAATTCCTTCAGGAACACCGTTTAAAAAAATATCTACGATAAGAATATCAACCTTTACTTTATAGAATAAAGCTAAAGCTTCTTGAAAAGTTCTTGCAATTCCACTAATAGTATAATTATTTTCTTCTAAAAGTTTTACAAGCTTGTTGCTTTCTTCAACTGTATCTTCAATAATTAGTACGTTAATGTTATCCATTAGTAGTAGTTTTAGGTAAAGATACAATCATTTTCGTACCTTTTCCTAATATACTCTCAATATTGAATTTTCCATTATTTTTTTGAATCATAGATTTCACTAAACTTAAGCCTAATCCGGTTCCCAAAACATCTTCATGTTCTTTTTTATTAAGTAAAGCAGAATCTTTTAGTAATTCTGATCTAGTGATTTCACTCATTCCTAAACCAGTATCTTCCACAATTAAATACCAAAAATTACCAGATTCTTCTGCATAAATAGTTATCGCTCCTTTTGGTTTTGAAAACTTAATAGCATTATCAATTAAATTTCGTAGTACAATTTTAATTGATTCTTGATCAATTGCTACAACTGCCTTTTTAGAAACTGTATTTTCAAAATCAATTGCTTTTTCTAAAAGTAAGGCTTTGTAATTATAAGCAACGTGTTCTACAATGATAAATAGGCGATGAGTATCTACGTGAAAATAACCGCCATCGGTTTGAAGTAAAGCCCAGTTTAATAAGTTGTCTAACAAGCCATAGGCACCGTTTACAATACCACTGTTTTTTTGAAGTAAATGCTCTAAAGCGTCTAAGTTTTTAGACTGTAAATTATCTAATAAAACAGCATTACTCGATTTTAAAGCATTTACAGAAGAACGTAAATCATGACTCACAATTGAGAATAATTTGTCTTTAGTAGCATTTAATTCATCTAAGGTTTCTTTTTGTTGCGCAATAATTCTATTGGCTTTTACTTTTTCTCTAAATAAATAAGCACCAATACCTAAAAATGCAAGTAAGCTAATGGCTGAGATTAAAAAGATATTTCGTTGTGTTTCCTTTAATTTATTTTCTACTTGTAAAAGATCTACTTCTTGTTGTTTGGCCGCAACAGCAAATTCTTTTTCTTTTTTAGCAACCTCGTAAATTCTATTTTGATCATTTAAAGAATCTTTCCATTGTTCCATTTCTTTTCTGTAAATCAGGGCTTTTTCAAAATTTTTACGATTTTGTTCAACAACAGACATGTTTTGAGTGGTATTCTTTTTTAATGTAAAATCATTGGTCTGTTTAGCTAATAAATAAGCTTTTTCAAAATAAGGGATAGCTATATCATCTTTATACTGTTCGTAATAAAAGTTCGCAATCTCTCCATAAGATCCAACTAATTCTAATGTGTCTTTTTTCTGCTCTTGATATTGTAAACTCTGAATTAAGTAAGGTTCAGCTTTGCTATATTTTTTTAGGTGTAAATATGCTATTCCTAGATTGTGGATTATGGAGCTTTTTTTTATATATAAATATTCTTTATCTGAAAGGTTCTCTAGTTGATGAAAATATGTTATTGCTGTATTAAAATCTTGCTGTTCTAAAGATAATATTCCTAGATACATGTTGACAAGAGAGTAAATCTTAAAATCTTTTGTTATTGCTTTATACTCAGTCTTTGCTTCGTTAAATATTTTTTTCTGATCAAAGCTATAACCTCTCAGAAAATGAGAAATATCTTTAGATGTTATAGATGTTGAAGTTTCAAGATTTCTCTGAGAATAAACTAATGTAGAATCCCATTCTTTTGTTGAAAAGAAAAAAACAGCTTTTTTTAAATATTGACTTGATTCTGAATTTTCAACACTGCTTATTAATTCATTTTTTAATTGATTGAATTGAGAATTTAATTCTTTTTGTCCTTGTAAAGTAATTGAATTAAAAAGAAGAAACAGTAAGTTTATTTTAAGAAGTTTAAGCATTTTAACTTATAAGTTTATTAATACAAACTTATTCAAAAAAAACTTACTATTTCTTTGATATGTTTTAGTTAGGTCTTTTAACAGTAGTAACAGTTCCTCTAGATAATTCAGGATCTAAATCCATTAAAAACGTATTAATGAAATTAATGTTATTTAAAGTTGGAGCAGGTAATTCTTTTTTTATGATTGGATTAGGTGTATATCCTTTATTTCCCCAAACCGCAGTGAAATTAAATTGATAAGCTTTAAAGTTTTTGTTTTGAGTTGGTGTAGCGTCATATATAATATAGAAGTTCAGAAAAGGTTTATATTCCCCTGATCCGTCTGGATTCAAATAACTTAAATATTGTTTTACATGAGTGTTTTGTTCGTTGATAGTAAGTGAATGATCAATGAATACGATTGAACTTACATTTAAATTCCCTTCGTTATCAACTTGAGTCGCATTAAGTGGTTGTAAAGGATTTATAGAATTTCTCTTGAAACCAAAACTTATTTCAGAATTTAATTCATTAACTGTAAAATCTTTTATACAAATTCCTGCAGGATTTGTGATATCACTACATTGTCTTATTTCAGTATTTGCCATAATAAAATTGGTGTTTGGTTAAACATTTTAGATTGTATAACAAATCAACAAATTATTTAAAGATTTTAAAAGTTAAAAAGGCACAAGTGTAGTTGTTTATTGGTACAAACGTTCTTTTTTTAGGAATGAAACTAAAACCGTATGGCAAGTTTTTTTAATAAGCGTAAAGTTTCAATATACAACCAAATTAAAGTGATTAATAATCCCCAAGTAGCTAACCATTCTCGTTCTTTAGGATAACGACCAACTTGTTTGTCTATATAATAGAAATCGAGTAATAGAGAGAAAGAAGCAACAATTGCGGCTACTACATTAAAACCAATAGCAAACCACGAAGTTCTCCATAAAGGCAAAGCATCAATTTTTAAAAGCCATAACACCCAACCAATAAAATAGAATAAAAAAATAGTAACAGAAGCACTAATAATAATCGCTCTAAACTTTCTGGTGACTTTTATGGCTTTTATTCGATATAAAAACAGCATGATAAAAAAAGTAGTAATGGTTACAGCAATGGCTTGAAAAGGTAAATAAGGAAATCGTTGATGAGCATAAGCGCTAATACCTCCTAAAAACAAACCTTTTGCAATAGCATAAATTGGGAGTAAATATTTTGCAGCATTATGTTTAAAAGATATAAATAAACTACAGCATATAGCCACAAACATACCAATAGCAGTATACCATTTAATAATAACTCCTGAAAAAAAAAGATGCCAAGTGTATGAAGCGGCAAGCAGAACAATGGTGAGCATAGCCAAAGATTTTACTATAACTCCATTAATACTCATTTTCTTTTTAGAATACACCTTCAGTTTTCGCCAGAAATAACGATTAAAAGCTGGGTTAGAAGTTCGTAATCCAAATACAGGCATTCGTTTTTATTGATTAGTTTTGTATTTGTACAAAGTACAATAAATTTGAAGACAGAAAAAATCATATTAGGCATAGATCCAGGGACTTCCATCATGGGGTTTGGAATTATTAAGGTTGTAGGAAAGAAGATGGAGTTTGTTCAAATGAATGAATTAATCTTAAAAAAATATACAGATCATTACTTAAAATTGAAACTCATTTTTGAACGAACTATTGAACTTATTGATACGTATAAGCCAGATGAAATTGCTTTAGAAGCTCCATTTTTTGGTAAGAATGTACAATCAATGTTAAAGTTAGGACGTGCACAAGGAGTTGCTATGGCGGCAGGCTTATCTCGTGAAATTCCTGTAACAGAATATGCGCCATTAAAAATAAAAATGGCAATTACAGGTAATGGAAAAGCGAGTAAAGAGCAAGTAGCTTTAATGTTAAAATCATTATTGAATCTAAAAACCTTACCTAAAAATTTAGATGCAACAGATGGACTAGCAGCAGCAGTTTGTCATTTTTATAATTCAGGAGCTAAAGTAGGAGGTAAGAATTATACAGGTTGGGCAGCTTTTGTAAAACAGAATGAAAAAAGAGTGAAGAAATAAATCAATGATCAATTAACAATAATCATTGATCAATATTTATAAAAAAGAAAAAGCTATGAAATTAAAGAATAACCCATTGCAAAATAAATCATATGATTTTGCTCTGTTAATTGTAAAGTTAAGTAAGAGTATGATGAAAATCAACAAAGAATTTATTTTGTCAAAACAATTACTAAGAAGCGGAACTTCAATCGGAGCTAATATAGTTGAAGCTAATGGAGCAATATCTAAAGCAGATTTTTCAGCTAAAATATCAATTGCTTATAAAGAATGTTTAGAGACTAAATATTGGTTGTCATTATTAAAAGACAGTAATGAGATAAGTAAACATGAATACAATAATTTGTTCCTAAAAGCAGATGAATTAGGAAAAGTTTTATTCTCAATCTTAAAAACAACGAGAATTAATAAATAATTTAGATAACTGATAACTGATAACTGATAACTGATAACTGATAACTGATAACTGATAACTGATAACTGATGAGTGGAATTTACATTCACATTCCGTTTTGTAAGCAAGCATGTTATTATTGCGATTTTCATTTTTCTACATCTTTAAAAAGGAAGGAAGAAATGATAGCTGCAATAATTGCAGAGTTAACAATGCGTAAAAATGAGTTCGATAATGAAGCGATAAAAACGATCTATTTTGGAGGAGGAACACCAAGTGTACTAAGCCAAATAGAAATTGATCGTATTATTAAAGCAGTTTACGATAATTATAAAGTTATTGAAGAACCTGAAATTACTTTAGAAGCCAATCCAGATGATTTAACTTCAGAACGAATTGAAAACTTAGCAAGTTCTTCTGTAAATAGATTAAGTATAGGAATTCAATCTTTTTTTGAAAAGGATTTAAAACTAATGAATAGAGCACATAATGCAGAAGAAGCAAAAAGAAGTTTATCTCATGCAATTCGTAAGTTTGATAATATTTCAATTGATTTAATTTATGGAATTCCAAATACAACAAATGAAGAGTGGCGAGAAAATATTCAAATAGCATTGTCTTTCGGAGTTCCACATATTTCAAGTTATGCATTAACTGTTGAGCCTAAAACAGCTTTAGAAAGTTTTATTGAAAAAGGAATTATAGATAATGTTGATGATGAGTTAGCACAAGAACAATTTTTAATTTTAGTTGATGATTTAAATAAAGCAGGATTTCAGCATTATGAATTATCTAATTTTGGAAAAGAAGGTTTTTTTAGTCAGAATAATTCTGCATACTGGCAAGGAAAAAAATATTTAGGAATTGGTCCGTCTGCACATTCTTTCAATGGAAAGCAACGAGGTTGGAATATCGCTAACAATGCATTGTATATAAAAAAAATAACTACTGGAGAATTACCTATAGAGATAGAAGATTTGTCAATTACAGATCGTTATAACGAGTATGTCATGACAGGTTTACGAACAATTTGGGGAGTTTCTTTTCAAAAAATAAAAGAAGATTTTGGTATTAAATATTTAGCATATTTAAAAATGCAAGCCGAAAAATTCATTCTTGAAGATTTATTGTATATTGAAAATCAAACACTAAAAACAACACGAAAAGGAAAGTTTTTAACCGATGGTATTGCTTCCGATTTGTTTAAATTAAATTTATCTTGATTACAACAATTCAGTATAAATCAAAAAAATATCAAATAGATTTATCGAAACCAATAGATATTTCAATTCCTGTTGATACGTCCAAAGAAAATGTAAATGCTTGGTATTTAGATGATCCTAAGATTTATGCAGAACAATTTGGAGATGAGGTAATAAAAGTTTCAGAAGGAGCGCCAGTAAATTTCAATACGATTCAATTCAATCCACATTCACATATTACACACACAGAATGTGTCGGACATATTACTGAAAAAGTACATTCTGTTAATGAAAATTTAAAACGCTTTTTTTTCTTAGCTGAAGTGGTTACTGTGGTTCCAGAAACTTTAGGAGAAGACGAAGTAATTTCTAAAAAACAATTACAAGTTGTTTTAGGGAATAAAAAAAGAGAGGCTATTGTAATTAGAACTTTACCTAATTTAGAAAATGAAAAAAAATCAAAAAGATATTCAAATACTAACCCTCCATATTTGTTAGAAGAAGCTGCTATTTACTTAAGAGAAAAAGGTGTTGAACATTTATTAATTGATTTACCTTCTGTAGATAAAGAAAAAGATGATGGATTGTTGCTTGCTCACAATGCCTTTTGGAATACAAAAGGAGAAATACGATTACATGCTACAATTACAGAATTTATCTTTGTTTCTAATACAACAGAAGATGGAACATATTTCTTGAACTTAATGATTGCACCTTTTGAAAATGATGCGACTCCAAGTAAACCTATTTTATACAAGATTTTAAGCTAAACTTTGTAAGCATCTATAGTACAAGTTAATTTTTCTGAAATACCGTTATGTGTTCCGTTAATTACTATTTCCCAATAAATAGATGCATCTTCAAACTCCATACTTCCTAATCTTTTGTTTTCAGGAAATTGAAATTCTACTTCAGAACTTCCTTTACTTTTTAAAGGTTTTACGGGTGATTTAAATATAGTCTCTGTGTAAGTTGTAGAAGAAGTACCTCTATTGTCTACCACTTTTTCTACAATACGATAATGGATTTGAGCTTTATTCAAACTAAAATTTCGAGCAGGTTTTACATAGCAAATAAATCCATTTTCTCTATTAGAAGTTTTTAAAGAAATATCTCCAATTCTGCTCTTTTTAATTTCGAATTGAACATAACTTATTATTGCGGTCGCAATAACTAGTAAAAAAATATGAAATCCATGAAAATTAAAATTTAAGCCAATTAAGGAAAATATATAGAGGGCAGCAACGATTAAAGCGATAATTAATGTGCCAGAAAAGTTAAATGCTAATTTTAAATCGCTGTGTTTTTCGCTGATTTTATATTGTTCTTCGTTATTAAATTTATTGAAATAACCAGAAATTTTTGTAGAGTAATCAGAGGTGAAAAAAGATTTCATTCTAGTAAAAACGCCTCTGTCTAATTTTTCTAAATCTTCTTCATTAACATGAATTTTGGCTTCACAACTATATGAAATACTAACATTTTTTCCTGTATAAGATTCAATATAATCTTCATTTAAGTTAAATGAAAAAGGAATTTCATAAGTTTCATTTTTAGTTAAAATTTTTCTGTCATCAATCTTAAATGTTACCAATTGTTTTTTTACACTCGACATTCTTCCACGAGCTTCTAAATATACAATTCCATCAATATGGTCTATTATTAAATCTTCTTTAGGATGAATATTTAAAACTCCATCATATACGTTAGATGTTACAGCGCCAAAAACGTTTATACTGGCATTTAATATAGAATTACTCATTGGTATTTTTCGTATAAATGATTTATAATTCCTCGATAATTATCTCCAAATTTTCTGATTAGCTTATTTACATCAGTAATGCTAAATAAAGTTTCAGGTGTATTAGAACCAGAAGCTAACTTTAATCTTTCATTTAAAATAGCTTGAAGTTTTTCTGGTTCTATTCCTTTAAATCGTATAGAATGATATTCTTTTTTAGCTAGTAAACAATCAATTTTTCTTCGCCAATGTGTAGTATAAATCACTACTTTTTTTTCTTTGAATAATTGAACTCTGTTTGAAAAACTTAAATGATGAATACTATCTACAAAAACAATTTCTGAAGTATTTTTCATAACATCAGAAACTGATGAAGTAGAGTTTAAAAGAAAAATAGGGTATTCAGGTAAAATATGTTGTAAATATCTTAAATGACTAGTTTTTCCTCTTCCTTGTCTACCAATAAACTCTAAAGCTAAAGAATCTGAATTTTGAATTCTATGAATTGTCTGATCAATATCTATATTCGGTAGAATAACTTTAGGAATATCTTCATGTAAAACTCCAGAAAATGGATTAAAATGAAAACTTGAATTAGCAATCATTTAGTAGAATTATTTTTGATCTAACCAATTGTTTTCTTTCAATGTGATAACCGATTTTTCAATAATTTCAGAAAGATTACTTCTGTATTTGTTGAATAATCCAGCAATAAAAATATTCTTCTCAGGAATACTAATATAGAATGCTTTAAATCCTCCTTGTGAACCAGTGTGTGAAAACATATTAACTCCAAGTTCTTGAGGTAACGATTTTCTAAAAACTCCTTTCTGACCAATAAACCAGCTATAACCAACATTAGGAGCAATAGAATCTTTCCATGTTTTAGGATGGTAAATTTCTCTAGATTTCTGAGTTAATTCTTTGCCTAAAAACACATTGTTTAGTAAAGCTTCTTCATATTTAGCTAATTCTAAAACTGTACTCCAAATACCACCATTTCCAGAAGCAGCAAAAGTAGGTATTTCACCGTAGTCAGCTTCTTGGTATTTATCGTTTTCATCTTTATAATATGCGTGAGCAACTCCTTGTTCAGGATGCGGACCATCTGTAATAGTACTTGTTTTCATTCCAGAAGGTTCAAAAATGTTTTCTTTAATAAAGTCTTGCCATTTTTGTTTAGAAACTTGTTCAACAATTAAAGCCAATCCATTATAAGAAGGGTTTGAATATTGAAACTTTTCTCCAGGTTGAAAGTTTAAAGAATCTGCACGTTTTATAGGTTCAAAATTAGCTGTGTCTTTAGCCGTTAGAAAAAAATCATAGTTATTTCGTACATCTCTAAGATCAGGCAACCCCGATGTATGCGATAAAAGATGTTTGATTTTTACTTTTTGAGCAATCTCTTTATTGTCGAAATCTTTAAAATATTTATAAATGCTATCTTCTACAGAAAGTAATCCACGTTCTTGTAAAATTAAAATAGCATTAGATACAAATGTTTTAGAAATTGATCCCGTATTAAAAACTGTATGCTCAGTAATTTTCTTTTCAGTTTTAAGATCTTCAACACCGTAGTTTTTTAAGAAGACAATTTTACCATCTTTTTTTACTAACAAAGATCCTCCAGGTTCATTTTCTTTAAAAGTGTTAGAAAGAACACTATCTAAAGTTTGAGTTAAATTTTCAGAGTATTGATTTTTCTTTTCTTTTTGGTTACAAGAAATTATAACAATAGCAATTAAGACAAACAAAAGTTTTTTCATAGAATAGGTTATATGAGGTTGATTAATTTATGGTTGCAATTTAAAAAATAATTAAGAATCACCTATTCTCTAATGTTATCTTAAGTATTTCTCCAAACATTGCAATACCTGTAGGGATAATTTCATCAGGAAAATCGTAAGAAGGATTATGTAATGGAGCTGTACTTAAACCAGAACCTAAACCAAACATTCCGGTTTTATAATATCTAGAAAACCAACCGAAATCTTCACCAAACTTAAAAGGATAATTACGTTCTTCAATTTTAAAATGTAAGTTTTCAGCAGCATTTTTTATGATTCGATTACAGTCTAAGTTGTTTTCACTGGCAGGAAAATGCTCTAACCAATTCATTTCATGTTTTAATTGATGTTGTTTACTGATTTGATTAATGATATTTAGGATTTGAGTTTTCAGTTGCTCCATGGTTTTTAAACTCCAGGTTCTAATTGTGTAATGAAGTTCTGCTTCTCCAGGAGAAATTCCGTAATTAGCTTCTCCAACTTTTAAATGAACAGGAGTTAATACTTGAAAATTTTCAGCATTAGGATCACTAATATTTAATTTATCTAATTCTTGAGTAAGTTGTGCTATTCCTAAAGTAGGATTAATTCCATTTTGAGGTTCTGCAGCATGAGAAGCCAAACCTGATAATTTTAAAAAAAAGCTTTCCACTTCAGCAGAAAATCCATTTTTCATTGTAATTACAGTGTGTAAATCAACTCCAGGAATGTTATGAAGCGCAAAAATATAGTCGATATTTAATACTTTAAATTTTACATCTTCTAGCATTTCATACGCTCCTTTTCCTGTTTCTTCAGCAGATTGAAAAATTAGTACAACTCGACCTTTTTTTAAATTTTGTTCTTTTAACCAAAAAATTAATCCAGTAACTATAGCCATATGTCCGTCATGCCCACACTTATGAGAAACACCTTTAAAAACAGATTTGTATTCAAAATTATTTGTTTCGATAATGGGCAATGCATCTAATTCACAACGAATAGCTACAGTATTTCCTTCGGTTCCGAAATTATATACTACGGCAAAACTTGGCCCTCCAATTTGAGTGATAAATTCACCTGGATAATGAAGTTGAATAAAATCTTGAACTCTTTTAGCAGTTTGAAATTCTTGTCCTGAAACTTCAGGGTTTTTATGAAGTTCTTTGCGAAAGTTTACAATAGTAGAATGCATCTGTAGGTTAGAATTAGAGAATAAAATTAGCAATTTAAATATCGAACAACTATTAAAGTATTCTTAACAATACGAAAATGTTTGTGACTTTCATTGTAAAAAAATGGTCTCAATTAATGATATAAACTTATATTTATCCTATGGAATTATTGTTTTTTGGATTGGCTTTAGGTGCTGTGGCCTCTTATTTTATTTTTCAAAAGTTTTCTCATGTGAAAAGCAGGAACTTAACAGAAAATCAATCTGTAGTTTTATTAGATAAGATTAAAAAAGTTACTAAACTAATTACTGTTGAAGGAGATTTTGCAGAGATTTACCATCATGAAGATACACAGGGTAAATTTTTAGGGTTAATTTCTAGTAAGAAAAAAGCAATTATTTTAATTAACGCGAAAACACATATTGGTTTCGATTTTAGAAAGATTAAAATGGAAGCTGACACAAAAAATAAAACAATTAAATTGTCTGAATTCCCTCAGCCAGAAGTGTTATCTGTAGAACCTAATATTCGTTTTTACGATATACAAGATGGTTTTTTAAATAAATTTAATTCAGAAGATTTAACCAAAGTTAATCAAGCAGCAAAAGAACACGTACTTCAAAAAATACCAAATAGTAATCTAATGCAAGCTGCAAATCATGAAGCTTTAGAGGCCATCGCTTTAATGAAAAATTTGATTGAAGCCATTGGATGGAAGTTAGATTATTCTGCGCTTGAATTGCCAAGTGGAAACATGAAATTATTAGAATAATGCATATAGAACAACTTAGAGAATATTGTATTCGTAAGAAAGGAATTACAGAAAATTTTCCTTTTGATGATGTTACTTTAGTATTTAAAGTAATGGGAAAGATGTTTGCTTTGGTTGGTTTGAATCATTGGGAGAAAGGTGAAGAGAAAATAAATTTAAAATGTGATCCTGAAAAGTCTGAAGAACTTAGAAGTGAATATGAAGGAATTAATCCGGGATTTCATATGAACAAAAAGCATTGGAACACAATAACAATCAATCAAGATGTTCCAGATGAATTGGTCTTTGAGTTAATAGATCATTCATATGATTTGGTTGTGAAAGGATTAACAAAAAAGTTAAAAGAAGAATTAAAAAATCTTTAATGATTTTTTCGATATTGAGAAGGAGTCATTTTTTTTACTGCTAAAAATTTTCGATTAAAATTAGATAAACTGCTATATCCTGATTGATATGCAATTTCATTAATTGCAGTTTCTTTATTTTCTAAAAGTAATTTACAAGCATTTTCTACACGAAGCTCATTTAAAAAAGTAAAATAGGTTTTATTAGTTCGTTTTTTAAAGTAGTTGCAGAAAGCGTTTTTAGTCATGTTTGCTTTTTCAGCAATACTATTTAAATCAATTTCAGAATTAAAATTATTCATAGTGTAGTTCATAATGATTTGCATTCTTCTACCATGATTTTCAGTATACTTTTTAGGATAAATAAATTTTGAAAGTGATTCAGTATTTACACTATTAAACTTTTGTAATAGCTTAAGAAAAATAATAAAACGTTCTAAGTCAGAACTATTTTTCAAAGCATGAAAATATTGAGATATAACTGTATTTGGAGTGCCAATTTTAAAACCATTTACAGTTTTTTTTAATACGTTTTCTAAAGATTTAAAATCATCTAAAGCAAAAAAATCTTGTCCAAAAGATTGTTCTGTAAAAAATAAAGATATCATAAAAGAATTCTCAGAAGTCTCTAAATCACTTTTGAAAAGATGAGGTAAATTGCTTCCTATAATAAATACATCGTTGGTGTAATATTGATGAATAGTGTCTCCAACAACTAAAGTTCCTTTTCCATTTACGATATAAGAGATTTGAATCTCTTCATGCTGATGAAATTTATCATAAAAAACCCCTTTATCTTCTTGATAAATTAACCCCAGATTTTTGGGTTTCGGAATTTTAAATGGTAGTGCTTTCATGATAGTTTGCTATACACAGTTAAATATAAAATTAATGTATTTTAATTGATAAGTTTAATAAATGATTAATATAGTATTAGTTTTGAATAATTTTGATGTTTTTTAATGTATACATCTCCAGTAATTTTGTCATAAAAAAACATAAATTATCATGGCAATAGAATGGAGAGGAGTTATGCCAGCCGTAACGACTAAATTCACATCAGATGATCAATTAGACCTTAAAACGTTCGAATTAAATATAAATGCTCAGCTAGATGCGGGAGTACATGGAATTGTTTTAGGTGGAACTTTAGGAGAAGCTAGTACTTTATCTAATGAAGAAAAAAGTGAACTCACACAAACAACAGTAAACATAGTAAACGACAATATTCCTGTTTTAATTAATATAGCAGAACAAACTACAAAATCTGCTATTGCAGCTGCAAAAAAAGCAGAGCAAGACGGAGCCAAAGGATTAATGATGTTGCCACCAATGCGTTATAAAGCAGACGGAAGGGAAACTGTAGCATATTTTAAAGCAGTAGCCGATAATACTTCATTGCCAATTATGGTGTATAATAATCCAGTTGATTATGGTATAGAAGTTACTTTAAATATGTTTGAAGAATTGTTGTCTTGTGATAATATTGAAGCGGTTAAAGAATCTACTCGAGATATATCAAATGTTACTAGAATTAAAAATGCTTTTGGTGATCGCTTAAAAATAATGACAGGTGTAGATACACTAGCTTTAGAAAGTTTGTTAATGGGAGCTGATGGTTGGATTGCTGGTTTGGTTTGTGCTTTTCCTAAGGAAACTGTAGCTATATATGAGTTACAAAAAGCAGGGAAAATACAAGAAGCTATCGAGATTTATAGATGGTTTTTACCATTGTTAGAGTTAGATATAAATTCTAAATTAGTTCAGAATATTAAATTGGCAGAAGTTGCTACAGGAATAGGAACTGAAAATGTAAGAGCACCTCGATTACCATTAATTGGAGAGGAGCGAAGTAAAGTACTTCAAATTATTGAAGAAGGATTTAAAAACAGGCCATCACTACCAAATTATAAAAGTTTATAAAACCATGATTACTGGAAAAAATCATATAGGAAATCAATTATCTTCTTTAGGAACTGTTAGATTTAAAACCATAAATCCTGAATTAAATAAAGAAAACGAGTTTGAATATTTTCAGGCGACTGAAGAAGAGATAAATCAAGCAGTAGATAAAGCAGAAGAGGCTTTTCATAGTTATAAAAATTATTCTGGAAAACAAAAAGCTGAGTTTTTAAGAACAATTGCAGATGAGATAGAAAGCTTAGGAGACGATTTAATAAACACATATTGTTCTGAGACAGGTTTACCTCCAGTAAGAGCTGCTGGAGAAAGAGGAAGAACAGTTTTTCAATTACGTTCTTTTGCCGATTTAGTTGAAGAAGGTTCTTGGGTAGAAGCTTCTATAGATACTGGAATTCCAGATAGAACTCCAGCACCTAAACCAGATTTAAGAAAAATGAATATTCCACTTGGTCCTGTTGTGGTTTTCGGAGCAAGTAATTTTCCATTAGCTTATTCTACAGCCGGTGGAGATACAGCAGCAGCTTTAGCTTCAGGTTGTCCAGTAATTGTGAAATCACATCCAATGCATGCAGGAACAGGAGAGTTAATTGCAACTGCAATTGTGAAAGCTGCTGAAAAAACAGGAATGCCAAATGGAGTTTTTTCAAATATTAATGCGAAAGATTATTCAGCGGGACAACAATTAGTGAGTCATCCAAAAATAAAAGCAGTTGGGTTTACTGGAAGTATTAAAGGAGGAAGAGCTTTATTAGATATTGCGGCTAAACGAGAAGAACCAATTCCTGTTTTTGCAGAAATGGGAAGTATAAATCCAGTAGTTTTGTTGCCAAAAGCCTTAGAAAATAGAAGGAATGAGATAGCAAATACATATGCAGGATCAATAACATTAGGAACAGGACAATTTTGTACAAATCCTGGTTTAATTTTAGGAATAGCAGGAGAGGAATTGTCTGGTTTTATTAATGAATTAGGATCAAAAATTAAAGAAATAAATCCTTCTTGTATGTTGCATCCAAACATTCATGGAGCTTACGAGAAAGGAAAGCAACAAGCGATGAATCAAAACGATGTAACGATTGTGGCTAATTTAGATGAAGAGATTCAAACAAATTATGCTTCTCAAGTAGTTGCAACCGTTTCTGGAAAAACGTTTTTAGAAAACTCAACTTTACATCACGAAGTTTTTGGTCCATTTTCAATTGTAGTTCAATGTGAAAATTTGGAACAACTAGAGGAGATTATTTCAAGTTTAGAAGGGCAGTTAACAGGAACTATAATTTCAGATGATAATGAAATATCAAGATATTCGAGCTTAGTAGCTAAAATGCAAAACAGAGTAGGACGATTAATTTTTAATGGAGTTCCAACAGGAGTTGAAGTATGTCCTTCTATGGTACATGGTGGTCCGTATCCTGCTTCTACAGATAGTCGTTTTACCGCAGTTGGTGTAAATTCTATAAAACGTTGGGTTCGTCCATTTAGTTATCAAAATTGGCCAAATGAGTTATTACCAGACGAATTAAAAGATGAAAATCCATTAGGAATTTCACGAGTAGTAAAAAACGGACAAATAAACAAAGTTTAATCGAATGAGAAGCGTTTTTACATGTATTGATGGACATACATGCGGAAATCCTGTTCGTGTTGTAAAAGAAGGAGGTCCAAAACTTATTGGTAGGTCAATGAGTGAAAAACGACAACATTTTCTCCGTGAATACGATTGGATTCGTAAAGGATTAATGTTTGAACCTCGTGGGCACGATATGATGAGTGGTTCAATTTTATATCCGCCTCAAAATCCAGAAAATGACTTTGGAATTTTATTTATAGAAACCTCTGGTTGTTTACCAATGTGTGGTCATGGAACTATTGGAACGATTACAATAGCGATTGAAGAAGGTTTAATTCAACCTAAAACAAAAGGAGTTATTAAAATGGAAGCTCCTGCTGGTTTAGTAGAGATCGTATACAAAGAAAATAACGGAAAAGTAGAGTGGGTAAAACTAAAAAACGTAAAAAGTTATCTAGCAGCAGAAGATTTAACAATTGATTGTCCAGAGTTGGGAGAGTTAACTTTTGATGTTGCTTATGGAGGAAATTTTTATGCAATTGTAGATCCGCAAAAGAACTTTTCAGGAATACAAGATTTTACCGCATCAAAAATCATACAGTATTCTCAAATATTACGTGACCGTATTAATAAAAAATACCCGAATTATTTTGTGCATCCAGAAGATGATACTATTAGAGATGTATCTCATATGTTGTGGACTGGCGATCCTTTAGATAAAAGTTCTTCTGGAAGAAATGCTGTTTTTTATGGTGATAAAGCTATTGATAGAAGTCCTTGTGGTACAGGAACATCAGCAAGAATGGCACAATTATATGCTAAAGGAAAATTAACGATTGGAGAAGATTTTATTCATGAGAGTTTTATAGGTAGCAAATTTGTCGGTAGAGTAGAGCAAGAAACTACAATAAATAATAAAAAAGCAATTATACCAAGTGTACAAGGATGGGCAAAAATATATGGTTACAATACGATCGTAATTGACGATGAAGATGATCCTTATGCACATGGATTTCAAGTAATATAAGATGAAAAAAAGAGTGGTTATTATTGGAGGGGGAATAATTGGGCTTTGTACAGCCTATTATTTACAAAAAGAAGCTGCTGAGATTATCGTGATTGATAAATCAGATTTTACTTCAGGGGCTTCTTATGTAAATGCAGGGTTAATTACTCCGAGTCATATTATTTCTTTAGCGAGTCCAGGAATAATTACCAAAGGAATTCAATGGATGTTTAATTCTTCTAGTCCATTTTATGTAAAACCAAGATTGAATTATGATTTTTTACAGTGGTCTTGGTTATTCAAAAAATCAGCGACTTCTCAAAAAGTAGCCTCTTCAATACCCGTAATTAGAGATATTAACTTGCTTAGTAGAAGGCTTTATGAGGAAATGAAATCGGATAAAAATTTTAATTTCTTTTATAAGCATAAAGGTTTATTGATGTTGTATAAAACGGATAAAGCTGGTGAACAAGAATGGAATGTAGGGAAAAAAGCAATTGATTGTGGTTTAAAAGTAGAGCATCTTTCTCAAAAACAATTACAAGAAATAGAGCCAACGGTGAATGGCACAATTAAAGGTGCAATACACTATTTGTCGGACGCTCATATGACACCGCATCAATTTATGCAGCAAATGAAGCGTTTTCTAATAGATAAGGGTGTAGTTTTTAAAGAGAATACTGAAGTAGAAGATTTTGAAATTCAATCAAATGTAGTTTCAGGTTTAAAAACTAAAAATGAATTCATAAAATTTGATGAGGTCGTTATCGCCAGTGGTTCTTGGTCTCAACAGATACTGAAAAAATTACAGATTAATGTTCCGATTCAAGCAGGAAAAGGATATAGAATAGATGTAACAAAACCAACTAAGATCAATATTCCTTCTATATTATTAGAGGCAAAAGTAGCTGTTACTCCAATGGAAAATGCAACTCGTTTTGCTGGCACTATGGAGTTAGGAGGAATAAATCATACGATTAATCCTAAAAGAGTAAATGCTATTGCTAACGCTGCTGAAAGTTATTACAATGAGATTCAGATAAATGAAGATGATAAAACTTCAGCTAAATGCGGTTTAAGACCATGCTCCCCCGATGGTCTTCCGTATATAGGAAAACTATCTAATTTTAATAACGTTACAGTAGGAACAGGTCATGCAATGATGGGATGGAGTTTAGGACCAGCGACAGGAAAATTAATTACTGAAGTTATCTTTAATAAGAAAACAAGTATGAATATTAACTCTTTTAATGTCGAGCGATTTTCTTAGTATTTTTGTAGCATGAATAAAAATGAATTAAGAAAAATCTATAAAGAAAAAAGAAAAGAATTATCTAAAGAAACTATAGATACGCTAGAAAGAGATATTTACAAACAAATATTTGAATGCGATTTTTCTACAGTTCAAAATATTCACATATTTCTTCCAATAGAAAAACAGAAAGAAATTAACACGTATCCAATTATTGATTTCCTGAGGAGTCAAGGAAAAAATATAATCATCAGTAAAAGTAATTTTACCGATGCTACATTAACACACTATCTTTTTGAAAAAGATACAGTTTTACACGTGAATAAATACGGAATTCCAGAACCAGAAGAAGCAAAAGAAGTAGATGTAAAAACTATTGATTTAGTTTTTGTGCCCTTGTTAATTTCAGATGAAAAAAAATATAGAGTTGGTTATGGTAAAGGTTTTTATGATCGATTTTTAAGTGATTGTAAAGATGAGGTACAAACAATTGGATTAAACTTTTTTAAACCAGTAGACTTAATTGGAGATTTAAATGAGTTTGATGTTTCGTTACAAAAAGTAATTTACCCTAAGTTTTAAATTAAGGATAAAAAAATTTGGATAACTAACCATTATCCAAATTTTATAATTTCTGGGTATCCCACTATATTTAGTTCAATTTATATAATGCTAAATTTTCTCAAAATTATTAAATGCTTGTTAATGAACTAATATAGTCCCTTACTCATGTTACAAATATATAATAGAGTACTTTTTTAATTTTAAAATTTAGATGAATGGAAGCTTAAGTTTCGGTAAAATTAACATATGTTAATTTTTTTTTTGGTTTTTCTTTTGATTAATAGTTGTTTTTACTTTTTGTTGTTAGCTTTAATAAAACAAAAAAATATGGATAACTTTTGGTTATCCATATTTTTAAGTCAGTTGGGTTGTAATAATTCTTTAAATCTATCTTTTTAAAAATGCTAAATCGCTCCCAAATAAATAATTAAAATGCTATAGACTTAAATAATCCCTCATTTATGATATCAAAGATATAGTGGAACTGTTGTTTTCTTTTTTAAATTTAGATGAATGGTAGTTAATGTGTCGATGAAATTAACATATGTTAATTTATTTAGTTTTATCAGAAAAATGAAAAAGAGTTAGGATAGGTATAAAAAATAAAGATTTGGATAATGTAAATTATCCAAATCCATATGTCAATCGGGGGAATGTGACAATATATTTGAGCCTGTCTATTTAATGTAAAAATGTTAAAATCGCTCCCAAATTATTAAAATGCTTGTGACCAAATATATGTCCCTTGCTTCTGATATTAAATATACCTCAAATATCCTCTTGAGTATTAAAACCTTAGACGAACGGTAGGAAATGTGTCGATGAAATTAATATATATGAAGATAAGTTGAATTAACATATGTTAATAAGACGCAAAAAAAATACCCAATAATGGGTATTTTTTTTGTCGTATTTTTTGTCAAAACAAATGTTATCCATTCATAGAAATTAAGAACTCTTCATTGTTAATCGATGTCTTAATTCGTTGTTGAATAAATTCCATAGCTTCTATTGGGTTCATGTCCGCTAAATATTTACGTAACACCCACATACGTTGTACTGTTTTTGGGTCTAATAATAAATCATCTCTACGAGTACTTGACTTAATTAAGTCGATAGCAGGATAAATTCTTCTATTAGCAATGTTACGCTCTAATTGAAGTTCCATGTTACCAGTTCCTTTAAATTCTTCGAAGATTACTTCGTCCATTTTAGAACCAGTTTCAGTTAATGCAGTAGCAATAATTGTTAAAGAACCACCATTTTCAATATTACGAGCCGCACCAAAGAAACGTTTTGGTTTATGTAATGCATTAGCATCTATACCTCCCGATAAGATTTTACCAGAAGCCGGAGCAACAGTATTATATGCACGAGCTAAACGAGTGATAGAATCTAATAAGATTACTACATCGTGTCCACACTCTACTAAACGTTTTGCTTTTTCTAAAACAATATTAGCAACACGAACATGTTTATCAGCTGGTTCGTCAAAAGTAGAAGCAACAACTTCTCCACGAACACTACGTTTCATGTCTGTAACTTCCTCAGGACGCTCATCAATTAATAAAACAATTTGATATACTTCAGGATGATTTGCTGCAATTGCATTAGCAACATCTTTAAGTAACATCGTTTTACCAGTTTTTGGTTGTGCTACTAACATACCACGTTGTCCTTTACCGATAGGAGAGAATAAATCCATAATTCTCGTAGATAAAGAACTACCTTTTTCTGCTAAATTGAATTTTTCATTTGCAAAAAGAGGAGTTAAATGCTCAAAAGAAACACGGTCTCTAACAATATTAGGATTTAATCCATTAATCTTAGATACACGAATTAATGGGAAATACTTTTCACCTTCCTTTGGAGGACGAACATTTCCCTTTACAGTATCACCTGTTTTTAATCCGAATAATTTAATTTGAGATTGAGATACATAAATATCATCTGGAGATGATAAATAATTATAGTCAGAAGAACGTAAGAAACCATAACCATCTGGCATCATTTCTAATACACCTTCACTTTCAATAATTCCATCAAATTCAAAATCAGGGTCACGGTAACGATTTCCGCTCTTGTGTTTAGGTCCTTGATTTTTATTTTGATGTTTGTTATTATTTCTGTTTTGATTGTTATTTCTATTCTGGTTATTATTCTTCTGGTGATTATTTTGAGACTTATTGCTCTGATCATTCGAAGAATTTTTCTGACCTCTATTATTATTTTGATTGTTGTTATTCTGGTTGTTGTTACTAGAATGTTGAGGTTTTCTCTGCTCGTTTTTAGCAGTATTCGTATGAGCACTAGTAGTTTGTTTTACAGTACTAGCTGCTTGCTCAACAGATTTAGAAATACGTTTTCTTTTAGGTTTTTCAGCTTTTGCTTCAGTAGCAGCAGGTTTTTCTGCTTCTTTTTTCTCACTAGCAGCTGCTGGTTTAGTTGTTTTAGGTTCAGGTTTTTCCTTTTTCTGCTCTTTAGAAGTCTCTGCCTGAGTGTCTAAAATCCTGTAAATAAGATCAAGCTTTTTTAACTGGCTTGTTTTCTTTAAACCAATTTTCTTTGCAATTTCTTGTAATTCAACTAATTTTTTAGCTTTTAAATCCGAGATTTCGAACATTAGAATATTTTTAAATTATAGGTATCTTTTTGAAAATAAGGGGATGATAATTTAGATCTTTGTTTTCTTGAATAGCTTACTTGCAACAAGTAAGTGGTGTGAGGTTTCCTTACCCGACAAATATATATAAATATTTTGATATGCAAAGTTTCTTTTTAAAAAAAGAAAATGTAAATTTGCAATCCAATTTTTAAATATGATACAAAGAATTCAAACGTTATACCTATTATTAGCCGGAATTATTTCTGGAGGATTAACTTTTGTATTCAACTTATGGAGCACTGCTAAAAGCACAATCTTTTCTTTAGATTTGTTACAAGCAGCTTCTTTTTTACAAAAAAGTATTCCAGTATCATTTTTTTTATCGGCCATATTATCTGTAGTAGCTATCTTTTTATTTAAGAACAGACAGTTGCAATTTGTAGTAGGTCGTCTTAATATTTTGACAAACCTTTTTTTATTAGGGGTGTTGGTATATTTATCTCTAACGTTATCTGGAGAAACCGCGGTTTCTGAGAAAGGTATTGGGATGTTCATTCCTGTTGTTACATTAGTTTTGCTAGTGTTTGCAAACAAAGCCATTAAGAAGGATGAAGATCTTGTAAAATCAGTAGATAGATTACGATAAACCTAACATCTTAATATATTTAGTGCGAATAAACCGAGAATAATACTATTCTCGGTTTTTTTATGTTATAACACTATTATGTTAAAATTTGGAGTCAACTAGCTTTTTTTACATTTTTTTTATGCCGAAAAGTAAAATTTTAATCCCTACTTTTGAAAAGCTAATACCAGATAAATAAAGGCCTCCGCAATATCCATCTAAGGGAAAACCCTTAGACGCTCAGGGTAAACCCTGAGAGGGTTTTCAGGGTGTTTGTAATTTGGCTACAACGCATTAACCTTATAAATTTGTACATGTAACAATGATAAAGAAAATCAAAGTTCATATCGCAGACGATCACCAGATTATTATTGACGGAATATCTGCGTTAATAAAGACAGAAGATCAACTTGAGTTAGAAGGCTACTCACTTACGGGCAAAGATGTTGTTGAATGGGCTCGTAAAAACAAAGCCGACGTTCTTGTACTTGATATTAACATGCCAAAATTAGATGGTATAGGTGTTTTAAAAGCGTTTAAAAATAGAAACGTAGATCAAAAAACCATAATACTATCTGGTTTAAGCGACCCGAAACTTGTTCATGAAATGATTGCACTTGGTGCAAAAGGTTTCATAGAGAAAAGTTCGGCAAGCGACCACATTATAAAAGCTATTAAAGCTGTGCATCGAGGAGAAAAGTATTACAGTGATAATATAAAAGAAAGTTTATTCGATTTATATATTAACGATACCAAAACCGACGATGCTATTAAAAGCAGTTCTGTAACAGAGCCGTTAACAGAACGAGAAATAGAAGTCTTAAAATTAATAACACAAGAATTAAGCACTTCTGAAATAGCAAAGAAATTAGACCTAACGGTCAAAACAATAGAAACTCACAGAAGAAACTTATACAAAAAGTTAAAGGTGAAAAATGTAGTAGGTTTGGCAATATATGCTGTTAAAAATAATATAGTTTAATCGACCTCCCTTCAATTTTTATATAGAGGTTCCCCGTCCTTATATATGTTCCCCCCCCCAGAAGCTGTATTATACGAAGTATTGTCAAGCCTACTACTTTTTCACTCTTTTTTATAAATAACGTAGTCCCCCCGAATTACTACCTTTTTTATAAAAGTTTAATATAATCCAACATTCAAAATTTAGTACGATGATAAAAAGATACTTACCTTTTTTAATGATAGTTGCTACATTAATTTCATCTTGTAGCACAGAAGAAAATGATATGATTAATGCTGATGTAGAAGGAGTTAACGAATCTCTTTTACAATCACACAAAATAAGCAGAGATGCTTCAGGAAAATATACAATAGATTATACTTTAGCTAAAAATGCGCAAGCAAACTTAGTGAAAGATGATGCTACACAAACTACAAATTTACATGCTTTTGAAAGTGAAAATGCATTATCATATAAAACAGCAAGTAACATATCTGATATAGAATTACAAAATAATAAAATAGATTTAGGTGTATATGAAAACGGAGAACAACGTAATTCGATAACAGTTGAAGATGAAAACATTATCTTAGCTAAAGGAGAGATTAATGCAAATTTTTTACAGACTTACAGTGTAGAGTATTTAGGTGAAGGAGAATTTGTTCTTGATTTTACAGTTCGTCAAGGAGTTACTGTTGATTTTAAATACAATCCAGATGAAAATATCTATGAAGTTCATTTAAAGGAAGGTGTTTCAAATGGCACTTCTTTTACAAAACTATACAAGAAAGCTGAACATCTACCGTTAAAAATTGATTTCGTTAATTATTTGATAAACGAATCATCTAGCCTTGCAATGTCTAAAAGTTTAGTTAGTCAATCTGCACAAACTAAGAGAGTTCCAAGATATGCTTGGGAATAATTAGAGTATAAAAAAACAAATGTAGCATTTATGCAAAATGTAAAAAATATTGTCCCCCTTGTTTTTATATTTTTATGTTTGAAAGTTAAAGCTGAGTCTGCCCACTCGGCTTTGACTCATTATAAAATTTATCAAATTCAGAAAGATAGTATAGAAGTTAATACATATGAATATGCTAATGTCCTATATGAAAATGAAGAATACGCAAAAGCTTTAAAAAAGATACTACCACTTTCAGAAATAGAAATAAAAAACCAAACACTAAAAGCAAAAATTAATTTATTAATAGGTAAGATATTATTAGAAGATGTAAAAAATAGAACATCTTTTAATGTTCTCAAAGATTCATTATCAAAAATAGATATAGATCTAGTTAAAGATTCATTAGGAAATGTAGTGCCAATAGCGTTTAAATATTTAAATAAATCTTTAGTTCTGTTAAAAGATGAAGGATTAGCTGATGCTAATGCTGAAACTCGAGATTATTTAAAAGCAGATATTTATTATAAAATCTCAGAATATTACAGAAGAAAAAAAATAATAGATAGTGTTAAACTTTATTATGGTAAAATATTAGATATAAATAACTTATCGGATAAGATTACTGAATATAAAGCTAAAACTTACTCTCAATTAGGAGGAGTTTCCATGATGGAAGGTAATTTGTCAAATGCAGAAGATTATATAAAAAAATCATTAGATATGAATTTAATGCTACAGAATAATATGTCTATAGCTATTTCATACATAAATTTGGCAACTGTACATGTTGAAAAGAAAGAATTTGAAAAAGGAAGAAAACTTTATAGTGAAGCCTTAACTTTTCTTGAGAATGAAAAATCTTTAAAAGCTATAAGATACAGAGAATTGTTATATGATAATATAGCATGGGCATTATATAATTTAAAAGATTATACAGCATATGATTTTGTTACTAGATCTTATAGTATAAGAGATAGTTTAAAAGACGACAAATTAAAAAAAGATTTAAATAGAATTTTAGCTGAAAATAATGTAGATAAAGTTAAAAAAGAGGCTGATGTACAAAAGTCTAAGCAAGAACAAAAAACTTGGGCTGTAGGTACAGCTGGCGTTGTAATATCTATATTACTATTGTATTTGGCAAACTTATATAAACTACGCCAACGTAACCTAAGTTTAAAACTATCACAAAATGAATTACGTCAGCAACGAAAATTAGAACGTTTAAATTCACAAGCCCAAGTGAAAATTTTAAATGCAACTTTAGATGGTAAAGAAACAGAACGTAAACAAATTGCTGAAATTTTGCACGATAACGTAAGTGCACTATTATCTTCTGCAAACATGCATTTAGAAGCTACGCAAAAGCAATACGGAGATAATATTCCAGAAGAACTGCAAAAAACGCAACAAATAATTACTGAAGCTTCAGAAAAAATTCGTGATTTATCACACAATTTAGTTTCATCTGTATTATTAAAATTCGGTTTAGAATATGCAACAAAAGATGTGGCGAAAAAATTCTCAAACTCAGAAATTAAAATTAGTACAGCAATTTTAAATGTATTTCGTTACTCACAAGATTTTGAAATTAAGGTGTTTAATATCATTCAAGAGTTAATCAACAATATTTTAAAACATAGTAAGGCAAAAAATGCATACATCATGTTAGAAGAAGAAGGTGAAATGATTAACCTTATTGTAAAAGATGATGGTGTTGGTTTCGAACAAGCTTCCGACGAAGACGCAGGTATTGGTTTAAATCAAATAAAAGCCAGAATTAATATGATGAATGGTAATTTTATCATAGAATCTTCAAAAGGAAACGGAACCAAAGTAATTGCAAGTATTCCTGTAGTTCGAAAAAAGGAAAAAGAAATGGCGTCTGCTTAAATTTAAAAAGTATACACTATACACTAATTCTTAGCCAACTCGATCACTTCCATATTTTCAATTTCTCCAGCGCGTAATTCAAAACGGATCATAGTACGAACTTTGTGAAAACCGTGCTTTCCAGCGGCGCCAGGATTAATATGAAGTAAATTAAAATGCTTATCGAATTGTACTTTTAAAATATGAGAATGACCGCAAATAAAAATTTTAGGTCTATTTTTTTGAAGTTCCCCATAAACACGAGTTTTATACTTTCCGGGATAACCACCAATATGCGTCATCCAAACAGAAACACCTTCCACTTCAAAAGCATTATCTAAAGGAAATTCTGCACGAGCTTCTGCATTGTCAATGTTACCATACACAGCACGCAAAGGTTTGTTTTCTTTAATAGTGTTGGTAACACGTAAGTTACCAATATCACCAGCATGCCAAACTTCATCTGCTTGTTGTACAAACTTTAAAATTTGATCGTCAATATAACTGTGTGTATCCGATAATAATAAGATTTTCTTCACAAAACGAAAGTACAAATAACCAAATAAAATCCGTAGTTTAGCTCTTTAAAAAAAGGATTTCTTTGCGATATTTTTTAGAGCTAGCATACCACGGTAAAAACTATTATGGTTGGCAAGTACAACCTGATGTAATTTCAGTTCAAGAAAAGCTAACCAAAAGCATAAGTACTATTTTAAGAAAAGAAATAAGTATTGTAGGTGCTGGTAGAACAGATACAGGTGTTCATGCGTCGCAAATGTATGCGCATTTTGATTTCGATTCGGTTTTAGATGAAAATTTCACTTATAAACTAAATGCAATTTTACCTAACGATATTGTAGTGTATAGAACTATTTTAGTTGCTGATGATGCACATGCTCGTTTTGATGCAACAAGCCGAAGTTACGAATACAAAATATGGTTAGGAAGAAATCCGTTTGTGTTAGATACTTCATGGCAATTAAATTATAAAAATATAGACATTGAAGCCATGAATACTGCAGCAAAATTACTTTACGAGTATGAAGATTTTGAGTGTTTTTCGAAAGTAAAAACAGATGTACATACGTTTAACTGTGAGGTAACCAATGCAGAGTGGATTTTACAAGGAAGTGAATTAACTTTTTTTATTTCTGCAAATCGTTTTTTAAGAAATATGGTTCGTGCTATTGTAGGAACTTTATTAGATGTTGGTTTAGGAAAAATAACAGTAAACGATTTTAAAGCAGTTATAGAAAGTAAGAACAGAAGTAAAGCGGGTGTTTCTGTACCTGCGAAAGCATTATTTTTAACAGAAGTAACATACGATTATATTTAAATTGTGAGTAAAAGTAGTTCAGGAAAAGCATTTGATATTAAAATTTTTGCACGCTTAATGAGCTTTGCAAAACGCTATCGTTTTCAATTTTGGGTTGCTACAATATCTACCATTTCATTGGCGATATTTGCAGCAGCAAGTCCAGTAATTTTATACAGAGCGATAGATGATTTTACGGTAAATAAAGATTTAGCACGATTGCTATTTTTTACCATGGTGATGTTAGGAGTATTAGTGATTCAGGTAATACTTCAATTTTCATTTATTTATTATGCCAACTGGGTTGGTCAGCATATTATTAAAGATTTACGTACCATTATTTTTAAAAACATTTTACGTTTTAAAATGTCGTATTTCGATAATACATCTGTAGGAAGATTGGTAACAAGGGTAGTTTCAGATATAGAAACTATTGCAAATTTTTTCTCTCAAGGTGTGTTCATGATTGTGAGTGATGTGCTAAAAATGTTGGTAGTTGTTATCGTTATGTTTGTAATCAACTGGCAATTAGCTTTAATTGCTTTAGCCGTATTACCAATTTTAATTTATGCAACGAAGTTATTTCAAATTGCAATTAAAAAAACATTTCAAGATGTACGTAATCAAGTAGCAAACTTAAACGGGTTTGTACAAGAGCGCGTTACAGGAATGAAAATTGTACAATTATTTAATAGAGAAAAAATAGAATACGAAAACTTTAAAGCAATTAACGAAAAGCATAAAAAAGCACACGTTAAAACAGTTTGGTATTATTCAATATTCTTTCCAATAGCAGAAATTTTATCATCTATAGCTATTGGTTTAATAGTTTGGTACGGAGGTTTACAAGTAATAGCAAAAGATACAATTACGGTTGGAGCGATTATTAGTTTTGTACAAATGGCTCAAATGTTATTCAGACCATTGCGTCAAATAGCAGATAAGTTTAATCAATTACAAATGGGAATTGTATCTGGGGAACGTGTTTTTAAGGTTATAGACACAGAAAGTTATATCAGCCAATCAGGAACAATTTCTGCAAGTGATTTAAAAGGAAACATAGAATTTAAAGATGTTCATTTTAGTTATGTTGAAGGAGAAGAAGTTTTAAAAGGAATTTCTTTTCAAGCTCAAAAAGGAGAAACGATTGCAATTGTAGGATCTACTGGAGCAGGAAAATCAACTATTATTAATCTAATTAGTCGATTCTATGAGATCGATAGCGGGAAAATTTTGGTAGATGGAACTTCAGTTGAAGATTATAATTTAGAAAGTTTAAGAAATCAAGTCGCTGTGGTATTACAAGACGTATTCTTATTTTCAGATTCAATTTTAAATAATATCACTTTACGTAACGAGAATATTTCGTTAGAAGAAGTTCAAGAAGCGGCAAAACAAATAGGAATTCACAATTTTATAGAAAGTTTGCCAAATGGATATAATTACAATGTAAAAGAACGTGGAGCAATGTTGTCTTCTGGGCAACGACAATTAATCGCCTTTTTAAGAGCATATGTAAGTAATCCAAGTATTTTAATTTTAGATGAAGCAACTTCTTCTGTAGATACAGAATCTGAACAAATGATTCAGTATGCTACAGATAGAATTACAAAAGATAGAACTTCTATAGTAATTGCTCACCGATTAGCAACGATTAAGAAAGCAGATAAGATCATCGTAATGGATAAAGGAAAGATTGTAGAGTTAGGTAGTCATCAAGAACTTTTAGAACAAGAAGGCTACTACAGAAACTTATATGAGAAACAATTTAGCGCAGAAACAATGTAATGTAATTCTTTGCGTTAAACTTGTGTAATTCTATCAAAACATTACATTTGTTACTCAATCTTAAACTTAAAATCATAAAACGATGAAAAAAGTAATTTTATCTGTCTTCGTAGTTGGTTCTTTATTAGCTACTTCTTGTAAACAAGCAAAGGAAGCAAAAGAAGAAGTAAAAGAAACTACTGAAACTGTTGTTGAAAAAACAGAAGAAGCTGCTAAAACTGTAGTTGAAGAAACTAAAGAAGCAGTAGAAGAGACAAAAGAAGCTGTAGGAGAAGCTGTAAAAACTGTAGAATCTGCTTTAGAAGGAGTATCTATTCCTGAATTTAAAGATCCTAAAGTAGGAGAATACTTAAAGTCTTATGCAGATTATGCTAAATCTTATTTAGATGCTGGTAAAGACGTAGTAAAAAATGCAGATTTAGCTACTAAAGGAGTAGAATTAGCTAAGAAAGGACAAGAGATTGCTGGAGCAATTAAAGATCCTGAAACAGCTAAAAAGTTTTCTGAAACTTTAGCTGCTATCCAAGCTAAAATGGCACCTGCTAAATAAGCTTCAAAAAAAATAATTTTAAAAAAAGACCTTAACATATGTTAAGGTCTTTTTGTGTTTTAGAAACTAATAATCAGTACTTTATGTTTGGTTTTTAATATTTTTTTATCACCTCGAATTTATGTGATTGTACGAATAGTTCATTTTATTAAAAAAAACTTACAATGTGCAATAAAACTGTTGAATTTATGTTTTTTTCTCGTTAACTTTAAGTTGGATATCGATATCCTAAGACAACCAAATAACAATGTTCGAAGGTCATGAGCTTAGAATTAAGTTATTAAAATTAACCTTCTAGAATTAACCTACAAATTAAGAATCCCCCAAAGTGTTCTTCAAAAGTTTGTAATTCTAGTTTATTTATTAAAAACCTTAACTGGATAGTGTATTTACATTAGCTAGAAAGGGATAGTATTATAAAAAATGAACTGACTTTAAAAAATAGAAAAAAGTCAGCATGGTATACTTATCTCTAAACTCAAGCTTCAAAGTAATTATTCCTAATCAGAAAAGGAGAATAGTATAAAATCTTAACTGGTTTATGCGAAAGCATTTACTGGAAAGGGAAAGTAATGTAAATAATCAAACTAAATTATTGAATATGAAACTACGAATGTTTTATGTAATAATCGTATTGTGTTTTTTACCTTTTTTAGGCTCGGCACAATATAATTACGGAGAGGCTTTACAGAAGTCATTATTATTTTACGAAACACAACAGTCTGGAGTTCTTCCAGATTGGAATAGAATTAGTTGGCGATCTAACGCAGGAGTCAACGATGGACAAGATGTAGGATTAGATTTAACTGGTGGATGGCATGATGCTGGAGATCACGTAAAATTTGGCTTTCCTATGGCGTTTTCGGTAACAGCATTAAATTGGGGCTTTTTAGAATATAAAGCTGGATATGATGCTGTAAATCAATCTGAAATTTTCAAGAGAAATATAAAATGGGTAACAGATTATTTTATTAAATGTCACCCAAGTCCTAACGAGTTTTACGCACAGGTTGCTGATAGTAAATCTCAAGATCATAACTTTTGGATGGCTCCAGAAATGGTAGATGTTCATCCACAATATGGTCAGCGTAAATCATATAAATTATCACCTTCAGCTCCAGGAACAGAGGTTGCTTGTGAAACAGCAGCAGCTTTAGCTTCGGCGAGTATAATTTTTAAAGATAGTGATCCAGCTTATAGTGCAACCTTATTACAGCATGCAAAAGAATTATATGAGTTCGGAGATACCTACAGAGGATTGTACAACGAAGATGGAGGAATTCCTGCGACAGGAACGTATTCTTCAGGAGGTTATCAAGATGAGTTAACTTGGGGAGCATTATGGTTATATAAAGCTACAGGAGATGTAACTTATTTACAAAAAGCTGAAGCAGAATACACATTGCCAGATTTTCTTTGGAGTTTAGTATGGGATGATAAATCGTATGGAAATATGGTTTTATTATCAATGATTACAGGAAAAAGTAATTATAAAGCAGATGCAGAACGACATTTAGATTTCTGGCAACAAGGAGGAGGAATTAATTATTCTCCTGGCGGACAGGCACATTTAACACAATGGGGTTCTTCTCGTCATGCCATGAATGCATCTTTAACTGCATTAATTTACAGCGACAATGTTGCTACTCCAAAAAAGAATCAGTATTATCAATTTGCAGTAAATCAGATCAATTACATTTTAGGAGATAATCCTAATAACAGAAGTTTAGTTACTGGTTTTGGAGTAAATCCACCTACTAAACCGCACCATAGAGGTCAGCATGCAAGTTGGACTAGAAGTTCTGCTGTACCAGTAGAATCTAGACATACATTATGGGGCGCTTTAATGGGCGGACCAATGGAAGCCAACGATGTTTTTGTTGAAGATAGAGATGATTTTCAAGCTAATGAAGTTGCAACAGATTACAATGCTTGTTATCAAGGAGTATTAGCAAAAATGATTATTGACTTCGGAGGAACAGAATTAGCAAATTTCCCACAGCCAGAAACTCCAGGTTTAGAGTTTATTAATGAAGTAAGAATTAATAACGATCAAAATAAATCTACTGAGGTTGCAATATGGCTAAATAACCGTTCAGCATGGCCAGCACGAGTTCCAAACTCATTAAAAGCACGTTATTTTGTTGATATTTCTGAAGGAGTTGCTGAAGGATTAACTGCTAGTGATTATGTTGTAAATGGAAGAGGAGCAGGAACAATCAATCCTAGTTTGCAAGCTTGGGATGCTGCAAATAACATTTATTATGCTGAAGTAGAAGTTAGTCAAGATCGTATGCCTTTCCCAGGAGGACAAGGAGAATACAGAAGTGAAATTCAAGTGCGAGTTTCTTTGCCAAATAGTGCAAGTGCTTCAGCCTGGGATCCTACGAATGATTTTTCATATACAGGGTTAAATAATACACTTAAAATTGTACAAAATGTGCCTATTTATGTTGATGGAGAATTAGTTGGCGGACAAGAGCCAAACGGTGGAGATACACCAACAGCTTCATTTACAGCGACACCAGAATCTGGAGTTGCACCTTTAGAAGTGCAGTTCAATGCTTCTGCTTCTTCAGATCCTAATGGAGATGCATTAACGTATAGTTGGGATTTTGGAAATGGAACAACTTCAACATTGGTAAATCCTAAAGTAACATTTACAGGAATAGATAATTATGTGGTTACTTTAACTGTAAGTGATGGAACAAATACATCTTCGCCAGTTACTAAAACGATAGAAGTTTCAGATGGAAATATAGCTCCAGTTGCTGAATTTACCGCAACGCCAGAAACAGGAATAGCGCCAGTAACAGTAAGTTTTGATGCTTCTGCTTCTTCAGATGAAAATGGAGATGCATTAAGTTATAGTTGGGACTTTGGAGACGGAACGTCAGGATCAGGAGTCACTGTTAGTCACGATTATGCAACTGTTGGAGATTACACCGTAAAATTAACTGTAAGCGATGGAAGTAAAACAGGAACAAAATCTACAGTAATTAACGTAACTGACGGAAGTCCAGTAGCTGCTTTTACTTCTAATGTAGATAGCGGAGTAGTTCCTTTTGATGTAACTTTTGATGCTTCATCATCTGTAAATCCTAAAGGAGGTGTATTAACTTACAACTGGAGTTTTGGTAATGGATTATCAGCTACAGGAGTTACTAGTGCAACAACTTATAGTACGCCAGATCAATATTCAGTTACTTTAACAGTTACAAATGCTGATGGAGAATCAGATTCAGTAACTCAAACTATTGTAGCAACAGATGGAAATACTTCTTGTGGTTTTGGTACACCAACCGCAAATGCATTACCAACAGTTCATAAACAATTCAATCATATTTTTGTTTTAGGAAATGGAGGACCAAATTTAGATAATGTATCTAATTTTACAATCAATTGGGATTTACCAAATAACGGATTGTATCAATTCTCAATGCTAACTAATAATGGAGTTCCTTCTTGGTGGAATGACTTTAAACCTAAAGTTACGCAAAACTTTGGTCAAGCAAATCCAGAAGTAACAATTAGTAATTCAGGATTCCAAAATTTAGATGGTTCGTATTGGGCAACTGTAGATAATGGTAATTTTGTTTTAGCTTCTAAAACTGGAGGATTTACGATTTATTTTAGCGAAACAGATCAAGCACCAAATTGTAACTCTTCAATATTAGCTACCAGAAATGCAAGAGTGGTTAATGAATGTACATTCAATACACCGGTAGCAAATGCATTACCATCAGTACAAAGACAGTATAATAATATTTTTGTTTTAGGAAACGGTGGGCCGAGTTTAGATAATGTATCTAATTTTACAATCAATTGGGATTTACCAAATAATGGATTGTATCAATTTTCAATGCTAACTAACAATGGAGTTCCTTCTTGGTGGAATGATTTAAAACCAAAAGTTTCTCAGAATTTTAATTCTGCACAGCCAGAGGTTACAATTACAAACTCGGGTTTCTCAGGTTTAGATGGTTCATATTGGGCTACTATGGATGCTGATAACTTTGTGTTAGTATCAAAAGCAGGAGATTTTACAATTTATTTTAGTACTACAGATACAGCACCAAATTGTGGTGGTGGATCAGGAAATACTGATCCAGTAGCAGATTTTACTGCAAGTCCTATTTCAGGTGAAGCACCTTTAACGGTAACTTTCGATGCTTCTGCTTCTTCAGATGCAGATGGAGATGCTCTAGGGTATAGCTGGGATTTTAATGATAGTAATTCTGGTTCAGGAGTTACAATTCAAAATACATTTACAGCTAAAGGAAACTACAGTGTAGTATTAACTGTCAATGATGGAAATGGAGGAACTGCAACAAAAACAGTTGTAATAAGAGTTTCGGATCCTGTAGTTATTGTAGATCCAGGTCCAACTGGAAATGAATATTTAGATCGTTTCAATGAAATGAGAGCTAAATTTTACGCACCAGAAAATGGATATTTTAGTGCAGATGGATCTCCACATCATTCTATTGAATCATTAATTGTTGAAGCTCCAGATCACGGACATGAGTCAACAAGTGAATTATATTCATATTGGTTATGGTTAGAAGTAATGAATGCTAGAATAAATGGAGATTGGGGTTCAATTGGTACAGTTTGGGATAGAATTGAAGAGTTTATTATTCCGACTCAGGCAGATCAACCTACAAATGCCGCTTATAATCCTTCGAGTCCTGCAGCATATGCTCCAGAGTTTGCATTACCTAGCGGTTATCCTGCTCCATTAGAATTTTCAGCTCCGGTAGGTGTTGATCCAGTATCTGCAGAATTAACTGCGGCTTATGGACCAGAAGTTTATCAAATGCACTGGTTATTAGATAATGATAATTTCTACGGATATGGAAATAGAGGAGATGGAGTAAGTACCCCCTCTTACATTAATACGTTCCAAAGAGGAGAACAAGAATCTGTTTATGAAACAATTCCACATCCATCTTGGGAAGGATTTGATTGGGGAGGACCTGACGGATATTTACCATTATTCACTATAGATCAAAACTATTCAAGACAGTGGAGGTATACAAGTGCAACTGATGCAGATGCAAGAGCTGTTCAGGCTATGTATTGGGCGCAAGTTTATGCTAAAGAACAAAACGTTAGTTTAAATCTTTTAGACTTAGATAAAGCGACTAAAATGGGAGATTACCTAAGAATAGGAATGTTCGATAAGTATTTTAAACCTTTAGGAGTACAAAGCGATGTGTCTGGAGCCGGTACAGGTTACGATAGTGCACATTATTTAATGTCTTGGTATATTTCATGGGGTGGAGCTGTAGATACTTCTGCACCTTGGGCGTTTAGAATTAGTTCTAGTCACTGTCACTTCGGATATCAAAATCCAGTAGCAGCTTATGCAATGTCGCAAGTAAATGAAATGAAGCCAGGAACTCCAACAGGAGCAAGAGACTGGGGAGTAAGTTTACAACGTCAGTTAGAATTCTATACTTGGTTACAATCTAAAGAAGGTGGAATTGCAGGTGGTGCAACGAATAGTTGGAATGGAGATTATAGCACATATCCAGCAGGAAAATCTACATTCTATGATATGGCTTACGATGATAATCCAGTATACGAAGATCCAGGAAGTGGAACTTGGTTCGGATGGCAAGCATGGTCTATGGAGCGTATTGCTGAGTATTACTATATTACTAATGATACTATGGCGAAAAACTTAATGGACAAATGGGCGAATTGGGTGAAAAATGTTGTAGTATTAATTGGAGAAGATGATTTCGATATTCCAGCTACTTTAGAGTGGACAGGTGAACCAGATACTTGGAATCCTGATAATCCTGGTTCTAACGACGGATTAAGTGTTACTGTAACAGATTATGGTAAAGATTTAGGTGTTGCTGCTTCGATGGCTAAAGCTTTAATTTATTATGCTGCTGCTACAGAAAAGTATGAAACTCTAGATACAGCTTCTCGCGATTTAGCTAAAGAAGTATTAGATAGAATGTGGAGA
Organism: uncultured Tenacibaculum sp.; assembly: GCF_947502995.1. Lineage (GTDB taxonomy): Bacteria > Bacteroidota > Bacteroidia > Flavobacteriales > Flavobacteriaceae > Polaribacter. Next base: position 210,210 of record NZ_CANNBW010000003.1, on the reverse strand, counting down.
ACATATAGAGATGATAAAGGAGTAGCAGCTCCAGAAAGTAGAGGTGATTTTACGCGTATTTTTGAGCAAGAAGTTTATGTGCCAAACGGATTCACAGGAACAATGCCAAATGGCGATGTAATTGAACCTGGAGTTACTTTCTTAGACATCAGATCAAACTATAGAAATGATCCAGATTTTGCAAGATTAGAGGAAGCTTACAATAGCGGACAAGAATATACGCAACGTTACCACAGAAGTTGGGCACAAATTGAAGTTGCTTTAGCAAATGCGGAATATGGTTTCTTCTTTGGAGGAGCAACAACTGCTGCTAGAACAAAACCAACGCAAATGTCTGTTGGAGTTGGTCCTAATCCAGCTTCAGACTTAATAAATGTTTCGGTTTTCAACACGAAAGATAATGTAGAACTAAGATTGATAGACTTATCAGGAAGAGTTATTACAAGTAAAACTTTAGAAAGCCAGCAAAATAGAACAACAATTTCAGTGAACGGATTACCAACAGGAGTTTATATTTTAGAAACTAAAGATGTATCTGCAAACATCGTTTCTAGAAAAAAGATTATTGTCAAGTAATTAATGGTCATTAGAGGAGTGCAATTTTGCGCTCCTCTTTTTCTTATAAAAAACCAACCAAAAAAATACCCCCTAATTATGAAAAGCTTATTCTTAAAAGCTTTAGCATCTGCTATGATGCTACTTTTAAGTTCATTAAATAGTAACGCACAAACCAATAAAAATACTTCAGGTTTTGTGTATGCAGAAGGAGACAAATTCATGTTAAATGGACAACCATTTTATATTTCAGGAGCGAATGTATATGATTTCTTTACTTACGGGTCTTCTAGTGGAGATATAGAAACTCAATTTATGGATAAAGAGCGTATCGACGCTCATATGAGAAGATTATATGTAAACGGAATTCGAGTTATACGAATCTGGGGATTTAGTCATGAAGAATGGCATGGATTTGAGCCAGAAAAAGGAGTGTATAGCGAAGCACAATTTTCGTTATTCGATTACATTGTTAAGTCAGCAGAAGCTAACGGAATTAAACTCATTATTGCGTTAGAAAATTATTGGAACGATTACGGAGGAATTAAAGATCGACTGAAGTGGGAAGGTATAGAAGTAGAAGGAGCTGGAACTCACGATCAAGGACAATTCTTTACCAATGCTTCAGCAATTCAAGGATATAAAGATTACGTAGAATATTTTATCACAAGAGTAAATCATTACGACGGAGTTGCTTACAAAGACGATCCAACGATTTTAGCTTGGGAGTTAATGAACGAACCAAGATATCAAGGTTTTGGAGATGATTTAACTTCAGATGTTTTAAGAGCTTGGGTAGATGATATGGGAGCTTTTATCAAAAATATAGATTCAAATCATTTACTAGGAACAGGTTTGGAGGCTCACGGATTAAAATATGGTTTTGGAGGTGACGAAGGAAATGATTTTATTAAAATTCATGAATCTCCATATATCGACTTTACTTCAGCGCATCCATACATTAGAGAAAGTTGGTCAAATTTCACTTTAGATGAAACCATGGCTTTAGTTTGTCAATGGGCAGATGAATCTCATGATGTGATTAAAAAGCCGTTGTACATTGGAGAGTTTAATGTAGAACGAATAGAAAGAAGCGAATGGTGGGAAGAAATCTATGGGTTTATAGAGAAAAAGAAAATAGGAGGAAGTGCATTTTGGTGGTTTCCAGATGATCGTACTCCTAGAGATAAATTTGCTGTTTTTGAAGGCGATGTTGAGTTAGATATTTACAAACGTCACGCACAAAAGATGGAAGAAATGTCCGGTGGAGAAGTGATTTATTTATCGCTAATGTCACCTAAATCAGGAGATATTTATGTGTCTGGAAGTTCAGTGAAAATAGCAACAAATCTTATTAATGCATCAAACTCTGTAGCTAAAGTAGCTTTTTATGCAGATGGTGTTTTGTTAGGAGAAGATACAACTGCTCCTTTCGAATTTGAAGCGAATTTACCAGACGGAAACCATGTAATTACATCTATCGCAACAGGCGTAAACGGTAATACAAAAACTTCATCAGGAAGAACAATTCAAGTAGGAGGAGAAGGTGTTGTAGAATTAGAATATAAAAATGCTTCGATTGCTACAGTAACAAACATTATTAAACCACACTTCAGAATTAAAAATAATGCATCAACTCCAGTAAATTATGGAGATTTAAGCATTCGTTATTGGTTTAATTCAGATGATGATCAAGACATAAATTTCTTTACAGATTATGCTAAAATTGGCTCAAGTAATGTAAAAGGAAAGTTTGTAACTGTTTCTGGTGATTCCAAGTATTTAGAAATTACATTCGATGCTGCTGCTGGAAGTTTAGGAAGCGATGAAAGCTCTGGAAGAATAGAAGGGAAATTTGCAAATCAAACTTGGTCAGATATGAATCAAGCTAATGATTATTCCTACAATGCCACCCAGAATGATTTTGCGCCTTGGAATAGAGTAACATTATATTTAAACGGAAAATTAATAAGCGGAATAGAACCTTCAGGAGATATAAACCAAGCTCCAATTGCGGTAATTTCAGCTACACCTATATCTGGAAACGAACCATTAACGATTACTTTAGATGCTACAGGTTCTTCAGATCCAGAAGGAGATGTTTTAACCTACGAGTGGGATTTAGGAAATGGAGTCACAGCTACAGATGCAATTTTCACGTATGAGTTTACTCAAAGTGGAGCTTATGAAGTTACGTTAAGAGTCAGTGATGGAACTTTAACAAGTGTAGCTAAAGAAACAATAACTGTTAGTTCTACAGAAGTGATTGCAAGTTTCACAGCAGATCAATTACAAGGAGTTGCTCCTTTAATTGTGAATTTTGATGCCTCAGCTTCATCAGATCCAACAGGAAACTCTCTAACATATACTTGGGATTTTGGAGATACTACAACAGCAACGGGAATTATAGTTGCTAAAACTTATGATACACCAGGTGATTATTTGGTAACATTAACAGTAGATAATGGTATTGTTGCGCCTGTGTCTAGCAGTAAAACTATTAAAGTTACAGAAGAGGTTACAAATGCTTCATTAATGGTTGAATATACCGATGGAGGAAGAGCGAATGCTTCAGATAATATGGTAAATCCACATTTACGAATTGTCAATAATGGAGATCAGGCTGTCGCTTTAAGTATGCTTACTGTTCGTTACTGGTTTACTTCTGAAGATAATAACAATTTAAATTTCTGGTGTGATTGGGCACAATTAGGAAGTTCATTTGTAAATGGAACTTTTGGAGTAGCAAATGGAATGGATTATTTAGAATTATCATTTGAAACTTCAGCAGGAAGTATTGCTTCTTCAGGAAATACAGGTCCAATTCAAGCAAGATTTTCTAAAACGAATTGGTCTCCTTTCAATGAACTTAATGATTATTCATATGATGTTACTGCAACAAGTTATAGTGCCAATGATAAGATAACACTTTATTCAAATGGAACTTTAGTTTGGGGAACAGAACCAACTTCTGCAAGTACAGCTCAATCGAATGAAGATATAATGTTATCTAAAGCAACATTATATCCAAATCCAGCAGTGGATCAAGTAACGATCAAAATGGATGAAAATTTAAATGATTTAACTATTAAAATTTTAAATCTAAGCGGATTACCAGTTATTAGTAGTACATCTAAAGATCTCAGAATAGATGAACTTTCTAATGGGTTATATATCGTAGAAATTACTAATCCTAAAACACAGAGAAGAGTTAGGAAACGATTAATTATTAAACGATAATTCAGAAAAAAAATCACTTCTACTAATTATCAAGTAGAAGTGGTTTTTATGACTTACATCAATCAAAAACTTTCAAAAATGGAAAAAATAAAACAAAAAATAATAGTGTTATTAGGCTTTTTATTAAGTCTAATTGTTTCAGGTCAAGAACAAAACTGGTTGTCAGTTTCAGGAAATAAATTATTCGATTCAAGAGGGCAAGAAGTGCGATTAACAGGAGTAAATTGGTTCGGTTTTGAAACTCAAAACTACTTTCCGCATGGAATCTGGACACGCGATATGAAAAGTGTTTTACAACAAATAAAAGATTTAGGTTTTAATACAATTAGAGTGCCTTGGTGTAACGAAATGTTAGATCCAGGAGCAACAATTGATATTCCTTCATACGGTTCCGATGCATATACGGGTATTTCTCCTATGAATGAAGAAGAAACGAATATAACGAGTCCAATAGAGTTGTTAGATGTGTTTGTGCAATGGTGTCAAGATAATGATATGAAAATTGTTTTAGATAATCATTCCAGAGCTGCCGATGGTTTTTTAAATGAAGCATTTTGGTATACCACAGAATATTCTGAAGAGCGTTGGATCAATGATTGGATTTTTATGGCAGAGCGTTACAAGAATTTTTCTGCTGTAGTAGGAATGGATTTAAATAACGAACCTCACGGTTCTAGTTGGGGAAATAGTAATCCTTTAACAGATTGGAATAAAGCCGCAGAACGATGCGGAAATGCAATATTAAATGTAAATCCAAATGTATTAATTATTGTGGAAGGAGTTGGTGAATTCGAAGGAAACTCATATTGGTGGGGCGGACAATTAATGGGAGCAAGACAATATCCTATTCAATTAACAGATCAGAGTAAATTAATGTATTCTGCACATGAATATGGACCAGAAGTTTCACAGCAAGATTGGTTTGAGACACCAGATTTTCCTCAAAATATGCCAGGTATTTGGGAAGAAAATTATGGATATTTATATGATAATGGAACTTCTCCGCTATTTATTGGAGAATTTGGTATTAAAGAGCAGGATGCTTTTGGAGGGATAGCTTACACTTGGTTTACAGAGTTTGTAAATTTTATGGGGTCTCGTTACTCTTGGACATTTTGGAGTATGAATCCAAATTCAGGAGACACAGGTGGAATTTTACAAGACAATTGGTCTTCTGTAAACCAGTGGAAGTTAGACGTACTAACACCACATTTAGCTCCATTTATTCCAAATGTTATTAATGGTAATGGAGGCGGAGGAAATACGGCTCCCGTAGCAAATGTAACAGCTAATATAACAGCAGGAGTTGCTCCAGTAACAATTCAGTTTGATGGATCTAATTCTACAGATATAGATGGAGATACATTAATATATTCATGGAATTTTGATGATGGAAGTTCAGGCACAGGAGTAATTATAAATCACGAGTTTACTCAAGCTGGAGATTATAATGTTATACTAACTGTAAGTGATGGTAGTTTGCAAGATACAGTTGCAATTACGATCTCAGTTTCTAGTAATACGCCTCCTACAGGCTGTGAGTTTAATACACCTATAAATACAGCTTTACCATCTGTAAATACAACATTTAATCATGTATTTGTTTTAGGGAATGGTCCGGATTTAAGTAATGTAAACGATATTACAATAAATTGGGATTTAACCAATAATGGATTATGGCAATTTTCTATGAATACTAATAATGGTTCACCTTCTTGGTGGGTAGATTTCTTACCTAAAATCACACAAAGTTTTAGTCAATCGCAACCAGAAATTACAATTGCAAATTCAGGTTTTTCAGGTTTAGATGGAAGTTATTGGGTTACTTTAGATGGAGGGAACTTAGTGCTAGTGTCTAAAAATAATGGTTTTACAATTTATTGTAGCACAACAGATAGTAAGCCAAATTGTGAAACAAACGTAGTTTCTAGAAGTATAAATACAATTCCACAAACTGAGGTTTTTTCAATAGGACCAAATCCAGCTTCGGAACTAATTTCTCTATCAATTCCTGTTTATCAAAATTTAGATGCTAAAAGAGAATTACGTTTATTAAATATAAATGGCCAGGTTGTGAAATATAAAAGTTTTAATAAACAGCAAAGTATTAATATTCCAATTTCAAACTTAGCAAAAGGAATTTACTTTTTAAAAATCAATAATGAAGATTCAGGAGCTGTAACGATTCAAAAAATTATAAAAGAATAATTCAAAAAAATAATTAATGGGATTTAATTTTCATGTAAAGATAAATCGAGAATTACCTCGGTTTGTCTTTCGTGAAAAAGGTTTAAGTAGGGACAAAAAATACATTTGATTAGAAATAACCTAACAAAGTAATTAATCGAAATCATGAAACTTAAACAAAAAATAAATCTTTGGATATTCACTTATATCCAAGAGAAAATAAAACGACCTATTTGGTATTTTGCAATCATTTTTATCTCTTTAGGTGTTGCTGTAAAATCAATATTACCAATGTACGATGGTACAAAAGGTCCAGAAATGACAAAGCAAACTTGGCCTAAAGGAACTTTTCTTTCAAACTTTCCAGAAGGAGACAGAATTAACACATATCATCGTAATTATTTAATGATTAACGGACAAGCAGGAACAGGTGTTTGGGATGTGTCAAATCCAACTGCTCCAAAACGAGTTCAGTTTAGTGATGCAGCAAATAATGGTCATCGTTGGTGGAAATTAGAAGGAGATTTATTTTATCGAGAATATTCTGTGCCAGAAGTTGAAGGAACAGGGTATAAATATCTCGATTTATCTAATATGCTGGACAGGAAACCAGTAACATCTTCAGATATTTTATATACAGTACAAGATGGGCAAGCGAATTACGATAATCTAGAAACGTTTCCGCACACCATTGTCGGAAATCGAGTTTTCGACATGCGTTCTGGTCAACAAGTCGATAATATTCCAGTAAATGTTGCAGTTCCAGATGTTGTCGTAAGAGTAGGAAACTATGTGTTTTATGCACCGCAAACAGGTGCAATTAGTGTATTCGATTTCGGAGATCCAAGGAATATTAAATTTTTAGGATCTTTTGGAGGAGACATTCCGCATGAGCAATATAGCACAGGAATTCAATTGTGGAGAAATTACCTGATTTTTATGAGTGGAAATCAAGGACCAGGTGCTTTAGTTGGTTTTGATATTAGTGACCCAACAAATGTAACAAGAGGATTTAGTTTGCACTCCGATCAAATTACATTAGGAAGATATATGATTTTTCAAGACGAATTTGGTTTCTCTGGAAGATTTGACAGAGGGGTGAAATTCAATTTTGAAACTATGGAAATTGATCATGAATTTTTTCCTCCTTCAAGTGATGAAACACTTCAATTTATCGATAATCAATGGATGCCAATCGGACATATTTTAGTGGCTAGTGGAGATGATAAAACTTCAATTTTTGCACATCAAGATGAGTTAGACACAAAAGGACCTTCTGTTGGGCATCATTTTCCAGTTTCAGGAGCAATTAATCAGCCAGTAACAACTACAATTGGTTTTGTAATTAATGAAACTTTGAATGATTTAACATTAAATGATCAAACAATTCAAGTAAGTCCACTTGGAGGGAATCCAATTCAAGGAGATGTTACTACAACCTCATATCAAGTAATTAATTACGCGCCTAAAAATCCATTATTACCGAATACAACTTACGAAGTAAAGTTTGTTGAAGGCGGAATTAAAGATGCAGTTGGTAATGGAATGGAAGAGTATAGTTTCTTTTTTACTACAGGTGGTGATTCTTCAAATCAATCTCCAGAAGTAACAGGAATTACAGCTAATAAACCTTCTCCGGTAATTGAGAATACTCAGGTTGAATTTACAGCAAATGCGACAGATGCTGATGGAAATACATTAAGTTATCGTTGGGATTTTGGTGATGGAACTCCAAAAACAGAATGGACTAACAAAACGGTAAATCATGACTTTGCTGAAGCAGGAAATTATAATGTGCAAGTTCAAATTTCAGATAACAACGGAGGTTTTGTGGTGGCTTCAAAAGCTATAGTTGTTTCAGAAAACTTACCAAACACTTCTCCAACACAATCTGGACCAATTGTAGTTGATGAATCAAATAGGATTGTATGGTCTGTAAATCCAGATAATAATTCCGTTACATTAATCGATGCCGATAATTTTACTGTAATAAAAGAAGTTTCGGTAGGTAAAGATCCTATTAGTGTGGCGTTAGATGCACAACAAAATGCTTGGATTACTTGTAGAGATTCAGATGAGGTTTATATTTTAAATTCTCAAGGAATCGTTCAAGATCAAATTCAATTAAATCGAGGTGATCGACCTTACGGATTGGTATTTACTCCAGATCAAACACGTGCTTTTATTTCTGCTTTTGGTTCAGGAAAGATTATCGAAATTAATCCGTCAACAAAAGTAATTGCAAATACAATTTCAATAGGAAATACACCAAGAGCTTTAGCAATTACTGGAGATGGAAACAAAATGTTAGTCACACGTTTTATTTCACCAGATGAAGAAGGTCAAGTTTGGCAGGTAAACTTAAATACGTTAACTAAAAAAACGATTGACTTAGCATTAGATGATTTCACTGTAGATAACGGAAATGCAGCTCGCGGATTACCAAATTACATTTCAGGAGTTAGTATTCATCCTAATAATAAATCAGCTTGGTCGGTAGCAAAGAAAGATAATATTTTAAGAGGATTTGCGAGAGATGGAAAAACCTTAACTTTCGATAATGCTGTTCGAACAGCTATTTCTCCGATCAATTTAACAACAGGAAAAGAAGATTTAGGAAATAGATTAGATTTTGATAATCATGGTCAGCCTTCATCAGCTTTGTATTCTCCAACAGGAAATTATTTGTTTGTTACCATGCAAGGAAACAATAGAATTATTGTAATTGATCCGAAAACGGGTATCGAAATTTTAAAAACAGATGTAGGAAAATCTCCACAAGGTTTAGCTTTTGATAAAAATACCAACCGACTTTTTGTAAAAAACTTTATGGATCGTTCGGTTACTGTTTTAGATGCCAATACTATGGTGACCAATGGAAATCCAGTGCTAGAAAATTTAGCGACTATTAATACTGTTGGGATGGAGTTTTTAAGTGCTGAAGTATTAAAAGGGAAACAAATTTTTTATGATGCTTCTAATTTAAAAATGGGAACCGATGGTTATATCAGCTGTGCGAGTTGTCATGTTGATGGAACTCAAGATGGAAGAACTTGGGATTTCACTGATCGTGGAGAAGGGTTAAGAAATACGATTTCACTAGTTGGTCGTGCTGGAACTGCTCACGGAAGAGTACATTGGAGTGCGAATTTTGATGAGATTCAAGATTTTGAAAATGATATTCGTGCGCATTTCAAAGGTCAAGGTTTTATGACCACAGATGATTTTAACGATGGAACAACAGCCTTAACACTTGGAGATACGAAAACAGGAAAATCAGCAGATTTAGATGCTTTAACAGCTTACATAGAATCGTTAGATACTTTTGAGCCAAGCCCATATAAAAATGCAAACGGATCGTTAACTGCAGATGGAGTTGCAGGAAAAGCTATTTTCTCAGACTTAAAATGTGCTTCTTGTCATAGTGGAGAAACATTTACAGATAGCCCTTCAGGAAAATTACACGATGTGGGTACTTTAGGAACTCAAAGTGGTCAACGTCTTCAAAAAACATTACTAGGTTTAGATGTTCCTACATTAAAAGATGTTTGGGCAACAGCTCCATATTTACATGACGGTTCAGCAAAAACAATTAAAGAAGTTTTAACAACAAAGAATATTGGAGATGCACATGGAGCAGTTTCTACTTTAAGTCAAAATCAAATTGATCAGTTAGTAGCATACATTAATCAAATTGATGGCGATGAGATTAATACAGATGATACTCAAGTTTTAGAAATGGCATCACCAGTAAATGGATCTAAATTAAATACATCAGAAAAAGTAAAATTAGCTGTAAATACTAACATTGAAGGTGTAACTAAAGTTGAATATTATGTAGATAACGATTTGGTTGAAGAAGTTACTACAGCACCTTTCGAAAGTTCTTGGCAACCTATTCTATGGAAAACATACACAGTAGCGGCTAAAGTATTTTATAACAATGGAAAAACAGCTTCTATAACTCCAGAATCAAAAGTTACATTTAAGAATACAATCAACGTAATGTTTGTTGTTGGAGATAAGACAAATCTTTCCAATGAAGATCAACGTATAAAATCAAGATTAGCACAACAATTTGGCTTTTCTATTACTTTGTTTTCAGATGAAGAAGCTACGAGTCCGCAATCTGCAAATCCGTATGATTTAGTTTTAATTTCTTCTACTGTTGATCCAAGAGAACTCGGAAATGATTTAGAAGGAGCAAAAGTACCGTTATTAACTTGGAATCCTTTTATGTACAATCGTTTAAGAATGACTTCAGGATCGTTAAATACAGGCTTTGGAATTACAAACGAAGGCTTCGATCAAGTAACAATTTCAGCTCCAAATCATCCGATGGCAGCAAATGCAGGAATAACAACTGCTTTATATGATATTACACAAAGTTTACCTTTTGGAAGTCCATCAACAGAAGCTATTGTAATTGCTAAAGCAGGTACACAGCCTATTTTATTTGGTTATGAAGCAAGTGCAACTATTCCATCGAGAAGAACAGCGTTTCCGTTACGAGATCAGTTCATGCATTTATTAACGCCTCAAGGTTTAAAAATGTTTGATGCAGCTATTTTATGGACACTTCATGGAGGTGATGCAGATACGCCAATCGGACCGTTACCTGATGTATATTTTACTTCACCAACTAACGGGCAATTAGTAAACGCTCCAATTAGTATTGAATTTGAAACTGAAGGTTGGGATTTACCGTCACAACAATTTCAGTTAAGATATAGAATAGATGGACAAGATAGAGGTTTAATAACTTCGGAAGGTGTGCATGAAGACTTAACAAATTTATCTGAAGGTCCACATGAATTAACACTTCAAATGGAAAGAAGTGACAATTCGTTAACGGAACTTGGAGAAACGATAACGGTTATGGTAACCAAAGATCCAATTCCAAAAGATCCAACAGTATTAATTGAATCGCCAACAAATGGAAGTTTAGTCGGACCTAATTTTTCTATTGAATTTTCTACAATCTTGTGGGATCTTTCACCTAATGGAAGGCATGTGAAATATTCTTTAGATGGAATTGAACAGCAAGATGTGTATTCAGTTACTCCAATTCCTGTATCAAATTTAACAGAAGGCGTTCATACCATCAAGTTAGAATTGGTAGAAGCCAATGGTACACTTACAGGAGAATTTAAAGAAGTGACATTTACAGTAGATGAAAGACTAGCAAATTTACCAGATACTGATTTTAGTGTTGAGTATAGAGATAATAGTTCAGGAGCAAATTCTTCAGAATTAAAACCTGTATTTCAAATTGTAAATGGTTCTAATGAGAGTTTAGCGTTGAAAGATTTCACAATTCGTTATTGGTTTACACCAGATCATAATGTTCCTATGGTATTCAATATAGATTATTCTCAACCAAAAGGAATTACAGGACAATACGAAGCATTAGGTGCAGAAAATTATTTAGAATTAGGATTTACAACTACTTCAGGAAATATTAATGCGAACTCAAAATCAGGACAAATCGTAACAAGATTGCATCATTCTGGATTTCAATCACACAATCAGCTGAATGATTTTTCTTATGATGCAGCTAAGAATGCTTTAAGTCCACATGTTTTAGTCACGTTATATTACAAAGGACAGTTGGTTTGGGGATTAGAACCCGATGGTTCGGTTGCTGAAAATAGAGCTCCGATTGCAGATTTCACGTCTAATGTAAGTTCAGGACAAAGTCCGTTAAGTGTTCAGTTTGATGCATCAGGTTCTTACGATCTAGATGGAGATGTATTAACCTATACTTGGGATTTTGGTGATGGAAATACAGCAGTAGGAGAAATAGTTTCACATGAGTTTACACAACCTGATAACTATACAGTTGAACTTACGGTTAGTGATGGAGAAAAACAACACATAAAATCTTCGGTGATTACAGTAACAGATCAACCGATAAATAATGCTCCGATAGCTAATTTTACTACAGATGTAATCTCAGGAAATGCACCTTTATTAGTTCAGTTTGATGCTTCAAGTTCAACAGATCCAGATGGAGATGTATTAATATATACGTGGGATTTTGGCGATGGAAATACTGCAACAGGAGAAACAATTGCTTATGAATTTTTACAGCCAAATAGTTACAATGTAGTATTAACGGCAAGTGATGGTGTTTTACAAGATTCTAAAAGTATTACAATCAACGTAATTGATGATTCAAACCCGAATCCTTCAGGTTGTAGTTTTGGTACGCCAATAGCCACAAGTTTAGCATCTGTTAATAAAGCTTATGATTATGTATTTGTGTCAGGAAATGGCCCAGACTTAAGTAATATCGCAAAGTTCACTGTAAACTGGGATGCGAATGCAAATGGACTGTGGCAATTTTCAATTAATACAACTAATGGTTCTCCATCTTGGTGGAATAACTTAATACCAAGTATTACACATAATTTCAATCAAGTACAGCCAGAAATAACAATAACAGGTTCTGGTTTTACAGGTTTAGATGGAGCATATTGGGTAACCTTAGATGCTGACAACTTTGTGCTAGTTTCAAAAACAGAAGGGTTTACTTTGTATTTCAGTACAACAAATACAACACCGAACTGCGGAAGTATTGTTGCATCTAGAATTCAAAATGAACAAAGTTTAGAAACTGAAGTATTTGCAATTGGACCAAATCCAGCTTCAGAGTACATTTCAGTGACAATTCCAATATATCAGAATTTAAAAGCTAAAAGACAATTACGCTTATTCAATATGAATGGGCAGATTGTAAAACAGAAAGATTTCAATAGTCAACAGTATGTTATTTTACCTGTTGAAGATTTAGCAAAAGGGCTGTATATATTAGAAATTATAAATATTGATGAAGGAAAAATAACAACAAAAAAGATTGCTATAAAATAGAGTAATTTGGGATAGTGTTTAAAGCCAATATTGAGAAATCGATATTGGCTTTTTTTACATCAAAAAACTTAATAGTATGTTATAATATTTTTTAAACGCAACAATGTTGCAATAAAATATTTATATTGCAGTAGAGCTAAATGAATAGTTCTTAAAATCACAAAATAATTTAAAACTTATAATTAATGGTAACAAAAGAACAGGTATTAGAAGTACAGAAAAAATGGGGAGATGGTGTAGTTAAAATAGGAAGTTTAAAAGATAGCAGAACTGAATGTGAAACATTCACAAGTAATTTTATAGATGAACGCTATTCTTATCAAAATGGTCCAGTAGTATTTAAGCCTACTAAATGTGCAATAGAACAATTTAGACCAACTAAAGCTGAAGCAGTTTCTTATTTCATAGCAGGAGATGATCGTAAGTGTGATGAAGATAAAGGTTTTGCTTTACAACCTTGGGCAAAAGTTAGATTTGAAAATTCAGGAATAATTTTAGAAGAAAAAAGAGCAATTGCTATGGGGAATTATTTCTTTACTGATTTAGATGGAAATGAAGCAAAAGTAGAATATACGTTCGGATATAAATTAGAAGATGGAGAGTTGAAAATAGACGTTCATCATTCATCTTTCCCTTATAGTTTAGCACCAGTATCTTAATGCATAATTGTTTGTGTTTTGTATGTTTTACAGATTTCCTAGAGTCTGTTATAAATAATGAAAGGCTAACGAATTTAAACTATTATTGTACGTCTTTAGGAAATTCTGTTTGTTTTGCAGAGAGTTAAATTCAATATTTCTGAAAAAATATAGAAAGGAAAAACTTGATTCTTAGGAAAAAAAGTTTTTAGTCTAAATTAATTAGATAAATCTTGTTTTAAAATATTAGATAGTTCTTCTTTGGTTTTATATAACACAAAACTACCATCTTTAACATATGATATTTCTCCTGTTTCTTCAGAAACAATAACACAAACAGCATCTGTTTTTTCTGTAATTCCAATTGCAGCTCTATGGCGAAGCCCAAATCTTGAAGGAATTCTAGTATTATCTGAAACCGGTAAAATAACACGAGTTGCTATAATGTAATTATCTCTAATTATCGTTGCTCCATCATGTAATGGGCTATTTTTGTAAAAAATACTTTGAATAATTGCATCATTAATCTGTGCATTCATTTTATCTCCAGTACTCACTAAAAAGTCAAGTTTATTTGTTCGTTCTATAACTAATAAAGCTCCAGTTTTAGTTTTCGATAAAGTAACACAAGATTTAATAATAGTATCCGTGTCTGTATCTGTATTTATTTCAGATTGTAAAAATTTTAATTGATTTAAAAATCCTCTTTTATTAGTAAAGTTATTGGTTCCAACCATAAGCAAAAATTTTCTTATTTCTTGTTGAAAAACAATAATTAAAGCAATTACTCCACCAGAAAGTAAGTAACCTAAAATCCCACTAAGCATTTCCATATGAAGTGCTTGAGTAGCTTTCCAGATTAAGAAAATTACGGTGATTCCAATAACAATATTAATAGCTACAGTTCCTTTTAATAATTTGTATGTATAGTAAAGAAGTACTGCTACTAAAATGATATCTAATACATCTAAAAAAGAGAAATCTAAAAAATCTAGCATGTAATCATTTGCATTTGCGTAAATGTACTAATAATTTGGTTGTATTGCTCAGTCATCACTTTGATATATCATATGAAGAGTATTAACAAAACTTTAGAATAGAAGAAGCGTAAACTCTGAGACAGAATTTTGTATTTTCATGGAGTATAATAAAATCAAATATTTTTAATTTAAACCTTACTATTATGAAAAATCAAATTTCAAGTTTAGGAAAAGCACTTTCTAAAAACGATCAAAAAAACATTAAAGGAGGATTTTTTGGATGCCAGCCACAATTGCTTCAATGTGATTCTCACAGAGATTGTCCTCCATGTAGTAGTGGGTGTGGAATTACTGTAGATAATAATGGAACTCCATTATTTATTTCTGGTATTTGTGCATTTTAATATCAAATAGAAATAGTTGAAAAAATAAAAACCAGTTACTTTTTGTAACTGGTTTTGTTCTTTAATAAAAATATAAATTGAAATTATTTTTGAGCCATAGTAGTTTCAATATCTCCAATTAAAAGAGGATATTTACTACGAATAAATTTAATTTTGCCAAAAATTTCTTCATTCCTTGTGCGTTTAAATTCTTCTTCCATAGCAGTAAAGCTTGTGTTGTAAAGTTTTAAAGCTAGTTTATTACGAAGTTGATTATAAGCACGGTTTACGTTGTTTAAAACCTTAATATAAGTTTCGTAAGTAGCACTTCTGTCCGCAGTAATTGTAATTAAAGCTTTAGAAGGATGATCTGATAAATCTGCTCTTTTTTCACCATTACACCAATCGCAAACTTGACCATTAATGTCTTTACCACCGCCATTATCAATAAATTTCATGGCTAAATCGGTAATTTCATTAATGTTAACAAGATCGTTTCCTATTAATATTTCATTATTCATGTTAATGTTAACATCAAAAAGATTTTTCTCATGGAGTTCAATAGGAGGTGGATTATCATTTTTTTCGGCCATTTTTCTAAAAATACCTTTATCTACATCCATAGTTGTCGTGACAAGGAAAAAAATGAGTAATAAAAATGCGATGTCTGCCATTGATCCGGCATTGATTTCAGGATTAGCTCCTCTTTTCATAATTAGTAGTTTTTAAAAATTAATAAATAGTTTAAAGTTTGGCTACTAGGCAATTTTTGGTATGAAGAGGTATTAGCAAAAACGATGCCGAAGAATAGAAAAGCAAAGAAAGGAATTAGTTTAAAAACTAGTTTTTAAATGTTTAGGTATTGAATTTTATAAAACGTACTCTACGATTTTTACAGCTTCTACAGCTTCTCTTACATCGTGAACACGAAGAATATTTGTACCATTTAATAAGGCTATAGTATTAGCAGCAGTTGTTGCATTTAAAGCCTCCTGCGGAGTAATATCTAAAAGTTTGTATAACATCGATTTTCTAGATACTCCTGTTAAAATAGGAACATCTAATTTTTTAAAAAGATCAAGGTCTTTTAAAAGTTGATAGTTATGATCAATTGTTTTACCAAAACCAAAACCAACATCAATAATAACATCATTGAGTTTTAGTTGACGGAGTTCGAAAATCTTTTCAGCAAAAAAAGAAATCAAATCAGCTATGATGTTTTCATACGTAGGATTTTTTTGCATATTTTGTGGCGTACCTTGCATATGCATCAAAATATAAGGAACTTGTAATTTGGCTACTGTATTATACATTTTGTTATCCATATTTCCTCCAGAAATATCGTTGATAAGGCTAGCTCCAGCTATAATTGTTTCTTCTGCAACTTTGCTTCTAAAAGTATCAACTGAGATAGTAATTTCAGGGAAGTTTTTTAGCAACAATTCAATTATAGGAACAATACGTTTTAGCTCTTCTTCTTCTGAAATATGTTGAGCTCCAGGTCTAGAAGAATATGCGCCAACATCAATAAAAGTAGCTCCATCTGTAAGCATTTTATTTGTTTGGTTTAAAATACTTACATCACTTTTATATTTTCCTCCATCATAGAATGAATCTGGTGTAATATTTAAGATCCCCATTACTTTAGGAGAAGATAAATCGATAAGTGTGCCTTTGCAATTAATTGTCATTGATACCTTTTTACTGGTTATTGGTACAAATTTCTACGTAAAAATAACTGAAAACCTAATTGATTTGCTATTTTTACGTAGTTTTTTCTGAATATATAAAATGCATAATACCTCAGAGCAGTACGATTCGGTTGTAAATGAATGCCGAAACTTATTTATAAATAAGATGAAAGATTATGGAAGCGCATGGAGAATTTTACGTTTGCCATCGTTAACAGATCAAATTTTTATTAAAGCGCAACGTATTCGTCAGTTGCAAGAAAATGAAGTTAGAAAGGTAGATGAAGGTGAAAGATCTGAGTTTATCGGAATAATAAATTATTCTGTTATGGCTTTAGTTCAACTAGATTTAGGAGTTGTAGAACAGCCAGATTTATCTACAGAAGAAGCAACTGTCTTGTACGATAAGTATGTTAAAATAACGAAGGAATTAATGGAGAAGAAAAACCATGATTATGGTGAAGCGTGGCGAGATATGCGAGTTTCTTCTTTAACAGATTTAATTTTACAAAAATTATTACGAGTAAAACAAATAGAAGATAATAAAGGTAAAACATTAGTTTCTGAAGGAATTGATGCAAATTATCAGGATATGATAAATTATGCTGTATTTGCGATGATTCACTTTAATGAGGCGACATCATAAAATCCCTATAATCATGTTAAAAATACTTACACACATTTCAAGAGTTCTTGTTGGATTATTATTTATTTATTCTGGATTTGTAAAATTAGTAGACCCTGTAGGTTCTAAATACAAGTTCGAAGAATACTTTAGTGCAGATGTATTAAATCTTGAGTTTTTAATACCTGTTGCTTTAGCTTTTTCAATATTATTAATCATAACAGAATTAGTTTTGGGTGTAATGCTTTTAGTAGGTTATAAATCTAAAATTACTGTTTGGAGTTTATTTGGGATTAACTTAATCTTCTTGTTTTTAACATGGTATTCTTATGCGTATAACAAAGTAACAGATTGTGGCTGTTTTGGTGATGCTATTAAGTTAACACCTAAAGAAACGTTTTATAAGAATATCATTTTTATGATATTTATCGTAATCTTAATTGTAGGAGTGAAATATATAAAGCCTCTAATTTCAGATAAGATAGCTTCTTATGCTACAGTTGGAGCTTTAGTGATTTCTTCATTCATAGCATATTACGTGTTACAACATTTACCAATCATAGACTTTAGAGCTTATGCTATTGGAACTAATATTCAAGAAGGAATGGCATTTGGACCTAACGGTGAAGATCCTAAAATTCATGACTTTGAAATTAGTACTTCAGAAGGAGATATGTTAGAAGAGATGCTTAGTAAAGATAAAGCAATGCTTATTCTAATGACAACTCTTGAAAAAGTTAATAAAGAAGGTTTAAAAGCTGTTTCTGAAACTGCTGCTAAAGCAAAACAAAACGGATATGAAATTTACGTGTTAACTTCAGATATAATGATGGCTGATGTTATTTATGAAGATAACACTGAAAAACTAGATGCTTTTACTAAAGAATATAACTTACCTTATACTTTTGGTAGTTGTGATGAGAAAGCAATTAAAACTGCAATTAGAGCTAACCCGGGTATTATTACTGTAGAAAAAGGAGTGATAAAAAATAAGAAGAAGTGGAGAGACGCAGATGAAATAAAGTTTTAATTATCAGTTTAATTCCTATATTTAGGAACTGTTAATCAAAACTTTATACTATGAAAGTCTTAAAATACATCTTGTTACTTATACTAACTTTGGTGTTAATTGGTTTGCTGTATGTTACAGTTCAACCATCAGATTATGATGTAAATCGATCTAAAGTTATTAATCAACCAGTTAGTAAAATTTTCAATACAGTTAACGACCTTAAAACTTGGGAAAAATGGGGTCCTTGGCATGATGAAGATTCAACCATAGTAGTAACTTATGGAGAAAAAACTGTTGGAGTTGGAGCAAGTGATAGTTGGACTAGTAAAGATGGTCCAGGAAGTATGAAAACAATTGCTTTAGAGTCGAACAAATCAATTACACAAGAAATTAAGTTTGGAGATAATGAACCTGGAGAAATTCTTTGGAATTTTGAAGAGATAAAGGATGGTACCAAGGTAACTTGGACTATGAAAGATGATAAAGCACCATTTATTTTTAAAATATTTTCTGCAATTAGTGGAGGTTGGGATAGTATGTTAGGTCCTATGTTAGAAAATGGATTAAATAATTTAGATGAAGTAGTTACATTAACACCAGATCCTTTCCGTTTAGGAGAAATTAGAACTATAGAGCATGAAGATAAATCATTCATTGGTTATCATTATAAATTGAAGATTGATCAAGATGCTATGGAAAAAGCTTTTATGGAAGCATTACCGAAAGCAGGAATGTATGCTGCTAAGTCAGGTTTAAAGGAAGGAGATTACGTTCCTGGTGGTTTATATCACAAATGGGATGAAAAAACAGGAGAAGCAGATTTTCATATTGGTTTATTATTAAATAAAGATATTCCTGCGGCTGATGGAATGGATAAAATTACAGTCTCTGGAGGGAAATATGTGACATTAACCAAATGTGGAGCTTACGGAATTGGTGATGTAGAAGCACATAACAAAATAGGAAGTTACATTAAAGATAATAAGTTAACACCTAAATTTCCACTTTATGAATTGTATGTTAATGATCCTTCTAAAGTAAAAGAGCATGACATACAAACAGATATTTATTATTTAGTAGAATAAAAGATCTTAAAATAAATAGAAGAAGAACCTCACAAAAATGTGAGGTTTTCTTATTTTCGTGATTCATGAAACAGTTATTCTTAGTATTTATTGGAGGAGGTTTTGGAAGTGTTTTACGATTTCTTTTAGGTAAAGCTTTAAATAATTCAGAAACAGGTATTCCTTTAGGTACTTTTTTAGCTAATATTTTAGGAAGTTTACTTATAGGTTTTATTTTAGGTTTAGCTGCAAAAAATGAAATATTAACTCAAAATCACTCATTATTATTAGCCACTGGTTTTTGTGGGGGATTCACAACATTTTCAACTTTCGCTTATGAAAATCATGTGTTTTTAAAATCAGGAGACTTTACGTCTTTTGCGTTATATACGATAGCTAGTTTCGTGTTAGGCTTTTTAGCTGTGTTTTTAGGAATTTATTTAATAAAATATATCATATGAGTAATGTAGTACACTATAGTACAGAAGCAAATTATGCGATTTTAAAAATTGCAAATGGAAAAGTAAATGCGATTTCTCATGAAGTTATCGATGAGTTAAATACTTATTTAGATAAAGCAGAACAAGAAGAAAGAGTAGTTATTATTGCTGGGCAAGATGGTATTTTATCTGGTGGTTTTGATTTAAAAATAATGACTAAATCTCCTGATGCTGCAAAAGAATTGGTAACTAAAGGTTCTAAACTTTCACTTCGATTATTATCTTTTCCTTATCCTGTTATTGTAGCTTGTGGAGGTCATGCAGTAGCAAAAGGAGCTTTCTTATTATTATCTGCTGATTATAGATTAGGAGTTGCCGGGGATTTTAAAATCGGATTAAATGAAGTAATGATCGGAATGACAATGCACAACGCTGGTGTTGAAATTGCAAGGGGAAAATTAACTCCAGTGTATTTCCAAAGAAGTGTAGCTAATGCAGAAATGTATAATCCTGAAGATGCTGTAGTAGCTGGATTCTTAGATAAAATTGTGCCTCAAGAACATTTATTACCAACATCAACTAAAGTGGCGCAAATGTTCGGACAACTAAATAAAAAAGCACACAGAGATACGAAACTAAAAGTTCGTAAAGAAACTTTAGAAAGATTAGAGAAAGCCATAGAAGAAGATATCGCTCAAGAATTATCTTTTGATGCTTAAAAAATAAACCCCACTTTTTAAAAAGTGGGGTTTTTATGTGTCAGATGGTTTATCCTCTACATCCTCGAATTATTCCGAATAAATAATCGTCAGCAGCTTCTCTGTATTCATCACCACATTCACTATCAAAAGGATTAGTACTACTTCCATTTACACGGCCACATCTATCATGATCTAAACAATCTTTCGTCCAAGCACTAGCAATAGTAAAAAATGAACCACAACCAGATCCACAACGACCAATACAGCGTTCACCATTTACTAAAATAGATTCACGAATATTTCCACGGTCGTCATCATATTCTGCAGTTACAAAAGTGTTTTTTCTAATACAAGTAATTCCTTCGTCTCTATTTTTTAATGTTTGATCTTCATTTATTTGAGAAGTAACACGTGTTTTTTTATGTGGGTATCCTGTTGGAGATTTTGCCCAATATTCTAATAAACGTAATAAAGTGTATTCAGCCATTGAAAATTGATCTGTAGTTTCTCCTTTAAATAAATATTTAGAAATCTCTTTTCCTAAATCCAATAAAGTTTCTTTTTGATCTAAAGTCAATACAGCATCTTTTCCATCAAAATCTATAGATTGATCTTGATAGTTTATAGAAGCTTCCAATGTAAGATGATCGATTAATACAGTTACAGTAAAAACAAATTCATTTGTAGCAACAACTTTATAGTTTACTAAATGCTTACTGATTGTTTTTTCACCAGAGAAAATTTGTTCTTCTTGTTGCTCTAGTCCAATTGCTTCTGCTTCTGGAGTGTTGTTTTCATTATTACAGCTTATCATAAAAAGTGTTGATAAGATTGTAAAAGCTAAAAGTTTGAAATGTTTTTTCATGAGTTTAAATTTTGAGGTTAATAGGATCAAAACTACTTTCACAATGTGATGAAAAAACATGCTGATTATTAAATATGTATTAAGATAAAAACAGTTGTATTTGAAGGTTTTTTAAATGTATTTTTATGTGAATCAATAGTTTGTGAAGTCTGTTGAAGAGAAGAATACTTAACAATAATATGAAATATTGTTTATAGAAAAATAACGATTTAGTTAATCTGTTATTTTAAGTTTTTCAAGTTGATAGATTAATGATAAAGAAGGAGTAGTTAGCTCTTGTTCACTATTATAAAACTTCCACTTTTTCGTGTCAATTTTAGAGTATTTATAAGGAAAAGAACAACCTCCATAACTTCTAATTGTATCTGTGAAAACATCAAATGTTCCTTCAGCAACCAATTGCTTTTCTTTGTTTAAGAATTTCCAATCTCCTTTTTTATACCAGTATTTTACAGAATCAGGTACAATTCCACAAAAAAAATAAGTATCTTTTTTAAATTGTCCAATTCCATAAAAATCTCCAAACTTTTTATATTCATTAGCTTCACTACCAAGAAAATTTAAAGAAAAAACTTCTTCGTAATGAATGTCTTTAATAAGTTTTACATGTTTGTTTTCCTTAGTTAAATATTCAATTCCTATTTTTTCATAATTAAGACTAAGTTTAAAACTATCACTTATAATCGTATATTCTGGTTGAAAGTTAATGTTGTCAGTAATTTTCAAACTATCTAATTGTGAGATATATTTTTCTAACTCTTTATAGGATTTAGAGTTTTTCAGAATTATCATATTATTTTTTATACCTCTCTGTTCTAAACTGAAAGAATAAATTTCTAAATTCTCTTTTGGAAGTTTTAGTTGTATATATTCATCTTTTTTACAAGATGTTAAGAAATACAGACAAATAATTAAAAGTGTATATCGATAGAATTTCATAAACTATTTTTTATAATCCATCACTCCGGCTTCAATTGCAATAGCTAAAGAATTATTTCTTGGCGTAATCGGACAAGAATAGAGCTTATTGTACGCACAATAAGGATTATAAGCTTTATTGAAATCTATAGTAACCGTTCCATCTTCTTTAATATCTGTAGTTAAAACATCAATAAAACGACCACCACCATAAGAACCTTTTCCATTAGTTTCATCTAAAAAAGGAAGAAATAAGTGGTTTTTATAATCAATTCTTGGGTTTGGATCTTTGTAAATATCTAATTCAAAGTCTTTCCCATCTATTGAAAATTGAATAACACCGTACTTTTTATATTTTACAGTTTCCGAAGTGGTTGTAGGAAAGTTAAACACTTTTCCGTTTGGAGTTTTAGTTAATTTCGCTGAAACTTTAAATTTCTCATTAATAGGGAAAAAAGCTAAACCTTTAAATTTTCGTAAACCACTTTTAGTTAAAGGAGAAGTTGAAGCATCTTTAAATTTAGTGTTCATTTTACGTTGAAATTCAGATTTTCCTAAAGGTTTTCTTTTTCCAGAATCACAAGATATAATTAGTATACATAAGAAAAGAAATGTAATAACTTTCTTCATAAATAAGTGCTAATAAAATAAGTTGAATTAATTAAATCGAAATTTACGTTCTTCTTCAGTTAAAAAACTTAAAGAACCACTACTGTATGTAGAGCCAAAAGTTCTTACGCCAGAATATACTTGAGAAAGTGCATCAATTATTTGATGTTCTGTTAACTCTTTTAGCGGATGAATAAAAGCCGCCCACAGAATGTCGTCAGAAATAGCATAACGAATATCTAATGTTGTATGAAAATTAGCTTCCATACATTTTTTTAATTGTGTATCTGTTAGGTCGTTTGCTTCAGAAATTGGAGCTATAATTCGCATTCTGTTATGAAGCTTATCTGTTAAACACATAAAAGCAATCTCATTAATTTGAAAATTCCAATATCCTTCATTTCCTTCTATTTCATCTGCATAATGTTTTAGAATGCTAAAGAGTTTTTCATTGTTCATAACGTAGTAGATTTTGGTTAGTACCATAATAAATTATGACAGTAACGAAATTACTCGAAATAGAATTAAAAACAAAATAAGTGTTTCATATACAACCTATTTATTTTTTGTCTATGTTTGTAAAGTAATTAAAAAGTAAACATGAAAAACATTTGTACATATAAGCAGTGGACGTCGGTTGTAAGACCACCGTCATGTCGGGCTATTTATGTGTAAATGTTATATCAATATAGGAATATACAATTGCAAAAGTCCGGCTATTTAGCCGGACTTTTTATTTTTTATCATGTCAACTTAAAACAAACAATTATGGAAAAGTTAATTAAAAATTACTTAGCAACTTTCAAAGGGCTCTCTAAAGAGGTTTGGTGGTTGTCTTTAATTACGCTTATCAACAGAGCAGGAACAATGGTAATTCCATTTTTATCATTGTATTTAAAAGAAGGCTTAGGTTTTTCATTTTCTGATGTAGGACTAATTATGGTTTTTTTCGGGCTAGGTTCTGTGGCAGGATCTAGATTAGGTGGGTATTTAACCGATAAAATTGGGTATTACAAAGTAATGCAGGTGAGTTTATTTTTAACCGGTGTTTTATTTGTATTGCTGCAATATGTAACAACGCTTTTTGGATTTTGTGTTTCAATTTTTGTGTTAATGACAGTAGCAGATACGTTTCGCCCAGCAATGTTCGTAGCTTTAAGTTCATATAGTAAACCAGAAAATAAAACAAGGTCGGTAACATTAATACGTTTAGCAATTAATTTAGGGTTTTCTGCTGGTCCAGCACTTGGTGGTCTAATTATTACAACATTAGGATATCAAGGATTATTTTGGGTAGATGGTGTTACTTGTGTTTTAGCTACAGTTTTATTAGTGAATGTTTTACATCCTAAAAAGGCAAGAGTATTGGATAAAATAGAGAATGAAAATCCGGTTTCTGTTTATTCAGATAAACTATTTTGGATTTTCTTTGTAGCTATGGCATTATTTGGAGTTGTGTTTTTGCAATACTTCTCTACAATTCCTTTGTATTATAGAGATGTACATCATTTGTCAGAATTAGAAATAGGTTTATTATTAGGAGCGAATGGTTTTATTATTTTCTTATTAGAAATGCCTTTGGTAACCTGGTTGGAAGAATCTAAACAAACCAAAATAGCATTAATGTTCGGAGGAGGAATTTTAGTAACCTTAAGTTTTATTGTGTTGAATATGACTAGCTGGGTTGGAATTTTACTAGTTGGAATGTTTTTAATGACGATTGGCGAAATGATAATGTTTCCCTTTTCTAATGCTTACGCAATGGAAAGAGCGAAAAAAGGAAATCAAGGACAATACATGTCTTGGTATGCTATTTCATTTTCTTTAGCTCATGTTTTTGGTCATTTCTCTGGAATGCATTTAGTTGATAAAATTGGTTTTGATAATACTTGGTATATCATATTTGGTTTGTCTTTACTAAGTGGAGTGTTTTTATTGATATTACATTATAAAACAAAGCAAGTAGAAAAAGCATAGAAGATTGACAATTCTTGTGAAATAAAATTATTTGGGGATTATAATTTTTACATAAAAAAGTAGTTATTGTATGTAATTAACCAAATCCCCAAATAATAATGAAAAAAATTACACTTCTTTGTTTATTGTCTATTGTATCAGTTTTTTCTCAAAATTCTAATATTCAATTTGAAAATATAGCTTATCCTTTTGGAGATATGCCTACTAATGTGCAAACTTCAGATCTACGAGATGCGTATATTCAATGGAAGAATGCTTTTGTAGATACCAACTGTACTAATGGAAGAGCAAGAGTAAAATTCGATGATCCTAATTTTACGGTTTCTGAAGGAATTGCATACGGAATGTTATTGTCTGCTTATGCAAATGATAAAGAACTTTTTGATGGTTTATGGAAATACTATCAAAGTCATACTAATGCTAATGGAGTTATGCATTGGAAAATTGAAGGCTGTAATACTGTAAATGGTCAAAATGGAGCAACTGATGCTGAGTTAGATGTTGCAATAGCACTTATAGTAGCAGGAAACCGTTTTGGTAATACTAGCGGAATCGATTATCACGAAGATGCAAAAGATTTAATTGCTATAATGAAACAGCATGAAGTTGAAGCGAATTCATATGTTTTAAAGCCTGGTGATGCTTGGGGTGGTTCTAATAATACAAATCCATCTTATTTTGCTCCAGGGTATTTCAGAGTATATGGAGAATTCACAAATGATGTTCAATTTTGGAATAATGTTACAACCAAAACATATGAAATTTTAAATGCAAATTTATCTGTAAATAATGCAGTAGATTGCTTGGTTTCAGATTGGTGTAAGGCAGACGGATCATATTCCGATATTGTTCCTTGGGCGTTTAATTCTGGGAAATCTTTTTACTATGATGCAGCTAGAACTCCTTGGAGAATTGCAACAGATTTTCTTTGGTATGGAAAAACAGAAGCTTCAGATTATTTGAAAAAATGCGAGAACTTTGTAAATAGAGTAGGAGGAATTGATAATATTACTGCAGGATATAATCAAAATGGAACTCAAATACACACATTTAAAGACCCTACTTACACAGGTTCTTTTGCTGCTTCTTTAATGAATTCTGGACAAAGTACTGTAGATAATGCTTACACAACTACTAAAAACTTAACATCAACAGCTTATTTTGCAACTACTTTACGAGTGTTGTATATGTTTACTTTATCTGGAAATTTATTTAATCCAGTTTCTGGTGTCCTAAGTACAGAAGAAGTTACGCAAGAAAAAAAGAATGTAATTGTATATCCAAACCCAACTACAAATGAATTACGATTAGTAAATTTTAAGTTAGGGAATAAAGTTAAGATATATAATATGTTAGGTAAAGTGATCATGACAACAGATGTAAAGAATTCTAATATGGAAATGGTAAATGTTTCTCAACTTCCTTCAGGAATTTATTTTATCAATAGCAATGGAGTTAAAATAAAATTTATCAAAAAATAATTGATATAAATTTTATAATGGTGACTTATTTTTTGTGATAAGTATAGTATTTTTGAAAGTGAAAATTCAATATAAATATGAATATACAAGACGCACAAAAACAAGTAGATGATTGGATTAAAAATCACGGTGTTCGTTATTTTAATGAGTTAACAAATATGGCTCAGCTTACTGAAGAAGTAGGAGAGGTAGCTAGAATTATTGCTCGCAGATATGGAGAACAAAGTGAAAAGGAAAGTGATAAACAAAAAGATCTAGGTGAAGAGTTAGCAGATGTGGTTTTTGTAGTATTGTGTTTGGCGAATCAAACAGGAGTTAATTTACAAGAAGCATTTGATAAGAAATTAGATATCAAAACTAAACGAGATCACGATCGTCATCATAATAATGAAAAACTAAAATAATGGGAGCTATAGAGAAGTTAAAGAACCCTTTATTTTGGAAAAATGTAGTTAAAGTAGCTATTCCTTTTTTCATTTTTGTAATTATTTTTTCATTGCTTTTCTATAATGGAAAATTAGTGTTTTCAGGAGATTTCGATGCGGTATTCGAAAAAGAGTTTAAAAATGGAAAATGGATCAATTTTTTAGTGCCAAGGCTTATTATAAGTTTTGGATATGGTATGTATACTACGATGAAAAAAATGAAATAAACTTTCAAAAAAATAGAGATAATTTAAATAAGCAGAGTCAAAAGGCTCTGCTTTTGTTTTACCGATATTTTTTAGTAAAAAAAACAATTATTATAATAAAAGTTGTCTTTTAAGTGTTTTTATTTTTAATTATTTATTGATTTTAACTTAATATTTTAAATTAAATATAAATTAAAGGTTAAAAAAATAGATAACACTTTAATAATAGCCTATTATTTTGATAGAGTATTAATTTGCTAATAAATTAGCTGTTTTAATGAGAATAATTCATTGTTTTTGTATTTTTGGTGACCAAATTTTTAAAAATTAAGAAAATATTAAAAGTATTTTCTAATAAAATTAACCCGCTAAAAACCCTTCATTACAATGAAAAGTAATTTAAAACTTTTAATTGGAGGTTTGTCATTATCATTAATTGCCACTTTAAGTTATAAGGAGTATGCGTCTTATAAAGCTGAAAAGGAAATTGAAGAAAAAAGACAAACTCACGCAAAATTCCTAAAAAATAGCCCATTCAACGAAAGATTACAATGGGATAAAAAAACAAGAAAATTAAATGGACTTCCACCAAACAAGTATTTCGAGCAAATGTGGGAGCTAACAATTAACCCAGCAACGGGAAGATTGGAAGACGAAAATGTAATTAAACTTCGTGAAGAGTTAACAGCTCAACGTATAGCTCGTAGAGTACCAGGGGATAGTAATTCTCCTTGGGTAGAAAGAGGACCAAATAACGTTGGAGGAAGAACTAGAGCGATGTTGTTTGATCCTAATGATTCTAGTAATAGACGTGTTTATGCTGGTGGAGTTAGTGGCGGTTTATGGGTAAATAACGACATCACTAATGCAAATTCACAATGGCAAAGAGTACAAAATGTTCCTGGGAATTTATCTGTAACATCAATTACAGTAGATCCAAGAAATTCAAATAACTGGTATTTAGGAACTGGAGAACAATATACAGCTGGAGATGTTGTTGGTAATGGAGTGTATAGAAGTACAGATGGCGGTACAACTTGGACTGCTGTTAATATTCCAGCTGCCGGAGCTGCTACATTCGATTTTAATGCTGGTAATGTTTTCTTATCAGGAATTAACTATGTGAATGATATTTTAGCTTGGGATAATGGAACTTCTACAGAATTGTTTGTTGGAGTTGGAGCTAACGTATATGCAGATGCTAGTTCTCCTACTAACTGGTTAGGGTTACAATCTGCTGGATTATATCGTTCTACTGATAATGGAAACACATGGAATAGAGTAGAAAATGCTGGAATGAGTTTTGAGTTTAGTGGAGCAAACTATTATTTCATTCCTAATGATTTAGAAATCGGTTCTGATAACAGATTATGGATGGGAACAATCACAACTCCTGGTTTAGGTCAAGGAGGAGGAAGAGTATTTAGTTCTACAAATGGTGCTACTTGGACAGAAGCTGCTGCTTCTCCTTTAGTGGAGTCTAATAGAGTAGAATTAGAGCCTTCAAGTTCAAATCCAAATCGATTATATGCTTTAGCACAAGGAACAACAAATGCTGCACCAGTACGTATTTTTGAAACTACAAATGCTTTTGGTACAGTAAGAACATTAAACTTACCTAATGATGCGGATAATGGTATACCTGCAAATGATTTTACAAGAGGACAAGCATTTTATGATTTAGTTATTGAAGCTGATCCTAATGATGATGATGTAGTTTATGTTGGTGGTATCGATTTATTTAGAAGTACTAATGGTGGTGGAGCTTGGACTCAAATCTCTCAATGGAGAAATTTAGGTCTAAGAAATGCTAGTTTTGTTCATGCAGATCATCATGCAATTGTTTTTGCAGGTAATTCTTCAACAAGAATGTTATTTGGTAATGATGGTGGTGTGTACTATTCAAATAATGGTGGAGGAACAATTGCAGCTAGAAACAGAGGTTACAATGTAACTCAATTTGTAAAAGCTGGAATTGGACCAGATGGTCCAGGTGATAGAGATGGAATTTTTACTGCTGGAGCTCAAGATAACGGAACACAAGCTTTTAGAAACGCTAATCCTGGTGTAAATAGTTCTACTGAATTAAGTGATGGTGATGGATTCTATACGTTTGTTGATAAAGATGGTCAGTTTATGATTTCTACATTTACAAACAATGTAATTTA
Source organism: uncultured Tenacibaculum sp. (assembly GCF_947502995.1). Lineage (GTDB taxonomy): Bacteria > Bacteroidota > Bacteroidia > Flavobacteriales > Flavobacteriaceae > Polaribacter. The sequence continues at coordinate 181,172 of NZ_CANNBW010000003.1, read as the reverse complement.
TCGTTTTAATTTACCATGGAATGGAAGAAGTAGAATTCAAGGTGGTGCTACAACTTTATCGAGTAGTCAAACTACGGGTGATTTCGTAAATCCAATGGATTATGATAGTGATGCGAATCGCTTATTATCGAATAACTCAACAAGAGCTACAAGTACTACACCAGCTGCTTTTTCTATCTTAAGTATTAATGTAGCTGCAAATTCAAGAGGTACATTAACTAACACTTTATTAAATGCATCTCCTACAGCTTTCAGAGCTTCTCCTTTTACAAACAACAGATGGTTTGTTGGTTTAGCTAACGGTAGATTATTAAGACTTTCTGGAGTGAATAATAGTAATGCAACTTTTACTCAAATAAATACACCTTTCGTAGGTTCTATTTCTTCTGTAAGATTTGGTGCTACCGAGAATGATATTTTTGTAACAATGCACAACTATGGAGTTGTAAGTGTTTGGGCTACTACAGATGGTGGAGCAAACTGGGTAAACAGAGAAGGTAACTTACCAAACATTCCTGTTAGAGATATCTTACAAAATCCATTAGATAGAAATGAAGCAATTTTAGCAACTCAATTAGGGGTTTGGTCAACTTCAAACTTTAATGATACTGCTCCAAATTGGACGCAAGCTTACAACGGAATGAGTGACGTAAGTGTAACTGCTTTCGATTACTGGAACGTTAACGGAAATAATACAGAAAACAGAATTATAGCTTCTACTTATGGTAGAGGAGTGTTTACGGGAGAGTTTACAGCGAATACAGCTGCAGATACGCAAGCACCAAGTAGACCAAATAATGTTACAGCTTCTAATGTAACTGCTACTTCTTTAACATTAAGTTGGAGTGCTTCAACAGATAATGTAGGAGTAACTGGGTATGATGTGTATCAAGGATCAACCTTAATAGGAACTACAGCATCAACTTCTACAAATATTACAGGTTTAACCGTAAATACAGCTTATACATTTACAGTTAGAGCAAAAGATGCAGCTAATAACGAATCTAATGCAAGTGCTGCTGTGAATGTAACTACATCTGGAGGAGCTAGTTCATCATGTACTTCAACAGTTGCTTCTTTCCCATACAGTGAAAGTTTTGAAACGAATGATGGATGGACTCAAGTTACTGGTGATGATGGAAACTGGTTAAGAGATAGTGGAGGAACTCCTTCAAGTGGAACTGGACCAAGTAATGGAGCTGATGGAAGTTTTTATTTATTCTTAGAAGCATCAACAAATAATAGTGCCGGACAAATTGGAAATAATGCTACGGCAATTTTACAAAGCCCTTGTTTTGATCTTTCTGGAGAGTCTTCTGCAAGTTTTTCTTTCAGCAACCATATGTTTGGAACAAGTGTAGGTTCTTTAACTTTACAAGCGTCTACAGATGGAACTTCTTGGGTGAATTTATGGACAGATTCTGGTAACCAAGGTAACCAATGGAATGATGTGTCTGTAGATTTAGCAGCTTATTTAGGAGGAACGGTTAGTTTACGTTTTGTAGGAGTTACAGGAACAAGCTGGTCTAGTGATATTGCAATTGATAATCTTGCTTTAACTGCTGGAGGAAACTCAGGAACCCCAACAAGTCCTGCTTGTGAGGCTTTAGACTTTAACAACTTTACAGTGTCTAGTTTTTCAAATCAGGATAATGCAGGAAATTTCTCTGTAAGTACTGATGGATCTTCTATTACATTAACAAACAATACATGGAAATCTATTCCTTTAGATTATACAGTAACAGCTAATACAGTAATTGAATTTGAATTTAGTAGTACTTCTGAAGGTGAAATTCATGGTATTGGTTTTGAAACCGATAATAACTTATCGGCTAATAATTATTTCAAACTTCATGGAACTCAAAATTACGGAGTTACTAATTTTGATAATTATGCTGGAGGAACTCGTACGTATGCAATTACTGTTGGAGCTTCTTACACAGGAACAATGAATAGATTAGTTTTTATCAATGATAATGATGGAGGTTCAGGAAATACATCTACGTTTACTAACGTTAGAATTTACGAAGGATCTTGTTCATCTTCTGCTGCCGTGGTTTCAGCTCAAGATTTTGACGTAAGAAATGATCTTTTAGGAGATGAAGATGAAGATTTATTAGCTTCAGTAAAAATAGGACCAAATCCTGTTGTAAAAGGAAATGTTTTAAAAATAATTTCTTCTAAAGAATTAACAAACACTTCTTACACAATCTTTAATACATTCGGACAAGCATTAAAAACTGGAAGATTAGAGAATTCAGAAATAGCTACGGATAATTTAGCTACAGGAGTTTATTTATTAAACTTAAGCAATGATTATTCGAAAATTACAAAACAAATTATAGTTAAGTAATTATATAATCCTTAAATAAAAAAAGGCTGTTTAAAATATTTTAAACAGCCTTTTTTTATAGGTTAAAAGTTCTTTTTAATCTAATTGAATGAAATCAATTTGACTAGCTTTAACTTTTTGATTTAGATCTTTCACTTTGTTGTTGAAAATATCGTATAACTTATTTAATTCAATGTCAATTTGCTTAGTGATTTCATTTTTAAATGCTACAGCTTGATCTGTAGGTTTGTAATCACCAATACGAGATAAAGAATTTAAATGTCCTAATTTGTTATTTAACTTAATAGGAAAGTTTAAAGGATCTTGATTACTCTTGCTTTTTGTTTGATATAAGTTGTTTTCAACAACAGTCATGTCTTTTACCAATTGATTCGCAAAATCTAATAAGTCTTTATGTTTCTTTTTATCTTTAATAGATTTCTTTAAAGTATTTACTTGAGCTCTAATTTTCTTTACATTCTTTAATGCTTTATGAATTTCAGTCATTTTAGAATTGATGCTATTAATAAAATCAAATTGCGCTTTTAAGTCAGCTGGAGTTGATTCAGAGTTTGGCTTATTTTTAATAGTAAAGTTTTCAGATTTAGCTTTTCCATTTACAGTTAAATTAACTCTATATTCACCAGGTAAAGCCATTGGTCCACTTAAAGAAGCCCACCATAAAATCATGCCTTTCACTCGGTCTGCTCCAGTATACATCATATTCCAGTAAAATAAATTATCACCTTGTTTTACTTTTAATTTTCCTTCTTTTTGTTTTTTGTCAGGATGGGTGCTAAATACACGAATCAAATTTTTAGAACTATCATAAAACTTAAGAGAAACAGTATCTTTTTTGGTGTAATTTTTAACGTAAAAGTTCACTGGAACACCTCCATGGTAGTTTGTTCCATTTCTTCTAGATTTAGCTCCGTTTCCACCACCCATTCTATAACTTTCTTTTGGTTTGTAAACAAAGAAATCTTGGTTTGTAAGTTTACTGTTTAATTGATGTAATGGAGTTAAATCATCAATAATCCATAAAGAACGTCCTTGAGTAGCTGCAATTAAGTTATTTTCCTTAATAGCTAAATCTGTAATAGGAACTAAAGGTAAATTCAATTGGAATTTTTGCCAGTTTTTACCATCGTTAAAAGAAATATACATTCCTCTTTCTGTACCAGCATATAATAATCCTTTTCTTTTAGGATCAGCACGTAAAGCTCTTGTGAAATCCTCATTACCAATTCCAGAAGTTATTTTTTTCCAAGACTTTCCGTAGTCTTCCGTTTTATAAATATAAGGTTGATAATCTCCTGTTTTATATTTTGTTCCTACAACATAAGCACCACCTTTTGTATAAGGATCAATTTCAATACAATTAATCATCATCCATTCTGGCATTTTTTTAGGAGTGATGTTTGTCCAATTTTTTCCACCATCTTTAGTAATATGAACTAAACCATCATCTGAGCCAGTATAAATAACCCCATCTTCACCAGGAACTTCAGCAACTGCGAAAATAGTTCCATAGTATTCAACACCAGTGTTGTCTTTGGTAATTGGTCCTCCCGAAGGTCCTAAAGTTTTAGGATCATTTCTTGTTAAATCAGGACTGATAATATCCCAAGACTGCCCTTCATTCGTAGTTGCATGCAAATGATTTGAAGCAGCGTATAATTTCTTTTTGTTGTTAGGAGAAAATAATACAGGGAAATTCCATTGGAAACGATATTTGAAATCTTCGGCTCCATGTCCCATAGGATCATCTGGCCAAACATTAATTGCTCTAAATGCACCAGTTTTATGGTCAACACGTGTTAGTAATCCACCATAACTTCCACCATAAGCGATATCATTATTTAAAGGATCTACAGCGATGTGAGCACTTTCTCCACCTGCAGTAGATTCCCAATCTTGTGAAGTAATATATCTTCCGTCTGTTCTATGCGCAATTCTAATAGTAGAATTATCTTGCTGAGCTACATAAATTCTATATGGAAAATGATTGTCTGTAGTAACGCGATAAAATTGAGAAGTAGGCTGGTTTAAATAAGTAGACCAGTTTTCACCAGCGTCAAAAGATATTTGTCCTCCTCCGTCATCAGCAATAATCATACGCTGATTATCTTCCGGCGCAATCCATAAATCATGATGATCTCCATGTGGAGCATTGTATGTTTTGTAGGTTTTTCCTCCATCAGTAGATTTATGATAACGTACATTCATAACATATACAATGTTTTCATCTTTAGTATCTGCATAAATTCTTGTGTAATACCAAGCTCTTTGACGAAGTTTACGTTCGCTATTAATTAATCTCCAAGTTTTTCCACCATTTAAAGATTTGTACACACCACCTTTTTCATTTTCTATAAGTGCGTAAACAATTTCAGAATTTACAGGAGAAACTGCTAAACCAGAAATTCCCCAAATACCTTTTGGTAATCCAGAGTTTTTAGAAATGTTTGTCCATGTTTCACCTTCATCAGTACTTTTCCAAATTCCAGAACCTTCACCGCCACTAGATAAACTATAAGGAGTTCTTCTTACATTCCAAGTAGAAGCATATAAAGTTCTAGGATTATTTGGATCGATAATTAAATCTACAGCTCCAGCATCTGCATTGCTGTATAAAACTTTTTTCCAAGTTTTTCCACCATCTGTAGATTTATAAACACCTCTTTCTGTGGTAGACTTGTATAAATCTCCTAAAACGGCAGCATAAACAATATCTGGATTTTTAGGATGAATGCGCATTCTAGGAATATGTCTAGAATTTGGTAATCCCATATGTTTCCAAGTTTTACCAGCATCTTCAGATTTCCAAACACCATCACCAGAAGAAACATTACCGCGAACAGTTTTTTCTCCCATTCCAACATAAATGATGTTGTTATCCCATTCGCTAACAGCTATAGAACCTACAGAACCACCAAAAAATCCATCAGAAATATTCTGCCAAGTATTTCCAGCATCAATCGTCTTCCAGATACCACCACCTGTAGTTCCCATGTAGAATAAATTCGGTTTTTTAGGAACTCCAGTTACAGCACAACTTCGTCCTCCACGATGCGGACCAATGTTTCTCCAATCGATTGCGTTAAAATATTCTTCAGAAAATTGGCTATTGTTATTTTGAGCATTAACTTTGATACTCAAGAAAAGGAGCAGTATTACTCCTCCAAAAAGTAGTTTTTTCATTTGATTTAGTTGATTAAGAAGCTAAATATAAAATTTTGTTAATGGACTTATTGTTAAAGATTCCTAAAAATCAATTATTTAAAAATAGTATAGTTATCTCGGGTTCTAAGAGTGAATCGAATAGATTGTTAATTCTTCAGCAGTTATTCCCAGAATTGGTTATTGAAAACCTTTCTAGTTCGGACGACTCTGTACATATGCAAAATGCCTTAAATAGTAATGAAGAAGTAGCAGATATAGGGCACGCAGGAACAACAATGCGATTTTTAACAGCACTTTTTGCCTCACAAGAAGGAACTACTAAAGTTTTACAGGGATCTGAAAGAATGCATAACAGACCAATTAAAATTTTAGTAGATGCATTACAAGATTTAGGAGCAGATATTACCTATTTAGAAAAAGAAGGATATCCTCCGCTAAAAATAAAAGGAAAAGCTTTTACGAAAGATCATGTTGCTATTGCAGGAAATGTGAGTAGTCAATATATTTCAGCTTTATTGTTAATTGCGCCAAGTTTACCTAACGGATTAAAGTTAGAATTAACTGGAGAAATTACATCTATTCCTTATATCAAAATGACTTTAAGTTTATTGAATCAGCTTGGAATTGAAACAAATTTTGAAGGAAATACAATAGAAGTTTTCAATAAAAAAAGTGTTTCCTCAAAAAATATTATTGTTGAGGCGGATTGGAGTTCGGCTTCATATTATTATTCTTTGGTTGCTTTAAGTGAGGTAGGTACAGAAATTACGTTATCTTCATACAAAAAAGAAAGTTTACAGGGAGATAGTTGTTTGGCTTCAATTTATGAGCATTTTGGAGTAACTACCGAATTCAATAATCATACAATTACGCTAAAGAAAGAAAGATTAGGAACTCAAGATAAATTAGTGTTAGATTTAGTAAAAGCACCAGATATTGCTCAAACTATTGCTGTTACTTGTTTTGCTTTAAAAGTTCCTTGTGCTTTAAAAGGATTACACACATTAAAAATAAAAGAAACTGATCGTTTAGAAGCGTTAAAAGAAGAAATTACTAAATTAGGTGGTGATATTTCTGTTACGAACGAAGAATTATTTTTAAATACTTCAAATTCAATACAAGAAAACGTAACGATAGAGACATATCACGATCATAGAATGGCAATGGCTTTTGCGCCATTAGCCTTAAAAGTTCCAATAAAAATAGCAGATGCTACCGTTGTAACAAAGTCATATCAAGATTTTTGGTCTGATTTTGAAAAGGTTGGGATTGAACAAGAAGTCTTAAAATAAAAGATGAAACGCTTGACAAGCCCTATATTGAAATCGTATATTTGCCGCCATTAATAAATAACTATAATGAAATTATCTCAATTTAACTTTGATTTACCTAGTGAATTATTAGCAGAATATCCTTCTGAGCACAGAGACGAAGCTCGTTTGATGGTATTAAATCGTAAAGAACAAACTATTGAACATAAGTTGTTTAAAGATTTAATTAATTACTTTGATGAAGGAGATGTAATGATGTTGAATAACACCAAAGTATTCCCTGCTCGTATGTACGGTAATAAAGAAAAAACTGGAGCAAGAATCGAGGTTTTTTTATTAAGAGAGTTAAATGCAGAGCATAGATTATGGGATGTTTTAGTAGATCCAGCTCGTAAAATTCGTATCGGAAATAAATTATTTTTCGGTGAAGATGAAAGCTTAGTAGCAGAGGTAATTGACAACACAACATCTAGAGGAAGAACATTACGTTTCTTATTTGATGGTTCTTACGATGAGTTTAGAAGAAAACTTATCGAATTAGGTCAAACACCATTACCAAAATATATTAAAAGAGATGTAGAGCCAGAAGATGAAGAGCGTTACCAAACTATTTTCGCTAAGCATGAAGGAGCTGTAGCTGCACCAACTGCTGGACTTCACTTTTCTAAGCACTTAATGAAGCGTTTAGAAATTAAAGGAGTAGATTTTGCAGAAATGACTTTACACGTTGGTTTAGGTACTTTTAATCCAGTTGAAGTAGAAGATTTATCGAAGCACAAGATGGATTCTGAGAAAATTATTATTCCTCAAGAAGCTTGTGATGTAGTTAACAATGCTATTGAAAAGAAAAGAAGAATTTGTGCAGTAGGAACAACTGTAATGAGAACTGTAGAGTCTTCAGTTTCTGCTAGTCAAAGATTAAATACATATGAAGGGTGGACAAATAAGTTTATTTTTCCTCCATATGATTTTAGTATTGCAAATAGTATGGTAACAAATTTCCATACACCTAAGTCAACATTATTAATGATGATTTCAGCTTTCGCTGGTCACGATTTTGTAATGGAAGCTTATCAAGAAGCAATTAAAGAAAAATATAAATTCTATTCGTATGGAGATGCGATGTTAATTATTTAATATTTTTTAAAATAATAGAGAAAAGACCGGATAAGATAAATTATCCGGTTTTTTTATTTTTACAAGTGAATTTTATAAAATAATAATGCTAGAAGATTATTTGAAAAGTTTTCAGATTTTATCTGAAGATGAAATACAAAATTTTATAAATCAAGGAGAAGCAAAGAAAGTTAAAAAAGGAGGTTTTTTAGCTGAAAGCGGTAAAGTGAACACTAAGATTTTTTTTATAAATGAAGGAATTTTAAGATCGTTTTATTGGTCTTCTACAGAAGAAGATATTACATATTGTTTTAGATTTTCTGGCTCCTTTGCATCTGCTTATTCATCATATCTTACAGGCAAACCTTCAGTAGAGAGTTTGCAAGCAATAACAGATACTGAAGTTTTATTTTGGACGAAAGAACAGTTAATTCAATTAGAAAAAGAAAGTTCTAATTGGACGATGTTATTGAAGGTTTTAGCAGAATACGAATATATCGAGTTAGAACAAAGGATATTTATGCTTCAAAAAGAAACAGCAGAGAGTAAATACTTAGATTTATTGCAGAATCAACCTCAATTGGTAAAAGAAATTCCATTAAATTATCTAGCTTCTTATTTAGGAATCACACAGCGACATTTAAGTAGAATTCGAAAAACAATTTATTAGACATTTGTCCTTTTCTAACAATTGAGTTCATTGTTATTTAGCAGAAAAATTAAACAATGAATATTGTAACTATAAACGGACACCCAGATAAAGATAGCTTTAATAATGCTTTAGCAGAAATATATTACAAAGGAGCAATATCTTCAGTAAATTCGATAGAGTTTATAAATATCAGGGAACTTGATTTTAATCCAAATTTACAATTCGGATATCGAAAACGAACTGAATTAGAACCAGATTTGCAATTTGCGGTTGAAAAGATAAAAGCAGCAGATCATTTAGTTTGGATTTTTCCTATTTGGTGGGCAGGAATGCCAGCAATATTAAAAGGTTTTATCGATAGAACTTTTTTACCTGGAATTATGTTTGATATAGAAGAAGGAAAGTTATTACCTAAAAAGTTATTAAAAGGTAAAACTGCTCGATTAATTATAACATCAGATTCTCCAAAATGGTACTATTCTTTGTATTTAAAAAACTCAGTAATTAATCAACTAAAAAAAGGAGTTTTAGCATTTTGTGGGGTGAAGCCAACAAAATTAACTTACATTGGACCAATTAAAAATTCAACTCAAGATTTTCGAAAAGAATGGTTAAATAAAGTGTTTAATCTTGGTAAAAACCTAAAGTAAAAAGATTATAATTTTGATGTTATTTTAGTACTTGTAGGTTTGGTAGTTGAGTAAAAATAATCGATTAAGTTTCCTTGCTCATCAACTAAATACTTTTGAAAATTCCATCGAACTTTTGAGTTTTTTTCTCCATTTAAACTTTTAGATGTAAGCCAGTTGTATAAAGGATGTTGTTGACTACCTTTTACTCTTATTTTCTCTGTTAACGGAAAAGTAACGCCAAAATTGATATCACAAAATTCTTGAATTTGAGTTTCATTTCCTGGTTCTTGACTTCCAAATTGATTGCAAGGTAAACCAATTACAGTAAGTTGATCTTTATAGGTTTCACTTAACTCTTGTAACTCTTTGTATTGTTTTGTAAATCCACATTTAGAAGCAACATTAACAAATAATATTTTCTTTCCTTTAAAGTCTGAAAGTGAAATTGGTTGATTACGAATGTCGTTAATCTTAATGTCATAAATAGATTGTTTTTCTACCTCAGAAGCAGATGAAAATAATTTTGCTTTATTTAAGATTTTCATATTCAAACGTTTTAAAGTTGTTAATACTTTTGAAATATAAATTTAATTGTTTTTTGTGTTATGAAAATGTTTTGAATTGTTATTTCAACTATTTTGAAATATTCTAAGTATTAGTTTTTCTAAAGATTTTCGCTTTAGAATCAATACTGTATTTTTGCAGTGATGAAATCACAGAAAAAAGACATTAGGGCGCTTACGAAAGAACAACTTAGAAATTTCTTTGTTGAAAATGGAGATAAAGCTTTTAGAGGAAATCAAGTATACGAATGGTTGTGGAATAAAGCTGCACATACTTTCGATGATATGACCAATCTTTCTAAAGCTACACGAGAAATGTTAGATACAAATTTCGTGATTAATCATATTGAAGTCGATACGATGCAACGTAGTAACGATGGTACCATTAAAAACGCGATTAAACTTCACGATGGTTTAATTGTAGAATCTGTTTTAATTCCAACAGAAAAAAGAACCACAGCTTGTGTTTCTAGTCAGGTTGGTTGTAGTTTAGATTGTAAATTTTGTGCAACTGCTCGTTTAAAACGTATGCGTAATTTAAATGCAGATGAAATATACGATCAGGTAGTAGCAATCGATCAGCAAAGTAGATTATATCATAATCATAAATTAACAAATATTGTTTTTATGGGAATGGGAGAACCGCTGATGAATTATAATAACGTAATCAAAGCAATAGATAAAATTACATCTCCTGAAGGTTTAGGAATGTCTGCAAAACGTATTACTTTATCTACTTCTGGTGTGCCAAAAATGATTAAAAAAATGGCTGATGATGAAGTAAAGTTTAATCTAGCAGTTTCTTTACATTCGGCTATTGATGAAGTTCGAACGTCAATAATGCCATTTAATTCTACGTTTCCATTAGAAGATTTAAGAGAAGCATTAGAATATTGGTACGAAAAAACGAATAGAAAAATAACATACGAGTATGTAGTTTGGCAAGGAATTAATGATAGAAAAGAAGATATTGATGCCTTAGTGAAATTCTGTAAATATGTACCAGCAAAAGTAAATCTTATTGAATATAACCCAATCGACGATGGTGAATTTCAGCAAGCTTCTCAAAACGCATTAAATAATTATATTTCTAACTTAGAAATGCACGATATAGTAGTAAATGTTCGAAGATCTAGAGGTAAAGACATTGATGCTGCGTGCGGGCAATTAGCTAATAAATCTTAATGAATCTTTCTAAAACGTTATTCGGGCAAACTGTTCAATCTATTGGTTGGCTAATTTTCATCATTTTTCTAGGATTATTTTTAGATAGTAAGTTTTTTGCTGAAAACTATTTTGAACACGGACAATGGTTGAATAATATATTAGTCATTTTCGTCTATATTTATTTTTTTGTTAAAGGAACATCAAGAGTTAGAGAACAATTAATATATGCGCTAATAATAGGAATAATTGGAGAATATCTTTTTTCTTTAGTTTTAGGAATGTATGCTTACCGATTACATAATATTCCTCATTATGTGCCTTTTGGTCATGCTGTAATCTTTTTAGGGATTTATTTTTTCTCCAGAAAACAGAAAGTAAAATCATACAGAAAACAAATAGAGATATTTATCTCAATTTGTATTGTGATTTATGCTGTGTTATTTCTAGTTTTCAGGAAAGATATTTTTGGATTTATACTTACAATTTTAGTTTTCTATTCTTTACGTAAATACCCAAAAGAACGTTTGTTCTATCTAAGTATGTACTTCATTGTGGCAGTAGTTGAAATCGTAGGAACATCTTTAGATTGCTGGGTTTGGCCAAGTATTGCATATGGGAAATTTGAGTTTTTACCAAGTGCAAATCCTCCTTCAGGAATTTGTTTTTTTTATTATGGTTTAGATCGAGGAACACTTTCAATATACAAAAGAAAAAACAAACAAGTTTGGAGTAGATTCAAAGCTATCCGAAGTTTAACAAAATAAATATTTGTACTTTTAATAGATTTAAAAAATCTATTATGAAAAGTAAAAGCATATTATTTGTGTTGTTGTTTATTGTAATTAGTTTGAGTGCACAAACTAAAAATATTGATAGTGCTTATGTAAAATACTTTCAATATGAAAGAGAAATTCCCTACTTACATTTAAATAAAACTAGTTTTGCTAAAGGAGAAGAAATTTGGTTTAAAGCATATGTGCTAAATACGAATTCACAAAAACTACATTCCTATACTACCAATTTACATTGTTCAATTTATGATGATCAAGGAGTTTTTAAAAAAACAAAACTAGTTCATATAAAAGATGGTGTAGGAAATGGAAGTTTTAAAATAGATTCAACATTTTCAGGTAAAAATTATTATATAAAAGCTGCTACAAACTACATGAAGAACTTTGAGGAAAATCAAACTTTTCTTCAAAAAATAACTATTCTAGATGGTAAAGAGAAAACGTTAAAACCAGTAAACAAAAAAGAGTATGATTTACAAGTTTTACCTGAAGGAGGACATTTACTAGCAAATACGACAAACTCTTTAGGAATTATTTTAAAAGATGCTACAGGAAATCCGATAGGTTTTAAAAAAGGACAGATTATAAATAAATCAGGAGAAGTAGTTAAAGAATTTTCTTTAAATCGATTTGGTATGGCTAAAGTTGCTGTTTTTGTTTCTTCAAAAGATGAGTTTAAAGTTAGAATTAAGAACGATGAAGAAAATTTAGAGACTTTTCTACCTCCAAAAGAGCTACAAGGAGTTGCGTTAGCTTTTGAAAATATTAGTAGTAACATGGTTAAGGTAATTGTTAAAACTAATCCAGAAACAATAAAAAAAATACAAGGAAAGCAGTATTATATTTTAGTTCATAATACGAATGCTTTCTTAAAAAGAGAAATAAAATTTAAACCAGAATTATTAACTTATTCTTTATTTTTAAGTAAGAAATTATTTAAGCCTGGAACTAACATTGTAACATTATTTACTGATACTGATAAACCTATTGGAGAACGCGTTTTTTTTAATTATCAAAAATCATTATTTGATACTGTAGCGTTAGATATGAAACAGGATAATGATAGTATTTTTTTAACTGTAGGAAAAGAAGAATTATCAAACGAATATCGTTTAAGTGCCTCTATTTTACCAGCAGAGACAAAAGCTTACAATCCTTCTCAAAATATTTATTCTAATTTCCTAATTCAACCTTATGTCAAAGGAAAAATAAAAGATGGAAGCTATTTTTTTAAAGATATAACAAGGAAAAAATTATGGGAGCTAGATTTATTATTATTAACTCAAGGATGGTCTAAATACAATTGGTATAATGTGTTTAATAATCCTCCAATAGAACGATTTCCTTTTGAAGCTGGTATAAAAGTGAAAGGAACTTTAAATGTTGCTGGAATAGGTAAATCTGCAGATGTTTTTATAAGAAGTGATAAAAATAAGTTGTTTGTCAACGAAAAAGCAATCAATAATAAATTTGAATTTAAAAACTTAATCCTAAAAGACGAATCATCGGTTTTTATTTCATATACCAATAAAAAAGGTGAATTTGTATCGCCGAATCTGTATGTAAGATCGTATCCAAATATTGATAAATCTAATATCAAATTACCAATTGAAGATCAGCAGAAATTAAAGGAAATTAATGAAGAGCAGAAAGTGTTTTTAACTGAAGCAGAAGAGGTTTTGGAAGAAGTAGAAGTAAAAGGGAAAATAAAATTTAATAACACTCCTTTAATTGGAGACAGGGCTCGAGGTTATAAAGTCAGTGAAAATTATTCTGTTCATCAGAATTTAATAAGCTTTCTTAGAAATCAAGGTTTAGAAGTACGTTCTACATTACAAACTTTAGAGATTAGAAGAATTAGACAGAGTGCATTTAGTTTTCAAGAAAATCAAAGAGAAATACTGGTGTCTAGAACAAGAGTGTTTTTAGATAATCAAGATATTACAAGAGATAATAATCGATTATTGAATTTGAGATTCACCAAATTAGGAGATTATGAAGAAATATTTATCACTGAAGTTTTCGATCTTCAAATTTACTTATATAGTAAAGATAAAGCTGAATTTATTGATAATTCAAACGCCTTTTATGAATATAAAATACCTTTAGGTTTTCATGTTTCAAAAGCATATTATCAGCCTAAATATTCATCAACAACAACTGATACTTTTAAAAAGTATGGAGCAATATATTGGGAACCTAATATTAATTTAGATCAAAACAATAAAACACAAACTTTTAAATTTTCAAGATTAAATCAAGAAGAAATCCGAATTATTATTGAAGGTGTTTCTAAAGACGGAAAACTTATAGCGGTAGAAAAAGTTTATAAAAATTCAAAATCATTAGAAGAATAGTTGTTTTAATTTAGTAATCAATGTGTTAGTTTATTTTTTTGTATCTTTAGGTAGACCAAAAATTCTAATATGAAAACTAAAAAATTGTTGCTGCTATTTATTAGCTCTGTTTATACATTGTTAGCTCAGGATAAGGTTCTTGATAGTGCTTATACTAAATATTTTGGCTACGAAAGAGAAGTGCCATATTTACACTTAAATAAAACCTCTTTTGTTAAAGGTGAAGAAATATGGTTTAAAGCCTATGTTTTAAATACAAATACACAAAAACTCCATAAAGCGACATCTAATTTATATTGCTCTATATATGACGATAAAGGAGCATTTAAGAAAACAAAACTCATTTATTTAAATGATGGTGTAGGAAATGGTAGCTTTAAAGTAGATTCAACTTTCGCAGGGAACAACTTTTACATAAAAGCTTCAACAAATTACATGCAGAATTTTGAGGAGAATCAGTCTTTTATTCAGAAAATAAAAATTATTAATGATAATCTAACTAAAGAATCTAATACTAGTAATCAAACAAAGTATGATTTGCAAGTTTTACCTGAAGGAGGGCATTTATTAGCGAATTCTAGAAATAGTGTTGGTATCATTCTTAAAGATAATAATGGTAATACTCCAGAAATTGAAAAAGGACAAATTGTAGATAGTAAAAATGAAGTAATTAAAGAATTTACTTTAAATCGATTTGGAATGGTTAAAGTTCCTGTTTATATCAATTTAGAGGAAGATTATAAAGCTGAAATAAAACTTAGAAACGGAGAGAAAATTACAGCTAAATTTCCAATAAAAAACAATAGAGGAGTTTCTTTAGCTTTTGAGAATATTAGTAGTAATATGACCAAAGTAATTGTTTCAACAAATAAAGAAACAATAGATGAATTAGTAGATAGAAAGTATTATGTTTTAATTCATAACACGAATTCATTTTTAAGAAGAGATATAGAATTTAAAGAGAATTTATTAACCTATTCGTTATTTATAAGTAAAAAACTTTTCAAGCCAGGAACAAACATTGTTACTTTATTTACAGATGATGATCAACCTATTGCAGAACGTGTATTTTTTAATTATCAAAAATCATTATTTGATAATGTGGCAATTAACCTTAATGAGGGAAAAGATAGTGTGTCATTAAACGTTAAGAGTTTAAATAATTTAGGAGAATATAAATTAAGCGCATCTGTTTTACCATATGATACTAAGGCGTACAAACCTTATCAAAATATTTATTCTAAATTTCTTTTAGCACCTTATATCAAGGGGAGCATTAAAAAAGGAGATTATTTCTTTACTGATATAAATAGAAAAAAATTATGGGAATTAGACTTGTTGCTTCTAACTCAAGGATGGTCTAAATACAGTTGGTATAATATTTTTAATAATCCGCCTGTAGAAAGGTTTGATTTTGAAAGAGGAATTAAAGTAAAAGGTACTTTTAATATGACTGGCTTAGGGAATGATGTAGATGTATTTATTAGAAGTGGACAAAATAAATTGTTTACGAGTAGAAAATTGAAAGACAATAAATTTGAGTTTGATAATTTATTTATTAAAGAAAACTCTAAAGTATATATATCTTATTCAAATGAAAAAGGGAAGTTTAAGTATCCGAATTTATACGTTCAGCCGTCTCAAATAATTAATAAAGGAGGAATTAAAATTCCAGAACAAAGAGATGAAATAGAAACACGAGATGAAGGCCAAGATTTAGCAGCTCTTTTAACTGAAACCGAAGAAGTATTGAATGAAATTGAAGTTAAGGGTAAATTAAAATTTAATCATACTCCATTAATAGGTGATAGAGCCAGAGGTTATAAAGTAAGTGAAGATTATTCTGAACATCAAGCTTTGTTTAGTTTTTTAAGATCTATTGGACTTGATATTTTAACGAATCCAGAAACAGTTCGAATAAGGAGGTCTAGACAAAGAGCATTTAGCTTAAGAAATAATCCTGCTGATGAAGGTGTTGCTGCAAGATCCGGTCCAGGTGATTTCGGAGTGAACATGACTAAAGCAAGAGCTTTTGATGCAACTGCAGATCAAAGAGAGATTTTAGAATCTAAAACTAGAGTGTTTTTAGATAATCAAGATATAACTTTAGATCCTACAAGACTTTTAAATCTTAGGCATACAAAGTTAGGTGAGTATGATGAAATCTTTATAACAGACGTTTTTGATTTACGCATATACTTATACACTAAAGATAGAGTTCAAACAGAAAACTATGTTAATGCTTTCTATGAATACAAAGTTCCAATAGGTTTTCATGTTCAAAAAGAATATTATCAGCCAAAATATTTAAATACAAATAGTGAGAGTTTTAAGAGATTTGGTGCAGTACATTGGGAGCCTAATATTTATTTAGATGAAAATAACAAAGAACATTCAATTACTTTTCCTAAGCTAAAACAAGAATCTGTTCGAGTGTTTATTGAAGGAATTTCAAAAGAAGGAAAACTGATTTCGTTAGAAAAAGTATTTAAAATCGACCGTAAAAATAATTAGTCAGTTTTTACTAAAATAGCTTTTTGAAATACACTAATAGGATATCCAAAAACTTCGGGTATTTCTTTAGATATTCCTCCAGTAGTTGTTTTGTTTTCAAGACGAGTAAATAAAATTTCGAACTCCATTTTATTGGAATCAAAAGCCAATCGAGTACTCAAAAAATTACCTTGAACTTCAAAAAAACTATAAAGAACATCCTTATAAAACGAAGCAGGAAGAATAATACCATTATTTTCATCAATATTATAAATTCCTTTTTCTTGATCAACGATTTTTAAAGAGTAGTTTCTAGGAGATTTATCGTAAACAATTACGTAATTAAAAACAGAATCCTTTTCCGTTTTGGTAAGATGAAATTCCATAGGGATTTTTTGCGTTCCTCTTTTAGAAGTGATCTCAAGGTTTCCTTTATATTTTCCTAGAAAAGAATTAGGGAATGTTTTACCTTTTTTTTGAGAGAAAACTAAAAAACTAGATAGAAGTATTAAAAAACAAGTAATTTTTTTCATCAGTTAAACTTTACAATCAAAGATAAGCATCTTAATTTATTTCTTTATTTTTGACGAGTATAAGGAAGGCTTAATGAAACCTGTTGAACAAATCAAAATTCCGATTGCAAAAGAAATGGAACTGTTTGAATCTAAGTTTAAAGATTCAATGCTTTCTAAAGTTCCGTTATTAAATAGAATCACATATTACATAGTAAGAAGAAAAGGAAAACAAATGCGTCCTATGTTTGTTTTCTTAGTAGCAAAAATGGTCTCTAATGGTGGTTTTGATGAAAGAACATACAGAGGTGCTTCTATTGTAGAGTTAATTCATACGGCTACACTTGTACACGATGATGTTGTAGATGATAGTAATATGAGAAGAGGTTTCTTCTCAATAAATGCTCTTTGGAAAAACAAAATAGCTGTACTTGTTGGAGATTTTTTATTATCAAAAGGATTACTACTTTCTATAGATAATGAAGATTTCGATTTATTAAAGCTTATTTCTATAGCAGTAAGAGAAATGAGTGAAGGTGAATTACTACAGATAGAAAAAGCTAGAAAGCTAGATATAACAGAAGATATTTATTTTGAAATTATTCGTCAAAAAACAGCAACTCTTATTGCTGCGTGTTGCGGTATTGGAGCAGCATCTGTAGGTTGTAGTAATGAAGTTGTTCAGCAAATGCGAAAATTTGGTGAATATATTGGTATTGCTTTTCAAATTAAAGATGATTTATTTGATTATACAGAAGAAAAGATAGGTAAACCTACAGGAATCGATATAAAAGAGCAAAAAATGACTTTGCCTTTAATTTATACCTTAAACAATTGTAGTGAAAAAGATAGGAAATGGTTAATTAACTCAGTAAAAAACCATAATAAAAATAAAAAAAGAGTTAAAGAGGTAATCGCTTTTGTAAAAGAGAATGGAGGTATAGATTATACAATTAATAAAATGCATAATTATAAAAATAGAGCATTAAAGATTTTAGAAAATTACCCAGATTCAGAATACAAACAGTCTTTATTAGCGATGATAGATTATGTTGTTGAAAGAAAAATTTAATTTTTCAACTATCCAGTTAAACCATTCGTCGATTAAAAAGAACTGCTCAACTTAATTTAGTTACCAAAATGTTAATGTTCTAACTTTGTAAGAAGAAGTTTTTTATTTTTGTATAACAGAATGAGAAATTTATTTTCTAAAATATCATCAATTTTATTGGCACTTTTAGTGTTGTTTTCTACATTTTCATTTACTGTAGAAAAGCATTATTGTGGTGATTTTTTAGTAAGTGTATCTTATTTTGGCAATGGAGAAGATTGTTCAGGTGAAACGGGAGAAGAAGATTGTGATGATCCTGAAGTAATCAAAAAGAAGAATTGTTGTAAAGACGAAGTAGAACAAGTTCAGGGTCAAGAAGACCTTAAAAATACTGCAGAGAAGTTTGATATTCAAAAGCAACAGTTTGTAGTTGCATTTCTTTCTTCTTATTATAAATTGTTTGTAGAGAATTACGAACAAACAAACACTAATGAATTTTATTCACCACCAAATCTAGATCTAGATTTACAGGTTTTACACGAAGTTTACATTATATGATTTATATCCTTTTTTAGTGACGTAATGTCAATTATTAAAAAGAGTTATACATATAAATCATAAACAAATCATGAATTTTAAAATGTTGGTTTGTGTGCTTATACTAATAAGTTCACAAGCTTATTCACAACAAACATTTAAAGGTATGATCATGGATAAAAATAATCCAAAAGATAACCTAGGAGTGTTTGGAGCCAATGTACATTGGTTAAATACAAAAGTAGGAACGACCACTAATGAAAAAGGTTGGTTCGAAATACCTTATAAAAAAGAATATAAAAAATTAGTTATAAGTTTTGTAGGGTATAAAACAGATACAATAGAAATCAATAGTTTAAAACCAGTTCATCATTTTTTAACAGAACAAGCAATCTTAGATGAAGTATCAGTTTCTGTAAAAAAGCAAGCAACTTCAAAGTCGTTTTTGCAAACAGAAAATATTTTCACTGTAAATAGTGATGAATTGTTAAAAGCTGCTTGTTGTAACTTGGCAGAGAGTTTTGAAACAAACCCTTCTGTCGATGTTAATTTTTCAGATGCATTAACAGGAACTCGACAAATTAGAATGTTAGGGTTAAATAGTCCTTATCTACTAATTGCTCAAGAGAATATTCCTATGGTAAGAGGAGCTTCTCAAGTGTATGGATTAACTTTTACACCTGGAACTTGGGTAGAAAGCATTCAAATAACCAAAGGAGCAGGGAGTGTAGTTAATGGTTTTGAAAGTATTTCTGGTCAAATTAATGCCGAATTAGTGAAGCCGTTAACGGATAAGAAAATATTCGTAAATGCTTATGGAAACAGAAACGGACGATTAGAGTTAAATACACATTTCAATAAAGAAATAAGTAAGAAATGGAGTACAGGTTTATATTTACACGGTAATTTAAGAGGAGAAAAGTTTGATAACAATAATGATAACTTTTTAGATGCGCCATTAGCTGAACAAATTAACGTTATGAATCGTTGGCAATATGTCGACAATGAAACAGGCTGGGTGAGTTTTTTAAATTTTAGATATTTAAATGATAGAAAACAAACTGGTGAGTTAAATTTTGATCCTGATGTAGATAAGAAAACTACGAATGCATGGGGAAGTGAGATTAAAACCTCACGTTTCGATTTTTCGGGGAAATTAGGCTATGTTTTTCCAGAACTTCCATTTCAAAGTATGGGATTACAATTAGCCTATAGTAATCACGATCAAGAATCGTATTTCGGTTTAAGAGATTATAATATTCAGCACCAAAGCGTGTATTCAAACTTTATATTTAATTCTATAATCGGAGACACAAGAAATAAGTTTAAAACAGGTTTAAGCTTTACTTATGATGATTATAAAGAATTGGTAGAGGCTACAAACTTTAATAGAGATGAAAATTCTGTTGGTGTTTTTTTTGAATATGCTTATGATAATGCTGAAAACTTTAGTTTGACTGCCGGTTTAAGAGTAGATTTTCATAATTTATTAGGTACGTTTTTAACGCCTCGTTTGCATTTACGCTACGTTCCTTGGAGAAAAGGAGTTTTAAGAGCTTCAGTAGGTAGAGGAAAGAGAAGTCCAAATGTTTTTGCTGAAAACCAGCAGTTGTTTGCTTCTTCACGTCAAATTAATATCAATAGTACAGAAGGAAATATTTATGGATTGAATCCTGAAATTGCATGGAATTACGGAGTTTCTTTTCTACAAGGTTTTAAGCTATTTGGGAAAAAAGGAGATATCACTTTCGATTATTACATGACCGATTTTGAAAGTCAAGCAGTAGTAGACTGGGAAGATCCAAGAGCTATTTCGTTTTATAATTTAGAAGGAGAAAGTATTGCAAATAGTTTTCAAGTAGAAGTAAACTACGAGCCAGTTTCTAGATTGAATATAAGAACAGCATATAAGTTTTTTGATGTTTCTACAGATTATGTTTCAGGAAGTTTAGCAAAGCCTTTACAACCTAGAAATAGATTCTTTACTAATGTTTCATATAATACAAAAAAGAAAATTAATGAATCACAATGGAAATTTGATGTAACGTATAATTTTATAGGTAAACAAAGGTTGCCAAATACAATTTCCAATCCAGTGCAAGATCAATTACCTAATTACGCAAATGGCTTCAATTTATTGAATTCACAAATTACAAAGGTGTTTTCTAAGAAGTTTGAAGTGTATGTAGGAGGAGAGAATTTAACAAATGTTCAACAAGGAAATCCAATTTTAGGAAGTGAGAATCCGTTTGGAGCAAGTTTTGATAGTACAATAGTATATGCTCCAATATTTGGAAGCACTTTTTATGCAGGATTCAGATTTAAATTAGACTAAAAACAAAAATTAAATAATAATATTATGAAGAAAATTATAACAGTATTATGTTTCGTATTAATTGCAGTGAGTAGTTTCGGACAAGCAAAGAAGAAAAAAAATGCTAAAGTTGCTTTTAAAGTAGATGGAGTTTGTATGGAATGTAAAGTTCGTATAGAGAAAGCAGCTTTAAATACTAAAGGAGTAAAATATGCAAATTGGAATTTACAAACACATAAACTTACAGTGATTTTAGATGAACGTAAAACGGATAAAAAAATAGTTTGTCAGAATGTAGCTAATGTTGGTCACGATACTAAAGAGATTAAAGCAACTGAAGAGAATTATGAAAAACTAGATGCTTGTTGTAAGTATCGAGATGAAGAAGTTGTGAAGAATCACAAAAAAAACTAATAAAAAACTCAGGACTTTTCCTGAGTTTTTTTTGTTTTTGATAATCAGATATTTATTAAATTTAAGCTAATTCTTTTTACAAGCTATTTTCGTAACTTATTAGGCTATGAACAAAAGATATGTAATTGGTATATGTATTACAGTTTTGGTGCTGGGAATCAATCAAATTTTTATTCAATATTGGTTAAAGCAAAAAAAAGCAGATGCAAATACTATTAACGTTGCAGGAAAACAACGAATGCTTAGCCAAAGAATCACAAATGAGTTTTGCGCAATAGATAGAGGAGCAAAATCTAGTGAGTTTTTAAATGAACTTTTGTATCAGTGGAAAGGTGCTCACAGTCTTTTAATATCTCGTTCGAATCATAATGTTCTTTCAAATGAAGATTTTAATGTTTCTGTTGAATTAAAAAAACTTGATAAGTATATTGTTTTTGTTGAAAAGCAAATGAAACTTTTAGGGAAAACAAAACTAGATTTAGAGGAAATTACTCAAAATCAGAATAATTTTCTTGCTGAAATGGATGCTATTGTTAAGGCTTTAGAGAAAAATTCAGATAAAAAACTAAGTTTTATAGTACAAATAGAGTATTTGCTTTTCATTATAGCATTATTAATTCTAATATTAGAGGTTTACTTTATTTATCGCCCTATAGAAAAGGAATTAAAAAAATCAAGTATAGTTTTAGAAGAAAAGAACGAGAAATTAGAACATACATTTGAAAAGATAAAAGAAAAGAATAAAGAATTAAATGAAATAACATACATAGCTTCTCATGATCTCCAAGAGCCTTTAAGAACGGTTTCGAGTATGGTTGATATGTTTAGTTCTAGATATAAAGAGAGTTTTGATGAGCAAGGAAAAATGATGTTAGGGTTTATAGAATCTGCCACGGGTAGAATGAGAAACTTGGTAAAAGATTTACTTGAATATTCTGTACTTGGTCAAAATAGAGAGCTGTCTAAAGTAAATTGTAATGAAGTTATAAACGATGTAAGGAAAGATCTTAATCAGATAATATTAAAAAATGATGCTGATATTAAATGGAAAAATTTACCTGAGGTTACAGGATATAAATCTGAATTAAGATTACTTTTTCAAAATTTAATATCTAATGCAATTAAGTTTCAACATCCAGAAAATAAGCCTAAAATAAGAGTAACGTCAGAAGAATTAGAAGAATATTGGAAGTTTAAAGTAAGTGACAATGGTATAGGTATTAAAG
Source organism: uncultured Tenacibaculum sp. (assembly GCF_947502995.1). Taxonomy (GTDB): domain Bacteria; phylum Bacteroidota; class Bacteroidia; order Flavobacteriales; family Flavobacteriaceae; genus Polaribacter. Next base: position 158,558 of record NZ_CANNBW010000003.1, on the reverse strand, counting down.
AAAAGTATAAAGAAAAAATATTTTCAATATTTAAAAGAATCCACAGTAAAGAAGAGTATGAAGGAACTGGTATAGGTCTGTCACATTGTAAAAAAATAGTAGAAATGCATGATGGAAAATTATGGGTAGATTCTGAAGAGGGAAAGGGAAGTGATTTTTACTTCACTTTAAGAAAGGAAATCGTTAAACTAACTTAAAAAAATAAAAATAAATGAGTACAAAAATCAATACCGTATTACTTGTTGACGATGATAAGGCTACAAACTTTATTCACGAATTAATCATAAAAGACAATAATTATTGTGATAAAATAGTAACCAAATACGATGGTGAACAAGCAATAGAGTTTCTAGAATCTGCTAATGAGAATGATATACCAGATATTGTTTTTTTAGATATTAATATGCCTAAAGTAGATGGATGGGAGTTTTTAGAGAAATATAAAGAGTTACCAAAAGGTAAAAGAGCTCAAATTATTGTTGTTATGCTAACTACTTCTTTAAATGCTAATGATAAAGAAAGAGCACTTTCCAACAAATTTATTTCCGAGTTTAGAAATAAACCCTTAACAAAAGAAATGTTGACAGATATAGAGGAGAAATATTTTAAGAAAAAAGGTGTTGTTCTTAACTAAGAATTTTAACTAATTACTTTTTAAACAATCGTTTTAAAAAGCTTTTCTTTTGCTTTTTCTGAACGGGTTCGTGATTGGTGATTTTATAACTCGAGTTAGATATTATAGTTCCAGCTTCTAAATCATTCTCTTTTTCAATTTCAGAAAGTTGTTTCATAGTTGTATCTCGGTACAATAAAGCTCCCTGAGGATCACAATTAAAAAGATTCGAGTAAGAGATAGAATTGTTTAAATCCATTGGGTTGGGTTCAACTATTTCTGTAGCTTCTAAAAGACCGAGGCCTTTATCTAAGGCGTAATACATAGCTTTAAAAAAAATACCAATACGTTCATCTGAAAACAAATGATTTATTTTTGCTTGTAACTCTAAATTAGTATCGTAATCATTTAATAATAATTCAATATTTTCTGGAGGAATAAACTTACCAGAAGAATAGTTTTCTGTAATTATATTATGAACTTCATTAGTGAGTTTTTCTTTAGGAAAAATTTCTTCCCACCGTTTTGTGTATTTAGATAATATATTTCCTTCTAAAAAAGAAAAAGCGCTACCTCTAACATAAAAATACTTTTCAAAAAAACCTTGAGTAGCAGCAATGTAATAACCGTGAGTTTTATCAAAAACATCTTCTGAAGTAGTAACTAAGGCAATGTCAATAAGTTCTTCGTATTTCTTAGCATAAAAATCTTTTACTCCATATTTAGATACTAATTCTTTGATTAAAGATTTATCATCCAAAACATCAAAATATCGCTCAATGATTTGTTCTTCAGAAATTGGATGATAACTTATATCCCAGCCCATACGAATCCTTTAATTTTAAATTTTCTATCGAATAACAATTTTTACACTATAAATATAAAAAAAGCAATTTCAACAAGAGGTTAGTTTATCTAATTATTCACATTAAGCAATAGAATTTATCAGGCTCTATCTTTTTAGAGTTTTTAATTTTTAGTACTCTAATTAAACACTTAATCGACTTTTTTATTTTTAAAAATCACCCTTTTTGGGTGACAAGTAGGATGACTATTATATCTAGTTTTGAACCGTAAAAAGTTTAACTACACTGCCGATAAGGCAAAATCAAAAAAAGTATTTATAAAATGAGACTTAACTACACAAAAACTGCATTTATTTTAGGAGTTTGTTTTTCAATTTTATTAGGATGTTCATGTGATGATGACGCATCAGATAACCCTAATACACCATTAGAAAACGACAATTTAATAGCGTATTATCCTTTTGATGATTCTTTATTGGATGCATCAACAAACAATTTAAACGGGCAAGCAATTGATGCTGTTTTTACAAAAGATAGAAATTCAAAAGATTCATTAGCATATAATATAACAGGGGAAGATGATCAAGTTATTTCCGTTCCGAATTTTCCAGTGGGAAAAGGATCTTTATCTATTAGTTTTTGGATTAATATAGACGTTACAGATGTACAAAATGATGATGTTAATTTTACTAGATACATTTTTAGTAAGAGAGAAATTTGTGATATTTCAAATTTTTTCAACTTCACTTATAAAGAGAAATCATTCGATGATCCAAATACGAATATTCTTAGTTGGGAAATAAGACAAGCAGACGGAAGTAATTTGAGTGTTTCGGCTAAAGGTATAGCAAAAGGAAGATGGGTTTATGTTACTGGTGTTTTAGATAATGAAAACAAAAAAACTGCTTTGTATCTTGATGCAGGACTTGCTGAAGAAGTAAGTTGGGATGCTAATATAGATGTTGATTTAACAAACAATGCACCATTTGAAATAGGAGCAAATATATGTGAAAGAAGAAGTGATAATGTTTCTGGACTATTAAAAGCTAATATAGATGAACTAGCTTTTTTTAATTCTACTTTAAGTCAGCAAGAAATTACAGATTACGCTACTTATTAAATGGTATACTGAATATAACAGAAATAAAAAAAGAGATAGATTTTTAAAATCTATCTCTTTTTGTTTATATAGTTTTACTTATGTTGTAATTATTTACAAATAAGTCAATTTACTACATCATTCCAGGCATTCCACCACCCATTGGAGGCATTCCGGCACCAGCACCACCTTCTTCTTTAATATCTACTAAAGCACATTCAGTAGTTAAGATCATACCAGAAACAGAAGCAGCATTTTCTAAAGCAACACGAGTAACTTTCTTAGGATCAATAATACCAGCTTCTAACATGTCTACATATTGTTCAGTTTTAGCGTCGTATCCAAAGTTACTTTCACCTTCTAATACTTTGTTGATTACTACAGAACCTTCACCACCAGCATTTTCAACGATAGTACGTAAAGGAGCTTCAATTGCACGGTTTACAATTTGAATACCTGTAGTTTCATCTAAATTTTCAGTAGTTAAAGTCTCTAATACTTTTTTAGCACGTACTAAAGCAACACCACCACCAGCAACAATACCTTCTTCTACAGCTGCGCGAGTTGCGTGTAAAGCATCATCTACACGGTCTTTCTTTTCTTTCATCTCTACTTCAGAAGCAGCTCCAACGTATAATACAGCAACACCACCAGCTAATTTAGCTAAACGCTCTTGTAATTTTTCACGATCGTAATCAGAAGTAGTTGTTTCGATTTGTGCTTTAATTTGGTTAACACGAGCTTTAATTTGCTCTTCATCACCAGCACCGTTTACAACAGTTGTATTGTCTTTATCGATAGTTACTGTTTCAGCTGTTCCTAATAAATCTAAAGTTGCGTTTTCTAAAGAGAAACCTCTTTCTTCAGAAATTACAGTACCACCAGTTAAGATAGCGATGTCTTCTAACATTGCTTTTCTTCTATCACCAAACCCAGGAGCTTTAACAGCAGCAATTTTTAATCCACCTCTTAATTTGTTTACTACTAAAGTAGCTAATGCTTGTCCATCTACATCTTCAGCAATAATTAATAAAGGACGACCAGATTGAGCAACTGGCTCTAAAATTGGTAAAATCTCTTGTAAGTTAGAAATCTTCTTATCGAATAATAAGATGTATGGGTTTTCTAACTCTGCAATCATTTTATCTGCATTTGTTACGAAATAAGGAGATAAATACCCTCTATCAAACTGCATTCCTTCAACAACATCTACATACGTGTCAGTTCCTTTAGCTTCCTCAACAGTAATTACACCTTCTTTACCAACTTTACCAAAAGCAGTAGCGATTAAATCACCAATTACTTTGTCATTATTTGCTGAAATAGAAGCTACCTGTTGAATTTTTTCTGAAGAATCACCAACTTCTTTAGATTGTTTTGCTAAATCTTCTGTTAAAGCAGTTACAGCTTTATCGATCCCTCTTTTTAAATCCATTGGATTTGCTCCAGCAGCAACGTTTTTTAATCCTTCTTTTACGATAGCTTGAGCTAAAACAGTTGCAGTAGTAGTACCGTCTCCAGCTAAATCGTTAGTTTTAGAAGCAACTTCTTTTACCATTTGTGCTCCCATGTTTTCAAGAGCATCTTCTAATTCTACTTCTTTTGCTACAGAAACTCCATCTTTAGTTACGTGAGGAGCTCCAAAAGATTTAGAAATAATTACGTTACGACCTTTTGGTCCTAAAGTTACTTTTACAGCATTCGCTAATGCGTCTACACCACGTTTTAAACCGTCGCGAGCTTCAATATCAAATTTTATGTCTTTTGCCATTTTGTTTTTTGTTTAATTAGGTTAGTTGATAATTAGATGATCGCTAAAATGTCCGATTCTCTCATCATTAAGTAATCTTTTCCTTCAAATTTAAGTTCAGTTCCAGAGAACTTACCGTATAAAACTGTATCGCCAACTTTTACAGTTAAAGGCTCATCTTTTTTACCATTTCCAACTGCTACAACAGTTCCTTTTTGAGGTTTTTCTTTTGCATTGTCAGGTATGATAATTCCTGAAGCGGTAGTAGTTTCAGCTGCAGCTGGTTCTACAAGAACTCTATCTGCTAAAGGTTTGATGTTTAATCCCATTTTATTTAAAAATTATTGATTAATCTTAATTTATATTCTCCTTTTGTTTGACAGAAATTGTGCCATTGAAACAAAACTGACAATTTTTCTTAGGAGTCTTGTTTTCTTAAAAAAAGCAATAAAAAAATGCCAACGTGTCATCGTTGGCATTTTTATAATTTATGTCGTATAAAATTTACTGTACTGAGTCTTTTGTTGCAGGAGGTGTTGTTTCAGCAGGTGCTGTAGTTTCAATACCTTCTAACGATTCTTTAAGATCAGGATTGTTTGAGCTGTTTGCTCTAGGAATAGCAAAGTTAGCTAATAAGATTAAAGCAAACATTGCGATAGCTAAAGTCCATGTAGTACGATCTAAAAAGTTATTCGTGTTTTGTACACCTCCGATGTTCATACCACCGCCTCCACCGAAAGAAGATGATAATCCTCCTCCTTTAGGGTTTTGAACCATTACGATTAAAATTAAAGCTACTGCAACAATTAAGATTAATATTAAAAGTAAATTATACGTTGTCATTATTTTATATTTTGTAAAATTCTTATTTTTTTAATCTGGTCTGCAAAGAAACCACTTTTTTCTGGATATTTCAAACTTAATATTTCATAAGCTTTTATTGCGTTATCGTATTTCTTTTGTTCTAGGTAAATTCTAGCTAAAGTTTCGGTCATTAATGTAGGTTCTTGGTTTACTACATTTTGTTTAGAAGGAACTGAAGCATTCTTGTTAATCCTAGATATTTTAGGGTTGTTACTAATAAAACGATCAATAATATCTTCTTGGATATTTCTTTCTTTTTTCTCTGGCTTTTCTTTTGGAGTTTCAGGAATATCTGAAGATAATTGTAGCCATTGGTTGAAAGAAAAAGCTTCGTTTTTAGTAAAAGTTAACGGTTTCCCTATGTTAAGTTCTTCTTCAATACTTTCTTTTTCATTCTTCTTAGTGTCACTATCGACATTATTGTTTTCTTGAGATTTACTCTTGATTTTTGACTCTTTAAAAATGTCTGAAGTAATGAAGTTAAATAAAATAGCTCTGTCTAAAGTATGTGCAGCAGCTAATTTTAATTCATTATTGTATCGAAAACTTTTATGATCTTTTAAAGCTTTTAAATGTAATACTCTGGCAGATTGAAAATACGGATATTTATCTACAATAGATTTTAAATCACTCGAGTTTATCTCCTGCATTTTTTCAGGATGATTTAGGATTTCTATGTAGTTTTCTTTTACCATTTAGCTACAGAAGCATTAAAAATATCTTGGTGTATTCTAGTTAAAATTTCATCTAAAGCAGCTTCTAAAACTGATCCAGATAATTGTTGAGCTGCACCATAATCTGAATAGAAAGAAAACTGTTTTTCAAAGTCGTCTTCTTCTTTCTTTGAGTTTGTATATCTAACATTAACCACAACAGTTAATCTGTTTTGAGCGGCAGTTTGGTTTCCTTGGCTAGATGTTGCACTCATAGGAGTAATTCTATAGTCAATAATTTCTCCTTCGAAACGTAAATCTCCGCCTGCTCTTACTAAAGTTAAATTTGTTTGTCTTGTGAATAAATCTTGTAAATCTTGGGTAAAACGTTGACTTAAGCTTGGTTCCACTAATGGAGCTTGATTTGGGAAGAAGTCTATTTGGATAGTTTCTGCATCACCAATATCACCTTTTCCTGTAAAAGAATAAACTCCACATCCCATTAAAATAACAAGACTAAAACTGTAGAAAAATATAAGTATGCTTTTTTTCATTTTATGGTAGGCTTTGCTTTCGATTTATAAATCGTATTGTTTTATTTTTCTATATAGAGTTCGCTCTGAAATTCCTAATTCTTTTGCTGCTAGTTTACGTTTTCCTTTATTACGTTCTAGTGATTTTTTAATCATTTCGACCTCTTTTTCTTGTAAAGATAAACTTTCGTGTTCTTCTATAGTCTCAATGAAATCATAATTGTTCTGAGAAGTTATTTCAGGAATTTCAACTACTTCTACATTATGTGTAGGTGTTTCTTCGTTGTAAATACGTTGAATTAAATTCCTGTTTTCTTCTTGAACTTCTGTGCTGTTTCCATTTTGCATTAAATCTAAAGTAAGTTTCTTTAAATCATTAATGTCATTACGCATATCGAATAAAATCTTATACATAATATCTCTTTCGTTTGCAAAATCGTTATTCGAAGAACTTGAATTACCAACAACCATTGGTAAATTACCAGAAATATTTGGAAGATATTGAGCAATAATTTCTGATGAAATTATCCTGTTTTCTTCCATAATTGATATCTGTTCAGCAATATTTTTAAGTTGCCTAATATTTCCTGGGAAGTGATAGTTTAATAATAAATTGCTAGCATTTTCATCTAAACGAATTACAGGAATTCTATTTTTTTGAGCGAAATCTGAAGCAAATTTTCTAAATAATAATTGAATATCTGTTCCTCTTTCTCTCAAAGGAGGAAGCCCAATTTCTATAGTACTTAAACGATAGTATAAATCTTCCCTGAATTTTCCTTTTTTTATGGCTTCATGCATATTAACATTGGTAGCAGCCACAATTCGAACATTTGTTTTTTGAACTTGAGAAGATCCTACTTTTATAAATTCACCATTTTCTAAAACACGAAGCAAGCGAACTTGAGTTGTTAATGGTAATTCTCCAACTTCATCTAAGAAGATTGTTCCTCCATCTGCGACTTCGAAATATCCTTTTCTTGTTTGGGTAGCTCCTGTAAAAGCTCCTTTTTCATGACCGAAAAGTTCACTATCGATAGTTCCTTCAGGAATTGCACCACAGTTTACAGCAATATATTTTGCATGCTTTCTGTGAGATAACTGATGAATAATTTTTGGAATGCTTTCTTTTCCAACACCACTTTCACCAATTACTAAAGCAGAAATATCTGTAGGAGCAACTCGAACCGCTTTTTCAATGGCTCTATTGAGTTGTATATCGTTACCGATAATTCCAAATCGTTGTTTTACTGCTTGTAAACTTTCCATTCTTTTTCTTCTAGATTATTTTTTAATTGTTTTCAGAATACCCAACAGCAGTTCCCTTTAATGTAGTAGAAGTACAGTCTTCTATTTTCACATTTACAAAATCACCAATTTTATAGTGTTCTTTAGGGAATACAACAACAGTATTTTGTGTATTTCTACCTTTCCATTCATTTTCACTCTTTTTAGAAGTTCCTTCAATTAAAACTTCTTGAACTTTTCCAACATGTTCTTTAGCTCTATATAAACTATGTTCTTGTTGTAAGTTTATAATTTCTTGTAAGCGACGTTTTTTTACTGCTAAAGGAATATCATCTTCCATTTTTTTAGCTGCAAGAGTTCCTGGTCTTTCAGAATAAGCAAACATAAAACCGAAGCTATATTTTACTTTTTCCATTAAATCTAAAGTATCTTGATGATCTTGTTCTGTTTCTCCACAGAAACCAGCAATCATATCTTGACTTAAATTCATTTCAGGAACGATCTTGTAAATATTTTCTATTAACTCTAGGTATTCTTCACGAGTATGTAATCTGTTCATGGCTTTTAACATTGTGTTACTTCCACTTTGAATAGGTAAGTGAATGTATTTACAGATGTTTTTATGTTTAGCCATAATATGGATTACATCTAAAGTCATGTCTTGCGGATTCGATGTCGAAAAACGGAAACGCATTTTAGGAAACTCTGTAGCACACATGTCTAAAAGCTGTGCGAAATTTACTGCAGTTGCCTGAGCCATTTCAGAAGCTTTATGGAAATCTTTCTTTAATCCTCCACCATACCATAAATATGAATCAACATTCTGTCCAAGTAAAGTGATTTCTTTAAAGTTTTGATCGTGCATCGAACGAATTTCTTCAATAATACTTTGCGGATCTCTACTTCGTTCTCTTCCTCTAGTAAAAGGGACTACGCAGAAGGTACACATATTATCACAACCTCTTGTAATAGATACAAATGCAGAAACTCCGTTAGAATTTAAACGAACAGGAGAAACATCAGCATAAGTTTCTTCTTTGGATAGAATTACATTTACAGCATCTCTACCAGCTTCTACTTCTTCTACTAAATTAGGTAAATCACGATAAGCATCAGGTCCTACAACTAAATCAACTATTTTTTCTTCTTCTAGAAATTTAGCTTTTAAACGTTCTGCCATACAACCTAAAACTCCAACTTTCATTTTAGGGTTGTGCTTTTTAGCATGATTGTATTTTTGTAGTCTGTTACGAACAGTTTGTTCTGCTTTTTCTCTAATAGAGCAAGTATTTACTAAAACTAAATCAGCTTCATTAATATCTCCAGTAGTATTAAAACCTTGTTCAGCAAGAATAGCAGCAACAATTTCACTGTCATTCATGTTCATTTGACAGCCATAACTTTCAATAAAAAGTTTCTTGCTATTACCTTCTTTTTGTTCTGTTAATAAAGGTTTTCCTTGTTTTTTTTCGTCTATAACTTTTTCAACCTGATCCATAATCTTATCTCTTGTAAGTAGAGGGCAAATATACAACCAATTTTATGATTGTGTGACAAATTGTCATTAAATAATGAGTCGTTTCAAATTTAAATTAGCGTTAATTCTTTCAAAACAATTCCTAATAAAAAAAAACTGTATACTTTTGCAATTTAAAATACACTATATATATGGTGTAACAAAAAATCTATAAGAAAAGATACATGGCAAAGAATTTAGTAATTGTAGAGTCTCCTGCAAAAGCAAAAACAATTGAGAAGTTTTTAGGTAAAGATTTTCAAGTTGAGTCAAGTTATGGACATATTGCAGATTTACCATCTAAAGAATTGGGTGTTAATGTAGATGGAGATTTTAAACCTAAGTATATTGTTTCTTCGGATAAGAAATCGGTAGTTAAAAAATTGAAGGATTTAGCTAAGAAAGCAGAAATGGTTTGGTTAGCATCCGATGAAGATCGAGAAGGAGAAGCTATTGCATGGCACTTAGCAGAACAATTAAAGTTAAATAAAGACAATACAAAACGTATTGTATTTAACTCAATTACTAAAAATGCGATTTTAAAAGCCATAGAAAATCCAAGAACTATTAATTATGATTTAGTAGATGCTCAACAAGCAAGACGTGTACTAGATAGGATCGTAGGATATGAATTATCTCCTGTATTGTGGAGAAAAGTAAAAGCAGGTTTATCTGCAGGTAGAGTACAGTCTGTAGCTGTGCGTTTAATTGTAGAACGTGAACGTGACATAGAAAGCTTTAAACCTGTAGCTTCTTATAGAGTAGATGCTGAGTTTACTAATGCAGATGGTAAGAAGTTTAAGGCGAAATTACCAAAGAATTTTTCCACTAAAGAAGAAGCAGAAGCTTTTTTAAATTCATGTTTGTCTGCAGATTTTTCAGTTTCAGATTTACAAACAAAGCCAGCTAAGAAATCGCCGGCTGCACCTTTTACAACATCAACATTACAACAAGAGGCTTCTCGTAAGTTAGGTTTTCCTGTGGCAAAAACGATGTTAATGGCGCAGCGTTTATATGAAGCTGGATTGATTACTTATATGAGAACTGATAGTGTAAATTTATCTTCTGAAGCAGTTAATGCGGCAGCGGAAGAAATTGAAGCTTCTTATGGTAAAGAATATAGTAAGCCTAGAAATTTCTCTACAAAATCTAAAGGAGCACAAGAAGCTCACGAAGCTGTTCGACCTACTAATATGGCAGTTCATACTGTTTCTGTAGATTATGATCAAGATCGATTGTATAGTTTAATTTGGAAAAGAACTATTGCTTCTCAGATGAGTGAAGCACAGTTAGAAAGAACTAATGTTAAAATTTCTAACAATAAAAATGATAAAGATTTTTCTGCAAATGGAGAGGTAATTACATTCGAAGGTTTCTTAAAAGTATATTTAGAAGGAACAGATAATGAAGAGGAAGAACAAGCAGGAATGTTACCAAAAATGAAAGTAGGAGAAGAGTTAAACAACGAATATATTACAACGACGCAACGTTATACTCGTCCTCCTGCAAGATACACGGAAGCTTCTTTAGTAAAACATTTAGAAGAGTTAGGTATAGGTAGACCTTCTACTTATGCACCAACAATTTCTACGGTACAAAGAAGAGGTTATGTAGAAAAAGGAACAGCTGAAGGAGTTGAGCGTGAATATATTCAATTAGTATTAAAATCAGATTCAATTAAAGAGCAGGTTTTAACAGAAAAGGTAGGTTCTGATAAAGGAAAAATGATGCCAACAGATATTGGTAACATTGTGAATGACTTTTTAGTTGAGAATTTTTCAAGTATTCTAGATTACGGATTTACTGCTAAAGTAGAAAGTGATTTCGATAATATTGCCGGAGGAAAAGAAGATTGGACTTCAGTAATTAAAGATTTTTATAAAGATTTTCATCCAACAGTTAAAGATGTTGCAGAAAATGCTGAAAGAGCTAGCGGACAAAGGTTGTTAGGAATCGATCCAGATTCTGGTAAAAATGTATACGTACGTTTAGGAAGGTTTGGAGCTATGGTTCAAATTGGAGAGGCTACAGATGAAGAAAAACCTAAGTTTGCAAGTTTACAAGGAGATCAAACCATGAGTTCTATAACTTATGAAGAAGCCATGGACTTATTTAAGTTGCCTAAAACCTTAGGAGATTATGAGGAGAAAGAAGTAATTGTAGCTAATGGAAGGTTTGGTCCATACATAAAGTTTGATGGGAAATATGTTTCTTTAGATAAAGATGAAAATCCAATGTCTGTAGATATGGATAGAGCAATTGAACTTATTGAAGCAAAAAGAAAAGCAGATGCTCCTATCGGAGAATATGAAGGTTTTCCTATTCAAAAAGGAGTTGGAAGATTTGGTCCTTTTATAAAGTGGAATTCTATTTTTATTAATGTAAATAAAAAATATGATTTCGATAACTTAACCCAATCAGACTTAGAAGAATTAATAGAAGATAAAAAGAGAAAAGAAAGGGAAAAATTAATTCATAATTGGGAAGATGTAGGTATTCGAGTAGAGAAAGCAAGATGGGGTAGGTTTAATGTAATTAAGGGTAAGACTAAAATAGAGTTGCCTAAAACTACCGAAATTGAGAAATTTACAAAAGAAGATGCAGTTAAGTTAGTTGATTCGAAAAAAACAACTAAAAAAACAACTAGAAAGACTTCTAAAAAGAAATAAATTTATATATTGCTCAGCATTCACTAATCCCCAAATTAATGAATACAGATTTTTTATCTCCTATCAGTGAAAAAGTAGTCGCACAACTAGATGTGCAGTCACCTGATACCTTAGGGAGAATGATAAAGATTCACACAGTTCAAAACGGTTTTCCAGATTTAGAAGATGTGAGTGTAGCTCTTGTAGGAGTTAAAGAAGGGAGAAACGGAGTAGATAACTTAGGGTGTGGAGAAGATTTATCCAAAATAAGAGAAGCATTTTACAAGTTATTTATTGGTGATTGGAATTTAACTATTGCAGATATAGGAAATGTAGAACGAGGTAATACGGTAAAAGATACATATTTTGCTGTTGCTGATGTTGTTTCTAATTTAGTTAAGAATAATATAGTAGTAGTTTTACTGGGAGGGAGTCAAGATATTACTTATGCGAATTATAGAGCTTATGACGCTTTGGAACAAACAATCAATTTAGTTTCAGTTGATAGTCATTTTGATCTAGGTACATTAGAAGATGAATTAAATTCAGAATCTTTTTTGAGCAAAATTATAATGGAAGAAGCTAATAATTTGTTCAATTATAGTAATATTGGTTATCAAACCTATTTAAATTCTCAGCAAGAAGTAAAATTATTGCAAAATTTGTATTTCGATACTTATAGGTTAGGGGAAGTTGTAAGAGAGATAAAATTAGTAGAGCCTATACTAAGAGATGCAGATATTGTAAGTGTAGACATAGGAAGCGTTAGGCAAAGTGATGCTCCAGCAAATAACAATGCAAATCCTAATGGGTTTTTTGGAGATCAATTATGCGCTATTGCAAGATATGCAGGAATAAGTGACAAAGTAACCTCTTTTGGTGTCTATGAATATAGTAGTTTGTTAGATAGTAATAAACAGACTTCTAATTTAATAGCTCAAGCAATATGGTATTTTGTAGAAGGAGTAAATTATAGAGCTAAGGATTATCCTTTTTCAACTAAAGAAAGTTACCAAAAATTTAGTGTAATTTTAGAAGATGATGATCCAATAAATTTTTATAAGAGCGATAAAAGTGGTCGTTGGTGGATGGAGATTAATCTAATAACGGATAATAAATACAGAAGACATGCGTTAATACCATGTGCATATCAAGATTATTTGAAGGCCACAGAGCAAAAAATTCCTGAAAGATGGTACAAAGCACAGCAAAAACTTACATAAAAAAGTTATATTTGCGTTCCTTGATAGAAAATGTTGAATAAAATTATAAAAAAGTTACAAACTCTTTAATAAGAAAAATATGAAGAAAGTAGCACTGTTTACCCTAATTATAGCACTTGTTTACAGTTGTGGATCTAACAACGATAGAGGAGAGCTTACTGGTGTTAAATCGAAGAGAAAATGGTTCGCGGAAAAACCATACGGAATGGTTTTTATTAAAGGTGGTTCGTTTACTATGGGTAAGCAAGATGAAGACCCATTAGGAGCTATGAATGCCCCAACAAGAACGGTTACAGTACAGCCGTTTTATATGGATGAATCTGAAATTACAAATAGTGAATACAAACAATTCGTTAATTGGGTAAGAGATTCTGTAGTAAGAACAAAATTAGCTTATCAAGCAGAGTTCGCTTCTGGTGATGATGAACTTACAGATGGTAAAAATAGACCTGAAGGTATCCAATTATATGCATTTGCTTCAAAAGATACAGCTAATGAATCTCCATATCAAAAGTATATGAGAGAGAATTACTATGAGGTTGGTGAAGGAATAGATTCTATTAAGCCATTAAATTGGGAAGAAGAGTTAATTTGGAATAAAGAAGATTATCCAGACGAGGATTACGTAGAAGTAATGGACTCTCTTTATCTTAAAAAAGATGAAGCTTTAAATGGAATCCGTACATTTAATACAAAGTTGTTAAACTACAGATACTTCTGGTTTGATAACGAAGAAGCTGCGAGAACTGGAAAAAACAGAAAAGATTTTTTAAAAGACGAAACTTTAAATATTTATCCTGATACTACGGTATGGATTAAAGATTTCAATTATTCATATAATGATCCGATGCACCAAGAGTATTTTGCTCATAAAGCATTTGAAGACTACCCAGTAGTTGGAATTAGCTGGCACCAAGCTAGAGCTTTCTGTCATTGGAGAACAAAAAACAAAAATTCTTACCAAAGATCAAAGAAAAACTTAGGTCTAGTTCCTGCTTTCAGATTACCAACTGAAGCGGAGTGGGAATATGCAGCGCGTGGAGGATTAGACTTTGCTAAATATCCTTGGGGAGGTCCAAGTACTACAAGTGACAGAGGATGTTTCTTAGCAAACTTTAAACCAGTTCGTGGAGATTATGCTGCAGATGGTGCTTTATATACTGTTGAAGCAATTTCGTACAACCCTAATGGGTTCGGATTATACAACATGGCTGGAAATGTTTCTGAATGGACAAACACAGCATACAACCAAATGTCTTACTATATGGGATCTACAATGAACCCAAATGTTGAAAACAGAGAAAATCATCGTAAAATTGTTCGTGGTGGTTCTTGGAAAGATGTAGCTTATTTCTTAGAAGTAGGTTCTCGTGACTGGGAATATGCAGATACAGCAAGAAGTTACATTGGTTTTAGAACTGTTCAAGATTACCTTGGTACAAAAAAACAGTAAATAAATAAACATAATAAATATCCCTAATTAATAAAAATCAAGAATTATGGCACAATCAAAATCAACGAAAAAGATGTTCAACATGGCTTACGGTTTAGGAGCTGCGGTAGTAATCTTAGGAGCATTATTCAAAATTATGCACTTTAAGATTGGACCTTTAACCGGTGGAGTTATGTTAACAATTGGTATGGCTGTAGAAGCTGTTGTTTTCGCTTTATCTGCATTTGAACCAGTAGAAGACGAATTAGATTGGACTAAAGTTTACCCAGAATTAGCTGATGGTAGTGGTTCAGGTAGAAAAAAGAAAGAAAAAGAAGCTACTCCAGAAGAAGCTCAGTCATTATTATCTCAGAAGTTAGATAACATTTTAAAAGAAGCTAAATTAGATGCTCAGTTAGTATCTAGATTAGGAGATAGCATCAAAGGATTCCAAGGAGCTGTTGAGCCATTAGCACAAGCTTCTCAATCTATTTCTGCTACAAACAACTACAACGAGCAAGTTTCTAAGGCAGCTTCTCAAATGGCTTCTTTAAATAGCTTATACCAAACTCAAGTAGAAAATGCTTCAAGACAAACTGAGTTAAACTCAGCAATGGTAGAAAATAGCCAACGTTTACAAGAGCAAATGCAATCTTTAGCAACTAACTTATCTTCATTAAACGGAGTATATGGTGGTATGTTAACTGCTATGAGTACAAAATAATTTAATATTAACTAAGCAAACTAATTTTAAATTATGGCAGGCGGAAAACAATCTCCAAGACAGAAGATGATTAACCTTATGTATCTTATCTTCATTGCAATGTTAGCAATGAATATGAGTAAAGAGGTATTATCAGCTTTTGGATTGATGAACGAAAAATTATCAGATGCTAATGTTAGAGCAACTGAACAAAATAATAAAGCATATGAAAGTTTAGCTCTTAAAGCTTCTGAACAAGAAAAGCAATATGGAGAAGCTAAAGAAAAAACAGATGCTCTTAAAGCACAAGCAGATTCTTTTTATTCATATTTAGAAGATCTTAAAGGAAGAATGACTTCTGATCTTAAAGATAAAAAAGATTATGAAACAATGGATAAGTCTAAGTTTTTAGATGAATTATTTTTTGTTAGTGGAACAATTACTCCTGAAGGAAAAGAATTTGTTTCTAAAATGGATGAATTCAAAAAAGCTTCTTTAGAAGTTTTAGGAGAAACTGAGTTATCGGGTGTTGTTTCTAGTCGTTTTAGTACAGATCCAGTAAAAAATAAGGATGGTAAACAATTAAATTGGTTAAATTATCATTATGAAGGTTTTCCTTTAGTTGCTTCTTTAACTAAGTTAACTCAAATTCAAGCTGATATTAAAGCAACTGAATCTGATGCTTTATCTAAATTATTACAAGGTGAATTAGAAAGTGCAGTTTCTTTAAAGAATTACGAAGCAATGGTAGTTTTTGAAAAGAATGCATACTATCCTGGAGAAAAATTATCAGGTAAAATTGTTTTAGGTAAAAACGATCCAAATTTAACTGCAGAGAAAGTAACTATCAATGGTAAAGATTGGCCAGAAGATAAAATTAAAGCTGGTCAGGTTATTTTAGATGGACCTGCAGGTTCTGTTGGAGATAGATCAATTAAGGGAACATTTACTTTCAAAGAAAATGACTCTTTAGTTGAAATTCCAATTAATGGTGGATATTCAGTTATTCCAAGACCAAACGAAGCTGTTATTTCTGCTGATAAAATGAATGCTGTATACCGTGGGTTAGTAAATCCAATGACGATTTCTATGCCAGGTGTGCCTTCAAATAAAGTTGCAGCTTCTGCACCAGGTTTAAAAAGAGCTAAAGGAGATAGTTATAACATGAGACCTGGTAAAGGAAATGAAGTAACAATTCGTGTTACTGGAACATTACCAGATGGAAAAAAAGTAAGTTCTAATAAGAAATTTAGAATAAAAGACATACCTCCAGCGTTAGGTATGATAAGAGGTCAATATGGAACAGTTTCTATGCCAAAATCTAGTATAGGTAAAGTTAGAATTGGAGCAGGATTACCAGACTTCTTATTTGATTTAACATTAAATGTTAAAAGTTTTAAGGTAAAAGTACCTGGACAACCAACAGTAACTGTTACTGGAACAAAAATGGATAGTAGAGTCTCAAGAGCTGTTAATAAAGCTAGAAGAGGTGATATTATTAGTGTTTATGATATTCAAGCAACGGTAGCTGGTTCTGGTGTTAAAGTTAAGAGAGTAGGAGCCGTAAATATTAAGGTTGCGAATTAATAATTAAAATAAAGAAAGTATGAATTGGAAGCGTTTTAATTTGGTTATTATAGCATTGTCTATAACCAGTGTAACATTTGCACAGGCCAATCTATTAAATGCTAAAAAAGTAGAGGCGATTGGTATTAAAACTCAGGAGCAAATAGATTCTGATGATGATAAACCGCTACCATATGGTTACATAAGCGATCGAGACGTATTATGGTCTAAAGTAGTGTGGGAATTTATAGACTTAAACCAAAAGATCAACTTACCTTACTATTACCCAATTGATACTGCTAGAGCTTCAAATTCTAGAAGATCTCTTTATGATACTTTAATGAAGGGAATTAAGCAGGGTAAAATCACTGAAATATATGATGATTCATATTTTACAGCTAAATTCTCTCAAAAAGAAATAGATGAGAGAACACTCAATGTTAGAGAAGTAGATGGTGGTGAAGAGGAAGGTGGTTATACAGATACTTACGTAATTAAATCTGAGTATATTAAAGGATACATGATTAAAGGTATTTGGTATTTCGACAAGCGTCAAGGAGAGTTAAAATATAGAATGTTAGCAATAGCACCTATGGGACCTGATGTACAAGTTTTAGGATCTGAAATTGAAGATCAAGACGATGAAATTTATGAGTTGTTTTGGGTGTTCTTCCCAGATGCTCGTGAAGTATTACATGAGTCTAAAGTATTCAATCCTAAAAATTCAGCACACCCAATTTCTTATGACAACCTTTTAAATGCTCGTCGTTTTAACTCTATCGTAGTTAAAGAAGAGAACTTATACGGAGATCGTAAAATTAGTGACTATATCCGTGGGAATTCTTTATTTCAGTTGTTAGAAGCTAATAGAATTAAAGAAGGAATACGTGACCGTGAAATGGACATGTGGAATTATTAATTCTTTTGAAAATATAATTTGAAAGCGCTCTGAGTAATCAGGGCGCTTTTTTTTCGTATTATTACATAAAAAAAGCTAAAGCCCGAATCAATACTTCTTATTATGAAAGAAATTTTAAATCAAATTTTTGATATAGAACAAAAGTCAGAGAAAAATGAATTGCATGTTTTCGATAGAAATATCAGACGTTTATATCACGAAATTGAGAGTTTGGGTTTTGAAATTAAAAACCCTTTAGGAGAAAAATATTCATTAGAGAGAACAGACATAGAAGCAACTTTAATGAATGATTTTCATAGTAAAATGAAAATAACAAAGGTGTTAAAACCTATTATTTATAAGTCAGAAAACGGACATATGACTTTAGTGCAAAGAGGAGTAGTAATAGTTGAGTAAATACGGTAATGAAAACAGTAAATTTTGGAATAGATTTAGGAACTACAAATAGTTTGATATCTAAATATGAAAACGGAACGTTAGAAGTGTTTAAAAATCCGTTAGGATTAAAACAAACATTATCTTCTGCAGTAGCATACAGAAAAAATAAAATTATTGTTGGAGACAAAGCAAGAGACTTATTAGAACGCGATGCTATGAATGTATTTACTTGCTTTAAAAGAAAAATGGGAACTTCAGAGTCTTATTTTGTACCTAATTTGAATAAGAAGGTAACACCTGTTGAATTATCAACATTAGTATTACAAGAACTGAAGAATTTTATTCATACAGGAGAAACTGTAGATGAAATTGTAATTACTATTCCATCTTCTTTTGATACAATTCAGTCTAATGCTACTAAAATTGCTGGAGAAAAAGCAGGTTTTAACAAAGTGTATCTTTTACAAGAACCTATTGCAGCCAGTTTAGCATTTGCTAATCAAGGTAAATTAAATATTGAAGAAAAGAAAAAATGGTTAATCTACGATTTTGGAGGAGGAACTTTTGATGTTGCTTTAATTGAGATCGATGACAGAGAGATTAATGTTATAGATAATGAAGGAGATAATTTCTTAGGAGGTTTAGATATCGATAATTTAATTATTGAAAAAATTATTGTCCCTTTCCTCGAGAAAGAAATAAACGAAGAAAATCTTTGGCAACAATTTAAAGAAACTGGGAATGCATATCAAAAGTTATATTATGAATTGTTATTTAAAGCAGAAGAAGCTAAGAAAGAACTTACAATTTTTGAAAATGTAGAGATAGAAATAGATTATCCTGAAAAAGATATTTATGAAACTGTAGAAATTTCAAGAAATCAATTTAATGCTTTAATCAGTCCATTATTAAATAGAACAATAGCTTTTTCTAAACAGGTTTTAACTAATAATAATTTATATAGTTCAGATATTGAGCGAATTATCATGGTTGGTGGAACAACACTAATACCATATGTTAGAGAGAAAGTAAGAACAGAAACACAAATTACTGTAGATACAAATGTAGATCCAACAGCTGCTGTAGGAATTGGGGCTGCATTTTATGCTGGTTCTAAACCTAAAACAATAACTAGCTCAGAAGAAAAAGAAATTATAGATAATAAAGTAGATCAAAATATAGTAGATCAATTTCAAATTTTCTATGAAAAAAGTTCTAATGACGATGAAGAACTTATTAATGTAAAGAATGTTTTAAAAGCTTCAGGTTATTATCGAATTACACGATTAGACGGAGGTTTCGATACAGGAATTATAGCTTTTGATAAAGATATATTCTGTTATGTAGATTTATTAAAAGGCACAGTAAATAGTTTTGAACTTAGAATATTTGATGAAAATCAAACCGAGATTTTTAGTACTCGTGATATTAAAATTTCTCAAGGAAAATATAATGTAAAAGGACAGTTATTACCTCAAGCGATCTGCTTAGAAATTGATGATATAGAATTTGGAGAAACTAGATTAGAGGCTATTTTTACTAAAAATAGTATTCTTCCTTTAAAGAAAGTAATCTACAAAACAGCTTCTAAAACAATTGTAAAGGGAAGTGATGATTTATTGCAAATAAACATTGTAGAAGGTGATGATAATGGGCTGCCAAGTTCAGGATTAACAATTGGTTTTATAGAAGTTTCTGGTAAAGATTTAACCGAAGATTTAATTAAAGGAACAGATATAGAAATAGAAATTAAAATGTCTGAATCTAGAGATATTCATGTGAATGTCTTTTTATCATTAACAGAACAAGAATTCAAAAATACATTTACACCTACAGAGCGTTATATAAGTAGAGCTAAAATTGATAAGGATTTATATTTAGTAATAGAAAATTTAGATAAAGAGCTACAAAATCACGGAGACGATTATGAGTTGTTAGCTAAATTTAAATCGATTCGTGATAATTTAATTGAATTACAAATTGAGTTAACTTTATTATCAGATAATGATACTACAGATAAAAAGTTTAGTATCAATAATAAAAAAAGAGAACTGATCAATCAATATGATTTGTTAACACGACATGTTATTTTAGATGAAGAGATAAGTAATTATAAGAGAATTGTAGATGATATTAAGTATGATATAGAAACAGATGAATTACCTCAGTTTACAGATCGACTAAATACTATCATTAAAGACGAGAAAAAGTTTCTTAATTCAGGGAATAAATATCTTTTAAAATCAAAGATAAAGGAATTAGAAACTTTGCAGAATGTAATTTTTAACGCTAAAGATGAAAACTACGTTTATGCTTTTATGAATTATAAATTTAATCCAGAAGTTTTTACAAATACCAAAAAAGCTGAAAAATTGTTTAAAGAAGGCGACAAAGCCATGGAAAAACAAGATTATAAAGCTCTAAAGTTTATTGTGATTAATTTATATAACTTATTACCGCCTGAAATGAGAGATAAGAAACAACAAATGGATAATAAAAATAAAACTGGTCTACAATAATTTAGTATCGTAGGCCAATTATTTCTATACCATTTTCATTAATTTCTATAAAAGGATTTTCTCCTTTAACTTTTTGAATAATAAGAGGGTTGCTGAAAAAATTAATTTCCTTTTTATCACATTTTAAAGTAGGTATACCTTTATTGTTATAAAAGTGTTTTCCTTTGTAGAAATACAATGAATCTCCGGTATCATATAAAAAAACTTTTAATTCTTCATGAGGTTTTACATAAGCTGTAAAATCTCTCCATGAATATAAATTTCTGTTGAAAATTATTAAATGCTTGTTTGTGTGATTTTTTATAGAAACAGGATATCCACTCACATCTACATGTGAGTAATTTCTGAAAAGGTCAGGGTAAAGGTTTTGTCCAGTTTTAAATGTATCTTTAATTGTCTGTGTTTTATCTTGAGTGCTATTTTTAATTAAACGATTAAAAAATGCATTCTTTGGTTTGTTCCATTTTACTGGAGTTCTTTTGTAATCATCATAGGAAACTTCTTTTTCACTAGTTTCTATTATTTCTGAAAAAGAAGTATTGTATTTTCTCTTATCTATATAATCTGGATTTGCAGTTGTTTCTACTTCTAATTTATGATATAAAATAGCATCATTTGTTATTTCAATATGACTAGTACTATCCTTCCTACCATAAATTTTATTAATTTTTAAAAGTTGTTCAGTGTCTTTAGGATTTATTTTTGAAAAAAGATCTTCGTCTGTACCACTGATTTCTATCTTAGAAAAGTCCTTACCTAAATAGTAAATTAATTTAAGGTAAGTTTCATATGCAATTTTCAAAGAATCTTTACTATTCACAAAAACAGTACTCATCAATTTCTCTTCATTATATTTAGTGAACAACACTAAAGATTTGTCACTTTTATTTATAATAGCGATTGAATCTTTTGGGTTTAATTTTTTTAGCTCATTTCTCACACTTAAAGTATGATCATAATAAAAATCAAATTTATTTTTAAAACCTCTATCACCTGTTTTTAAATTTACTTTTCTAAAGTTTTTAGAAGCTTTTAAAGAAGAATCTTTCGCTCGGAAATATAAATTCCAGATAAAATCTTTCTGTGTTTTTTTATAAATACGTGTAAGATTATCAATAGTTCTACTAGATCTCTCATAAACTATTGAAGGATCAAAATTATAATTAGAGGAACTACTGTTGTTATTCGCAAATCTGGCAATTCCGATAAATACTGCAATTAAAAAAGCAAAAATTCGAAACGCTTCAAAGTTATTACTACCACTGCCTTGAAGTCCATTATCTTGATATCCTAAAGAAGCTAAATCTTTAAATTGATCTTCAACAAAAGAATCACTTGTAGAAAGTTTGGCAAATAAACGATATGCTTTTTTAATCTTATTATATTCTTTATTGTTGATTCTAGATTTATTATAATAATCAACCAAAGCATTTACATAATCTAACTTAAGATCATCTGAAATTCCATAGGGTAATAAGTTTAATAAATCGGTATGAGTATCATAAGTTACTTGCGGACATTTTTCATAGAGTGTTTTAGCTTTTGTAATTTTAATTGTCTCTATTAAAATAATGGTTTGTTGCTCTAAATATTTGTAGCAGCGTAATAAAAGATCACTACTAAAAATTTCTTCATGATTTAAAGCTTCAATAATAGTATCATATTTTTTAGCTTGATAATCTCTTTTTAAAAGAGGAAAAAAATAGGTATCCAAATAAGGAGCTAGAAAATCAGAATATTCAGATAACTTTTCTATGAATTCTTCTTCGAAAAAGAAAGTGCTTGGTCCATCATCATTCCCAGAGCTAATAAACTCTTTAAGTTTAGGATGCTTTTCAATAAAAATAATCGACTTACGTTTTTCAGAATCTTTCAATTGTTCTAAAAGTAAATGCATTTCATCAAGGTTGTAAAACTCATCCTGATTTTGAAGTTTTAATACTTTTAAGCGTTTCTCTAAACGAATAATATTCTTCTTATCAATTTGTTCTAAGTCCTCTAAAGAGATATCTAAAATGTCAATTGGAGAGATATACATAGAAAAAGTTAAGTTTTATTAGTGAAAAGATTTATTTTTTTTGAAAAAAGAACTTACTGACGAGTAGTTATCTTTAAAATCTTTAATAAATTCTTTAAGGTGTACCTTAGCTTCATTTCTGTCTTTTTCATCAGTTGCAAATACAAGCCCAATGCTTAATAATGAGAAAGATAAAATAGCTAAAGGAATTAATATAACTATTTGAATAATAAGATATACTAAAAATGATAATATGGTCAGTGTAATTCTAGAAATGAAAAATAATACTTTAAATAAAGTTTTATCTTTTTTGTTGTGAAAAATTTCCTCAGGCATAACAAGAAAAACATAAAAACGTCCTTTACCTAATTCAGAATAGTTTTCTAAAACTTCACCTTTTAAAGGAGAACTAACATCAATTTTAGCCAATAATTTATATGCATTTTTAATCTTGGGATATTCACTGTTGAAAATATTTGATTTTCTAAAATAATCAACAAGTTCTTGAGCGTATTCTAGTTTTACTTCCTCAATAATTCCAGGAGGAATAGTATTTAAAAGATCGATATAAGATTCATAAGTTACTTCAGGATGTTTTTCAAAGAGTTTCCTAGGAGGACAAACAGAAATTTTTTCTGTTAATATTTTTGTTTGTTGTTCTATGAATTGATGACTTTCTAATAATATTTCATCATTAAAAAGATTATTGTTTTTTAACGCTGTAGTAATTATTTCAAAAGACTTATTTCTGTATTTTTTCTTTAAAAGAGGTATAAAATAAGTTTTTAAATATGGATGTAGAAAATCAGAGAAATCTTGGAGTTTATTACTGTATTCTTCTTGAAATTTAAAAGTATCTATATTATCTGCTTTACCAGAAGTAATGAACGTTTTAAATAACGGATGCTTTTCTATGAAAGTAATAAAATTTCTATCTTTTTCATTTTTAAGTTGATTTAATAATAAAGTAACATTATCTATATTATAGCTGTTATCTTGATTTTGAAGTCTTAATACTTTTAAACGTTTCTCCAAACGAATAATATTCTTCTTATCAATTTGTTCTAAATCCTCTAAAGAGATATCCAAAATGTCAATTGGAGAGATATACATAGAAAAAGGCAATTTTTTTATTTACTATCAAAAATAAAGAAATTTCATTTTTATACTGTAGTAAAAATCAATCTTTATACTTTTACTTTATGAAAGTTGATTATATCGTTGTTGGTTTAGGATTAGCAGGTTTAGCTTTTTGCGAAGAATTAGTTCAGGCAAATAAAAGCTTTGTTGTTTTTGAAGATAATTCTCAAAATTCTTCAAGTGTGGCAAGTGGTACATACAATCCTGTTATTTTAAAACGTTTTACACCTGTTTGGAACGGACATCAACAATTAGAATTAGCACTACCTTTTTATGAAAAAGTTTCAGAAAAATTAGGTGAAGAGTTCGATACTAGATTTTCAACCAAAAAAGTATTTAATTCTGTAGGAGATGAAAATAATTGGTTTATTGCTTCAGATAAACCAATGTTAGCTCGATATATGAATCCAGAAATATCTAAAACTAAAATTAAAGGAGTAATTGGAGATTTTGGTTTTGGAGAATTATTAGGAACAGGAAGAATAGCAACCAAAGATTTAATTACGAAGTACAGAACTTATTTAAAAGAAGAAAATAAATTACAAACTGTTTCTTTTCATTATGATGATTTAAATGTTGAAAATGAAAAAGTTTCCTACCATGAAATAGAAGCTTCTAAAGTTGTTTTTTGTGAAGGTTTTGGATTAAAAAAGAATCCTTATTTCAATCATTTACCTCTAAATGGAACAAAAGGAGAAATTATAACCATTCATGCTCCAGAATTAAATATAGATTTTCTTTTAAAATCTTCTGTTTTTGTATTGCCTTTAGGAAATGATATTTATAAAGTTGGGGCAACCTTTAATTGGACTGATAAAACCTTAAATCCTACAGAAGAAGGAAAACAAGAATTAGTAGACAAATTAGAAAAAACAATTTCAGTTCCGTATGAAATTATAGATCAAACAGCAGGAATTCGTCCTACAGTTAAAGATCGTAGACCTTTAGTCGGAGTGAACGAAAAGTATCAAAATTTGGCTGTTTTAAATGGTTTAGGAACAAGAGGTGTAATGATTGCTCCAACAGTCGCTAAGAATCTATTTCACCATTTAGAAAATGGTGAGCAGTTAGATCCAGAAATTGATATAAAAAGATTTACGAATTAGTTTCTTTTATTGCTTTATCTGCGTATTCTTTATTGTAATGCACAAACAAATTAATCCAAATAATTCGAGATAATCTTAAAGTTAATGGAGTTAATAGAAATGAAATTACAACCACAGCGATAAAGCTTGTTAAAATAGTTTGTTGTAAAAACACTTTCGAAATAATAAAAATAGCAACGAATAAAGCTACAGCTAAAGCATAATTTACATACATAGCACCAAAAAAGAAAGATGGTTCCATCATGTATTTTAAATTACAGTGCGAGCAATTGTCGTGAATTGTAGTTACTTTATTAATATTAAACGATGCTTTGTGTTTAAAAAAGTCACCTTTTTGGCATCTTGGACATTTATTATTTAAAATGCTATTTAATTTAGATCCTCTACCTAGCATATTGTAGTAATTTTGAGATGCTGTACGAGTACAGTTTTGTAAGTTTGTACAAATTTCCGAAAAATAAATAGGACTTAATAGACATTCGAATAAAATATGTCTATTCTGAAATTATAATCACTAATATAAATGTTAAACGTACATAATTTAACCGTCTCTTTTATGGGAACAGATTTGTTCTCTGGTATTACTTTTAAATTAATAAAAGGAGATCGAGTAGGACTTATCGGTAAAAATGGAGCAGGAAAATCTACTTTATTAAAAGTATTAGCAAAAGATATAGAAAGTAGCGGCGGTACATTAGCTTTTGATAAAGATATAAGTATTGGTTTTTTACGTCAGGATATCGATTTTGTTCAAGGAAGAACGATTTTAGAAGAAGCATATCAAGCTTTTGAAGAAATCAAAGAAATAGAAGGTAAATTAGAAGGAATTAATCAGCAATTAGCAGAACGTACAGATTACGAAAGTGAAAGTTATAACCAGCTAATTATCGATTTAAACGAGCTTACCGAACGTTACGAACTTATTGGAGGTTACAATTATCAAGGAGACACAGAAAAAATTCTTCAAGGTTTAGGATTTCAAAGAGAAGATTTCGATAAACTCACAGATACCTTTTCTGGAGGTTGGAGAATGCGTATTGAATTAGCTAAACTTTTATTACAGAATAACGATATTTTATTGTTAGATGAGCCAACAAACCACCTAGATATAGAATCGATCATTTGGTTAGAGGATTTCTTAAAAAGCTATGCAGGAGTAATAGTAACTGTATCTCACGATAAAATGTTTTTAGATAATGTTACAAACAGAACTATTGAAATTTCATTAGGACAGATTTACGATTACAAGAAAGCATATTCTAAATATTTAGAACAAAGAGCAGATATTAAAGAAAAACAATTACAAGCTCAGAAAAATCAAGAGAAAGAAATTAAGAGAACAGAGCAGCTCATAGAAAAATTTAGAGCAAAAGCTAGTAAAGCATCTATGGCGCAATCTTTGATAAAAAAATTAGATAAAGTTGAGCGTATAGAAGTTGATCAAGATGAAAATGCAGTGATGAATGTTCGTTTTGAAGTTTCTAAAGAGCCAGGTAAAATTGTTGTAGAAGCTGAAGATGTTAGTAAAAGTTATGGCGACAAGCATGTACTTTCTGATGTGAATTTAATGATTGAAAGAAATGCTAAAGTTGCTTTTGTAGGGCAAAATGGACAAGGGAAATCTACTTTAGCAAAAATGATTGTAGGTGAAATTCCTTTTGAAGGAAGTTTAAAATTAGGTCATAATGTTGAAGTTGGATATTTTGCTCAGAATCAATCTGAATATTTACCTCCAGAAAAAACAGTTTTAGAAATTGTTGAAGAAGCAGCTAACGATACCAATAGAATAAAAGTTAGAGACATGCTAGGAGCTTTTCTATTCGGAGGAGAAGCAGTAGATAAAAAAGCAAAAGTATTATCTGGAGGAGAAAGAAACCGATTAGCATTATGTAGGTTGTTAATGACGCCATTTAATGTTTTAATAATGGATGAGCCAACAAACCACTTAGATATTGCTTCTAAAAACGTTCTTAAGAAAGCATTGAAAAACTTTAAAGGAACTTTAATTTTAGTATCGCACGATCGTGATTTTCTTCAAGGTTTAGCAACGAACGTTTATGGTTTCAAGGATAAAGAAATTAAAAAATATCTAGGAGGAATTGATTATTTCTTAGAACAACATAAAATGGAAAGCTTA
This sequence comes from uncultured Tenacibaculum sp., assembly GCF_947502995.1. Taxonomy (GTDB): domain Bacteria; phylum Bacteroidota; class Bacteroidia; order Flavobacteriales; family Flavobacteriaceae; genus Polaribacter. The sequence goes on along the minus strand of NZ_CANNBW010000003.1, from coordinate 131,688 downwards.
CGTGAAGCCGAAAAGAAAACAGTTGTAAAAGAAGAAAAATCAACAAGTAAAAAAGAAGCATATAAATTATCAAAAGAAGAAGAGAAAGAGCTAAGAAAGCTGAAAAATAGATCTTCTAAAGTAGAAAATTTAATAGCTGATTTAGAAGCTGAAATTGAAGCAATAGATTTAGAGTTAGCTCAGAATTATGATGAAGTTTCTGCAAGGCCAAATTTCTTTGAAGAATATAAAGCAAAGAAAAATAAACTAGATGATTTAATGATAGAATGGGAAGAAGTTGAAGAGAAGATATCTGATTTTTAAACTAAATTAAATAAATAGAACTATGAGAAAGATCATTTTAATTTTATTGTTATGCACATTTGCTGTTAGTGCACAGGAAGGAGATAATTTTAAAAAATTAATGGAAGTCGGAATAGCGAATCACGACAAAGGTAAATATAAAGAAGCTATTGAGTTTTATGAAAAAGCATTGGAACTTCAACCCAAATCTGAATTAGCGCTTTATGAGATTTCACTTTCATATTTTAGTTTAAAAGATTATAAAAACACTGTAAAGTATTGTAATAAAATTTTAAAGAAAGGAAAGAAACATCTTTTACCAGCTTACATTAATAAAGGAAATGCTTTAGATATGATGGGTAAAAGTAAAAAATCGATAAAGGTTTTTGAAGAAGCAATTGAAAAACTAGGAGATCATTATTTATTACATTTCAATTTAGCTATTAATCATTTAAAAATGAATGAAACTGATAAGGCAGAAGTACATTTTAAAGAAGCTGTGCAGAATAACCCTTTTCATGGTTCAAGCCATTTTTATTTAGCAAAAATTAACCACTTCAATCAAAAAAGAATTCCTACGTTATTAGCTAGTTATTATTTTTTATTAGTTGAACCAGAAACAATAAGAGCTGGTGAGATTTACGATATTTTAAAAGAAAATTTAAAAAGTGGTGTTAAAAAAAGCGATAACGGAAAAGATGTAACAATTAACTTAAATCCGAATTCAGATTCAGAATTTAGTGCTATTGAGTTAATGATTTCTATGATGGAAGCTTCTAAAAATTTAGAAGAAAACAAAAGTAAAAGTGAAAGCGAGTTATTTGTAGAAAATACCGAAAGTTTATTTAAAATGTTAGGTGAGTTTGCCAACAAAGAGAATAAAGAAAGTGTTTGGTGGAATTTTTATGTTCCAATGTTTAGTAAGATTGGTAATAGTGAGCATATAGAAACTTATTGTAAGTTTATTACTCAATTAGATACAAAATCTAAAATTTGGTTAGATAATAACGAAGATAAAATGAAATCATTTATCGACTGGCTAGAAAAAGAGTTTGAATAATATGTTCGACAAAGAATTTATAACTGAAAATCAACAAGTATTTCTTGAAGAATTAAAAAATACAGGGGTTGAATTATGGATGAAAAGAGAAGATAAAATCCATAAGTATGTGTCAGGAAATAAATTCAGAAAATTGAAATATAACATTTTAGAAGCTAAGCGTTTGCAAAAGAAAACTATTGTAACTTTTGGAGGCGCTTATTCTAATCATATTGTAGCTACAGCAGTTGGAGGTAATTTAAGTAATATTAAAACTATAGGGATTATTAGGGGGCAAGAGTTAGCTGACAATCTCAATAAAGTATTAAAAGAGAATAAAACCTTACATGTAGCTTATACTAACGGAATGCAATTCGAGTTTATTACTAGAGAAGCTTACAGAAATAAAAACGATGCAAGTTTTATAGATAACTTAAAAGAAAAGTATGGTGATTTTTATTTAGTTCCTGAAGGAGGAACTAACAGTATGGCAGTGAAAGGTTGTGAAGAAATATTGTCAACTGAAGATCAAAAATTCGACTATATTTGTACAGCTGTTGGTACAGGAGGAACAATTGCAGGTTTGATAAATGCAGCAAACGAAAATCAAAAGATAATAGGATTCCCGGCTTTAAAAGGTGATTTTTTAAAAAACGAAATTGTTAAGTTTACAGAAAGTAACCGTTGGAGTTTAAATACTGATTATCATTTTGGAGGATATGGTAAATTCAATAAAGAATTAATAAATTTTATTAATAAATTCAATTCAGAAACTGGAATTCTTCTAGATCCTATTTATACAGGAAAAATGCTCTACGGAATTGTAAATATGATTTTGAATAAAAAGTTTGAAAAAGGAAGTAGAATTTTAGCAATTCATACAGGAGGTTTACAAGGAATTGATGGATTTAATAAGAAACTACAAAAGAAAAATATAGATTTAATAAAGGTGTAAATGAAGTTGAGATTTTTTTTACTGTGTATAACAATATTAGTATTGTCAAGTTGTGGATCTAAAAAACAAATAGTTAATAGAACACCACAAAAACCAGTTGTAGTAGATGATCATGAAATTGAATCTAAAGCAGATATTCCTACTGTTAAACCTAAAAAGAAAAAGAAAAAATCTTACGAGAGCATAGTTAAAACAACTCAAGATTATGTAGAAAAATTTGCACCTATTGCTGTAAGAGAAATGCATAAATATAAAATTCCAGCAAGTATTACTTTAGCTCAAGGGATTTTAGAATCTGGAAGTGGAAGAAGTAACTTAGCAATACGTTCAAATAATCACTTTGGAATTAAATGTCACCGAGGATGGAAAGGAAAAAGTGTAACTCACGATGATGATAGAATAGCAGAATGTTTTAGAAAATATGTACATCCAGAAAGATCTTATGAAGATCATTCTAAATTTTTAACATCAAGAAAACGCTATGCAAAATTATTCAGATTAAGAACCACAGATTATAAAGGATGGGCATATGGATTGAAAAGAGCTGGTTATGCAACGGATAAAAAGTATCCTCAGAAATTGATTGCATTAATTAAAAAGTACGATCTAACAAAATATGATAGAGAAAAGTACAAACCTACTAAACCTGTTACAAAGAAAGTAGATACGACTGTAGTCGTTCAAGATGATACCAATACTCGATTTTTTTATAAAGTGATAAAAGGAGATACTTTATATTCTATTGCTAGAAAGTTTAAAACATCTGTAAAGTCTTTAAAAGAATTAAATGGCTTAAAAGGAAACACATTAAGTATTGGACAAGAATTAATTTTAAAGAAATAAAAAAAGAGTAACATTTGTTACTCTTTATACGTCACTTTTTCCCCTCATTTATTTGATTTCAAATTTCACATATATGCTAGATGAAATCTTAATATTTTGAAATTGAATATTTCCTTGTTTCATTTTTACATCTCTAGATATTAGCTTGTTTTGTTTGTATGCAACATTCGCAAATGAAAAATTATTAATTTGTTGATTTCCTACATCTCTTACAATTAAAGATTTCCCAGTGTTTTCACCAATAGCATTTAATAAATAATCGGCTTTATCTTTAGCAGCTTTTATAGCCGAAATACGAACTTCTTTTCTAATCTTTTCAATTTTATCATGAGAAGCTTTAGTTATTCTTGCGTTTTTTATTTTTAAACGATCGAATATTTCAAAAAGATCTTTTAGTATACTAGCGTCATTAATTTTTAACTCGTAATCAGCAGTAGCCAATATTTCTTTATTCCACCATCCTGTTTTTACAAGTTTTGAGTTTAAATTGGAAATCGATAAATTTTCCTCTGGAATTCCACAAGATTGTAATCCTTTTTTTAATTCAGTTTCAATTTCTTGAATAGTAATTTTCTTTCCTTTCTCAATGCGTTCTTCAACTGGTACATCTAAATAAATTTCATTAGGAATTACTTCTTTTTCAGCAACTCCAGTAACTTCAATAAAAGGTTTAACTTCATTATTGGATTGAGAAAAACTAATAGATGAAACTAAAATTGAGACAATAAATAATATTCTTTTCATAACTCATTAATTCTGTAGCCAAAATTAGAAGCAACATTTTTCGAAAAAAAATGAATATGAGTAAAATGTCGTTTTTGTTTAGTGAATGGTTTTATAAACTGAGTAAAGCTTACTTTTTAGGTTGTTTTAAGTATAAAATGCAACTTACCTGATTTTTTTTATTGATTTTTTGGTGATAAGTTTACATACTATTTATTAAGATGAATTGAAAGTGAAATTAAAATATTATATAGCATTTATCATATTAACCTTAAGTACCTTGAAAGTAAAATCTCAGGGACCAGTATTGGATAAAGGAGGCGGATTTGAATTAAGAGTAAGGATTTTCGATACTGAGAATAATGAATACATAAGAAATGCTCAAGTTAGTATAAATGCATTTACGACTTCTATAAGCGATATTAATGGGTATTACCGTTTAAAAGCTAGAATTAATGATGAATTGGTTGTCAGACATCCAGATTTTGAAACCGTTCGAAAAACTATAGATGTAAAAGATGATATTACTATAGAGGTTAGAGATAATCCTCGTTATTCAAAGAGAGGTAAAACAAAATCGAGTTCTCGAAAATTTATAAAAAGAAAAGCAATATCAAAGGATTACAAGCAGATCATGGATTCTGCACTGTATTATAAAGAGAAAAACTTAGATAGAAGTATTTCTTTCATCGAAGAAGCTTTAGAAGCAAATGAATCTAAAAAGAGAAATGCGAACACCTATAAAGTTTTAGGTGATATTTATTTCTTTTGGAAGCAATACGACATTGCAATTAGTAATTATAAAATATCATTACAAATTTTTGATAAAGAGGAGACTAGATTACAATTAGCAAAAACACAGTTTTTAGCGAAGAAGTATGAAGACAGTGAAATATCATATAAATTGCTAGAAAATGAAAACTTAAGTAATTACGATAAAATTCAGGTTTTAGAAGGATTGGGAGATGCGCTAGCTAAACAGAATAAAGATAAAGAAGCTAAAAAGTATTTTGAAAGAGCTTTAAAATTAGCTAAAGATAAGTCTATAGACAATGAAACATTAGATCTTAATACTAAGTTAGCTAACATTTATGCGAAGCAAGGAAACTTAAGAGAAGCTAATACTATAACATTAAATACGCTTAGAGAAGCTTCTGAATTACCTAAAGAGCCTGCATTAAAAGTTCAACAGGAAGTTGCAGATTTTTATAATGAAACAAGGCAGTATGATAATGAAATCAAATTAAGAAAAGAACTTTTAAAAAGTGTAGATAAAGCTAAAATTAAAAATGAAGTAGATAATTTAGATAATAAGTCATTTTCTATTCCTACAGATGATAAAACTGAAACAAATACAGATTCATTAACTTCACAAAAACTGAACTATAAAATTGGAAATGCTTACGTGCAAAAAGAGAACTATACCGAAGCAATCGAGTATTTAGAAAAGAGTGTTGAAGAAGCTGGAGAGAAAGAAGATTTAGAAGTTCAAAAACATGCGACTAGAAAATTATCAGAAGTATATGCAACAGTTGGTCAACATGTAAAAGCAATTCAAACATATAGAAACTATGTAGATATTGTTGATTCATTATACATCAGAAAAGAACAAGAAATTTATCAAGCAAAAAGGTTAACAAAGAAAATTTCAGATTATCAAAGTCGTATTAAAGTCCTAGAGAGAAATAATGAACTTTCAGATAGTAAAGTAAGTTTAGCTATTAAAGAAGAACAATTAACTAAAGCAAAAAGTAAAACACAATTAATTGTAATTTATTCCTTAGTGGGAAGTTTGGTTTTAATGACTTTATTAACTTTTTACAAGCATAGAGCAAATCAAAAACAACAATTAGCTAATAACTTGTTGGCTTTAAAGTCTATGCGTTCACAAATGAATCCGCATTTTATATTTAATGCTTTAAATTCTGTAAATAGTTTTATAGCAGTAAATGATGAGAGAAATGCGAACAGATATTTATCAGAGTTTTCAGCTTTAATGCGTTCCGTATTAGAGAATTCTGATGAAGATTTTATTCCTTTTACAAAGGAAATAGAATTATTAGAGCTTTATGTAAAATTAGAACACAATCGATTTAGAGATAAATTCGATTATACAATAAATGTTGATGAGGGCATAAACTTAGATGAATTTAAAATTCCTCCAATGTTATTACAACCTTATATAGAAAATGCAATTTGGCATGGTTTACGTTATAAAAAAGAAAAAGGAAATTTAACTATAGCAATTAAAAAGAAAGATTATAATTCAGTTACCATTGTTATTGAAGATGACGGAATAGGAAGGAAAAGATCCTTGGAAATGAAGACGAAAAATCAACTAAAACAAAAATCTAAAGGAATGAGTACAATTAAAAATAGAATAGCTATTTTAAATGATATGTACCAAGATAAAGTAGATGTAATTATAACAGATCTTTTAGAAGACGGAAGTGGAACCAAAGTAGAACTAACCCTAAAAAAATAAGTTATGAAATTAAAAACTATTATTGTTGAAGATGAGCAAATCAGTAGAGAAATTCTTAAGAATTATGTAAAAAAATATTGCCCAAGTATCGAATTAATGGGAGAGGCGAGTAATATTGAAGAAGCTTATGAATTGATTCAGCAACATGAACTAGATCTTGTTTTTTTAGATGTTGAAATGCCTTTTGGTAATGGTTTTGATTTGTTAGAGAAGGTAGAAGATAAAACTTTCGAAACTATTTTTGTAACTGCTTACGACCATTATGCAATTGAAGCATTAAATAACCAAGCAACGTATTATTTATTAAAACCAATTTCTATAGATGAATTAATAAAATCTGTGAATTTAGTATTAGAAATCAAAGAAAAAGAAAATCAATTACAGAATAAAGTTTTAACTCCAAGTAGAACAATAAAAGGAAAAATTACCATTCCACTTCAAGATGGTTTTGAAGTAATTAATGTAGAAGATATTATTTTTTGTAAAGCAGATGATAATTATACAGAAATTCATTTTTCTAACTCTAAGAAAATAGTAAGTAAAACTTTAAAACATTTTGAAGAAGTTTTAAAAGAGTATCCTTTCGCTAGAATTCATAAATCTTATATGGTAAACATAAATCATATCACAAAGTATAAAAAAGGAAAAGGAGGAAGTGTAGAATTAATCAACGGAAAAGAAGTGTTAGTTTCTGCTTCTAAGAAAGGAAACTTATTGGCGTATTTTAAATGATTAAAATAAGTACCTTATTTATTTTATTAATGGCTTTTTTTTGTGAGTCACAAGAGCTAGATTCATTAAAAATTTTAACAGGAAAAGATTGGAAAATCTCTCATTGGTTTGAAAATGACTCCATTTGTTTTTTACCTAAGGAAAAACCGGATACTAATTTTAGAGGGTTAAGTGAAGCTAAAATTTTAAAAAAGAAGAAAAAGAATTTATTTGGAGAAAAAATAAGATTCAGAAAGAATGGAACAATTTTATATAGAAATAACGTATTTTGTCCTGTTGGTGAATCTAAAAAAAGAGCTCATAGTTATAAATTAGATATAAATTTAATAACAATTGATTTTGAAACTACTAAGTGGCCATGGAGAGAGAATAAAGTTGTTAGAGAAAAGAAAACGTTTAGAATAGTAGAGTGGAATAATAATAAGCTTAAGATTATAAAATGCCAATAATAAAATCTGTAAGAGGTAAAGAACCTCAAATACCAAAAGATTGTTTTACAGCCGAAAACGCAACTATTGTAGGAGAAGTAACAATGGGAGAACAATGTAGTGTATGGTTTAATGCTGTAATTAGAGGAGATGTTCACTTTATAAAAATGGGAAATAAAGTGAATGTTCAAGACGGAGCAGTAATTCACGCAACATATGAAAAATCTCCGACAACAATTGGAAATAATGTATCTATAGGACATAATGCGATTGTACATGGTTGTACAATTCATGATAATGTTTTAGTCGGTATGGGAAGTATTATTATGGATGATTGTGTAATAGAAAGTAACACTATTATTGCAGCCGGAGCAGTAGTTACTAAAAATACCCACGTAAAAAGTGGAAGTATTTACGCTGGCGTTCCTGCAAAAAAAGTAAAAGATATTTCTCCGGAATTAACTTCTGGTGAAGTAGATAGAATCGCTAACAACTATGTGAAATATGCAAGTTGGTTTAAAGAATAGAAATAACCAATAGAAAATAATAAATTCTGCATTGTACTTTTTCTTATATTACAGAAGATAATCAATAAACAATTAAATAACAGCAATGGGAATTTTTAAAAAGCTATTCGGAAAGAAAAACGAAAAAGAAAAAGTAGTTCTAGAAAGAGAAGATCAACCAGATGTTCATTACATAGCAGATGAAGATGATAGAATGAATTGGGCAATGGAAAAAGCAAGATTAACACTTCATTATTTTAAATCTTCCATAGCAGCACCAAGAGAAGATCAATTATATTTTTCAGTAAAAGCTAAAATCGAAGAGAATGGTATTATCGAACATATTTGGTTAGGTGAACCTAGTTACGATGATGATGGAAATATTTACGGTGTTGTAGGAAATGAACCTGCCGATATTTCTAATGTTTCTTTAGGGCAAAAAATTGGTGTTGCTGAAAATGAAGTTTCAGATTGGATGATTATTGAGAATGCTCGTTTAATCGGTGGTTATACAATTAGAGCAATTCGTGATGGACTTTCAGAAGAGGAACTTCCTGAGTTTGATCAAAGTTTAGGAATGATTATAGACGAAGGGGAAGATCATTTCCCCGTAGATTTTAACACTCCTGAAGGAGCCATTTTATCTATTGAAGAAGCTTATAATGAAAATAATTTGTCTAAAGCTTTAATTTGTAAGAACTTTAGAAAAGAAGCTGAGTTTATGTTAGGTAATATGACAAATCTTCCAATGGATGACGAAATTTTAGATAAAACAGCAGAAGTCATAGAATTGTCTTTTGTACAGCATATGCAAGAAAACGGAATGCCAGATTTTAATAATGTTAAAAGAGCATTTAGAAGAGAGTTTAAATCAGAAGATCATTGTTTAGTAACTGAGTATTGTACTTTTCCTGATGGCAGAAGAACCTTAGATAAAGTAAATACATATCGAGAAAATGGTGAGTGGAAAGTTTTAAACGGAGAAAGCTAGAAAAACAAACCCCAATTCAGTAATGAATTGGGGTTTTACTAAAAACCAATTATCAAACTACTATGCTCTTTCAGGAGCATTCATTTGCTCTTCATGTCTTTTTCTTTTTTTCATCTTCATTTTTCTCTTCATTTTATGAGCTCGTCTACCATTCATCTTTTCAAATTGCTCATATTGCTTACTGTTTAAGATTTCTTTCATTGAATTTTTAAAAGCAATTTTTCTATCTAAATGTGCCATTTGTCTTTCATAACGCTCTTCTTTGCTTAGTTTTTTAGCTTCTTTTCTTTTAGCCTTATGATTTTTTTTAAACTCTGTACGTTTTGCAATTTGTTCAGCTAATAGAGGTCGGATTTTATTTTGTTGACGTTCAGATAAGTCTAATCGTAACGTCATTTTTTTAAGTGTTAATTCTGTTTTTTGTTCAACAGAAAAATCATCACCTCTTCTTTTTTTCTTTTGTGCGAAACTAGTTAAGACAAAACCAAAAACTAGTGCGATTGCTACTACTTTCTTCATACTTTTTTAATATATTTATTTATACTTCTAAGACTTAGCATTTCTAAAAAGGTTTAATTACAGAGTAAAAAAACTTTATATGTATATTAGTCATCCTTTATAAAAACAATATGAGTAAACCTATTTTTAAAAGATTATTTTCTGTTTTACTAAAAACTTTAGCTGTATTCTTAGTGTTATTTGTCTCTTTTTACTTCTGGGGCTCAAGTGCTTCTTTACCTAAAGAAGATTACGAAAAACTACTAACAAATACTTTAGAGACGAAATATGAAAGTGATTCAATACATAGTATCATAACATATAATATTGGGTATTTAAGCGGAATGACAAACAATAAACCAATAGCTAAAACGAAAGAATTTTTCACTAAAAATTTAAATAAAGCTAAACTAGAGTTTGAAAGATTGAATCCAGATATTATAGCTTTTCAAGAAATTGATTATAATTCAGGTCGTTCATTTAGAGTAAATCAAGAAGAAGAGATCGCCAAATTAGGTTATAATCATATTGCTAGAGCTGTAAATTGGGATAAAAAATATGTGCCTTTTCCATACGGTTTACCAAATGTAAATTTCGGTAAAGTAGTTTCTGGTCAGTCGATTTTAAGTAAGTACAGTTTGAGTGATTATTCTAGAATTGTGTTGGAAAGAGTTAAGGATAATCCTTTTTACAGAGATGCTTTTTATTTAGATAGATTAGTACAGGTTACAAAAGTGAATATAAAAGGAAAAGAAGTAATCCTTTTGAATGTTCATTTGGAAGCTTTTGATAAAAATACACGTATAAAACATGTGAAAAAGGTAGTAGAGTTATTTAATACATATGCTAAGAATTATCCAACTATTTTAGTGGGTGATTTTAATAGCGATCCTGCTTTTAAAGACGCAGCAATCCTAGAGATTTTTAATATTCCAAATATTGGAAATGCTACTTTTTCAAAAGAAAAATATGATTTTACTTATGATAGTGATAAACCTCATAAAAGATTAGATTATATTTTTTATACTTCGAATAATATAGTTCCTGTTGAGGCTAGAGTTTTAAAGGAGTTCGGACAAGTTTCAGATCATCTTCCATTGTTGATGAAATTCAAACTAAAATAATTTTTTTGTAAAAAAGTATCGAAAAATTTGGATTTTAAGTTTTTATGATTGAATATTTGCAAACGTAAAGTTCAAACACTTATCGATAATGTTATCAAGAAAGGTGGAGGGAATAGACCCTGTGAAACCTTAGCAACCCTTTGCTCAGTCAAAGAAGGTGCTAAATTCTACCCAAAAAATATCGGGATAGATAACAAAATAGACTTTCTATTAACTTAACGAAACGTCTTATTTTTTCTTAATAACATTTTTCTATATGCGGCATCGTAAAACGGTGTGGTTTGACTTTTTAGATTAATTTTTTATTAACTCAAAAAAGTAGGAAAAATGAGTACATTACAATTCGAAACAAATGCATTACATGCCGGGCATGATGTAACACAAACAGGAGGAACAAGAGCTGTTCCAATTTATCAAACCACTTCATATGTGTTTAATAATGCAGATCATGCAGCTAATTTATTTTCATTAAAAGAATTAGGATTTATTTACACACGTTTAAATAATCCAACAAATCAAATTTTGCAAGAACGTTTAGCGGCTTTAGAAGGTGGAGTGGGAGCAGTAGTTTTTGCTTCGGGAACAGCAGCAATTTCAACAGGATTATTAACGTTATTAAGAGCCGGAGATCATATTGTAGCTTCTAGTAGTTTATACGGAGGAACCTATAATTTACTAAAAGTAACTTTACCAAGATTAGGAATTACAACTACTTTTGTTGATCCATCAGATCCTGAAAATTTCGGAAATGCAGTACAAGAAAATACAAGAGCATTTTTTGCGGAATCGTTAGGGAATCCGAAGTTAGATGTATTAGATCTTGAGAATATTTCCTCTGAAGCTAAAAAGGCGAAAGTTCCTTTTATCGTAGACAATACAGTTGCTACACCATCTTTATTGAATCCAATTGAATACGGCGCAAACATTGTTATTCATTCTTTAACAAAATATATCGGCGGACAAGGAAATTCTCTTGGAGGAGTAATTGTTGATGCCGGAAATTTTGATTGGGATAATGGTAAATTCCCAGAATTTACTGAGCCTTCTGCTGGTTACCACGGATTAAAATATTACGAGACTTTAGGAGCTGCATCATTTACATTCAAATTAATTTTAGAAGGATTACGTGATTTTGGAGGAGCATTAAGTCCAACCAATGCATTTCAAATCATTCAAGGTTTAGAAACCTTACCTGTAAGAATTCAAAAACATAGTGAAAATGCTTTAGAATTAGCTAAATGGTTACAAGAACAAGATGAAGTAGCTTGGGTAAATTATCCAGGTTTAGAAGGAAATAAATACAAAGCTTTAGCGGATAAATATTTACCAAAAGGTCAAAGTGGAATTGTAACATTTGGAGCTAAAAAAGGATATGAAGCGGCAAAGACTATAGCAGATAATACGAAGTTATTCTCATTATTAGCAAATATTGGAGATACAAAATCTTTAATAATTCATCCAGCAAGTACAACACATCAGCAGTTGAGTGATGAAGAACAAGAAGCAACAGGAGTAACGCAAGATTTAATTCGACTTTCAGTAGGATTAGAAAATGTTGAAGATTTAAAATCTGATTTAAAAGAAGCTTTTAAAGCTGTAAATCAGTTAGTAGTTCAAGAATAATTTGTTTCTAAGTTCATAGTACAATGCACACATTAGGCCATATTAATTTACCTAGTTATATCACAGAAAGTGGTAAGACAATACCAATTCGTTTGTCTTACCAGCTTTTTGGACAATCACTTCATGAAGCACCAGTGATTTTAGTAAATCATGCGTTAACAGGAAATAGTAATGTTGCTGGAGAAGACGGTTGGTGGAAAGACATAATTGGTGAGCATAAAATTATTGATACAAATAAGTATACCATTTTATGTTTCAATATTCCAGGTAATGGCTACGACGATTTTTTAATTGATGAGTATAAAAGTTTTATAGCAAGAGATGTCGCTCAAATCTTTATTCAAGGTTTAAAAGAGTTGAATATAGAAAAACTTTTTGCTCTAATTGGGGGGTCTTTAGGAGGTGGAATTGCTTGGGAAATGGCAGTTTTACAACCAGAAATAACAGAACATTTAATTCCTATAGCAACAGATTGGAAATCTACAGATTGGTTAATTGCCAATTGTCAAATTCAAGAATTGTTTTTAACCAATTCTAAAAACCCAGTTCACGATGCTAGAATTCATGCGATGTTATGTTATCGAACACCAGCCTCGTTTAAACAACGATTTCAAAGAAGTAAAAACGAGAGTTTACAAATTTTTAATGTAGAAAGTTGGTTGTTACATCATGGAAAAAAATTACAAGAGCGTTATCAATTGGCTTCATATAAATTAATGAATCAGTTGTTAAAAACGATTGATGTAACTCAAGGTAAAAACACAGAAGATATTTTAGAAAACATTAAAGCTAATATTCACATTATTGGAGTGGATTCTGATTTGTTTTTTACTGCGGAAGAAAATAGAGAAACGCATAAAAAGTTAGCACAAAAACATCCTAATGTAACGTACAATGAAATTAATTCAGTACACGGACACGATGCGTTTTTAATTGAATATGAACAGCTAGAAAAAATATTCGGATCAATTTTTAAAGAAAGTTCTAAAGCTAAAAAGATGAAAGTTTTAAAATTTGGAGGGAAATCATTATCAAATCAAGGAATTGATAATGTCATCAATATTATAGAAAATAAAATAAATAAAGGAGAGCATATTGCTGTTGTTGTTTCTGCTAGAGGAAATGCTACAAATGAGTTAGAATCAATTTTAGAGCGCGCTTCAAAAAGTGAAACCTATCAAGAGCAATTAGAAGCTTTTAAATACGAACAAACTAAAATTACACCATTATTAGATTTTTCTAATGAATTTAATAAACTAGAAAAATTGTTTGAAGGTGTAAGCTTATTAGGTGATTATAGTAATAAAACAAAAGACGAGGTTTTAGCACAAGGTGAGTTAATTTCTATAAAAACAGTAACAGAATTATTACAGCAAAGAGGAATTCCAGCTCATGCAACAGATGCTAGAATTTTACTAAAAACTGATGAAAGTTTCGGAAATGCACAACCTATAGATACACTTTCTAAAGAGAATGTTGTAAATCATTTCAAAGAACATAATGGAAGTACAGTAAATATTGTTTCTGGTTTTATCGCGTCAAACTTAAAGAATGAAACTACTACTTTAGGTAGAAATGGAAGTAATTATACAGCGTCTTTATTGGCAAATTATTTAGATGCAGAAGAGTTACAGAATTATACTCATGTTGATGGAATTTTTACGGCAAATCCAGATTTGGTTAGTGAAGCTAAAAAGATTGAAGAACTTTCATTTTCTGAAGCTAATGAGTTAGCAAATTTCGGAGCGAATATTCTGCATGCAAAAACAATTATTCCGTTAATAGAAAAGAATATAAATCTTAGAATTTTAAATACGTTTAATCCTAAAGATGATGGGACTTTAATTACTTCAAAGAGTAAGACTAAAGGAATAAAGTCAATTTCAGTATTAGAAAATGTAGCTTTAATAAATTTTGAAGGAAGAGGTTTGTTAGGTAAAATCGGAGTTGATGCACGTATTTTTAAATCTTTAGGAAATCATGGAATAAGCGTTAGTATTATTTCTCAAGGTTCTTCCGAAAGAGGAATTGGATTGGTGGTTGATAAAGAAAAATCAGAATTAGCAGTTAAAGCTTTAGAACAAGAATTTGCACAAGACTTAATTACTAAAGATGTTAATCAAATCACAATAGTGAATAATGTTGCTGTTATTTCAATTATTGGTCAAGATCTTAGCGAATTCCATTTACCATACAATGCTTTAATTCAGAATCAAATTGTTCCATTATTATTCAATAATACAATCTCTGGGAAGAATGTGAGTTTGGTGGTAAAAAAGGAAGAATTGCACAAAGCTGTTAATGTAATTCACGGTCAAGTTTTCGGAGTAGCAAAGAAAATAAATATTGCAATTTTTGGAAAAGGTTTAGTTGGTGGAACCTTAATTGAACAAATTTTAGCAAGTGCAAAAAACATCTTGGAAAGAAGAAAAGTTCAGTTAAATATTTTTGCTGTAGCCAATTCTAAAAATGTATTGTTAAGTAAAAACGGAGTAGATGAAAATTGGAAAGACAATCTGGATAATAGCGATACAAGTAATAGTATAGAAGAAGTTATAAGCTTTGCAAAAGCACATCATTTAGAAAACTTAATTGCTGTTGATAATACCGCCAGTAAAAATTTTGTACACAATTATATTCCTCTAGTAAAAGCAGGTTTCGATTTAGTTTCATCTAACAAAATAGCCAATACAGTTGCACATTCTTTCTATAAAGAATTACGAGATGTTTTAGAAGAAAATAAAAAAACATATCTCTACGAAACCAATGTAGGTGCAGGATTACCATTAATCGATACAATAAAATTATTACACGATTCTGGAGAAAATATTACAAGAATTAGAGGTGTTTTTTCAGGATCATTAAGTTTTATTTTCAATACATTTTCTGAAGAAGAAACTTCATTTTCAGAAGTGTTATCCGAAGCTATTAAAAATGGATATACAGAGCCAGATCCTAGAGAAGATTTATGTGGAAATGATGTAGCCCGAAAACTTTTAATCCTTGCCAGAGAATTAGATTTAGAAAATGAGTTTGAAGATATTCAAATTCAGAATTTAATTCCAGAAGAACTAAGATCTGGAAGTGTTGAAGATTTCTTATCAAATACTACAAAGTTAGATCCGTATTACACTAAAGAAAAGTCAGGTCAAAAAGAAGATCATGTACTAAGGTACATCGGAGATTTACATGGAGACTTACAACAAAATAAAGGAGAATTAGATGTAAAACTAGTTTCTGTAGCTAAAGACACACCACTTGGAAGCTTAAAAGGATCTGATGCCATATTTGAAATTTATACAGAATCTTATGGAGATCAACCGCTAGTTATTCAAGGAGCTGGAGCTGGAGCAGAAGTTACAGCAAGAGGTGTATTCGGAGATATTTTACGATTAACAAAAAAATAAAACAAATGAACATTCAACTAAAAAATTATAACAAACACCTATTATTTGAAGCAAAAAATCAAACGGGTTATTCATTATTAGTGGGGCAAACTCAAGATGAAACTTCAGTAAATGCTATTCGTCCGATGGAATTAATGTTAGTAAGTCTGGCAAGTTGCAGTAGTATCGATGTCGTAAAAATTCTAAACAAACAAAAGGTTTACGATTTCGATTATAATGTTTCAATAGACGCTACTCGTAAAGAAGATGAAATACCAGCAATTTTTCAAGATATCACCATTACGTATAGTTTTAATGGAACCGTAAGTAGTGCAAAAGTAAAAAAGGCAACAAGTTTAGCAGTAGAAAAATATTGTTCTGTAGCTAAGATTATAGAGCAAACAGCTAAAATTAATTATAAAATTATTTTGAATAACGAAGAGATATGAGTAGGAATTTTGAAACACAGGCAGTAAGAATTCAAACAGAACGTTCACAGTTTTCAGAGCATTCTACACCATTATATTTAACATCAAGTTTTGTTTTTGATGATGCAGAAGATATGCGAGCATCTTTTGCAGAAGAGAAGCAACGAAATTTATATAGTAGATTTTCTAATCCGAATACTACAGAGTTTGTAGATAAAATTGTTGCAATGGAAGGAGCAGAAGCAGGTTATGCATTTGCTACAGGAATGGGCGCTGTGTTTTCAACATTTGCAGCATTGTTAAGTGCTGGAGATCATATTGTTTCTTCGCGTTCTGTTTTTGGTTCTACACATAGTTTATTTACGAAGTATTTGCCAAAATGGAATATAGAAACTAGTTATTTTAAAGTTAATGAATTAGATAAAGTTGAAAGTTTAATTCAACCGAATACTAAAATTTTATATGCAGAATCACCTACAAATCCAGCAGTAGATATTTTGGATTTAGAAGCTTTATCTCAAATTGCTAAAAAACATAATTTGTTATTGGTGATAGATAATTGTTTCGCAACACCATATTTACAAAACCCGATAAAATTCGGAGCAGATTTGGTAATTCATTCAGCAACAAAATTGATTGACGGACAAGGTAGAGTTTTAGGTGGGGTTACAGTAGGAAAAGCAGAGCTTGTTAAAGAAATCTATCTGTTTTCTAGAAATACTGGTCCGGCGATGTCACCATTTAATGCTTGGGTTTTATCTAAAAGTTTAGAAACTTTAGCTGTTCGAGTAGATAAACATTGTGAAAATGCATTAAAAGTTGCTCAATTTTTAGAAGCACATCCAGCGGTAAATTTTGTAAAATATCCTTTTTTACCATCGCATCCTCAATATGAAGTGGCTAAAAAGCAGATGAGATTAGGAGGTAATATTGTAGCTTTTGAAATTAAAGGAGGAATCGAAGCTGGAAGAAAGTTTTTAAATAAAATAAAATTATGTTCTTTATCTGCAAATCTGGGAGATTCAAGAACAATTGTAACACATCCTGCTTCTACAACTCACAGTAAATTAAGCGAAGAAGATCGATTAGAAGTTGGAATTACAGATGGATTAGTGCGTAGTTCTATAGGATTAGAATTTGTTGATGATGTTATTCAAGATCTAAAACAGGCATTAGAAGTGTAAAAATCTATAAGAAAGTATATATTTGTAGTATGCTTTCTAAGAAAACAAAATATGGGATTAAGGCTTTAACTTTTATTGCGAAGCAAGAAAAAGGAGAAAAGGTTCAGATTGCAACAATTTCTGAAAGTGAAAATATATCTCATAAATTTTTAGAAAGTATATTACTTACCTTAAGAAAAGCAGGTGTTTTAGGAGCCAAAAAAGGAAAGGGCGGAGGATATTATATGATCAAAGAACCTTCTGAGGTTAAAATGACAGAAGTAATCCGAACTCTTGAAGGCCCAATTGCAATGGTACCATGTGTAAGTTTGAATTTTTATGAAAAATGTGATGATTGTCCAGATGAACAAGCATGTGCAGTACATAAATTAATGATTCAAGTACGTGATAATACGTTACATGTCTTACGTAATACTACACTTGCTGATCTAGTTTAGTTAAACAAATATTACAATAGTGTTAATTTTTTGATTTTTACTTTGATATTAATGAATCATATGTATATTTGTCTTATAAACCTACTATTCCGATAGGGTAAATGTGTTTTGAAAATGATAATTGAACAAGTAATAGAAGATAAATCGAATTTTAAGGAAGATAGATACTCCGAAAAACCAATACGAAGTGTTATAAAATCAATTAGTTGGAGAGCAGTCGGTACTATAGATACAATCGTAATTTCTTGGTTAATTACAGGAGAAGTAGATACGGCATTATCAATCGGAGGAATTGAATTAGTAACTAAAATGCTGTTGTATTTTTTTCATGAAAGAGTTTGGAATAGCATCAAATGGGGTAGAAAATGAATATAGAAAATATTAATAAAGAGTTAAAAGGAAAATCTCCTCAAGAGATTGTGAATTGGGCGTTATCAGTAGCTAAAAGACCAGTGGTAACAACTAATTTTAGACCATACGAAAGTGCAATTTTACATTTAGTGGTAACTGAACAGAAAGATATCCCTGTTGTCTGGTGTGATACAGGTTATAATACGCCTCAAACTTATAAACATGCAGAAGAACTTATAGAAAAATTAAGTTTAAATGTAAAGTTATATGTGCCAAAGCAAACTGTTGCCCACAGAAATGTTGTTTTAGGTTTCCCAAGTGTAGATGATCCAAATCATGCTGTTTTTACAGAGCAAGTAAAACTAGAACCTTTCAAAAGAGCAATGAACGAACATCAACCAGATGTTTGGTTTACAAATTTAAGGAAAGGCCAAACTGCTTTTAGAGATAGTATTGATACTGTTTCTGTTAGTAAAGATGGAGTGATAAAAGTAAGTCCTTTTTACAATTTTTCAGACGAAAAGTTAAATCAATATTTAGCTCAGTTCGATTTACCTAACGAGTTTAAGTATTTCGATCCAACTAAAGTAGAGAGTAATAGAGAATGTGGTTTACATATTTAAAAAACATGATTATGAATACGGATGTAATTAGAGTAGGAGCATTAGAAAGTGAAGCAATTTATATCATAAGAGAAGTAGCAGCTCAGTTTGAAAAACCTGTACTGTTATTTTCTGGAGGAAAAGATAGTATAACCTTGGTACGATTAGCTCAAAAAGCTTTTTACCCAGCAAAAATTCCATTCCCTTTAATGCATATCGATACAGGACACAATTTTCCTGAAACTATTGAGTTTCGAGATCGATTAGTTGAAGAATTAGGAGTTGAGTTAATCGTTCGTAATGTTCAAGATAATATAGATGCTGGTAAAGTAAAAGAAGAAACGGGTAAGTATGCGAGTAGAAATATTTTACAGACAGAAACTTTACTAGATGCAATTGAAGAATTCGGATTCGATGCGTGTATCGGTGGTGCAAGAAGAGATGAAGAAAAAGCAAGAGCAAAAGAAAGAATTTTCTCAGTTCGTGATGATTTCGGTCAATGGGATGAAAAAAATCAAAGACCAGAATTATTCGATATGTTAAATGGAAGAATAGATTTAGGTCAGAATGTTCGTGTATTTCCTATTTCAAATTGGACAGAGTTAGATGTGTGGTCATATATCCAAAAGGAAGCTATTGAAATTCCTTCCATATACTTTGCACATCAACGTGAAACTTTCTTAAGAGACGGACTGATTTGGTCTGCAAATGATGGAGTTGTATATCGAGATGAAGATGAAAAAGTAGAGCAAAGAATGGTTCGGTTCAGAACAGTTGGAGATATGAGTTGTACTGCAGCAGTTTTATCAGATGCTGTAGATATCGCATCTGTAGTTGCAGAGATTAGAGATTCTAAAATTTCAGAACGTGGCGCTAGAATAGATGATAAACGATCTGAAGCTGCAATGGAAAAAAGAAAACAACAAGGATACTTTTAAAGATTACAAAATTTATGGGGTGAAAGACTGTAAGAAATTATTGTTTTGGGGATTATTTATAAAATTCTTACAGTCTAAAGCTCTCTATCAATATTAAAAAGATGAACGTACTAAAAATAGCAACAGCAGGAAGTGTAGATGACGGAAAGAGCACATTAATAGGACGAATTTTATATGATACAAATTCATTGACTGAAGATAAACTTCAAGCAATTGAAGATAAAAGTAAACAGCGTGGATTTGATTATCTAGATTTTTCATTAGCTACTGATGGTTTAGTGGCAGAAAGAGAACAAGGGATTACAATCGATGTAGCACATATTTATTTTTCTACACCAAGAACTAGTTTTATTGTAGCCGATAGTCCTGGACATATCGAATACACTAGAAATATGGTTACTGGAGCGTCAAATTCTCAAGCGTCTATAATTTTAGTAGATGCTAGAAATGGAGTGGTAGAGCAAACATATCGTCATTTCTTTATCAATAATCTACTTAGAGTAAAAGAAGTTGTTATTGCAGTGAATAAAATGGACTTGGTAGATTATTCTGAAGAGAAATTCAATCAGATTAAAGGAGAAATTGAGTATTTAGCTCAGAAAAGCGGCTATCAAGATCAAAATTTAACTTTTGTACCAGTTTCAGCTTTACATGGAGATAATGTAGTTACTGCATCAAATAATATTCCATGGTATACTGGTAAAAGCTTATTAGAATATTTAGAAGGTTTACATGTAGAAGAGGAACAAGATTCTGATTTTAAAGTACGTTTTCCTGTACAAACCGTAATTCGTCCTAAAACAGATGACTATCACGATTACAGAGGTTATGCTGGGAAATTATACGGAGGAGATTTAGCAGTTGGAGATGAAGTTACCGTATTGCCTTCAGAAACAAAATCTAAAGTAAAAAGTATTCAGTTTTTTGATCAAGAATTCGAACAAGCTAAAAGTGGTAGTTCTGTAAGCATAACATTAGAAGACAATGTGAATGTGAGTAGAGGTGATATGTTAGTGAAAACTGGTCAAGAACCTAAAGTTGTAAAACAATTAGAAGCTACGATTTGTTGGATGGATAGTACGCCATTACAAGCTTCAGAAAAATATTATATCAAGCATGGAGTAAACGATGCTCAAGCTAAGATTACAAGTCTAGATACAATTATTAATACTGACTTTTCGGGCGAAGATGAAAACCCTTCAAAACTTTCCCTGAATGAAATAGGGAAAGTTAGCCTGAAAGTAAGCAAACCATTATTTGTGGATAGTTATGAAGAAAACAAGGCGAATGGAGCTTTTATCTTAATCAATCCGAAAACAAATAATACTTCAGGTGTAGGTTTCATCAATTAAAAAAACAGGAAATGGCAATTATTATAACAGACGAATGTATCAATTGTGGTGCCTGTGAGCCAGAGTGCCCGAATACAGCGATTTACGAAGGAGCCGAAGACTGGAATTACGGTCAAGGAACTTCTTTAGAAGGAGATATTGAATTATTGAATGGAATTAAGCTGAATGCTGAAGATGATCAAGAAGCTATATCTGATGAATATTATTTCATTGTACCAGATAAATGTACAGAATGTAAAGGGTTTCACGAAGAGCCACAATGTGCAGCAGTTTGTCCTGTTGATTGTTGTGTTCCTGATGAGAATCATGTAGAAACCGAAGAAGAATTATTAAACAAGCAGCAATTTTTGCATAATTAAACCCTATTACCATGCAAAGTTTTAGAAGCGAAATAGAAAATCCAGTTGTTGAAAAAGACATCTTGGAATTAGAAAAAAAAATTAGACTTTTTAAAGAAGGAAAGGTAGATGAAGAACGTTTTAGAAGTCTACGTTTAGCTCGTGGTGTATATGGGCAAAGACAGTTGGGAGTTCAAATGGTACGTATAAAAATACCGTACGGAAAAGTAACTAGCGAACAATTACATCGTATTTCTGATGTGTCTGATGAATATTCTAGAGGAAGATTACATATTACGACTAGACAAGATATTCAGATTCACTATGTAAGTTTAGATAGAACGCCTGAACTTTGGTCTCAATTAGAGAAAGATGATATTACATTAAGAGAAGCTTGTGGAAACGCAGTAAGAAATGTAACTGCATCAGAAACTGCTGGAATAGATCCGAAAGAACCTTTTGATGTAACTCCATATGCACACGCAACATTTCAATTTTTCTTAAGAAACCCTGTATGTCAAGAAATGGGGAGAAAATTTAAAATGTCTTTTTCTGCGACAGACAACGATACTGCTTTAAGTTTTATTCACGATTTAGGTTTTATTGCTAAAACTAAAAAGATCGGAGATCAAGAAATTCGTGGATTTAAAGTTGTCCTTGCAGGGGGATTAGGTTCTCAGCCAAGACATGCAGATGTAATGTATGATTTCTTAGCTACAGATTTATTAATTCCAACTATAGAAGGTGTTTTAAGAGTTTTCGATCGTTACGGAGAAAGAGCTAAAAGAGCAAAAGCACGTTTAAAATTCTTAGTTAAAGATTTAGGTTTAGACGGATTTTTAAATTTAGTAGATAAAGAAAAAAGAGCTTTAGCATATCAATCTTATCCTATTGACACGACTGAGTTTGAAAATGAAATTGTTTTTGAAACATCAGAAGTTCCTACAGTAACTATTGAAGATCAAGAAGCATATGATTTATGGAAATCTACAAATGTAATTCCGCAAAAACAAGATGGTTTATTTGCTATTGGAATAAAAGTACATTTAGGTGATTTTTATACTGATAAAGCTAGAAAGCTAGCTGATTTAATTAAGAAATACGGAGCAAACGAGTTACGATTTACATTGCGTCAGAATATTTTAATTCGTCATGTAAGAGAAGCTTTTTTACCATTCTTTTACACAGAATTAAATAAACTTGGTTTTGCAGAAGCTGGATATGATAGTTTATTAGATATCACTGCTTGTCCAGGTACAGATACTTGTAATTTAGGTATTGCTAGTAGCACAGGTATTTCAGTAGAATTAGAACGTGTTCTAAAAAAGGAATATCCACAGTATGTAAACAATAAAGACATTACAATCAAAATTAGTGGTTGTATGAATGCTTGTGGTCAGCACAATATGGCTCATATTGGTTTCCAAGGAATGTCAATTAAATCAGGAAATTTAGTTGCGCCTGCTTTACAAATTTTATTAGGTGGAGGTGTTTTAGGAAATGGAGCTGGACGATTTTCTGATAAAGTAATTAAAGTACCAAGCAAGCGTGGTCCGGAATCTTTAAAAATACTGTTAAATGATTTTGAAAATCACAAAAATAATCAAGAAACCTTTTTGAATTATTACGATAGAAAAGGAAAAACTTACTTTTATGATATCCTGAAGCATTTATCAAGTACCGACGATTTAACAGAGGATGACTTTGTGGATTGGGGACACGATAAAAAATACGTAAAAGCCATTGGTGTAGGAGAGTGTGCCGGTGTAGTTATAGATTTAGTGGCAACGCTTTTATTCGAAAGTGAAGAAAAAATAGTGAACGCAGAAGTTGCAATTCAAGAGCAAAAATGGTCAGATAGTATTTACCATTCATATGCATCAATTGTGAATACTGCAAAAGCATTATTAACAGCAGAAGGATCTAAAGTGAAAACAAATACTCAAGCAGCAATCATAACGAATTTTGATAAAGTATTTGTTGAAACAAATAGAATCGTTTTAGAAGATTCTTTTGAAGAATTGGTTTACGAAATTAATAAACATGAGCCAACTGAAGAATTCGCAAAAGCATATGCGAATAAAGCAAAGAGTTTTTATCAAAAGGTAGATGCGTACAGAAAGTTAGAAGTAGAAGTAAAATAAATACGATGAACGTAATTCCAAAATTAACTGTAGTAGGAGCAGGACCAGGAGATCCTGAATTAATCACATTAAAAGCAATTAAAGCATTACAAAGAGCAGATGTTGTATTATACGATGCTTTAGTAAATGCAGAATTGTTAGATCACGTGAATCCGAATGCTGAGTTAATTTTTGTAGGGAAACGTCGCGGTTGTTACCGTTATCAACAAGAACAAATTAATGAATTAATTGTTGCTAGAGGAAAATCACACGGACATGTGGTTCGTTTAAAAGGTGGAGATCCTTTTATATTCGGAAGAGGTTCTGAGGAAATGGAATATGCAGCACAACACGGATTAGAAGTGGCAATGGTTCCAGGAATTTCGTCATCAATAGCAGTTCCTGCGTATCAAAATGTACCATTAACAAAAAGAGGTAGCGCAGAAAGTTTTTGGGTAATTACAGGAACTACAAAGCAGCATAAACTTTCCGAAGATGTTGCATTAGCAGCAAAATCAAATGCAACAGTTGTGATATTAATGGGAATGGGGAAACTTTCTCAGATCACAAGTTTGTTTGAACAAGAAGGAAAAGGTGATGTACCTGTAGCAATTATTCAGGAAGGAACAACGCCACAAGAAAAAGTTGGAGTTGGTACTGTGAATACTATAGCAGCAGTAGTTGAAGAAAAACAACTAAGTAATCCTGCAATTATAGTTATTGGAGAAGTAGTAAGACATAGAGAAATCCTAGCAGAGATTCAAAATGAAGTAAGTTTAAAGACAGTTACAAATGAGTGAAGAAAGAAATAATTTATATCCAGTTTTTCTTAAAGTTAAGAATTTACAAGTGCTAATTGTAGGAGGAGGTTTTGTTGCAGAAGAAAAACTTACGTTTTTGTTGAAATCGAGTCCAGATGCAAAAGTTACTATTGTGTCACCAATGTTTAGAGAAGGAACAAAAGCTTTAGCAGAAAAAGGTGATGTTACGTTAATTAATGATGTGTATAAAACTTCGTATTTAGATGGAAAACATATTGTAATCGCAACCACAGATATTCCTGAAATAAATGTAGAGGTTTATAAAGATTGTAGAGCGCAAAGTAAGTTGGTAAATGTAGCAGACAATCCACCATATTGCGATTTCTATATGGGAGGAATTGTAACGAAAGGAAATGTAAAAATTGCAATTTCTACAAATGGAAAATCACCTACAACAGCAAAAAGATTACGACAATTTTTTGAGGAAGTAATTCCAGATAAAATAGATGACCTCGTGCAAAATTTGAACGAGTATAGAAAAACAATTAAAGGGAATTTTGAACAAAAAGTAGAAACATTAAATGAGTTTACTAAAGGTTTAGTAGAAAAGATAGAAAAATGATAGAAACAGATATATTAATAATAGGAGCAGGACCAACAGGGTTATTTACAGTTTTTGAAGCAGGATTATTAAAATTACGTTGTCATTTAATAGATGCATTAGCACAACCAGGTGGACAATGTTCAGAGATTTATCCGAAAAAACCAATTTACGATATACCAGCTTATCCTGAGATTTTAGCAGGCAATTTAACAGAGAAGTTATTAGAGCAAGGGAAACAGTTTCAGCCAGGTTTTACTTTAGGAGAACGTGCAGAAACAATCGATAAACAAGACGATGGAACATTTATTGTTACCACAAATAAAGGAACAAAACATAAAGCACCAGTTGTTGCAATTGCTGGAGGTTTAGGAAGTTTTGAGCCAAGGAAACCTAAGATTGATAATCTAGCTCAATTCGAAGATAACGGAGTTGAATACATGATTAAAGAACCTGAATTATATCGTGATAAAGATGTTGTAATTGCAGGTGGTGGAGATTCTGCTTTAGATTGGTCAATCTTCTTAACAGATGTTGCAAAATCAGTAACATTAATTCATAGAAGAAATGAATTTAGAGGAGCTTTAGATTCAGTAGAAAAAGTTCAAGAATTAAAGAACTTAGGAAAGATCAATTTAATCACTCCTGCAGAAGTAAAAGGAATTCTTGGAGACGATAAAGTTACAGGAGTTGTTGTAGAACAAAAAGATAAAGAGCCTTTTATAATCGATACAGATCATTTCATCCCTTTATTCGGATTAGCTCCAAAACTTGGTCCGATTGGAAATTGGGGATTAGACATTGAAAAGAATGCTATTAAAGTTGACAATTCTTTAGATTATCAAACAAACATTCCAGGGATTTATGCCATTGGAGATGTGAATACATATCCAGGTAAATTAAAATTAATTTTATGTGGTTTCCATGAAGCCACCTTAATGTGTCAGAGTGCATACAAGAGAATCTTCCCAGATAAAAAGTATGTAATGAAATATACAACTGTAGGAGGAGTAGAAGGTTTCGATGGAACTAAAAAAGAGGCGCCAAAAGCAGTAGTAAAAGCTATTAATTAGCACTAAGTCTAAAGTCTAAAGTCCAAAGTACTCAGGACTTAATACTAATTTCTTAATACTGAAAGAAATGGATATCAATATAAAAATAAAAGACAGAGAAGGTGTAATTCACGATGTAGTTGCTCCGACAGATATGGCAATGAACTTAATGGAAGTTGTTCGTTCTTACGAATTAGCTCCAGAAGGAACCATAGGAATCTGTGGAGGAATGGCCATGTGTGCTTCTTGTCAATGTTATGTTACGTCTAACCATGAGCTTCCAGAAATGTCTGACGATGAAGATGCGATGTTAGCAGAAGCTTTCGATGTAGAAGATAATAGTAGATTGGGTTGTCAAATACAAATGACACCAGAATTAGAAGGTTTAGAAGTAGAGTTAGCTCCAGAAAGTTAATTATATTTATATAAAAAATTAAAATGCAATTCAGTAATTACAACTTATCACTAAAAGACGATGTAGAATATTTTACAAAACAACTATTTTATGCATTGTTTGAAGATGTTTGTCAGGAAAAAGCCAATCATTTAAAAAGTAAGTTTGTAAAAATCTTAAAAGGGTTATCTGTAGAAAAGCACGAAGAAATTTGGATGTATTATCAAACATCATTCTGCGATATCCGAAAGAAATTAGATTTAGACGCAAAAGCTTTTGAAAATACAGATCCAGCTTGTAAAAGTTTAGGAGAAGTGTATTTAGCGTATCCAGGTTTTCACGCCATAGCGATATATCGTTTAAGTCATGAATTGTATAAAATTAATGTTCCAATTTTACCTCGAATGATGAGTGAATATGCACATAGTTTA
The DNA here is from genome assembly GCF_947502995.1 of uncultured Tenacibaculum sp. Taxonomy (GTDB): domain Bacteria; phylum Bacteroidota; class Bacteroidia; order Flavobacteriales; family Flavobacteriaceae; genus Polaribacter. The sequence continues at coordinate 105,081 of NZ_CANNBW010000003.1, read as the reverse complement.
ACCGGTGTAGATATTCATCCAGGAGCAACAATTGGAGAAGCTTTCTTTATCGATCATGCAACAGGTGTCGTAATAGGTGAAACTACAATTATTGAAAATAATGTTAGTATTTATCAAGGAGTAACTTTAGGTGGAATTCAAGTGAAAAAAGAATTAGCTGAAGTTAAAAGACATCCAACGATAGAAAGTAATGTAACCATTTATGCAAATGCTACAATTTTAGGAAATATTGTAGTTGGAGCAAATACAGTTATCGGAGCAAATGTTTGCATAACAAAGTCTATAGAGCCAAATTCAACTGTGATTTATAAATCACAAAATAGTATTTACAACTAGTATATGAACGCAAAAAATATTACAGATTTTGTAGGAAATACGCCTTTAGTAGAAGCTACAAATATTATAAATAAAGAAAATGTTCGTCTGTTTTTAAAGTTAGAAGGACATAATCCAGGAGGAAGTGTAAAAGACAGAGCAGCGTATTACATGATTTCTGAAGCTCTGAAAAAGAATAACATTAAAAAAGGAGATACTTTAGTAGAAGCAACAAGTGGAAATACAGGAATTGCACTTGCATTAATGGCAAAAGTTTTAGGATTAAATATGGTATTAGTAATGCCAGAACATGCCACTGTAGAACGTGTAAAAACAATGCGAGCTTACGGAGCAGAAGTAATCTTAACACCATCAGAAGTTGGTATGGAAGGAGCTATTGACCATGCTTTAGAATTAAAATACAAGAAAGGATATTTTAGATTAAATCAGTTTGATAACTTAGATAATCCGAAAGCACATTATAGTACAACCGGACCAGAAATTTGGAGAGATACTGAAGGAAAAGTAACTCATTTTGTTTCTGCTATGGGAACTACAGGAACAATTACAGGAGTTTCAGATTATTTAAAAGAGCAAAATAAAGATATTACCATTGTTGGTGTTCAGCCAAAAGAAGGAGCTCGCATTCCAGGAATTCGTAAATGGCCAGAAGAATATTTACCTGCAATTTTTAAAAGAGAAAAAATTGATAAAGTTTTAGAGGTAAATCAAGAAGAAGCAAAAGCAATGACCATTCGTTTAGCTCGTGAAGAAGGAATTTTCTCAGGAATGAGTAGTGGTGGAGCTGTAGCTTCAGCATTAAAATTAGCAGAAACACTAGACGAAGGAATTATAGTTGCAATTATCTGTGATCGAGGAGATCGTTATTTATCTTCAGATATTTTTGTATAACAATAGGAATTTAAAAATAAAGTAAAAAGGGATTTGTGTTTATCACAAATCCCTTTTTGTTTTCACTGAAAACAGTGTAAAAATCTCATGTACTAAAAACTAATTTTATGCTGAATTCAAAAGATAAATTATGAGACTGATTTTTAAAATTTTTGTTCTTTTTCTATGTTCAATTTTTTCATTTTGTTCAAGCGATGATAAATTAGAGAACGTTACAGATGATGAAGTGTCTGTAGGAGAAACACCTTCTGATGATACTACTTCAGAGAGTACTACCTCAATAACCAAAGGAGGAATAACATGGAGTTTTGATGAAACACAAACAGGTAGGTTTTTAGATGGAAGTCCATGGATTATTAGTGATGGAAATATAAAGCTCACAGCTACTCTACCGGTTTCAAAAGAAGGTAGAAATGGAGGTTTTGTAAATCCAGACAACTCTTTTAGTAATGGATCAGATGATAGAATGAAATTTAATGATTATAAGCATGAAGAAAATGTAACCAGTTTAGAAAAATTACCAATCAATTTACTGCCTGGAAATTCATATCTGCAAACTAAAAGTAAAGATTCAGATGCACCAGGAGATAATAGTGATTTAGAAGAGATTCAAGTACTAACAGTTTTAGATGTAGCGCCTCCAATAGAGAGTTTTAGACCGCCATATTCAGGAACGTTAAAACCGATTTACAAAAAATCAGATATTAAATGGAGTAATCTTCTTTCATATACCAATACAGCGAATACTCCGAGTATAGAAGAATGTTTACGTTATTTTTCAGGAGGTCCTTACATGAAAATTAAAACAGGTTTTGCTGATCGATATTGGCATGCTGATGCGAATCATCCTAATGGAGAATATGGTAGGGAAATCGCTAAAAATACTGGGAAAGCATTAATTAGAGCAATGTTAGAAGGAACGCAATCGGAAAAAGAAGAATTAGTCATCGCTTTAATTCAAGCAGGAATTGATTGTTATGGAGCAGCTAAGTCAGGATTGAGTTGGGATGCTGATGGAGGACATAACCAAGGAGCAAAAATGCTGATTTTATTTGCAGGAAAAATGTTAGAATCACAAGAGTTACTTGAAGTAGCCAATTGGGAAAAGACAGATATATTCCAAGAAGATCAACAAGCCTTTTATATCAACCAAGAAGCTGTAGATATTTCCAATGGTAATGGAACAGAAAATTGGGATCCAGATGAAAGAAATGGAGCGGCAAAAAAATATGAGGTAGCAGATATTGGAAGACCAGAATGGGGAATTAGACATTATAGAAGTTCAAAAAGAAGTGATATGGCTTGGCATTCTCGATATCGACAAGTATCGGGAAGTGCTCAATTCTCTCATTGTGTAGCGGCTTACTTAATGGATGTTCAAAAAGAATGGAATCATAGTGCTTGGTTTGATTATTTTCTAAATAGGTATTATATCGTTGAAAGTGGAAATGATCCAGCGACTAAAGCAAAATCAGGTATTGGAAATGGAGCTAATAGTATCACCACTTTTGCAAGTGAAGTATACCTGAAGCATATTAATCCGATACCTTCTAACACTGTACCAGCGAAAAGTAGTATTGATGGAGTGGTATTAGGTAAAGTTTCAATTATTAGAGATTTAGAACCGAGATAATCAATTAGATTATTTAGGTTAAGCTTTACAATAAAATAGTTTCAACCTCAAGTCTTTTAATGACTTGAGGTTTTTTAGTACTACAAATTAACTCGATGTAATTTTACCTTGAACTCCTTGTAAATAAGGAAGTCTTTGCGAACGGAACCTAAATGTTTCCTGAGGTTCTCGAAGGAAAAATTACTTCTTCACTTCACTATGTTTCATTCATCGTAAAGACATAATTCATTGATTTGCATGCTAAAAAATGTATTTTTAAATCGAGTTAAATTAATTCAAATGAAGGTTTTGAAAAATAAGTTTTAAAACATTGTATAGTAAAAAATAAACCAATAACTTTGTAATTCAGTTCATAAACATTTTATAGTTATCAAGAAAGGTGGAGGGAATAGACCCTTTGAAGCCTTAGCAACCCTTTGTGTAAACAAAGAAGGTGCTAAATTCTACTTCAATATTTTAAATATTGTGGAGAGATAACCCAAAGAATACTTCTTCTTTTCCTGATAACTTTAACTAATAAATATCAGGAATGTCACACAACATTTTTACAGAAATACAAAAAAGAATCCTTGTACTCGATGGTGCTATGGGAACAATGCTTCAAGAATTTAAATTCACAGAAGAAGATTTTCGTGGAGAAAGATTTATATCACATCATATTCCATTAAAAGGAAATAATGATTTGTTATCAATTACACAGCCAGAAGCTGTAAAATCAGTGCATAGAAAATATTTAGAGGCTGGAGCAGACATTATTGAAACCAATACTTTTTCTGGAACAACAATAGCTATGGCAGACTATGATATGGAAGATTTAGTCTATGAACTAAATTTTCAGTCGGCAAAAATTGCTAAAGAAGTAGCAGATGAATTTACAGCTAAAAATCCAGAACAACCACGTTTTGTGGCCGGTTCTATTGGTCCAACAAACAGAACTGCAAGTTTATCTCCAGATGTAAATAAACCAGAATATAGAGCTGTAACTTTCGATGATTTACGTGTGGCTTATAAGCAACAAGTAGAAGCATTGTTAGATGGTGGTTCCGATGTTTTACTTGTTGAAACAATATTTGATACATTAAACGCAAAAGCTGCAATTTTTGCTATTGAAGAAGTCAAAGAAGAGCGAGAAATCGATATTCCAGTAATGATTTCAGGAACGATTACAGATGCTAGTGGAAGAACATTATCAGGACAAACAGTTGAGGCTTTCTTAATTTCTATTTCTCACATTCCTTTATTAAGTGTCGGGTTTAATTGTGCTTTAGGTGCAGAACAATTAGAACCTTATCTAAAACGATTATCGCATAATACAGAGTTTTTTACTTCGGCACATCCCAATGCTGGATTACCTAATGCTTTTGGTGAATATGATCAAACTCCAGAAGAAATGAGAGATTTAATTGAGAGTTTTTTAAAAGATGGATTAATTAATATTATTGGAGGTTGTTGCGGAACTTCTCCATCACACATTAAAGCAATTGCAGATGTGGCTAAAAATTATAAACCAAGAAAAGTTTTGGTAGCAGAGAATGAGTAGTAGATATTTAAAATTATCAGGGTTAGAACCATTAATTGTTACTCCAGAAAGTAACTTTATTAATGTTGGCGAACGAACAAATGTTACAGGTTCTCGACGATTTTTACGATTAATTAAAGAAGAAAAATATCAAGAAGCTTTAGCAGTTGCAAGAGATCAAGTAGAAGGCGGTGCACAAATTCTTGATGTAAATATGGATGAAGGAATGTTAGATGGTGTTCATGCCATGGTAACATTTTTAAATTTAATTGCTTCAGAACCAGATATTGCTCGAATTCCAATTATGATCGATAGCTCTAAATGGGAAATTATCGAAGCGGGATTACAAGTAGCACAAGGTAAATGTGTAGTCAATTCAATTTCTTTAAAAGAAGGAGAAGAAACGTTTATCCGTCAAGCGAAATTGATTAAAAGATACGGAGCTGCAACAATTGTTATGGCTTTTGATGAAGTTGGACAAGCAGATAATTATGAAAGACGTATTGAAATTTGTGAGCGTTCATATAGAATTTTAGTTGATAAGGTAAAGTTTGCTCCAGAAGACATCATTTTCGATCCAAATATATTTCCGGTAGCAACTGGAATGGAAGAGCATCGAAAAAATGCTTTAGATTTTTTTAAGGCTACAAAATGGATTCGAACAAACTTACCATATGCAAGTGTTTCTGGTGGTGTAAGTAATGTGTCTTTTTCTTTCCGTGGAAATAATACAGTACGTGAAGCAATGCATTCTGCTTTCTTATATCATGCCATTCAACATGGAATGAATATGGGAATTGTAAATCCTACCATGTTAGAAGTATATGATGAAATTCCTAAAGATTTATTAGAGCATGTAGAAGATGTTTTATTAGATAGAAGAGACGATGCTACTGAACGTTTATTAGAATTTGCTGAAACAGTTCGAGGAACAAAAAAAGAAGAAGATTCTAAAAAGTTAGCTTGGCGAGAAGAAGTATTACAAGATAGAATTACATATAGTTTAGTAAAAGGTTTAGATGCTTTTATTGAAGAAGATGTTGAAGAAGCAAGACAACTAGTAGATCGACCAATTCAAGTTATTGAAGGAAATTTAATGGCAGGTATGAATGTGGTTGGTGATTTGTTCGGAAGCGGAAAAATGTTTTTACCTCAAGTTGTAAAATCAGCTCGTGTAATGAAAAGAGCTGTAGCATATTTACAACCTTTCATTGAAGAATCTAAAGATAGTGCTGCTTCATCTGCTGGAAAAATCTTAATGGCAACTGTAAAAGGAGACGTACATGATATTGGTAAAAATATTGTGAGTGTTGTTTTGGGTTGTAATAACTATGAAATTGTTGATTTAGGAGTAATGGTTCCGCCAGAAAAAATAATTGAAGCTGCTAAAAAAGAGCAAGTAGATGTTATTGGTTTAAGCGGATTAATCACACCGTCGTTAGATGAAATGGTGTATTTGGCCAACGAAATGGAAAAAGAGCAAATGAATATTCCATTATTAATTGGTGGTGCTACAACATCAAAAGCACATACGGCAGTTAAAATTGCACCGAAGTATACCAATTCTGTAGTGCATGTTAACGATGCATCTCGCGCAGTTACTGTTGTTGGAGATTTATTACAAGAGAATAATAAAGTTTATAAAGAACAAATTCGAACAGAGTACGATAAGTTTAGAGATCAATTTTTAAACAGAACTAAGAAGAAGAATTATATCTCATTAGCTGAAGCTAGAGAAAATAAATTCCAAATAGATTGGGCAACTTCAGAGATTAAAGAGCCTAATTTCTTAGGAACTCAAGTTATTGAGAATCTAGATTTAAAAGTACTGTTAGATTATATCGATTGGAGTCCGTTTTTCAGATCTTGGGATTTACACGGGAAGTTTCCAAATATTTTAACTGATGAAATTGTTGGAGAACAAGCCACAGAATTATATAAAGATGCACAGGTTTTATTGCAAAAAGTAATAGATGAAAAATTACTAAAAGCTAAAGCAGTTTTTGGTCTGTTTCCAGCAAATACAGTGAATGAAGATGATATCGAAGTATATAACGAAAACGGAAAAACTCAAGCTACTTTCGTAACACTTCGCCAGCAATTAAAGAAAAAATCAGGTGTACCAAATATTGCTTTAGCAGATTTTGTAGCACCAAAAACAACTGGAAAGAAAGATTACATAGGCTGTTTTTGTGTATCAGCAGGTTTCGGAACTCAAGAATTAGCAACAGCATTCGAAAAAGATAACGACGATTATAATTCAATTATGATTAAAGCTATCGCAGATCGTTTGGCTGAAGCTTTTGCAGAATACTTACATAAAGAAGTACGAACAAAGCATTGGGGATATGCAAATCAAGAGAACTTATCTAACGAAGAATTAATTAAAGAAAGCTATAAAGGAATTCGTCCAGCTCCAGGGTATCCAGCGTGTCCAGATCATTTAGAAAAGAATATCATTTGGGATGTTTTAAAAGTAGAAGAAACTATCGGAGTTAAACTTACTGAAAGTTTAGCGATGTGGCCGGCAGCAAGTGTTTCTGGTTACTATTTCGGAAATCCAGAATCTAAATATTTCGGTTTAGGAAAAATAAAAGAAGACCAGCTAAAAGATTATGTCAACAGAAGAGGTAATTCTTTAGAACATGCAAAAAAGTGGTTAAATCCAGTACTTGCAGATTAAAAAAATCAGGAATGTATAATGATAAGTTCGCGTCAACCTGAACTTGTTTCAGGTTCTCATTACGAATTGTTTAATAGTCTTATGAGATTCCGAAATACTGAAATTACTTCAGCACAAGTAAATTCGGAATGACGTCAGGAAGCAGACATTCAATAAAAATAAAATGAGTAAAAGATTTATAGAATTAAAGTTAGGAAGCCATCAAATTGTTCATGGTTTCGATGATCAAAATAAAGAAATAATTGAAGAAGTAACTGTTGATAGTTTTAACAAAAAGTTAGTCAATTTAGATAGAATAAAATCTGTTAGCGAAAAATTTATTCTTACAGATTATGCCCACGGAAGATGGATTTATTGGGAATATGAAGATGATATTAATGAAATACGACAGCAGTTACTTTAACAAATAGAAAATTAGAAATGAAGGTTACAGAACATATTAAAAAGGCAAAGGGGAAAACGTTATTTTCATTTGAAATTGTTCCACCGCAAAAGGGACAAAATATTCAGCAATTATATAACAATATCGATCCGTTAATGGAATTTAAACCTCCGTTTATAGATGTTACAACATCTAGAGAGGAATACATTTACATTGAAAAAGAAAACGGATTATTAGAAAAGAAAATTACAAGAATGCGACCAGGTACGGTTGGTATTTGTGCTTCATTAAAATATAAATACGACGTAGATGCCATTCCGCATGTATTGTGTGGTGGATTTACAAAAGAAGAAACAGAATATGTTTTGGTAGATTGTCATTATTTAGGAATCGACAATATTATGGCGTTACGTGGAGATGCTAGAAAAGATCAACAATATTTTCAGGCTTCTAACGGTGGAAATAAATTTGCATCAGATTTAGTAAAACAAATCAGTGATTTAAATAAAGGAAAATATCTACACGAAATTATCGAAACTCCATACAAGTCAGATTTCTGTGTGGGAGTTGCTGGTTATCCTGAAAAGCATTTAGAAGCACCAAGTATTGAGTCTGATTTAAAACGATTAAAGGAAAAAGTAGATTCGGGTGCAGATTATGTGGTTACGCAAATGTTTTTTGATAATCAGAAATATTTCAATTTCGTTGAAAAAGCTAGAGAAGCAGGAATTAATGTACCTATTATTCCTGGAATAAAACCAATTGCTGTAAAACGTCATTTACATGTATTACCACAAGTTTTCCGATTAGATTTACCTCAAGAATTGGTAGAGCAAATCGAGGCGTGTAAAGACAATAAACAAATACGTGAAGTAGGTATTCAATGGGCAATCCAACAAAGTAAAGAATTGATTAAAGCTGGTGTTCCAGTATTACATTATTATTCAATGGGGAAATCAGATAATATTAAAAAAATAGCCAAAGAAGTTTTTTAAAAATAGAAACTGTTTGTAACAATTTGTGAGGTGAGTATACTAACTTATATAAAGTCAGATTAATAACCTAAAACAAATTCAAATGAAAAAAAGCAGTCATCTATTAACACTTTTACTTTTTGTAGTTAGTGTTGGTGTAGGAAGTGCTCAAAAAATTACAGGTTCTTGGAAAGGAACATTAAAAGTTCAAGGTATGGAAATGCCTTTAATTTTTAATATTTCTGAAAAAGGCGGAGCATTTTCTTCAACTATGGATAGTCCATCTCAAGGTGCGACAGGAATTCCAATGGATACAACTACGTTTACAGATAATACATTAACAATTGTATTTAAAAAAGCAGGAATTAATTATTCAGCGAAATTAGAAGGAAAAGAGTTCAAAGGAACTTTTAAACAAGGAGGTATGGAAATTCCATTATCATTACAAAAAACAGAAAAAACGGTTCCTGGAAATCCAACATTAGTTTCTTCAGAACAAGATTTAAATAAACTTTCAACTTTAGAGAAGGGAACGTACAAATATTCTGTTGAAGATTATTTTGCGAATCCAAAAGGAAGTTCATTCCGCTTTTCACCTGATGGAAAATATTTATCATATAAAGAAAGTGATGCTAATGGAAAGCAACATGTGTATGTAAAAAATACTCAAACAGGAAAAGCAAAAAGAGTTATTGAACAAAAAGAAGAATTAATTAGAGGATACGGATGGTTAAATTCTAATCGCCTTTTTTATACTATGGATAAAGGAGGAAATGAAAACTACCATATTTATGCTGTAAATTTAGACGGAAGTAATAATAAAGATTTAACTCCTTTCGAAGGTGTTAGAGCTAACTTCGAATCTTTATTAAGAGAAGATAAAGATCATATCATTGTTCAATTAAACAAAAATAATCCACAAATTTTTGAGCCTTATAAACTAAACGTAATAACAGGTGAAATCAAGCAATTATTTGTAAATAAAGATGCAAGTAATCCAATTGCAGGATATCAGTTCGATAAAGACGGAAATTTAAGAGGTTACACTAAGTTGAAAGATGGTGTAAATATGGAGGTGTATTATGAAGACGGAAAAGGAGGATACGAATTATGGAAACAATTAAACTGGAAAGATAGTTTTGGTATTATTTCATTCAATTATGCTACAGATTATCCACACGATGCTTATGTGTTAAGTAATTTAGAAACAGATAAAGCAGAGATTTTATTATATGATTTAAAGAAGAAAAAAACAATCAAGAAAGTTTTCTCAAACGAAAAGTACGATGTTGGAGGTTTAGGATTATCTAAAAAGAACAATTACGCTATCGATTATTTATCGTACGAAGGAGAAAAGAATATTTTAATTCCTGTAAGTAAAACCTACAAGAAATTAGATAAAACTGTAAAGAAGCAACTTCCTGGAATGCAATATTATGTTACTGGAAAAACTGATGATGAAACTAAATTTATGTTATACATCACTAGTGATAAATTATATGGTATTTATTACATCTACGATTTAAAGAAAAATGAATTAAAAGAGATTTATAATACAATGCCTCAGTTAAATCCAGAAGACATGGCTGAGATGCGTCCGATTACATTTAAAAGTAGAGATGGTTTAACAATTCATGGATATATCACTTTACCTAAAGCTGCTTTAAATGGAGAAAAAGTTCCTGTAATAGTAAATCCTCATGGAGGTCCACAAGGAATTAGAGATTCTTGGGGATTCAATCCAGAATCACAATTATTTGCAAGTAGAGGTTATGCTACGTTACAAGTTAACTTTAGAATTTCTGGTGGATACGGAAGAAAATTCTTAGAATTAGGATTTAAAGAAATTGGTAGAAAAGCAATGGATGATGTAGAAGACGGATTAAAATATGTTACCGAAAAAGGTTGGGTAGATGCAAAGAAAGCTGCAATTTATGGAGGAAGTCATGGTGGTTATGCTGTATTAAGAGGTTTAACTAAAACTCCAGATTTATATGCTTGTGGTGTAGATTATGTTGGTGTGTCTAACTTATTTACATTCATGAAAACTATCCCTCCTTATTGGAAACCTTATTTAAAAATTATCAAAGAAATTTGGTACGACGAAGATGTGGCTGCTGAAAAAGCAATTATGAACGAAGTTTCACCAGTTTTCCATATCGATAAAATCAAGAAACCATTATTTGTAGTTCAAGGAGCAAACGATCCTAGAGTAAATATAGATGAGTCAGATCAAATTGTAGAAGGACTTAGAACTAAAGGTGTAGATGTTCCTTACATGGTAAGATATGATGAAGGGCATGGTTTTGGAAAAGAAGAAAATAGAATAGCTTTATATAAATCAATGATGGGATTCTATGCAAAACATCTTAAAGGAAAAGTTCAAGAACCAATAAAGCATTAAAAAATAATATATATTGACAACTAAAAACCGAAATCCTAGTTTACCTAGGGTTTCGGTTTTTCATTTGATAAAAATATTTGAAAATAAAAAAAGCCCCGAAAAATCAGGGCTTTTAAAGTGGTACCTCCAGGAATCGAACCAGGGACACAAGGATTTTCAGTCCTTTGCTCTACCAACTGAGCTAAGGTACCATGCTTATTAGCGGGTGCGAATATATAATTTTTAACTTAATAACTACACAATAAATTTAGATTTTCTTGCTCTTTTTTTTCTGTGATTAAAATAGATTATCCTAATATGCTATTATTGAAAACTTTCGAGTTTCATTTAATCAGAAAAAAGCTTAAAGATTTTTTTGAATTCTGAATCAAAAAAGAAAATAATTAAAGTTTCTTATTATTTAGAAAGCTATCGGTATGAATAAAAGGTGGAAGAGTATTAAAATAAAAAAGCCCTGAAATAATCAGGGCTTTTGAGTGGTACCTCCAGGAATCGAACCAGGGACACAAGGATTTTCAGTCCTTTGCTCTACCAACTGAGCTAAGGTACCAGCTTGTTAGCGGATGCAAATATATAACAGTTTTTTGAATTGAACCAAAAAAAAATGTAAAAAATCTATTATAAATTTGTCTCCACGATAAAAAATAAGAATGTATTTAATAATTGATGTCGGTAATACTAGGGTGAAAGCTGCTGTTTTTGAAAAGGATATACTTAAGAAGTTTTTTGTTTTTAATAAGGAGGAAATTTTTTCTGAAATCGAAAAAATTTTAAAAAAATATTCAATTAAACAAGGAATTATTTCTGCTGTAGCAAAACTTAGTGAAGAAAAGTTAAAACAATTACACAAAATAATAAATTTGATTGAGCTTAATAATGATACTAATGTTCCTTTTATAAACAATTATGAAACTCCAAAAACATTAGGAGTTGATAGAATAGCTCTTGCAGCTTATGCTGTGTGTAATTTTTCAAATAAAAATGTTTTAGTTATCGATGCAGGTACATGTATAACTTTCGATTTTGTAAATTCAGAAGGTCAATATTTAGGTGGAGCTATATCACCAGGATTAAAAATGAGGTATCAGTCTTTGAATAATTATACATCAAAACTTCCTCTGTTAACTTCAAAAGAACCAAATAGTTTTATTGGAACAAATACTCAAGAATCTATTCATTCTGGAATAGTTAACGGAATTAGTAGAGAAATAGATGGAGTAATTACACAATACAAAAATAAATTTGGAGATTTAACAGTACTTTTAACAGGAGGAGATACAAAATTTTTGGTCAAACAATTAAAAAATGACATATTTGCCAATCCAAATTTGGTTTTGGAGGGATTATATCAAATATTGACTTATAACAGAGCGGATGATTAAGAGATTTTTTATTGTAGTATTAGTACTAATTTCAATAAAGATAACGGGGCAAAGAAATAGTTCATCTCCTTATTCTTTTTTCGGTATAGGAGAAGAAGTGAGTAGAACAACTGTAGAGCAAGCCTCAATGGGAGGAATAGGTGTAGCGCTTAAAGATATTCACCACCTTAACTTTATAAATCCAGCAGCAACTGCAGATTTAAGATTTGCTACTTACGGAATAGGTGGAGAGCTTTCTCTATTAAATGTTAGTAGCGACAATGGAAGTGAGTCTAACAATACAACAAGTTTAAGATACATAGCATTAGGAATTCCTATTGGTGAGAAAGCTGGTTTTATGGCTGGTTTACAGCCAGTTTCTAATGTAGGATATGCTTTGTTGACGAATGTTTTAGATGGAGATGACAATGTAACTGAAGCAACGAGATTCACAGGATCAGGTGGTACAAACAGATTGTTTGGAGCTTTTGGTATTAATGTTTACAAAGGACTTGCTTTAGGTATTGAAGCAGGTTTTGTTTTTGGAAATATAGACAATAATACGATCAACCAACAAGCAAATGTAGCTTTGGCCACTAAATATGAACGAAATGCAAATGTTAGAGGAGGGCAATTTAAATTAGGAGCTCAATACAAACGTAAATACAAAGATTTAGATGTAATAGCAGGAGCAGCATTACAGTTAGAAAATGATTTTTCATTATCTGGTAGAGAGCGTATTTATTCTTTCTCTTTTGCTTCTAATGGAAGGGAAATTCCAAGAGATACATTATATGATAGAGGCGTTTCAGGTAAATTATCTGTTCCTTTAAAAACAATTTTAGGAGTTGGAGTTGGGAAAGAAAATAAATGGTATGCTGGTATCGATTATGAAACTCAAGGTGCTTTTGAAAACGAAGGAAACTTAATTCAAGGATCTACTTACAGATTTGAATCATCAAATAGATTATCTATTGGAGGGTATTATATACCAAAAATAAATTCTATATCAAGTTATTGGGATAGAGTTACCTACAGGGCTGGTTTGAGATTTGAAGACACTGGTTTATTAGTAGATGGAACAGGAACAGGAAATAATTTTACTTCAATAACCGATTTTGGCATAAATCTTGGTTTTGGTTTACCATTACCGAGACAAATATCTAATTTAAATATAGGATTAGAATATGGTCAAAAAGGTTCAATAAATAACAGCTTAATAAAAGAAAGCTATTTCAATATTAGGTTGAGTTTATCCTTAAATGGTAGAAATTGGTTAAAGAAGAGACAAATAGATTAATTAAACGATAATTATGAAAAAAATTACGTATTTATTCGCAGTATTATTCCTATTAACTATAGGACTTAAAGCACAGGGAGGACAAGAGTGTAATATTAAATACAACTTGTTTAAAGGAAATGTAACGACTAAGAAATATGCAGAGGCAAAACCAGATTTAGATTGGTTAATGGTAAATTGTCCTACGCTTTCTGTTAATATTTACAAGTATGGAGCAACAGTAGCAGAAAAAACTAAAGATGCTGTTTTAGCAAAAAAAGTTTATGAAGGTAGATTAGCTAATTTCCCAAACAAAAGTGTAGCAAAAGCTCATAGTGATTATGCTTCTTTTTTAATTAAAAATAAATTAGGGACTGATGATGAGATCTTTAGTATTTTAGAGAAAGCTTATAAGATTTCTCCTAAAGATATGGGAGTAAAAAATATCTTTAGATATTTTAAAGGTATTGTATCTAGATTTAAAGATACGAATCCTCAAAAAGTATTTGATACTTATGATGACGTAATGGAATCTGTAGGAGAAAAATTAGATGACTACAATAAGAAGTTAGGTCCATTATTAGCAAAAGATTCTACAGCTACTTTAGACAAGAAGGAAAAAAGAAATTTAAAGATTTACTCAACAAACTCTAAAGCATTAGGTCAAGTTGAAGGTGGTTTAGATGCTATTTTATCTGAAATTGCAACTTGTGAAAGATTAATTCCTATATATACAAGAGATTACGATGCTAACAAAACTAATGGTGTTTGGTTAAAGAGAGCAGTATCTAGAATGTATAACAAAGGATGTCAAGGTGATCCACTATTTGAAAAATTAGTAACTTCTTATGCTGAAGTAACTCAATCAGCTGATGCAATCAATTTTGCAGCTGGTGTTTTAGAGAAGAATGGTGATGCTAAAGGAGCTGCTGAAATGAGAAAGAAAGCATTTGATTTAGAAACAGATCCTTTAAAGAAAGCAAGATTAAAATTAAGAGAAGCTCAAGGTACATCTAGTAAATCTAGAGCAAGAGCTTTAGCTTATGAAGCTTTAAAGTATAATCCAAATATGGGTAAAGCATATTTATTTATTGCAAGTTTATATGCTAAGAGTGCAAACTCTTGTGGTAGTGATGTTTTTGAAAAGAAAATGACTTACGTTGCTGCTTTAAATAAGGCAATGAAAGCTCAAAGAGTAGATCCAGGTTCTGGAGCAGGAAGATACATTAAGAGTTATAAAAGAAATGTGCCTTCAAAGAAAGATATTTTCCAAAAAGGTATTGCTCCAGGAAGTTCTTTTAGAGTTAAGTGTTGGATTGGTGAATCAGTTCGTGTACCAAACTAATGAAAGCTTCAAAAAAAAATATATTTACAAGCATTGCTGCCATCTTCATGGTGGCAATGTTTTTTTCATGTACAAACGATACCAAAAAAGTTAGAGATTTTTTGGCGGATAAAAATCTACCAATTGCTATTGGTAAAGATGTTTTCCATGTGTATAAAGATTCTGGTAAAGTAACATCAAAATTAGTTACTCCAATACTAAAAGATTTTACAAATAAAGGTCATCCTTATAACGAATTTCCTAAAGGAATTAAAATTGTAACTTACGATAATGATGGGAAAGATTCTACAACCATAACCGGTAATTATGCATTATCTTATACGTCGACTCGAGTTTCAGAAATTAAAGGAAATGTGGTTGTATTCAATCATACAAGTGAAAGGAAATTAGAAACTAATCAGTTATTCTGGGATCAAAGAGAAAAATATTTTTTTACAGAAGATGGATTTAGAGTAACGAATATAACAGATACTATAAGTGGTTTTGGTTTTGAGTCAAAACAAGATTTGTCGAAGTGGTTACTTAAAGATATTACAGGAGGAGTAGAAGTTCAAAAAGAAGAGTTATAATGAATACGATTTGGAAATACACACAGTACGGTTATTTAGTAGTAGGAATAATATTTTTAGTAGAAGGAATTTTAAAATGGAATTCAGATAAAGAACAAGCATTTTTAATGTTTGGATTTGCTATATTTATCACGATTATTTTCTTTTTTAAACGTAATTTTAGAAAGAAAGTAGAGCAGAGGAATAAGCAACAAAAATGAATTATGAAGTCTTAATCATACTTGGTTCTATAGTTTTTTCAGCCTTTTTTTCAGGTATGGAGATCGCATTTGTTTCAGCAAATAAACTTCATATCGAACTAGAAAAAAAAGGAGATGGATTGTTATCACAAATCCTATCTAAAATCACTAATAATTCTTCTCGTTTTATTACTTCAATGCTAGTAGGAAACAATATAGCATTAGTAATTTACAGTTATTTCATGGGAGAATTATTAATGCGTTGGTTTCAAACCTTCTTACCTTCAGACTTTTTAATTGTAAATACTTTATTCAAAGAATTAGAATTACTTACACAAACCGTAATTTCAACATTAATAATTCTAGTTACTGCAGAGTTTCTTCCTAAGGCTCTGTTTAGAGTTTATGCTAATGAAGCATTAAAACTATTTGCTTTACCAGCATATTTCTTCTACATTTTATTTTATTTCTTAGCAGGATTAATATCTAGAATTTCTGATTTTTTTTTACGTGTGTTTTTTAAAGCTGAAAAAGATGAAATTCAAACGGAATTTAGCAAAGAAGAATTAGGTAATTATATTTCGGAACAACTAGAAACCAATAAAGAGAATGAAGAAGTAGATTCTGAGATACAAATTTTTCAAAATGCTTTAGAATTTCATAAGGTAAAAGCTAGAGAAATTATGGTGCCTAGAACAGAAATTATAGCTGTAGATCTTCATGAAACTGTTACGAATTTAAAGAATACCTTTATAGAAACAGGATTCTCTAAAATATTAGTTTACAAGAATTCTTTAGATGATATCATAGGTTATGTAAATGCTTTCGAGTTGTTTAAAAAACCTAGAACTATAAAATCAATATTGTTACCAGTTGAATTTGTTCCTGAATCAATGATTATAAATGACGTTTTAAATGCGTTAATAAAAAAGAGAAAAAGCATTGCTGTTGTTGTTGATGAGTATGGCGGAACTTCAGGAATTATAACTGTTGAAGATGTTGTAGAAGAATTATTTGGTGAGATTGAAGATGAGCACGATAATCAAGAGTTACTTGAAGAAAAAATTAATGAAAAAGAGTTCCATTTTTCAGCAAGATTAGAAGTAGATTATTTAAATGATGAATATAATTTAGAAATCCCTAAAGAAGAAGCCTATGAAACTTTAGGAGGTTTTATTATAAATCATACAGAAACCATTCCAGAACAAGATGAAGAATTGTTTATAGAGAACTATAAAATCATCATTACAAAAGTTAGTTCTGCAAAAATTGATACGATTTACTTTAAACGACTCGACAAAGAAAGTCGCAGTTCTTAAATAATTCCTTGAAATTCTACAGCTAAAAGCATTAAAAACATTGCATTATTAAATGCGAAATTGTATTTTCGCACACTGTATATAAAATAAAATTAAAATGGCAATTTTATCGAAAATTAGAGAACGCTCATTGTTCTTAATTCTTGTAATAGGTTTAGCATTATTTGCTTTTGTATTAGATCCTTCAACATTAACGGATTTTTTCAATTCTCAGAAGATTAATGAAGTAGGACAAGTTAATGGAGAATCAATATCTCGTCAAGAATTTGCACAAGCTTTAGATAACTATAGAGCTCAAACTGGAAATAGAGTTTCTGAAATGCAAGCTGCTAAAAATGTTTGGGAAAACTTAGTGCGTCAAAAAATTTACGATAGCCAATTAGCTGAAGCAGGAATTACTGTTGGAGAAGCAGATATTTTAAATGATCTTTATGAAAAAGAATTCATTAAAAATGATCCAAAATACCAAACTACAGGGATTTTCGATAAAGAAAAATTCAAAGAGTTTTTAGCAACAATAAGAGAAGAAAACGGAGATCAGTGGAAAGCATGGAGAGAATACATGAGTAATGTAAAAAGTGCTTTACAAAAAACTACTTATGATAATTTAGTAGCTGCTGGTTTAGGTGCTTCTTTAGAAGAAGGAAAAACAGAATACTTTAATGAAAATACAAAAATCAGCGGAGATTTAGTGTATTTACCATATACAAGTGTTGCTGATTCTTTAGTTCAAATTACTAAAGGAGATGTGAAAAAATATATTGAAAGTCATGCTTCAGAATTTGAAGTAGAAGCTTCAAGAGATATTAGCTATGTAAAGTTCGATATTAAAGCTAGCGCTCAAGATGAGAATGATATTAAGGCTGATGTAGCTAAATTAATTAATGATGGAGATTCTGGTGTTGGTTTAAAAAATACAACTGATTATTTAACTTTCTTAGAAGCTACAAAATCTGATCTACCTTATAACGATAATATTCAATTTAAAGTTCAAGTTCCACAAGTAATTGCTGACACTCTATTTAAAGGAAATGTTGGAGATGTTTACGGACCATATAAAGATCAAAACTATTTCAAATTATCTAAAATTACTGAAGTTTTAGAGATTCCAGATTCAGCTCAAGCTCGTCATATTTTAATTCCTATCGCTGGAGCACCTAGTGCAGATCCAACAGTGAAAAATACTGAAGCAGATGCAAAAAGAATCGCAGATAGTTTATTAACTGTTATCAAAAAAGATAAAAGTCAATTTGAAGATTTAGTTAAAAAATTCTCTTCTGACAAAGGTTCAGTAGATAAAGGAGGTTTTTATGACTGGTTCCCATATACACAAATGACACCAGCGTTTAGAGACTTTGTTTTTGAAGGTAAAGAAGGAGATTTAGGAGTTGTTAAAACTGTTTTCGGATATCATGTTATTGAGGTTAAAGGACAGAAGAACTTCCAAAAAGCATTAAAATTAGCGACGTATGCTCGTAAGATAGAAGCTTCTGAAGCTACAGAAAATGCAGTTTATCAAGATGCTGAAACATTTGCTCAAGAAATTTCAAATGGAGGTAAAATTGATGCAATAGCTAAAGATAAAAAATTAACAGTTTCACCTGCTGTAGGTTTAAAAGCTTTAGATGAAAATATTCCAGCCTTAGGAAATGAAAGACAAATTATTACTTGGGCTTTCGGAAAAGATTTAACAGTTGGAGATTTCAAACGTTTTGATATAGATGGAGGTTATGTAGTTGCTACTTTAACAGGAATTACAGAGAAAGGATTAATGCCAGTTGATCAAGCTATTTCTAGAGTTCGTCCAATTTTAACGAATGAAAAGAAAGCAGAAATCTTAAAAGAAAAGTTACAAGGAAGTACACTTAATGATATTGCAACAGCTTCTAAACAACCATTAAAAAAGTTTAGTGACGTAACATTAAAGTCACCAACTATTACAGGTATCGGTTACGAGCCTAAAATTGTTGGAGCAATGTTAAGTGCTACTGAAAAAGAGTTAAAGAAAGATATCGTTGGAGATAGAGGAGTTTATGCATTTGTAGTAACAAGTAGAGTTTTACCTACAGATTTACCTAACTACGATACTTATAGAAAGCGTATTGCTAACCAAAGAAAGAACCAAACTTATAACATGTATCAAGCTGTTAAAAAAGCTTCTGATATAGAAAATGAGGTTGGAAGAACTTACTACGGAGTTGGTCAGTAATAAAAAATATAAAATTAAAAAAGCCGAGTTATTAAACTCGGCTTTTTTTATGTTCTTGTCCCGTCCTGAAATAAGTTTACACAATTTAGATTTATTTTATGAATTAAAGAATTTAAAAGTAAGTAATAATCACTTTTTCAAAATTTTAAAACTCTTTTTTAAATTATTTTTTTCTACTGAAAGAATATATAAACCTTTAGCTAAAGAACTGACGTTATTTGTTATAGTATAATTCTCATTAGAACTAAACTGTTCTGTTATTTGTAATTGACCATTTAAATTAAATATTGAAACTTTAATATTTTGATTATCTTTTTTTGTGGAGATAATTTCAATACGATCAACAATTGTATTTGATTTTAAATCGATATTTAGTAGGTTATTTTCATCATCAATTTCTTCTTGAATATTTTCTAAAGTAAGTCGACCTTTTACAAAACCTGAAGCTATCGAACGTGTGAAATCAGAGTGTTTACCAGTAATATGAATGCTGTATACTCCATCTTCAAAATCTGAAGTGTTTAAGTTGAATTCATCATTATCCAAAGAAAAAGAATACACAAAAGAATCACCATCTATTGTTTTTCCATACAAATCGCTTGTTTTAGTGATAACAGCATCAACTTTTATGTTTTCTAATGAAACTGAAATATCATCAAATTTGATAGAAATACGATCATTATTCTGTTGATTTATATACTTCATTTTTGGTCCTTCAGGAAAATGAATAAAGGCAGCAAATCTTGAATTTGAAACTAATCTCTCAGAAAGCTTAATTTGATATGAGCTACTATGATTATGAATTTTATTAGTACTAGTAGTTTTAATTAATGGAGATAAAAGCTTAGAGTTTCCGTACAATTTAAAATCTTGAATTGATTTTTCATGAAAAATATCAACGTTTACAGTTGAAGAATTATTTGGAGCTATAATTTTATCATAATTGTTTTCTGAGTTTATAATTTGATAATCACTTATAATAGTATTATAATTAAATTCAGCTGGTTCAAAGGTAGATTTTCGGCTAAAATTAGCGTTTAAATATGGTTTTATTGTATTCCATACATATTGTCCTAAAGCTACGTCAATATGATCCAATTTAGCTTCTCCTTTATTGAAAAGATAAGTTGCTCCTGGACGTAAAGAACTACTATACGGAGTAACACCATCATTTGTACCTTGAGCTAAATATAGTATTCCACCGCTGGTAAACATTAAAGGAGCTAAAAGTGTATGTCCATTTTTAAAACCTGAAGCTCCAAGGATAATAAATTTTTCAGGTTGATTATTAGAGGCATTATCAAAAAGCGGTCTTACTACATCTCTACAATAGTAAGTAGTTGATGTTGCTGCACCTTCATTCAAACCAGTGTTTTTCCAAATCCAGTTAAACCACCATTGTTGAGAAATATCAGCTAAATAAGTTCCCCAATATGGAGTTCCTAAAGCGATTACTTTTTTTACTTTATTTCTTTTATTGTAAGAAAACATAGCAGCTTCTGCTGCTTTCCCACCATTGCTATGCGCAATTACAGTAAGATCATTAATTTGATATTTATTAGTAATAATATCTATAGATTCTGCAAGTAATTTTCCGTTTTCCCAAAGGCCTTTACCTCTAGTTGTAGCAACAAAAACTACTTGATAACCTTCATTATATGCATCTTGATAAAAAGTATTATTAGTAAAAAACAATTGATTTAAATCGATATAACCATGATTGAATAGTAAAACTTCACCATTAAAATTTGATGGTCTTTCTCCGTAATGTATCGTAGATTTAATTAATGGACCAATAAAAAATGAACTTAGTTTACTAGGAGAGGGGAGTTGTTTTTCGATAAAATTTTGAGAAAATAAAAAAAACGGGAGGAGTAGTGCTAAGAATAGCACTTTAATTTTAGGTTTCATAAATAAGGGTTTATTTGTTAACGTTTTTAAATATAGTTAAAAAATTAACATAAAAATTAAGTTAACCTTATTTACAGGTTATTGTATTTGTAAAATGATAAAATAAAAAAGCAATCTAATAATTTAGATTGCTTTTTAAATATATTAAAATACTTTGTTAAGCATTTAAAGGTTTTCCATCCCAAGCAGCTTTAGCAGCTTCTTTAACGGCTTCAGAATATGTTGGATGTCCATGGCAAATACGAGCAATATCTTCTGCAGATGCTCTGAACTCCATTGCTACAGCCATTTCCATGATTAAATCAGCAACACGAGCACCAACCATATGAACACCTAAAACTTCGTCAGTATTCTTGTCAGCTAATACTTTTACAAAACCATCGATATCCCCACTAGCACGAGATCTTCCTAGTGCACGCATAGAGAATTTACCAGACTTGTAATCTACATTTGCATCTTTTAATTCTTGCTCAGTTTTTCCTACTGATGCAACTTCTGGCCAAGTGTATATAATTCCAGGAATTAAATTATAATCAATGTGTGGTTTTTCACCAGCTAAATATTCAGCAACTACAACACCTTCTTCTTCAGCTTTATGAGCTAACATTGCACCACGAACCACGTCTCCAATAGCATAGATGTTAGAAACATTAGTTTGTAAATGATCGTTAACATCAATTTGTCCTCTTTCAGTAACTTTTACACCGGCATTTTCTAATCCTAAACCATCAGTATAAGGTCTACGTCCAACAGCAACTAAACAGTAATCACCAGTAAAAGTAACTTCTTCTCCTTTTTTGTTTGTAGCAGTTACAACAACTTCATCACCTTTTCTTTCCACAGCAGTAACACCATGACTTACATTAAATTTAACTCCTTGTTTCTTTAATACTTTAGTTAGTTCTTTAGAAACATCTTTATCCATTGTTGGAGTAATTGTCGGTGCATATTCAACTACAGAAACATCTGCACCTAAACGCTTGTAAACAGAACCTAATTCTAATCCAATAACACCACCACCAATAACGATTAAGTGCTTAGGTACTTCTTTTAGCTTTAAGGCTTCAGTAGAAGTTATAATACGTTCTTTATCAATAGAAATAAATGGTAAAGTAGATGGTTTAGAACCTGTAGCTATAATAATGTTAGTTCCTTCGATAACTTCAGAACTTCCATCATTTTTAGTGATTTTTACGTGAGTTGCATCTTCAAAAGAACCTAAACCTTCGTAAACATCAATATCATTTTTATCCATTAAAAACTTAACACCTCCAGTAGTTTGCTCTACAACTTTAGCTTTACGCTCTATCATTTTTGAAAAATCAAACTTTGGATTTTCAACAGAAATTCCGTGCTCTTCAAAGTGGTGAACAGCATCATAATAATGATGAGAAGAATCTAATAAAGCTTTAGAAGGAATACATCCAACATTTAAACATGTACCACCTAGGGTAGAATATTTTTCTATTATGGCTACTTTTTTTCCTAATTGAGAAGCTCTAACCGCAGCAATATATCCACCAGGTCCAGAACCTATAACGATGATATCGTATTTCATGAGTTGTTTTATTTTAATACAAAATTACAATTATTTACGAATTAAAAGCGAGTATTAGTTATTATTACTATTTTTAAAACAGATAAGATGTATTTGTATGAAAATATTAAAAATAATAGGTTGGTTTGCATTAATAGCTTTGCTTGCAATTCAATTTATCCCCACAGAAAAAAATAATGGAGAGCTATCATCTTTAGATGTTTTTTTACATGAAACAAGTCCCTCTGTAGAAGTAAAAACTATTTTAAAAAATGCCTGCTTCGATTGTCATAGTAACGTAACTGAATATCCTTGGTATCATTCAATAGCACCAGTTAATTTCTGGATAAATCATCATGTAGAAGAAGGTAAAGAACATTTAAATTTTTCAAAATGGGCAACTTATTCTTCAAGAAAAAAGGAGCATAAAATGGAAGAATTTTGGGAAGAAGTTGAAGAAAAACATATGCCTTTAGATTCTTACACTTGGACTCATACTGATGCTCGATTGAGCGAGGATGATATTGATTTAGTAGTGACATGGGCAAAAGAAATAGAGCGAGAATATAAATACCAACAACAACGATAATTGAATACTACTGTTTTATTTATAGGTTATGTTTGGGTTGAACCCAATTCTTCTGCTGCTGGAAGTAGAATGATGCAATTAATAGAATTGTTTTTAGGCGATAATTATAAAGTAACTTTTGCTAGTCCGGCACAAAAAGGAGAAAATGCAGTACTACTAACTGAATATGGAGTTGAAGAAGTGGTAATTGAGTTAAATTCATCTTCATTTGATTCTTTTATTAAAGATCTAAATCCTCAAATTGTTGTTTTTGATCGATTTATGATGGAAGAACAGTTCGGTTGGAGAGTAGCTAAATATTGTCCTAATGCAGTTCGTATTTTAGATACAGAAGATTTACATTTTTTAAGAAAAGTAAGATATGAGCAATTAAAAAAAGGAGAAGAATTTTCAAATCAAACGTTATTACAATCAGATGAAACAAAAAGAGAAATAGCCTCTATTTTGAGATGTGATTTAAGTCTGATTATTTCTTCTTACGAAATGCAATTATTAAAAGAAGTATTTAAAATAGACGATAGTATTTTATTATATCTACCTTTTCTTTTAGATACAATTGAAGAATCAAATCAAGAGAACTGGTTGCCTTTTGAAGAAAGAGAAGATTTTGTATTTGTTGGTAATTTTTTTCACAAACCAAATGTAGATGCTGTTTTAGAACTAAAAAGAATGTGGAGAAGTATTCGAAACCAATTACCCAAAGTAAATATTCATATTTACGGAGCTTATGTTAGTCAGCAAATTCAGCAATTACACAAACCAGATCAAGGTTTTTTATTACACGGTTATACTCCCGATGCTATTGAAAAAGTAAGTAAAGCCAGAATAGTTTTGGCTCCACTAAGATTCGGTGCAGGAATTAAAGGTAAATTAACAGAAGCTATGCTTTGTGGTACGCCAAGTGTTACTACTTCTATAGGTGCAGAAGGAATGCGTGATGAGTTTCCATGGAATGGCTTTGTTGAAGACGATTTAAATGTATTTTCTGATTTAGCTGTTAAACTTTACTCAGAAAAAGAAATTTGGCTTCAAGCTCAAAATAATGGGATAAAAATTATTAATTCCATTTATGATAAAAATGTTTTGAGTCGTGTTTTTTTACAGAAAATATCTCAACTTGTAGAGGAATTGAATTCTCATCGAACATCAAATTTCCTAGGAAGTTTACTACAATATCAAACTTTACAAGCAACAAAATATATGAGTAAATGGATAGAAGAGAAGAATAAAAAATAATTGAAAATTAATCAATAAAATTTCTTAGTTTTAATAGCCAAACTATATAAAATGCTAAGAAAAATTATTATCCTCCTTTTTTGCTACAGCAATTTTTATGCGCAACAAAATTCAGTGGTAGATGAAGTTGTAGATTCATATGTGAATCATTTTAAATATTCAAAAGAGAACTTTCACTTTCATTTTAATAAATCATCTTATTTCCCTGGCGAAGAAGTTTGGTTTAAAGTATTTGTAGTTGATAATAAAAACTTAAAACTATTCCATCAAACCAAAACAGCAAAGCTTTACTTTAATGATGATAAAGGAAAATTTATCGGTAAACTAACTCTTAAATTTCATGAAGGTTCTGCTAGCGGAGTTTTTAAACTACCATCAAATTTTAATGATTGTATCGTTCATTATAGAATTATTACGAATTGGTCTAAAAATTTTGATAGTGAAGACACCAAACAGAGTTTCATAAAAATAAAAGGTTGTGGAGTAAAAAGAACTACAAAAGGTTCACAAAAGATTCAGTTTTATCATAATACGAAACACTTATTAACAAATGTGGTTAACGTTGTAGAAGTTAAATTATCTGATAAAGATAAAGAAGTTAAAGAAGCTATACTGCTAGATGATTTAGAGAATGATATTTCTTTTGTGAAGTTTAATGATTTGGGCTTAGGAAAGTTTTATTTTAAACCAGAAGTCGGTAGAAAATATTATTTAATATATACAAATTCTACAGGTAAAGTAATAGAAGAGTTACCACAGCATACTTTAGATGGAATCACTCTAAATTTAGTAAATAAAGGGAAAGAAATTTATTTGACATCTAATGTTAGTGTTAATTATCTAAATGAAAAAGATGTTGTTTTTTATTTAATTCATCGTAATGGTAAAATAGCAGAAGGAGCGCTTTTAAATTATAAAAACAATAAAAGTTATCGATATATAGATAAATCTACTTTGTTGAATGGAATTAACACCATTTCTTTATTTAAAAATAAAGAACTCATTGCAGAGCAAACTTTTTTTAACGCACACAAATTACATGATTTAGAAAAAGAAATTACACAAACAGTAAGAAGAATTAATAAAGATTCCGTAGAGTTTTCCATTTATAAACACTCTAAAGATTCTATAATGGATATATCTATATCGGTTTTACCTAAAGAGAATAAAGATGTATCTCAATCAGATTTATTTCAAAAATTTCACAATGTTACCTTTTTAGATGATGAGCAATTAGATTCTAAGAAGTTTTTAAATCGTTTTCAAAAAGCTAAAGATCTATTCCCTATCAAGACAAGTAAAAACTATAACTGGAATTCTATTATAAAACAAAAGAAAAAAGAGACGAGTCATTTTTTTGAATCAGGAATAACAGTAAAAGGAAAACTGAGTGGAGAAAAATCTGCTCATTTAAAAGTAAATTATATAACAAAGAAAGAAATTGGTTATGTAGAAACAGATGCTAAAGGTTTATTTGCAATTAAAAATTTAGACGTTTACAAGGATGAAATTATAAAAATTCAACCAGTATTACCATCAAAAAAAGAAGTTGTGTTTTGCGATCATATAACAGTTGATAAAGATGAGTTTTATTATCCGAATGTAAATTCAAAAGATAATACAGTGGTTATACAAAGTGTAATGAATCCTTTTTTTAACGATAATGATAGTAATCTACTAGAAGAAGTTGAAATCAAAGGGAAAATTAAAAAAGAAAAAAAAGAGAAATTTATCAATCCTATTGACAATTCTACTTTTGTGAAAACTTTTGCTGTTTCTGGAGAAAATGTAAATCGATATAGAACTGTTTTAGAATATTTAACTGCTCAATCTGGATTAATTGTAGTGAATAAAAACGGATATGTACAAATTCAATCAGAACGAACTGCTAGGCAAACTATAATTTCTGGAGCTTTAAATGGAGGAAGTTTGAGTACAAATATGAATGTGTATGTGAATACTCAAAAGTTAAGAGAGCAAGATTTTGAAATGCTTAAAGAAATAACAATGGAACAAGTAAAAAGCATTCGTGTAAATAAGTCAGGAATTAATTCAGGAGGAAGAGATCCTTTCGGATATGTAAGAATTTATTTAAATAAAAAAGCGATTTATAAAAAGCAAAAACCAAGCGGGAGGAAAAAAGATAAAAGTTTATTTGAATTTAAGATTTCTTATGGATATGAATATGAAGAAGAATTTAGAAAGCCAGAATATATTTATCAAGAAGGCGATAGTGAATATTTAAAGTATGCGATATTACATTGGGAACCTAATGTAAAACTTTCTAAGACTAAAAGTTGGACTAATTTTAAAGCTGCTATTCCCGAAGGAGTTACCGATTTAATTTTATCGATAAAAGGAATTACAAGCTCTGGAAATTTAATAGACATAAAAAGAGAGTTAATTTTAAAAAACTAACTCTCTTATAAATATTATTCTGTTGGTGGTTTATAATCTAAAGGAAGTGCATTAGCAAACAATTCGTAAGACCAATACCCTTCAACTAAACGATTGTTTTGATCTGCAATTTGCCCGATTGGTAATATTTCTTCATTGTTTTTAAATAATAAGAAATGAGAAACTTGTACTCCAAGTCTTTTCTTAACATCTTTCTTGTAGTTGAATTCTTCTTTTTCATTCTGATAAGTTACTTTTAAAAATCCATCGAATTTTAAAAAAACTTTTCCTTCGACTCTATAACTTACATCATTATATGTGACATTTCGTTTATGAGGAACATCTATAATTTTAGGGTATTTTAATTCTTTTTGATGAATAACAATTGCGCTATCTAATTTCGATTGTGGTTTTAGAATAATTTTATTAAAATTAATCGCAATACCTTTTTGATCTTGAATATTAAAAATTCGTCTAGAAAAATTTAATTCACCATCCGTTGGATGTAATTCGTTTCTTTTACGATTCATAATATCGATTTTAAAACCTTCTTCTTTTGTACTTGCCGTAATAAAGGTTTTTAAGAAATGACGTAAAGAACCGTTGTAAGCTTTAAGTCTGTTTTTTTTCCACTTCTTTTGTTTTCGATTATTCCCTTCTAATTTTTCATATTTAGAGTATCCGAAGTAACTAATAATTCGATCTTTAATTTGAAATTTCTCTAGATTATAAGAAATTTTATAACCTAAGTCTCTATTGAGAATAATAATAGGTTCTTTAGCCTCTACACTAAAAGTATTTGTAGCTTCATCAAAGTAATATTTTAAGGCTTTTTTATTATCTATTTTACATTTTTCAGCAAAATCTGTTCTTCCTAAAAAAGCTTCACGAAACACTAAAAAATCTTCATATTTAGGTTTCTTAGACTTTATCTTTTTTTTTCCTCCAATAACAACTTCATTTAAAACATTATCAGCTTCTTCTAACGTAAAATTTAAATCATCTAAAGGTGTGTTTTTATCAATTTCTACTTCACGTTCTACAGTTTTATACCCTAAATAGGAAGCAACAAGTTTATATTTTCCTTCAGGAACACTTAATTTATATTCTCCATTAGCATCTGTAATGGTAGCAATAGTTGTACTGTTAAAAAACACTGCAGCACCTTCTAGAGGTTGATTGGATTTTGAGGTAACTTTTCCTTTTACGTAAATCTGACCAAAAGCAATGGATAGAAAAAAGGACAAAGCAATTGTTAGTTTTAGTTTCATTTTTTAGTTTGGATATGTGATTTAATTAATTTGAAGCGATTTTGGGTTCTTCAGGAGGTTGATAGTTTAAAGGAAGTGCTACTGCAAATTTTTCATAAGACCAATAACCTTCAACAAGATGATTTGTTGGATCGGCTAATTGTCCGATAGGTAATATTTCTTGCGGAGTATTAAGTAAAATAAATTTAGAAACTTGTTTACCTGACCAAGTTTTGTAATCGTTTTTATATTCAAATTCTTCTTTTTCGTTATTATAAGTCACTTTTAAAAGCCCATTAAAAGCCATAAAAGCTTTACCACTTAATCGATAAGTGACATCATTGTATCTAATATCTTTTCTAATAATAGTATCTCTAATTTTTTTATACTTTAATTCTCTTCTATGGATTAAAATAGCACTATCTATTCTAGTTTCAGGAACGACTATCGTTTTTGCGTAATCCACAGGAATATCATATCGATTTAAATCTCTAAATAATTTTTTAGAAAATCGTAATTCTTTTTCAGTAGGATAATTGATGTTAGGAATTCTAATCATTAAATCCATATCAAATCCTTCTTCTTTTGTGTTTACACGAATCAATGATCTAAGAAAATGCATTATTGAGCCTTTATAAGCTATTAGTCGATTTCGATCCCATCGTTTTTGTTTTCTTTTACTTCCTTCTAATTCTTCATATCTAGAATAACCAACATAACCAATAACAAGAGCTTTTTGTTCGTATTTAATAAGGTCGTAATGTATTTTATAACCTAAATCATTATTAATAACAACAATTGGTTCTTTAGCGGTAACAATAAAATGATCTGTTTGAGGAACGTAATAATAACTTAAAGTTTCTCTGTTTACAATTTTACATCTATTGGCAAAAGTAGATCGTCCTAAAAAACCTTCACGGAATTTTTGAAAATCAGAATATCTCGATCTTGTAGATTCTATGAGTTTTAATTTGTTTTCCCCATTTGTTGAATTGATGACTATTTCATTTAAAGTATTGTCTTGTTCTTCTAAATGGAATTCTAAAGTTTGTTCAGTATTTATATTTTCAATTATTATTTCTTTTCGAATTGTTTTATGCCCCAAATAAGAAACAATTAGTGTATGTTTTCCTTCTTCAATATAAAGTTTAAATTTTCCTTTCCAATCGGTGAAAGTTGCAATAGTAGTATTGTTTAAATATACGGCAGCACCTTCTAAAGGAGTATTGTTTTTAGATAATACAGTTCCTCTGATATTTACCTGACCATATGAAATAAGCGTAACTAGAAATAATAGGAAGATTAATTTCGTTTTCATAATTCATTTTTTATCAAATAAATATAATAAAAATGATGAAAATAGAGAACTATGTTTTTGTTAAATAGCCTATTAAAACTATTTTTTTGAAGGTTGATAATTTAAAGGAAGCATATTTGCAAAAGATTCAAAACTCCAATAACCTTCATTAAAAACAGCGTTAGGATTAATCATAATTCCCATTTTATCAATCTCCGATTTGCCTTGTAGTAAAACTAAATGAGAAGTTTGAACATCGCTTTGTTTTCTCTTCTTACCAAATATTCCTTGAACATAATTTTCTTCTTCAGGTTCTTTGGTGTAAATGATCATTAAATAATCAGTGAAATCTAAAAAAGGAGTAGTTTTTTGAAAAGAAATCATTTCATTTACAGAAACATCTCTCTTGTATAAATAATCACGGTATTTTGGTAACCGAGCTTTGTTTACTATTACAATAGCGCTATCTAAAGTAGTTTTTGGTTCTTCTATTTTTCTAGAATAATTAATACGATTACCATGAAGTTTTAAATATTCTCTAGCAAATCGAATTTTTTCTTCGGAAGGTCTTTCTTTGTTGGCAACTCTTCTGAACTTATTAATAACAAAACCATCTTCTTTTAATTCTTTATTTAATAAACTTCTTAGAAAATGCATTCGAGAACCATTATAAGCTATACTTCTGTTTTTCTTCCATTTTTTTCGGATAGATTTTCTTAGGTTTTTATATTGAGCATAACCACTGAAGAACAAAGTTTTGCTACCAAGCTCAAAATTGATTAAATCATATTCAATCAAATAACCTAGTCCGTTGTGTTTTATTTTTAAGGGCTTTCTAGCAGTTGCAGATAAAGTATTTGTTTTATAATTAAAATCGAAAAATAGATCTTTTTCATTTAATATTTTACAGGTTGAAGCCAGTTTAGTTTTTCCAAGAAAAGCTTGTTTAAATCTAGCTAAATTGTATTTCCATTCATCATCGTATACTATTTTTTTGATTTCAACTTCATCTAAAAATTCATTATCCTCTTCTAAAGAAATAGTAATTTCAATGTTCTTTTGATCTATTGTATTTATTGATTTTTGATAAGTTTTATACCCTAAAAAAGAAACGACAAGAGTATAATTTCCTTCTTTGAAATTTAATTCAAAAGCTCCTTTTTCGTTAGTAATAGTTCCAATAGTAGTATTGTTTAAATAAACAGAAGCTCCTTCTAATGGAACATTTTTAGATGTAATAATACCATTGATATTAGTCTGAGAAAAACTATACAAAACAATAAAGAAGAAGAAAAAAGTAAATTTCAGATTCATTTAGGACAATTTATAAGATTTATAAAAATAAAAAAATCCCTTTCCTAGAAAGAGATTTTTAGATATGATTAACATTTTAAATTTAAAAGGAATAAATTTTTAAAGAAGAGATTGTCGATTAACTAAAAAGTAATGATTTCTCCATCTTTAGGAATGAAAGTTTTTTGTAAAAGTCCTTTTTGAGTTAAAATTGATTTAAGTTTAACTCTTGTTGTAGGGCAATGATTAACAGCTTCCATATGATTAGCTATGACTTTATGAGGAGCATTTTCAACAAATTTTACAATGTCATCTATAGTCATCAACAAAGGTTTAAAAATATCAAATTGAGCAGAACCAGCGGCTACAATACTAATTTCCGGATTATATTTTTTTAGTACAGCATCAACATCATCAGTGTAAATCGTATCTGAACTAATGTAAATACTAGGCTTTTTAGGTAGTTCAATGAAAAAACCCATCACATTTCCAGCAGGTTTAGCTACAAAACCATAACCATGTTTCGCAGGAATTCCTTCAATAGTTCCTCCTAAAAAAGGTGATTTCTCCCAATAATTAATTGTTTGAATTACATTCAAACCTTTTTTGCGAAACGTTTTTTCATCTAGCACACTGCAAATTACAGGTATGTTTCTTTCAGTAAGAAACTTTTCAGCTGCAGAATCAATATGATCAGGGTGATTGTGAGTGATCAGGCAATGAGTAACTTTTTTAAGTGTTGATTTACTGTTTTCAGGTAAAGGCACAGTTGGGTTTTTCTTCATTTTAAATCTAAAGAAAGAAAAAGGAGGTAGTGTTCCTACTTTACCAAGCATTGGATCTACTAAAATTACTTTATCGTCAGCCTCAATAATTAAAGAAGCATTTCTTAAATGTTGAATTTTCATTGATATTACTTTTTTAGACAAAGGAATAATCAATGGAATTGAATTGCATTGATTCAAATCAAGAAATACGTTTTCGTATTCTACTTAGTGTTTCTGGTGTAATATTTAAATAGGAAGCAATATGATATTGAGGAATTTTTTCTAACCAATTTGGTTTGTAAATAAATAACTCTTGGTATAGCTCTTCTGGGGTTTTAGTAATTCTATTGAATTCTAATAGTTCTTTTTGTTTTAAAAGTTTTTGAAATGAAAGTTCAATGAATGATTTACCACATTCATATCTTTGTAAAAGTTCTCGGAATTGTTGTTTTTCAATAGATAATATTTCAAGATCAGAAATTGCTTCTTGATTTTTATTTGTTTTTAAATCTTTGCTGAAAGAGAATAAATCAGAAATGAATTGAGGTTTGGTATAAAAGTTAATGTTAGTTTCTTTATCTGATGTTGCGTAAAATTCACGAACGGTTCCTGAATTTAAGAAACGTAACTCTCTTTCTAAATGATTAGCTTTTAAAATAGCTGTTCCCTTTTTTATAGTTTTCAATTGGAATAATGATAAAAGTTCATCAATTCCATGTTGATTTAAAGGATATTCTGTTTCAAAAAAAGTAGCTATTTTTTTGTGCATTTTTTAATAAATAAAAGAACTACGAAAAATCGTAGTTCTTAATATTATTTTTTAGTTTAAAAGTCCAGCTCTTTTTAATAAAGCTTCAGGTTTTGGTTCTTGACCTCTAAAACGTTTGTACAATTCCATTGGTTTTTCTGTTCCTCCTTTAGAAAGAACATGATCTTTGAATTTAGTAGCAATTTCTTTATTAAAAATACCTTCTTCTTTAAAGTATTCAAAAGCATCTGCATCTAAAACTTCAGCCCATTTGTACGAATAATATCCAGCAGAATATCCTCCTTGAAAAATATGAGAAAAAGCCGTGCTCATACAATTTTCAATAACATCAGGATATAATTTGGTGTTTTCAAAAGCTTTTAATTCGAAATCTTTTACGGATGAAATATTTTCCGTGTTTCCAGAATGCCAACTCATATCTAATAAACCGAAACTTAACTGACGTAACGTTTGCATTCCTTCATGAAAAGCAGCAGATTCTTTAATTTTCTGAACAAACTCCATAGGAATTGTTTCCCCTGTTTCGTAATGTTTTGCAAATAACTCTAAAGCTTCTTTTTCGTAACACCAGTTTTCTAAAACTTGACTTGGTAATTCTACAAAATCCCAAGAAACAGAAGTTCCTGATAAGCTTTTGTATGTAGTATTCGCTAACATTCCATGTAAAGCATGACCAAATTCATGAAATAAAGTTGTAACCTCGTTAAAAGTTAATAAAGAAGGTTTGGTTTCAGTAGGTTTTGTGAAATTACAAACAATAGAAACTTGAGGTCTATCATTTAAATCATCTTTAATTTGCTGTGATTTGTAAGATGTCATCCAAGCTCCATTTCTTTTTCCAGGTCTTGGATGGAAATCTGCATAAAAATGAGAAATAAAATCACCTTTCGAATTGGTAACTTTATAGGTTTTTACATCTTCGTGATATTTATCGATAGTATCAATTTCTTCAAAATTTAAATCAAATAATCGATTAGAAATTTCAAAAACACCGTCAATTACATTTTCTAATTTAAAATATGGTTTTAAAGCTTCTTGATCTAAATCGAAAAGTTCTTTCTTTAATTTCTCTGAATAATAAGAACCATCCCATTTTTCTAAACGATCAATATTATCTAATTTCTTAGCATAATTCTCTAAGTTTTTAAATTCGCGTTCAGCAGCAGGTTTCGCTTTTTCTAGTAAGTCATTTAAAAAAGACAATACTTTCTCAGGAGATTCAGCCATACGTTCTTCTAAAACAAAATGTGCATGAGAATCATAACCTAATAAGTGTGCTCTTTTATGGCGAAGCTCAACAATTTCCAAAACAATTTTTTCATTATTGTTTTTATTATCTTGAAATCCTTTCTTACCCATTGCAATAGAAAGTTCTTTTCTAAGTTCTCTATTGTCTGCATAGGTCATAAAAGGAATATAACTAGGATAATCTAATGTAAATAGCCATCCTTCTTTCTCTTTTTGTTGTGCCATTAATTTAGCAGCTTCTTTAGCCCCTTCAGGTAAACCAGCCAAATCTTTTTCGTCTGTAATCAACATTTCAAAAGCATTGGTATCTGCTAAAACATTTTCACCAAACTGAAGTGATAATTTAGAAAGTTTTGTGTCTAATTCTCGTAGCTTATTTTTTTGCTCATCATTTAAATTAGCTCCATTTCTAGAAAAACCTTTGTATTGTTTTTCTAATAACATACTTTGTTCTGGACTAAGTGTTAATGTGTTTTTTTGATCGTAAACAGTTTTTACTCTTTTGAATAAATCGGCGTTTAAAATCATGTCATTTTTAAATTCACTTAACCAAGGAGAAATTTCTTTTGCAATTTGTTGAATTTCCTCATTAGTCTCAGCAGAATTTAAATTGAAAAATATAGATGTAATACGATCTAATTTTTCTCCTGTGTCATCTAAAGCTACCGTAGTGTTTTCGAAAGTAGCAGTATTTGTTGTTTCTGCAATTGCATGAATTTCTTTTTTAGCTATTTCGATAGCTTCTTTTATTGCAGTTTTATAATGTTCCTCTTTTATAGATTGAAAAGGAGGAGTGTCAAATTCTTGTAGTAATGGGTTCATTTTAATAATTTTTTTGTCTTTAATTATTAATTAGCTATTAAAACAAAGTTATCAATTAAAAAATGAATATTGGTATCATAACTTCTTGATTCATCTCCGTTGGCCCAACCTAAAATAGTACCTTGATCTATAAAGTTTCCAGATGTAGCATAATGAATGAGTTCTGTTGCATTTGGAGCGCTAGTGTAGGGTTTTGTTATGTTAGGGTGATCTGTAGAAGTTATAAGAGTGTTGTTTTTATAAATCTCTATTGATCCGTATTCATTTTCATTAGCGGCTAATTTTAAATGAATTTTATAGTTTGACCAACTACCTTCATTGTTAACTATAATCAGAGGGTAATTAGAAAGCATTGCATGACCATAATTATTCTGATCTACTCCAACATAAATTGACGGTGATGCTCCACCTTGAGAATTTCCCCACATTTCGCTTGAAATACTTATGTTAGCGTTGCTTTTTCCATAAGGACCAGACCATAATGCAAATAATTTATGATTATTTTCGAAGTGATAATAGTCTACAGGAGTAAACATATCAAAACTCATTTCGATTTCAGTGGCTTGTATTGGTAGTTTAAAATCATATTCAGTCCAAGAATCACCATTTCCTTCACTATTAAAAATATAACTCATTTTCATAACTTTATTAGACGTATTTGTTGGGTCTACTATTCCGTAATCAACATAAACTCCATTGCCAAGCCAAAAATTGTTATCTAAGGTTCCTTCAAAGTCATCTGTAAAAGTGAAAAGATTGTTTGATGTGTCAATATCTGGTTTAGTGCTAATAATTAATTTTTCAGATCTTAATCCTTCTTCGTTATTTACATTATAAACAGTGACTTCATAAGTATAACTTGTTTCTGGAATCAAATTTTGATCAATAAAACTATTAGTATTTACTTGATTGATTATGATGTTATCTCGGTAAATATTATAACCGACGACATTGCTATTGTTTATAAGTGACCATGTTAATGATATCTCAGAAGTAGTTTGGTTAGTAGAACTAAGATTTTCTACTTGGATATTTGATAGATTGTTGTTATTTGTAAAATTATTTTCATCATTACAACTTAAAAGTATGAAAATGAATAAATAAAAAAGGGGATTAGTTTTTTTCATTAGTTTGAAATAAAAGATGATTATTAAAGTGCAATATTTTAAAAAAAACACATAAGAAAATTAAAACAAAAAGGTTTTAAAGATAACTTAACATAATTAGATGTAAGTATATTCAAACTAACAAATATTTTTGGCGGTAAAAATATTTTGATGCAAAAAATAGAAGATGAAGATTTTAAAGTTTTTAGTGATTTCTTAAATAATTCATTTCCTGTAGGTCAAAAACTCTCTAATGCAATAAAGACTTTTTGTGTTAAACGAGTATATAAGAAAGGAGAGTGTATTCTTAAAGAAGGTGATATAGAGTTATATTCAAATATCGTATTAAAAGGAGTTGTTCATCAGTATATTATAGATGTAGATAAAGAAGTAACAACTAATTTAACTCCAACTGGATTAGGGTTTAATAGTTTAACAAGTTATGTGAATAAAACTCCGTCTTTGGAAATTCAAGAAGCGCTTACAGATGTTGAATTAATAAGTATAAAGAAAGAACATATAGAAGAAATTTTGAAAGATCACAATGAGGTAGGAATGCTTTTATATAGGGTTCATGAAGATATATTACTCGATAGAGAAAATAGAATGCACTTACTCCAATACAGAAGTGCAGCAGAAAGATTTAGACTCTTTTATGAAAATGTAAAAAGATCAAAAATCATTCTACAACATACACCTGATAAATACATTGCCAGGTATTTAAAAATGAATCCGCAACAATACAGTAAAGAAAAAAATAATTACTTTAAAAATTAATATTTCATACTTATCTGTACATAACTTATCGTTGGTATGAAATAATTTGTTTTGCCGTGTTTTTTAAACTTAAACAAAACAATCATGAAATTTTTCAATTTGGCAATAGCCTTTTTTTCTTTACTATTATTTTTCAGATGCTCAGAACATAATGAGAAGTTACCTCTAGATCCTGATAAAGAGGGCTTACAAATTTTAAGTTTTCAGTTTCTAGCAGCGAATAATGCTTCATTATCAAATGATATTCAGGGAGAAATAATAGAAGACGAAAAAGAGATTCATTTAACCTTTTCATCAAGTATTGATATAACTTCATTAATACCAACTATAGAAGTTTCAGAAGATGCTCGAATAAGTCCAGCTAATAATACAGAGCAAGATTTTTCTATTCCTGTAAGTTATGTTCTCTCGAAAGACGGACATGAAGATGTAAGTTATACAGTAGTTGTAACATTAATAGATACAAGTAATGAAGCGGTTATGTTAAATTTTTCTTTTTTAAAGGGAAATAACCCAGACTTATCAGATAATTACGAAGCTATAATTGAAAATGAAGAAGTAAAAGTATTCATATCAGAATTAGCAGATTTACAAAATATTATTCCAACAATTAAAGTTTCTGAAGGAGCTTCAATCTCACCAACAATCGATACTGGTATAGACTTTAGAAGTGAAGTTGTATTTACGGTAACTTCTGAAAACGGTGAAACTCAAAAAGAATATACAGTAAAAATAATAAGATTAAGAAGTGTTAAAAATGTTGTTAAGTTTGATGTTACTATTGATGATAAAACATTTAAAGTAACTATTGATAATGATCTAAATGAGATTAGATTAAAAGTTCCTGAAGGTACAGATATTACTAATTTAACTCCAGAAATTCTATTGTCTGATGAAGCTGAAGTAACTCCTTTAAGTGGAACACCTCAAGACTTTTCTAATCCTGTGAACTATACAGTTACTGCTGAAGATGGTTCAAAAAAAGAGTTTATTGTACATGTGAGTTTCTTTAATCCTTTAGAGTTAGATCGACTTTTCTTAGAAGAATTTTATAGAGCTAATGAACAATATAATACGTCATTTTCGTATTTAGATTGGGATTTAGAAGCTCCAACAATGGAAAATTGGAATGGAGTAACTATTACTGACGGTAGAGTATCTAAACTAATAATTGCAGCAGTGAATATTTATGAAATACCATCAAGTATAGCATCATTAAATAAATTAAAACACTTAAATATTTCAGGAAGAGTTTTAGTTAACTTACCTACAGAAATTGGTAGTTTAGAAAGTTTAGAAATACTAATTTTAAATGATAATAAGCTAACCAGCTTACCAGTTGAAATAGGAAATTTAAGAGCTTTGAAAGGCTTGTCATTAAAAAATAACTCATTAGAAGAATTGCCAAGTGAGATAGGTAATTTATCTAGTTTATTTAGTTTGGATGTTCGTAATAACAATTTACAAGAGTTACCTGTAGAAATTTCAAATATTACTAATCTGATGATACTTGATGTTATAAATAATCCCCTAACAGTAATTCCACAAGTAATTTGTGATATGACAATGACTAATGGTCAAGGAATAGCAATTATTAAAGACTTTGAAGACGAATGTATGTAGAAAGTAATATTTACTTTATTTAGTAGTTATTTATATTTCAAATCAAAATAAAATTTTATGAGATCTAACAGTATTGTATACTATATCTTGATATTCTTGGCAATGTTTTCATGTAATAAAAACGAAACTACAATAGAAGTTAATGACGATCTAGGATCTACTGCCGAAGAAAGAAAATGGACAGAGAGCAGAGATTTTAATAACGGAACTTTAGGAGAAAAAGTAAATTTATCAGCTCAAGGTAACAGTGTTTATGATAATGAACATGTTTTTGAGGGAAGCATGTCTTGTAAAATGACTATTGAAGAAGGAGAGACAGGTTTTGGTTATTGGGGAGGATATATTCCACATCCAGAAAAGTTACTAGAAGGAGATGAATTATGGTTTAGAATTCGAATATTGTTTCCCGAAGGATTCGATTATTATTCTTATGGTGAGGGAAATAGATTGAAGTTTTTGAGAGTTCATTCAGAAACTAGTAATGGGGATAATATTGGGTATAATGATGTGTATGTTGATATGAAAGGTTCAGATAATCCTTTTAAGTATATCTATGAAGGAAGGCAGCAGTGGGTTAATATTGGTGCTCCAGAACATTTACCAAAATTTAATGAGTGGGAAACGTATGAGTTTTACATAAGATTTCATTCTAAATCTAAAGATGAAGGAGGAGAGGGAATCGTAAGGTTTTGGAAAAATGGAGAATTACTACAAGAAATCACGCATTTAAAAACATTAAAATTTGATACAGCTAAAGTAGGTAGAAGTTTAATTTTTACATACTGGAACGGAGGAGCACCAAAAACCCAGAGCGTATGGGTTGATGATGTAGTATTAACATCAGATGTTCCTAATCAAAAGGATGGCAAAGGAAATAATTACATAGGAATGTAATAACAAACGCAAGCTAATTAGCTTGCGTTTTTATTTATTTCTTAACTCGCTCAGAAGCTTTTTCAACTTTTAGTTTTAAGCCTTCTTTGTAAGCGATTATTTTATCTAAAACACATTTATCTGATGCTCCTATAATTTGTGCAGCTAAAATACCTGCATTTTTTGCTCCATCTAAAGCGACTGTTGCAACAGGCACACCACCAGGCATTTGTAAAATAGACAAAACAGAATCCCATCCATCAATTGAGTTTCTACTTTTTACAGGAACTCCAATAACAGGTAAAGGACTCATACTTGCTACCATTCCAGGTAAGTGAGCCGCTCCACCAGCACCAGCAATAATTACTTGTACTCCTCTTTTGTGAGCATTCGTAGCGTAATCGAATAGTTTTTCTGGAGTTCTATGAGCAGAAACAATATCTACCTCTATTTGAATATCCATACTTTCTAATACATCAATTGCATCTTGCATGATTGGAAGATCCGAATCACTTCCCATTATAATTCCTACCATAATTTTATGTTGTTGTTCAAGTTCTTTTAGAACTTTTTAAAGTTTTGTTTACTAATTCTTATTTTGAAATAACTCGTACAGTTTCTTTTACTTTTTGAGCTACTTCTCTGGCTTTATTTACATCTTGATTTACAATAGTAACATGCCCCATTTTACGGAAAGGTTTTGTGATTTTCTTACCATACAAGTGTGGAGTTACTCCATCAATATTCATGATTTCTTGAATGTTTTCATAAATCACTTCACCAGTATGACCTTCAGCTCCAACTAAGTTTACCATAATTCCAGCTAATTTACTATCTGTATTTCCTAGAGGGAAATCTAGTATACTACGTAAATGTTGTTCAAACTGACTAGTATAACTTGCTTCAATACTATAATGACCAGAATTATGAGTTCTTGGGGCAACTTCATTTACTAAAATTTCATCATCTTGTGTTTGAAACATTTCAACAGCTAATAAACCAACAAAATCAAAAGCATCAGCAACTTTTAAAGCCACTTCTCTGGCTTTTTCAGCTACAGTTTTATCTATTCTTGCTGGACAGATCACATATTCTACTTGATTTGCTTCTGGGTGAAATTCCATTTCAACTACAGGATAGGTTACCAAGTCACCTTTTGGATTTCTAGCAACAATAACTGCTAATTCATTTTTAAAAGGAATCATTTGTTCAGCTATACATTCACCTTCTGGTAACGTTTCTAAATCACTATAGTTTTTAACTACTTTTACTCCGTTTCCATCATAACCAAATCGGGCAGATTTCCAAACAAAAGGAAATGTTACCAATCCATTTTCATAAGAATGCTTTAACTCATCAACAAAAGCATAATGATTAAAATCAGCAGTAGGAATTTGATTTTCCTTATAAAACTTTTTTTGCTGAGCTTTGTTTTGAATAATTCTTAAGTTACTTGGCTTAGGATATATGGTTAACCCTTCACTCTCTAATTTATCTAAGGCATCGATATTTACGTTTTCAATTTCTATAGTAAGTAAGTCTACTTTTTTACCGAAATTATAAACAGTATCAAAATCTAATAAATCACCTTGATGAAATTCGTTACATATTTGTGCGCAAGGAGCATCTGCAGATTTATCTAAGATAACAGTATGAATATCTAACTTTTGAGTTTCAGATAATAACATTCTACCTAACTGTCCGCCTCCTAATACACCTAATTTAAAGTGAGAAGAAAAATAGTTTTGCACGATTATTTTTTTGTGTTGTTGCCACAAAAGTACTAATCTTAAATTGGGTGATAAAATTATTTTTATCTGCTTATTTGCAGTGCAGTATTGCTTACTTGAATTACATTATATTCTAGTGCGAAACAACCTTCACCATCTATAGGAGAACCGTTTAAAGAATTATATTCTTTACCACTACAAGAACAGATTAATTTTAAACCGTCAAAAGTCATTGGAGAAGTACAATTACGTTCAGGACATTGTAAATCGAAAACTTTAAAACTACTTGTGTTATTTCTAATAATAATTAAGTTTCGTCCACCAATATTAGCAATAGTGTGACCACCCGGAACTTGAATGTTTATGAATTGAGGATTCGATAAATTTATCGTTTCGTTTAAAACTACACCAAGAAAACAATTGTTATTATCATCTGTATCAGTACAGTTGTATAAAAGAACAGCGAATAGGATAATAATAATTTTCTTCATAAGAATATCTTTGTTTATATGCTAACGCGGCTAATTTACAAATATTTTGTACATTTGTTAGACGATCTCATTCCTAACGGACTGGGATTTTTTAAATTTTAGAGTTATGAGTGAAGTTTCATATTATAGTCCTGAAGGCTTAAAAAAGCTAAAGGATGAATTAGCGCATTTAGAGCAAGTTGAGCGACCAAGAGTTTCTCAAGAAATTGCTGATGCACGTGATAAAGGTGATTTAAGTGAGAATGCAGAATATCATGCAGCTAAAGAAGAACAATCGCTACTAGAAACTAAAATAGCTAAATTAAAGAATGTAGTTGCTAATGCAAGGATTTTAGATGAAAGTCAATTAGATACATCTAAAGTTCTAATCCATTCTATAGTAAAGTTAAAAAATACTACTAACGGAATGGAGTTTACATATACTTTAGTAGCAGATAGTGAAAGTGATGTTCGTAATGGTAAATTATCTGTTAATTCGCCAATTGGTAAAGGGTTATTAGGTAATAAAGTTGGAGATATAACTGAAATTCAGGTTCCAAACGGATTAATGAAGTTTGAAATATTAGATATTTCTCGATAACCACTTTTAACTACAAAAAATATTCATCGGGTTTAGATATGGTCTAAATCCGATTTTTTTATTTTTACCAAACAGATTAATTTAAAATTAAAATGGCTTCAATATTTACAAAAATAGTTCAAGGAGAAATTCCTTCATATAAAATAGCAGAAGATGAAAAGCATTTTGCTTTTTTAGATATCAATCCAAATGCTAAAGGGCACACATTAGTGATTCCTAAAAAAGAGAAAAATAAAATCTTTGATTTATCTCCAGAAGAATATACAGACTTAATGAACTTTAGTTATAGAGTTGCTAAGGCTTTAGAAAAAACAATATCATGTGAGCGAATTGGTATGAGTGTAATTGGTTTAGAAGTACCACACGTACATGTACATTTAGTGCCTTTACAAGCAATGGAAGATATTCAATTTATAAAGAAGGAAAAGTTATCTCAAGAAGAGTTTATTTCACTAGCAGAAAATATTGCTAATAATTTTGAATAAAAATTAAAATCTAATTTAGGAATTGGTTGCTACTTTGTTGAGTTGAATTTCAAAAGTTGTGCCTT
Source organism: uncultured Tenacibaculum sp. (assembly GCF_947502995.1). Lineage (GTDB taxonomy): Bacteria > Bacteroidota > Bacteroidia > Flavobacteriales > Flavobacteriaceae > Polaribacter. The sequence goes on along the minus strand of NZ_CANNBW010000003.1, from coordinate 63,152 downwards.
TTCCTAATTCAGATTTTTGAACAAATATTTTCCCTTTGTGATAATCTTCAATAATACGTTTTGAGAGAGAAAGTCCTAATCCCCAACCTCTTTTCTTAGAGGTGAAACCTGGTTTAAATACTACATGAAATTTCGATTTTGGAATTCCTTTTCCAGTATCTGAAATTAATATTTTAATATGATCTTCGGTGTTTTTAATCGTTAGATCTATACTTCCTTTTCCTTCCATTGCATCAATAGCATTTTTAATTAAATTCTCGATAACCCAACCATACAATTCATTATTCAAATTCGTTTGAATATTTTCATCGGTAGAATTAAAAGTAAAAGAAGTTTGTTTCGGGCTTCTTGATTCTAAATAATCAAAAGTGTTTTTTGTGATACTAACTATATTTTCAGTTTCAAGTTTAGGAAGAGATCCAATTTTTGAAAAACGATTTGCTATGGTACTTAATCTCTGAACGTCATTTTCAATTTCATCTACATAATCTTGATCAATATTTTCTTCTCTAAGAATAGTCACCCAACCTAAAAGAGAAGACAAAGGTGTTCCTATTTGATGTGCAGTTTCTTTAGCCATTCCTGTCCATAATTTATTCTGTTCAGCAATTTTGCTAGAGTTAAAAAACAAATAAATTACAGCTAAAAAAAGGCCTAAAATTAAAATTAGAGCAATAGGGTAATAGGTTAGTTTAGTAAGTAAATCAGAGTTTCTATAATAAATGTACTCTCTTCTACCGAGGTAATTTATTTCTATAGGTTTATTCTGATTTTTCATAGTTCTTAACTGATCTGTCAGATATAAAATATCAGAAGATCTTTTAGGATCTAAATTATGGTGCTCTCTAATAGTACCATTAGAACTTGTTAAAATACATGGAATATTCATGTTGTCAGAAGCTTTAAGTTCTAAACTCATGTCAGCATCTAAATCAGCAGTGTTTCCAAATCTTTCAATAGACATGGCAAACAATTCCATTTTAACCCTTTCATCTGTTTTAAATTTTTTAAAGAAAGAATATGTGTTCCATAAAATCAAAGAAACAATAGCAAAACAAATGAATATTATAAATCGTTTTATCCAGAAGATATTTTTAAGAAAACCCATTAGTCAAATATAAACTATTCTAAGAGTATAACTTTATAACTTAATCCGTAGTATATTTACAGTACAGTATTCAAAACAAAAATCATGTTAACGATAAATCCTAAAGAAGTATCTACAGGAAAATTACATCAATATTTATTAGGTGCAGTTGCGCCTAGACCAATAGCTTTTGCTAGTACTATCGACGAAGAAGGAAATCCAAATCTTTCTCCATTTAGTTTTTTTAATGTTTTTGGAGCCAATCCACCAATTATGATTTTTTCTCCAGCAAGAAGTGTTAGAAATAATACGACTAAGCATACGTTAGATAATGTAGAGAAAATAAAAGAAGTAGTAATCAATATTGTTAATTACGATATTGTTCAACAAATGTCGTTAAGTAGTACAATGTATCCTAAAGGAGTAAACGAATTTGTAAAAGCAGGATTAACGATGTTGCCTTCTGAAGAAGTAAAACCGTTTAGAGTTGCAGAGTCTCCTGTACAATTTGAATGTAAAGTAAATGATATTATTTATACAGGAAATGAAGGTGGAGCTGGGAATTTAATTGTTTGTGAAGTGGTTAAAGTTCATATTAAAGAAGAGGTTTTAAATGAAGAAGGTTTAATAGATCAATATAAAATAGATCTAGTATCTAGAGCAGGAGGAAGCTTTTATTCTAGAGCAAGAGATGGTTTCTTTGAAATTCCTAAACCATTATCAACTTTAGGGATTGGAGTAGATCAAATTCCAGAGCCAATTCGAAATAGTACTGTTTTAACAGGAAATAATTTAGGTGTTTTAGCCAATGTAGAAGCTTTACCAAATGCAGAAGTTGTTGATAACTTTGCTCAAGAACATCCTGAATACTTGGGGTTATCAGAAGAAAAAAAGCATACATTTGCACAACAATATTTAGACAAAAATGATGTAGAAAGTGCTTGGAAGGTACTTTTGATAAATAGGTAAGATTATGGAAGTTATAGGTAAAATTAAAATTATTAACGAGACTCAAACTTTTGGAAGTAATGGATTCAGAAAGAGAGAACTTGTTGTAACTACAGACGAACAGTATCCGCAAATGATACTTATTGAATTTATCCAAGATAAATGTGATTTATTAAACTCTTTTCAGGTTGGACAAGATGTAAAAGTTTCAATCAACTTAAGAGGTAGAGAATGGATTAATCCAGAAGGTGTAGCTAAGTATTTTAATTCAATCCAAGGATGGAGAATTGAAAGTTTACAACAAGCTGCTGCTGGACAAAATGTACCACCAGTAGATCAGTTTCAACCAGCTCCAGATTTAACAGATAACGAGCCAGACGATTTACCTTTCTAAGAAGAAAAATAAAGATGTATATATAAAAAGCCTTGTGAGATTCACGAGGCTTTTTGTATATAATATAGTTTGATAAACCTTGAATTCAGGGTAATAAATTTCGTTTACATCAATTAAAATTACAGTTCTTAAATTCATTTAAATATTTAATAATGAAAATACTTTCAGATAACTTCTATACTGAATTAGAAGCTTTGATTAAAGATAGATTTGAACAAGAAGAAAACATTCAGGTTATTAAAAAAGTAGATTGGGAATTTGAAGCGAATAGATGTTTAGCTGCTATGACTAATTATTTAAATTCTATTACTAAAGATAAATTAAGATATAGTGATATTGAAAAAATTGGGGTAATAGATGTTTGCTGGAATGAATACGGAAGTGATATTGAGATAGATTTTATGCCAAATAATGATTTTGAAATTGCTTATGATGAAGGTTGTATCATGAATAATTCTGCTATTGATAATGATGTGTTTTTTGAAAAACACTTTGGAGTAAATGGAGAAGGAGCGTGGAAGAAAATAGGAAACGATTATTTAGAAATAGTAACAATATTTTATTTCATTATTAAAGCTGTTGTACCATTTCTTGTGGAAGACGAATCATTTAAAAAATTGCCGAAGTTATCTCCAAGTTATTTTGGGTTTGCAGGTTCTCACGATGAAGAGCGAACAAAGTTTTTTACCTATACCAATTAAACGAAAAAGGTTCTAATTTTAAATTAGAACCTTTTTTTATTTATTTTTTGGAGGCATTGGACCTCTTAAATGTATAATCAATCCATTTAAAAAGTTTCTAAGAATTTGATCTCCACACTCCATATATTTTGGGTGATCTTCTTTTCTGAAAAATGCTCCTAATTCTCCTTTCGAAACTTTGAAATCCACTAAAGCGCAAATTTCAATAATGTCAGTATCTCGTAGTTTGTGTGCTACTCTTAATTTTTTAAAAATATCATTATTTGTTAATGCCATTTAGTATAAGTATAGTTTATAATCTTTTAATTTAAATAAAATAGGTGAAAGAAAAGGCTAAGAAGAGTAATAAATTAATTTACTACCGAAAATATAGCCCAGCCATAAATTGCAAATCTTAAAAAACGGAATAAACCAAATATAATCACATTTTTTATAGGGTACTTAATCATACCGGCAGTTAAACAACTTATAGCAAAAGGTAATGGTAATAATGCTCCTACTAGAATTAAAAAGCCTCCCCATTTTTTAGTGTTCTTTAAATGCTTTGCCATTTTTACTTCTAAGTATTCTTTTATAGCATTTATTTTTAATGAAGATTTACCTAAATAGTAAGCAACAATTCCTCCAGCATATGAAAGAGTTGCCAATAAAGCTAAATTAATTACAGGTGTTGGAGTTTTTTTACACCAGGCGATAAAAATTTCAGGTGGAACTAAACCTAGTATAGTTTCAGAAACAAAGAAAGTAATTAACAAACTTGTTCTAGAGAAGGTCTCTGTCATAGTTTGTAAACCATCATTAATGTTATACACATATTTATTGAAAAGAAATAAACCGATAACAACAAGAACTACAGGAATAAAAGCTTTTTTTAAGCTTTCCCATATAAACATATAAAATCCTGTACGCTGATAATAATTGTGCAAGCGTTTTACATGAGCGTCTTTTTGCTTTTTAACTCCTTTTTTTTTCATTTGCGTCTCCATCAAACATTTAAGAGCGCAAAAATAGTGAGCTTTTTCAGACTAGAAAAGTTAAATCTTTCTATTTTTAACTTCCAATCCAAACTATTATGAAGATTACTAAAATTATTGAAAATATTTTCAAAAAGTATATTCCTTCTCCTTTTACTATTGCAGTATTACTCACTTTTTTAACTTTAATATTAGCATTGTTGTTTACTAAACCAGAAACTACAAATACAGTTGCTTATTTTTTTGATGTTTTAGGTTTTTGGGAAAAAGGATTATGGAGTAATAATCTTTTGGTATTTGCTTATCAAATGATGCTAATTTTAGTACTTGGTCATGTATTGGTTTTGAGTAAACCTATGAGTAATTTAATAGCTAAACTAACACAATATTGTACAAATACAGCTAATAGTGCTTTCATAGTAAGTGCAGCAACAATGTTAGTTTCTTTTTTTAATTGGGGATTAGGATTAATATTTGGTGCTTTATTAGCAAGAAGAGTTGCGGAAGATGCTCAACAAAAAGATTTGGATTTAAATTACCCTTTAATAGGAGCGGCTGGTTATGTAGGATTAATGGTTTGGCATGGAGGAATTTCTGGTTCAGCACCAATAAAAATCAATGAAGAAGGACATTTAAGAAGTATGGTAAGTCCAGAAAATCTACACTTAACTAAAATTCCGGAAGTAATTAGTTATAATCAAACTGTGTTTAGCTGGTGGAATTTATTGTTGTTTTTTGTGGTCATGTTAAGTGTGGCTTCAGTTTTTTATTTTATTGGAAAAAAGGTTAAGCCAACGACTTTTAATTTAGAAATTTATCAATTAGAAACGGAAGACGAAGTGAATACAAAAGCAGAAAAGTTAGATAATTCAAAGCTTTTAGGTATTGTATTTGGAGTAATAATTCTAATAGCTTTCGGATTTAGATATTTTTCTGATATTAAGAGTTTAAAAATAACACCTAACCTTATTAATCTTTTTATGTTAGGTTTGGCTATTATCTTACATGGTAATTTTAAACAATTCATAAAAGCTATTGGTGTTGCTATTTCAGATGTATCTGGAATTTTAATTCAGTTTCCTTTGTATTTTGGAATTATGGGAATCATGAATAGTACAGGGATGGTTACTTTAGTTTCAGATTTTTTTGTTTCTATTTCTACAGAAACAACTCTTCCGATATTTACTTTTTTTAGCGCAGGATTAGTAAATATCTTTGTGCCAAGTGGAGGTGGTCAATGGATTGTACAAGGACCAATAGTTTTACAGAGTGCTTTAGAGTTAGGTGTTCCTTTACCAAAGGCTATTATGGCATTAGCTTATGGTGATCAAATTACTAATATGTTACAGCCATTTTGGGCTTTACCTTTATTAGGAATCACAAAACTAAAAGCAAAAGAGATTTTACCATACACATTAATAGCCATGTTGGTTGGATCTGTTATTTATATTTTAGGCTTAATTATATTATAATGTATTATTGGATTGGAGAAGAGTTAGAATTTCCTGCACATGAATTTGCTTCAGAAGAAGGAGTTTTAGCTTTAGGAGGAGATTTATCTGTAGAGCGTTTAATTTTCGCATATAGTAATGGGATTTTTCCGTGGTTTAATGAAGGTGAACCCATAGTTTGGTATTCTCCTTCAGAAAGAATGGTGTTGTTTCCTAATGAGTTGAAAGTGTCTAAATCAATGCGACAGGTACTAAGAAAAGAAGATTTTAAAGTTACTAGAAATACTAATTTTGAAGCTGTTATTTCTAATTGCAAAAGTATTTCTAGAAAAGATCAAGATGGAACTTGGATTACAGATGATATGAAAACAGCTTATTTAAAACTCTTTCAGGCTGGTTTTGCAAAATCTATTGAGGTGTGGAAAGACGAAAAACTAGTTGGTGGTTTGTATGGAGTTGATTTAGGAAATGGTGTTTTTTGTGGAGAAAGTATGTTTAGTAAAGCAAGTAATATGAGTAAAGTTGCTTTTATTTATTTGGTTAAAGAATGCGGTTATAAACTTATAGATTGTCAGGTGCATAACGATCATTTAGAAAGTTTAGGAGCAAGAGAGATACCTAGAAATACGTTTTTAAAATATTTAAAAGGGGCATAAAAACCCCTTTTTAGTAGTAGTAATTAAAATACTAAGATGTTGAAAAGACTTAATTACTAATGAACTTCAAATATACATTTTTTTGTTTTTTTGATTTGTTAAATCTAAATGTCAATCCTAAGAAATGAAAAAAGGTGTCTAAGCAGACACCTTAATAATCCCCACAAATAATCCAACAGAGTCTGATGGAAAATAATCTTTAATGCTTTATATTTTTAACTCTATTTATTTAAAGAAGGGCGCCCCAAAAGGGCACCCGATTCACCCACAAAAATCTAAATTGCTTTAGATGAAAAAAACGTTAACTTTTGCTAAGACTTCTCCCAAAACTTAACAATCGTTATCAGGATGAATAAACTAAAAAGTATTCCTGAAATTCTTTTAAAATTTTTTGTTTGTAAACTAGTTTCCTTTTCTCTTTTGAAGTCTTTTTTTAGAATGAGAGTGTTTTTAATACAACAAAACAAATGTGTGATTTGATTAAAATCATAATAGATTAGGGGGTGTAACTTTATGACAAAGCTCTATTAAAAAGATTTGTTTTGTGTGCTGATTTTTAACTTTAACCTACTTTTTTGTAAGGAAAAAGTGTTCTTTTTTTACTTTTTTGTTCTTCTTTTTTCTTCTTACGCTTAAATAAGTCGCTTCGCTTTAAAAATTATCGATATTTGCGCCATGTTTAACCCACTGTTCTTACTCGTATTTTTTAAAATAAGTAATCCTGTACTACAATTACAACAAGAGCCCGAAACTACAATTAACGATACTGTTCTTATTAGATCTTTATGTAAAAAAATGCTGAGCGAAGAAAATAAAGTTAGTTTGCAAACTAATTTTGATAGAGCCCATCAGTTATTAAAAGAATTAGACGAACAAGTAGTAAATCCTAATTTAGTAAAAGAGGTAAAATCAAACTCATATTTAAGTCTTATAAAGTATCATGCTTTTAATCATAATTACGATTCGGTTATTTATTACGATGACTTAATACAATTAGAAACTAAAAATTTTAGGCTGTTAGGAAAAGCTAAAATGAATTTAGCTAAAATTCATACAGAGCAAAGAAGATATTATAAAGCGCTAAATAGTTTTTATGAAGCTGTGGATTATTTTAAAAAGAATAATGATTTAGAAAGTCAGATTGATAGCTATGTGAAATTAGCTATGTTTTATAAAAAAATAAATAGTGTCGACTTATCTAAAGAAATAGACTCTGTTTTAATGTCTGAATACCTATATAAATCAAAAGATAGTTATTATGATCAGAGAATTTTAATAAACCATGCTTCGTTTATAGCTTCAAAAGGAAAAAATAGAGTAGCTGTATCAATTTTGAATAAAATAGATAGAAGTTTGTTACGAGATCCTTTTGTTTTAAAACATTACTATAAAGAACTGCTTAGAAGATACACGAGATTAAATGAGCAAGATTCGGCTAAGAAATATATAAAGAAAGCTTACGAAACTCCTAGGTTAGCTTTGATTTGTGATAATGTAAAAAAACATATCGGTTTAGCAATGTTGGCTTTTAAGGCAAAAGAATATGAAAAATCTTTGTTGTATGTCGATTCTGTTAAGCAAAGTGAGTTTTTAAATAGAGTAGAAGACTTTACCAAAATTAAAGCTCATAAAGTAGCATATATGTCTCATAAAGAATTGGGAAATCATGAAAAAGCGTTAAAGGCTTATGAAGAATATTCTTTAATACGAAATGCGTTAAAAAATTATAATATCAATGCACAAGCTTCAATTTTGAACTTTAAACTGCATTATGATGATAAAATTCTCGAGCTTCAAGAACGAAACAAGATGAAGGATAAGTTTCTTTTAGAAAAGAGAAAATTTTATATTTTTTATACCTTCTTAATTACTTTTTCAGTTTTAGTAATTTTATATTTTGTTTTTCATTTTAAGAGAAGAAAAGAAAGAATACAGTTGTTTTATGAGTATGAAAAAATTAAAGCTGTAACAGATTTTAAAAATCGTTTCATAGAAAATTTATCACATGAAATAAGTACGCCAGTTACAATTATAATAGGGTATTTAAGATTGATTGGGAATAATCCTTTAGATTATTCTAAAGTTTTAAAATACACTAACCTAGCGAAAAGAAGTACAGAGAATATAGCAAACTCACTTACAAATTTTTTAACGCTATCTAAGTTAGAAAAGGAACATGTAATGAGTAAAACGAATTCATTAGAAATGGGGAAGTTTATAGAAGAATCTGTAAGTTCTTTTCAAAGTGTAGCAGAGATTAAAAATATAGCGCTATTCTATAAATCTAATATTAGTAACTCTCAAAATATTGTTTACGATTATGATAGTTTAAAGAAAATCATAAACAATTTAGTTTCCAATGCCATAAAATATACTGCGCCCAAAAAATCTATTCATTTTATTGCTGAATTATTTTCAAATCAATTAATTATTACAGTTAAAGATCAGGGAATAGGTATTGATAAAGAAGAACAAAAATTAATTTTCGATAGGTTTTATCAATCTAAGCAAAATCAAATTTATGGTGGATTTGGTATAGGTTTATCTTTAGTTTATGAGTTAATAAATAAATTAAGAGGAACAATTACTTTAAGTAGTGAAAAAGGAAAAGGAAGTGTTTTTAAAGTCATTCTACCAATGGAATTAGATGATTATTTAATGTTTACAGATGATGAAAGTTTTAAATTTAAAAACATAACAGCACAAACAGAAATAGATGTCGAAGATCCTGAAGATATGCCAAGTATTTTGATCGTAGATGATAACATAGAAATTATAAATTACATCAATGAACTTTTATCTCCGTCATTTAATTGTTCATTTGCTTTTGATGGAAAACAAGCATTTATAAAATTGAAAGAAAGAGCGTTTGATTTAATCTTATCAGATCTAAGAATGCCGGTAATGAATGGATATAAATTGAAAGAAGAATTAAACAAACAAAAATTACATCAAGAAACTCCATTTGTAATTATGACTACTTCAAGTAAAGATTATGATGATAAGAAATATACAGAACTTGGAATTAATGATTACTTAATTAAGCCTTTTAAAGATACAGAGTTACTTACACGTATAAATTATTTGATTGAAAAAGAAGTATACCAAAAGCAATTGCAAAACATAAAAAATACATCATTAACTTATAATGGAGTTTATGCAGATTTAATGAAAAGAGTAAATGCTATTGTCTTAGAACATATTAATGACAAAGATTTTAGCGTGAATAAATTAGCAAAACTTTGCGGATATAGTCACAAACAGTTCACGCAAATTATTAAAGCGAAATCAGGATTATCTCCAGTAAAATTAATTTTAGAAATTCGATTACTAAAGGCTTACGATTTAATTTTAAATAATGTCTATCAATCTATAAACGAAGTAATATTTGCAGTCGGTCTAAATAGTCGATCTTATTTTAATAAAGTATTTACGAATAGATTTGGTATAAAACCTGGGATACTTATTAAAAGAGTAAAAACAGAAATATAAAAACGATTAGATTAAAAATATTACCATCAATTAAATTTAAATAAAGACCTTTAAGAGTTTTTTCTTTTTCTTCTTTCAGGATAAGACTTTTCTTAATGTTTAAATTCAATTTAAGGGTGTTTTTAGTTGATTTAAGCTATTTTTTCTTTTTGTCTTTAATGTTGATAACTTAACGATAAAACTTCTTAAAAACTTTATTTTGAGGTTAAAAAAATGTAAATTTGTAAGCTATCGTTTGAAATTATAACGATATCGTCGGGGGACCTCTTTTATGAATAAGACATTATAATTAATTGAATTTTAAACATTAATTAAGTCTTTTTTTGTCCCTAAATGTAAAATTAAGTAATAAAATAAACTCGAAATATGAGCGAAGAAAAAAAGCACAATTATTCTGCCGATAGTATTCAGGCTCTTGAAGGGATGGAACACGTACGTATGCGTCCTTCCATGTATATCGGAGATGTTGGTGTTCGTGGTTTACATCATTTAGTATATGAGGTAGTAGATAACTCTATTGATGAGGCTTTAGCTGGTCACTGTGATGTAATTTCTGTTGATATAAATGAAGATAACTCTATTACTGTTAGAGATAACGGTAGAGGAATTCCAGTAGGTTTACATAAAAAAGAAGGGGTTTCTGCTTTACAAGTTGTAATGACTAAAATTGGAGCAGGAGGTAAGTTCGATAAAGATTCATATAAAGTATCCGGAGGTTTACACGGAGTAGGTGTATCTTGTGTGAATGCACTTTCAGACCACTTAAAAGCTACAGTTCATAGAGAAGGGAAAATATGGGAGCAAGAGTATGAGCGTGGTAAAACATTATATCCTGTAAAAACAGTTGGAGAAACAGACATAACAGGTACAGAAGTAACTTTCTTACCAGACAAAAGTATTTTCCAGCAAACTACAGAGTATAATTATGAGACTTTAGCTACACGTATGCGTGAGCTAGCGTATCTTAATAAAGGAATAACTATTACGTTAACAGATAAGCGTAATAAAGATGATGAAGGTAATTTTATAGCTGAAACTTTCCATAGTAATGAAGGTTTATCTGAGTTTGTAAAGTATTTAGATAGTACACGTACACCGGTTATTCAGCATGTAATTTCAATGGAAGGAGAAAAGAATGGAATTCCTGTTGAAGTAGCAATGATTTATAATGATTCATATGCTGAAAACCTACATTCATATGTAAATAATATTAATACACATGAAGGAGGAACGCATTTATCTGGATTTAGAAGAGGTTTAACAGGAACTTTAAAAAAATATGCAGATACTTCTGGATTGTTGAAGAATGTTAAGTTTGAAATTTCAGGTGATGATTTCCGTGAAGGTTTAACAGCAATTGTATCTGTAAAAGTAGCTGAACCTCAATTTGAAGGACAAACTAAAACAAAGTTAGGAAACAGAGAGGTAACTTCTGCTGTATCTCAGGCAGTTTCAGAAATGTTAACTGATTATCTAGAAGAAAATCCTAACGATGCTAAAACGATTGTACAAAAAGTAATCCTTGCAGCTCAAGCTCGTCATGCAGCTCGTAAAGCAAGAGAAATGGTACAACGTAAAACAGTTATGAGTATTGGAGGTTTACCTGGTAAATTATCTGATTGTTCTGAAACTGATCCGGCAGTTTGTGAAATATTCTTAGTCGAGGGAGATTCGGCAGGTGGAACTGCAAAACAAGGACGTGACCGTAATTTCCAAGCAATTTTACCATTACGTGGTAAGATTCTTAATGTAGAAAAAGCAATGCAACATAAAGTTTTTGAGAATGAAGAGATCAAAAACATGTTTACAGCTTTAGGAATTACAATCGGAACAGAAGAAGATCCAAGGGCATTAAACTTATCAAAATTAAGATATCATAAAGTAGTAATTATGTGTGATGCCGATGTCGATGGTTCGCATATTGCTACATTAATTTTAACATTCTTCTTCCGCTACATGAAAGAGATGGTTGAGCAAGGATATATTTACATTGCTACACCGCCTTTATATTTAGTGAAAAAAGGACAGAAGAGAGAATATGCTTGGGATGATAATCAACGAGATTTAATTAACCAAAAGATGGGAGGCGGAGCTTCTATTCAACGTTATAAGGGTCTTGGAGAAATGAATGCTGAACAATTATGGGATACAACAATGAATCCTGAGTTTAGAACATTACGCCAAGTTACAATTGAAAATATGGCTGAAGCTGATAGAATTTTCTCTATGTTAATGGGAGACGAAGTTCCACCACGTAGAGATTTTATAGAAAGAAATGCGAAATATGCAAATATCGACGCATAATCAATTATTTAATACTAAGTTCAAAAAAAACCTCAAGATTTATCTTGAGGTTTTTTATTGGCAATAATTTTATTTTAAAATCCAGTTCCTGGGTCTTCAGGAGAAGCAGCTTGCGCTTTTTTCGGATTTAAAATTAAATAAGTTCCTAATGCTGTTAAAGCAGTGTACTTACCATAATTTCCTATTTTTTTAAGAGCCTCTTTTCGAGTGATCTCTTGCTTATTTTCTTTGTTGTTAGTCATGATTACTTCGTTTAGAGGATTAAATTATTCTACTATTATTTTCTTAGTTAGTTTACCTAAATCAGAAGAAAGTCTAACGATATAAACGCCTGAAGATAAGTTTGGTAAATTAATCTTACTATTCCCGTTTGAATTAATAACAGTATTGTTAACTTCTTTTCCTAAGATAGAAAATACTTTAATTGAGGCTTTACCTTGTAATCCTGTAACAGTAAGTTCTTGTGAAGCAGATTTATAAATACTAACATTGTTGAAATTATTTATAATTTCTTCATTACTTAGCCTAGAAGAAGTAGCATGAATATAATATTGTCCAGTACCGTTAGATGCTTCTTTTAAAGTTACTTTGTGATTGTTTTTCGAAAGATTTACAAAAGTATTGTTTACTCTATCTTCCAAATAAATATTTATACCAGAAAGTAAATTGTTTTCTTTGATTGAGAATGTAATTTCTTGTCCAGCTTCAGCAGTTAAACCTACAGGAATAATCATTGTTTCATGATTGTTATTTGGTAAAGTTTGAATAGCAAGCTTTCTTCCATCATTATTATTTAGTAATTCTGTGAATACTGCAAATTTTTGATTTACACCTTCAAATATTCTAGAGTCATAACCGTTATCAAAACCTTTAGTTTTTCCGTCTATGTAAAATATTTTAGTTGAACCTTCAGTTTCACCATTATTTACAAATAATTCAAAAGAAGATTTTGGTGTTTGACGTAAAAAAGTATCAGTTGAGTTATGAGAAAGCATAGCTGGATTTAAAGCTACATTGGTATCAATTGCTGCTCTAATAAAAAATCCTTGAGTTGGAGCAATTTTTATAGACTCTGCCAGGTTTTTTGTTACATATTGTGTTCCATCCCATAACCAAATAGTTTGCTCTGCTAATGCAGGAACATTCGATATGTTAGTTAAAAAAGCATCAGAATCTAAATAAGCTGTATATCTGTTTCCGATTAAGTTAAAATCAGTTCGACTACCAGTTGTAACAGGTATTGCATCTGAACCAGTATACATATTTCCTTTAAAAACTATAGATGAAGTATTTAATTTTACTGAAATACCAGTTCCACTTGTTAAGGCACTAGTTGAAGAACTATTTTGATATTGCCATGGTGTAGTAGCATTATCATTATCATATAAACCAATACCGATATTAGTACTACTTCCAGTAGCAAAGTTATTATTAGTGATTAAATTATCGATGCTTTCTCCGTTAATTGGAGAAGCTACCAAGTGCCAATTTGAAGTTACATTTCTGTTGTATGTAATTTGTCCATTAACAAAAGTACCGAATATTAAAGATGTTCCAGACTCAAAAGTGATGCTATTTACGAATATAAAACTAGATGCAGTAGGATAATTAGTTAACCCTGCAGGTATAACAACATCTGAGCTACCAGAAGGAACAACTCCTCCTAACCAATTCGTAGTCGTATTCCAATCGTTGTTTGTCGCTCCTGTCCACTTAATAGAAGAAGAAAAAGGAGTATTATCTGTATTGTCTCTACCTGGAGAAAATAATACAGCATTGCTTACAATAGTTGAATGTTGTTCGAATGTTCCAGTTAAATCATCATTTCTAGCAATTGATTGATTATTTCCACCTTCACTGCCATAAGATTCGGAAATTATTGTAATTCCAGTATCATTTTTAATTATTATTGAATCCCCTCCATTGTTTAACCCTAGTGTACTACTGCTTGAAGTTTGAACTAAACCTGGTACTGTTACTGGTGTTCCTCCTCCAAATACAACAATAGATTCATTAGCCGGTATTATAGTATTAGATGGGAAAGTATGTCTATCATTAACTGCGTCTGCGACAACCCACCCAGAAATATCTAAGTCACTACCGGAAATATTATAAATTTCAATAAACTCATCTTGAGAAGTATTTACAGTTCCATCACCATTTGCATCACCATTTGTAGCATCAGGATCTGCGTGTATTTCGTTTATCACTAAAGGTATGTCATCATCATTTATAGTTACAGTATGTTGAGATGTTATAATGTCTGCAGAACCACTACTAACAGTTAAGTTTAATATTACTGTTTCGTTGATAAAATCTACATCATTATTTATGTCTAAGGAAATATTTTGAGTTCCGTTTCCAGTAAATGATAAAGAATTTGTGTTAAGTGTATAATCACCAGCTTGAGCACTACTAGAAGGGTCAACCGTAATTCCAACAGTAACATCTGAAGAGTAGTTGGTAAACGTAACTGGGATTAACGTGTTTACAGTACTGTTAGTTTCGTTAATATTACTAGTACTGTTATCGAAAGAGACTGAAGGATTAGTTGAGGCTTCAGTGATTCTAAAATTATCTACTCCTGCATAATCAGTTCCTCCATTTTGACTGGCAATAATTGTTACTCTAACATTATTAACAGTATCAGGTACAGAGGCTGTAAACTCAGTCCAAGCGTCAGTATTTTTATTTAAATCTGTTACTCCTTGAGAAACATCATCATGGAAAATTTCAACACTAATATTGTCTGTTGAATCAAAGCCGTCTGTAATGTAATAAAAAGAGATGTTAACTCCAGTAGAAGATGATATGTCTACATTGTCAAATGCTATGGTGTGATTAAAACTACCTCCACCATTAGCATTATCTAAATCTCTCATTCCCCAAAATGTGCTGCCATCTTGTGGTCCGTTTACTGATCCTCCTAAAGAAGATACTAAAGCCCATACATCACCGGAAATATTGTAAGTAGCAGGGGTTATTGTGTAATTCCAGTCATCAGATCCACTTTCGAAACTTTGGAACTTTACCGTAGTCTGACTATTAGATATCAGTGGTGTAATAAAAAGTATTAGATAAATAAAAAAGTAATTTTTTCTCATTTTAGTTTATTTATTTTAAGAGAGAGCAAATTACTAAAAATGAGAGCTTAGTGTGACTTTAATTATGTTTTTGTTGAAATGTTAACAATTTGTTAATAATGAAAATGAAAAACCTCAAGATTTATCTTGAGGTTTTTGTTTGTAATAATTTTATTTTAAAATCCAGTTCCTGGGTCTTCAGGAGAAGCAGCCTGTGCTTTTTTAGGATTTAAAATTAAATAAGTTCCTAATGCTGTTAAAGCAGTATACTTACCATAATTTCCTATTTTTTTAAGAGCCTCTTTTCGAGTGATCTCTTGCTTATTTTCTTTATTGTTAGTCATGATTACTTCGTTTAGAGGATTAAATTATTCTAATATTATTTTCTTAGTTAGTCTACCTAAATCAGAAGAAATCCTAACTACATAAACACCTGAAGGTAAAACTGGTAAATTAATCTTACTATTTCCGTTAGAATTAATAACAGTTTTGTTTACTTCTTTTCCTAAGATAGAAAATACTTTAATTGAAGCTTTACCTTGTAATCCTGTAACAGTAAGTTCTTGCGAAGCAGATTTATAAATACTAACATTGTTAAAGTTATTAATAATATCTTCATTACTTAATCTTTTAGCTGTGGTATGAAGGTAATATTGTCCTGTTCCATTAGTGGCAGAAGTAGTTTTAATTTTGTGACTTCCTTCAGAAAGATTTACAAAAGTATTATTAATTCTATCTTCTAAATATACTTCAATTCCAGTAGGTAAATCAGACGAAACTACAGAAAATGTAATTTCTTTATTCGCTTCAGCAATTAACCCTACAGGAATAATCATTGTGTCTAAATTTGTATTAGGTAAAGTTTGAATTGCTAATTTTTTTCCTGCATTATTTTCTAATAGCTCTGTGAATACTGCAAAGTTTTGAGTGATACCACCAAACATTTTAGAGTCAGCGCCGTTATCAAATCCTTTAGTTTTATTGTCAGCATAAAATACTTTTGTAGATTTTTTATTAGTACCATTATCAATAAATAATTCAAAAGTAGCATTTGGAACTTGTCTCATGAAAGTATCACTACCTTGGTGACTTTGGTTTGCAGTAGAAAATGTAACATTACCAGAACCACTTGCCTCTATAAAGAAACCTTGTGCTGGTGCAATTTGTATTGGAGACATAGAATTATAAGTTACATATTGAGATCCATCCCATAACCAAACAGTTTCTTCGCTAAGTAAACCTGTATTAGCTGAAGCAAAAGTACTAGAGCTTACAAAAGATGTATAAGGGTTACCAATTAAATTGAAATTGTTTCTAGTACCAGTAGCTATTGGAAAACTTACATTAGTAGTATTTACGTTTCCTGTAATAGTTACATCACCTGCAGCGGCAAGTTTCATAGATACACCTGCACCTGAAACTAATGGTCCACTAGTAGCATTTGTAGCATATACCCAAGGATTTACTCCATTGTTTGTAAATGCGCCGATACCAATATTAGAACCAGATCCAGTAGCAAAAGTATGACCAGCGATTATATCTTGTTGAGTCTCACCAGACACTGGAGCAGAAACTAAATACCAATTTGTTGTAGGTAGGTTTCTTGTGTATGTAGTACTACCAGTTACTGAAGCATTTGCAATTAATGACGCTCCAGAAGCAATATTAATAGAATTTACAGTTACAGCTGAAGATATAGTAGGGTAGTTAGTAATACCATTTGGTATAGTTACATCAGAACTAGATACAGGAATCATATTTGTATTCCAATTAGAAGCAGTATTCCAGTCGTTATTTGTAGTTCCTGTCCATGTAATCGCAGCGCTAGTGATATCACCAGATAAAGTTGGTTGTGTTAATGTATAATTTCCGCTATCAGTTCCAGAAATAGTGTATCCAGTGGTGTTAATTGTGATTCCAGTTCCAACACTTGCAGAAATAAAAGTAAATACTGGACTTCCGCCTAGAGATACATCATCACCAGTTTCTACACCATTTAATGTTGCAGTACCTGTAGCTGTTGCGTTAGTTGTTCCATCAAATACTTTATTGTCTCCTGTAAGTCCAGTAATAGTTAATTCTTTGGCGGTAATATCACCAGATAAAGTTGGTTGTGTTAGTGTATAATTTCCACTATCCGTACCAGAAATAGTATATCCAGTAGTATTTATTGTAATTCCAGTTCCCACATTGGCAGAAGCAAAAGTAAATACTGGGCTTCCACCTAAAGATACATCATCACCAGTTTCTACACCATTTAATGTTGCAGTTCCAGAAGCGCTAGCAGCAGTAGTGTCATCGTATTCTTTATCACTACCAGTAAGTCCAGTAATAGTTAATTCTTTGGCGGTAATATCACCAGATAAAGTTGGTTGTGTTAGTGTATAATTTCCACTATCCGTTCCAGAAATAGTATATCCAGTAGTATTTATTGTAATTCCAGTTCCCACATTGGCAGAAGCAAAAGTAAATACTGGGCTTCCACCTAAAGATACATCATCACCTGATTCTACACCTACTAAAGTAGCAGTTCCAAAAGCACTAGCTGCAGTAGTATCATCATATACTTTATCATCACCAGTAAGTCCAGTAATGGTTAATTCTTTAGCTGTAATGTCTCCAGATAAAGTTGGTTGTGTTAGTGTGTAGTTACCACTATCGGTGCCAGAAATAGTATATCCAGTTGTATTTATTGTAATTCCAGTTCCCACATTGGCAGAAGCAAATGTGAATACTGGACTACCACCTAACGATACATCATCACCTGATTCTACACCTACTAAAGTAGCAGTTCCAAAAGCACTAGCTGCAGTAGTATCATCATATACTTTATCATCACCAGTAAGTCCAGTAATGGTTAATTCTTTAGCTGTAATGTCTCCAGATAAAGTTGGTTGTGTTAGTGTGTAGTTACCACTATCGGTGCCAGAAATAGTATATCCAGTAGTATTTATTGTAATTCCAGTTCCCACATTGGCAGAAGCAAATGTGAATACTGGACTACCACCTAACGATACATCATCACCCGATTCTACACCTACTAAAGTAGCAGTTCCAAAAGCGCTAGCTGCAGTAGTATCATCATATACTTTATCATCACCAGTAAGTCCAGTAATGGTTAATTCTTTAGTTGTAATGTCTCCAGATAAAGTTGGTTGAGTTAGCGTATAATTTCCACTATCAGTTCCAGAAATAGTATATCCAGTAGTGTTAATTGTAATTCCAGTTCCAACATTAGCAGAAGCAAATGTGAATACTGGGCTACCACCTAATGATACATCATCACCCGATTCTACACCTACTAAAGTAGCTGTTCCAAATGCGCTAGCTGCGGTAGTATCATCATATACTTTATCATCACCAGTAAGTCCAGTAATGGTTAATTCTTTAGCTGTAATGTCTCCAGATAAAGTTGGTTGTGTTAAGATATATTTTCCACTATCTGTTCCAGAGATAGTATATCCAGTTGTATTAATTGTAATTCCAGTTCCCACATTGGCAGAAGCAAATGTGAATACTGGGCTACCACCTAAAGATACATCATCTCCACCAACAACTCCAGATAGAGTAGCAGTTCCAAAAGCACTAGCTGCAGTAGTATCATCATATACTTTATCATCACCAGTTAGTCCAGTAATTGTTAATGTAATAGGTGCGCTAACTAAAACCCCAGTTGTAACACCAATGCTATTTAAAGTTAAATCAGCATCAGTACCTGAACCGTTTTGTAAGGTTCCTCCGTTAGCAGAAAGTGTTCCTACTGATATTCCATCAGAATCAACATCACCAGCTTGTACAGTATACCTAAAAGCTAAAGTAGTAGTTCCTGAACCACCTTGATAAGTCGCTTGACGAGTTGTGCTACCGATAGTAATAGCTAACTGTGGAGTACCTCCTGTAGTGTTGACTATAATATTTTCGTCAAAATTTATTGTGAAATCTAAGTTTTGACTTGCGATATACGTTCCATTAAAAGGAACATTTACACTTGTTGTATTAGGAACTGTACTAACACTAACAGTTCTTGTATCATTAGCTGTACCAGCATTAGCGTCATTAGCTGTAATAGTAATAGTTCTAATAGATGTTCCAGGAGTAGTAGAAGTACTTCTATATCGTAAAGACTGTAACACTTCTTGAACGTTAGCATTGGTAGCATTACTATCAAAAGTAATAGTAAGCGTTGTATTATTTGTTGCTATTCCTCCACTTACACTTAAATCACCAATGTCTAATCCATTGGCTAAGATGTTCGTGCCACTAACAGTAATTGCCGTTCCATCTCCATCCGTATCAGAAATACTTATTTCGTCTGTTGCTTCAGCATTACCTGTAATTTGAGCTACTAATGTTCCACCATTCCAATCTGCATCGCCATCAGCATCATTAACTGTTCCAATAGCATCTATTTGCGTTGCAGCGTTTCCTTCAGTATAATTTAGTGTTGTGTTATCAATAACAATTGTAGGATCTGTATTAGATACTGGAGTTATAATTACCATCTCGTCAACTGAAAATCCACCACTAATAGGTGCTGCAGGAGTGATAACAATTTCATCAATATCTGCAAATGATCCAGTAGTTGGAGATGTAAAATCAATATTAATTTCAGTATTATGAGGAGGAGTACTTAATACAATAGTACCTACAGTATTACCATCCTTTTTTCCTTCGAATGTAAAAGCTATTATAGTAGGTGCTCCCCCAGTAGATATAGCGTAAGCAAATTCCATTGCTGTAATACCAAATTCTGTTCCATCTGTAGAGCTCATGGTTCCTGATGAAAATGAACCAGAAATATTACCTGTCCATGTTAAAACATGATCAGTAGGACTTCCTATAGCATCAGTTCCTCCTTCATTTCCAGAGTTAGCGAAAGCAATAAATCTATCATTACTAGATACACCAGAAACATCAAAATTGTTAAGTAATGTGTTTACTGAAGCATTTGCTGAAGGGTTTGTTGAATTAGCAAGAACAACTAATGAACTTCCAAATTCCATAGTCCCAGGTGATGGTGTTTGTGCAAAACTCTCCTGAAAATTAAATAATAAAGTAAAACAAAACAAAAGTTTTGTTATACATTTAAAGTAAAGTTGTTTCATTTTTTGTAGTTTAATTAGATTTCTAAATATAAAAAAAAATGTTCTGATTAGGAGGTGTTTATGTTGAATAAAAAAACTCCTATGAAAATTTATATAGGAGTTTTTGTTGTTTTAAGAGTTTAATTTCTTGAAGGAAAAACCCCTTGTAAACATATGATGTAGCGTACAGCTAAATAAGGTTGTCTTTTATCAACTTGTTGACTACCTCCAGTAAAACCTACGGAAATGTTTCCTCCTAGAGCTTGTCCGTTAACTGTATTGTTGGCTGGTCCATAGGCTTTTACTTGTTGAGCACTTAATCCACTTCCAAATTGAGCAGCAGCAGGAACATCACCAGCTTGAGGAGTACTTCTTGTAGCTGCATCAGTACTAAGTAATAAATTAGCACTTCCACCACTCATTGCAGCTGAATGAGTATGACTTGGTAATTGAGCCTGAGTTAATATGGTATATTCTGATCCTCCTCTACTTGCTTGAGCATAATTTTGTAAACCTGGTCCTCGACCTGCCGATATAGCAACTCTACCTCTTAAATCTGGTAAAGCAAAAGTTGTTCTACAATCACCCCCGTATTGACAACCTATGATCGAGAACAAAGCTTGATTTTGAGAGATTGATAATAATTGACCTTCACAAAAAGCCCATGTTCTAGGAGGGAAAGTTCCAGCGAACATTCTGATTTCTCCTATGAAACCTTCTTGTGCTTCAGTTTTTATTGATCCCGAAAGAGAGAAAACAATAAATAATAATCCGATAATTTTTTTTGTTGAATTCATGTTTATTAAAGTTTTAGTTAGTAATTCTTATATATAATTCCAACGTAAAATTACTATAGCATCTAGCTAACATGAATTAAAAAGTAATGAGTGTAGTACTTTAAATCACAAGTGCAGTTTTTTTGGTAATGAGTGAAATATCGTTTCTTAACAAAAGTTAAAATTTGTAAAAGTGTTATTGAAAAGGTGTATGAAAAATAATTTTCTAATTTCTTTTCCAGAAGAAAGGAGTAAATAAAATTAACACAGTAAAAAGCTCTAAACGACCAATTAACATTAAGAAAGAGCAAAATAACTTTGCGCTTACTGAAAGGTGAGAAAAGTTGTCTACTGGGCTAACACTTCCTATTGCTGGACCAATATTACCTAGAGATGAAGCGCAAGCACCAAGAGCAGATTTTATATCTAACCCCATTAAGGCTAAAACAACAGCTCCAACAATAAAAATTAGCATGTATAAAATAAAGAATGAAAGAATATTAAATACAATAGTTTGTTTTACTGCTTTTCCGTCATAACGAACTGGAATAATAGCATTAGGATGTAAAGATTTTTTAAATTCTAAAAAACTGTTTTTTAGCATTACAATATGACGTACAACTTTTACCCCTCCAGAAGTGGAACCTGCAGAACCACCAACAAAGAATAAAGCAAAGAAAATACCAGTTACAAAATAACTCCACATTGTAAAATCGGCTGATACAAAACCTGTAGTAGTAACCACAGAGATTACAGAAAATAAAGAGTGACGAAAAGAACTTTCTACTTTGCCTAATACCATCGGGTGTTCTATGGTTGTTTTTAAAGAATCATCTTGGAAGAAAATTATAGACAATGTAACTACAACTGTTACTAAGAAAATTCCTAATGCGTAATATTTAAATTCTTCACTTTGTATTACTTTCTTTAGTTTTCCCTTCAGAGCAAAATAAGTCAATACAAAATTGGTTCCTGCAATAAACATGAAGAATATAATAATGTATTGTATTAAAGGCATTCCGTTCCAATGCGCAACACTAGCGTTTTTAGTAGAGAATCCTCCAGTACTAACAGTAGCCATAGCATGATTTATAGCATCAAACCAAGTCATTCCTGCAACCTTCAATAAAAGAAATTCAACAATAGTTAGTCCAACATAAATTAACCAAAGACGTTTTGCAGTATCTGTAATTCTTGGATGTAATTTATCTGCGGATGGTCCTGGAGCTTCAGCTAAAAATAATTGCATTCCACCAATTCCTAACAGAGGTAAAATAGCAATTGTAAGCACGATTATTCCCATTCCACCAATCCAATGTGTAGCACTTCTCCAAAAAAGGATTCCTTTAGGCATACTTTCTATATCTGTTAAAATAGAAGAACCGGTAGTTGAATATCCTGAAATAGTTTCAAAAAGTGCGTTAGGAATAGAAGGTATACTTCCTGTTAGTAAGTATGGAAGCATTCCTGTTAACGTTAGAATAATCCACCCTAATGTAACAATAAGATAACCTTCTTTCTTTTGTAAATTCTTGTTGGTCGGCTTATTGAAAAAGAACAATAAAAGACCGATAAAAATAGTAATAATACCAGCATTTAAAATTCCAAGAACAACATCTTTTTCGCTGAAGTGTAAGCTAAAAGGAATTGCTAACCACATAAAAAGACCGTTTAAAACGGCAGTAATTCCTAAAAAACGAAAAATTAATTTGAGATTTAAACTTTCCATTAGTTAAATAAGTCTTCAACAGTTGAAATAGCTTCAGGTAAACAAAATACAATGGCATGATCACCTGCTTGAATTTGCATATCTCCAAAAGACATTAATGCTTTTCCGTTTCTAATAATTCCTCCGAATACAGCTTCTCTAGGGAAACGAAGTTCTCTAATAGGTTTTTCTGTTACTTTAGCACCATATTGTACTTCAAATTCAAAAACTTCTGCATCAATATTATGTAAGTTGGCAAGCGCAAGAATTTCTCCTTTACGAATATGTCTGAAAATATTACTTGCCGCAATTAACTTTTTATTTATCAAGGTGTCGATTCCAATAGTTTGAGAAATATTGATATAATCCATATTTTCAACTAATGCTACGGTTTTTCTAACACCTTTAGATTTTGCTACTAAACAAGACATGATATTTGTTTCAGAATCACCTGTAACTGCAATAAAAGCATCCATGTCTCTAATATTTTCTTCTTCTAATAGCTCTAATTCTCTTCCATCTCCATTAATAACTAAAGTAGTTCTTAAATCTTCAGCAAGAGTTAAAGCTTTGTCTCTGTTTTTTTCAACTAATTTTACCTTGAAGTTGTCTTTACAAAGATTTCTTGCTGTTTTTTTACCAATACTACTACCACCTAAGATCATTACGTTTTTAATGTCTAAATGCTCTTTTCCAATGATAGGATATAGTTTTTCAATACTATAATTTGGAACAGAAAAATAAACCTGATCGTTCATTTTGTACTCAGTATCTCCTCTAGGGATAATTGTTTGAGCAATTCCTTCTCTTTTAATCGCAATGGTAATAAAATCTACCATATTGAATTTATCCTTAGCTTCTTTAACAGAAAGATTTACAATAGGTGATTTATAACCTAAAGTAGTTCCCATTACGTTAAATAAACCATTTTCAAAGGCTACAGTATCATTAAAAGAAGATTGATGTAATAATAATTTGATCTCTTCAGCAGCTAATTCTTCTGGAGAAATCATAAAATCAACACCAAAATCTTTAAAGTCTATTGTTTCACTACTTAAAAATTCTGGATTTTTTATTCTAGCAATTGTTTTGTTCACTCCTAAAGCTTTTCCAATTACAGCAATCGTAAAGTTTGTGTTTTGATTTTCTGTAACAGCTAAAAGTAAATCGGCATTTCCAATTCCTATTTCTTTTAAAAGTTTTATTGAAGTAGCATCTCCTTTTTTAGTAATAACATCTAAGTGATTATTAATATAATTCAGCTTATCGCCATCTAAATCGACAATATAAGTGTCTTGAGATTCGTATGATAGGAGTTTAGCCAGATGAAATCCAACATCACCAGCTCCGGCTATTATAATTTTCATATTAAAAATTAACGAATAGAGTACAAAGATACATTTTTGAAATGAAAAGATTCAGCAAAAAATGAGATTAAATTTAACTACACTATGTTTTAATTATATTTGCGGAAAAGAAAAAAAATGAAAAAGTTAAGTATAAAGTCTTGGGCTATAGATGATAGACCAAGAGAAAAATTGTTGCACCATGGAAAAACTATTGTAACTAATGCCGAGTTAATTGCGATTCTAATAGGTTCTGGAAATCGTACAGAAAGTGCTGTTGAATTATCGAAACGAATTTTATCTTCTGTAAATAATAATCTAAATGATTTAGCTAAACTCTCAATTCAAGAGTTAATGAGGTTTAATGGAATCGGAGAAGCAAAAGCTATAAGTATCATTACAGCCTTAGAATTAGGTAAACGGCGTCATTTTGAAGAAGGTAAAGATGTGTTTAAAATAAAATCCTCTAATCATGTTTTTAATTTAATGCAACCTATTGTAGGTGATTTACCACATGAAGAATTTTGGGTTATATATTTAAATAACTCGAATACAGTGTTAGATAAATGTCAAATTAGCAAAGGAGGATTGGTAAGTGCTTTAGTAGATATTCGATTGATTTATAAAAAAGCGTTAGAACTAGCAGCTGTAGGAATCATTTTAATTCATAATCATCCATCTGGAAAATTATCTCCGAGTACCTCAGATATCCAACTTACAGAGAAAATAAAAAAAGCTGGAGTTGCATTAGATATAAAAGTTCTCGATCATTTAATTATAACTGAAAAAGATTACTTTAGCTTTGCAGATGAAGGAATGCTGTAATCAGTAAATTATTATTAACTTATTAAAGAGTAAAGTTTACTGATTATCGATAATTGAAAATAGAAACTTGATACTAGTTTATACACATAAAGTTACTCCACGAGTACGCTATATATTTAAACATATTTTTACGCGTATTTTACAGATAGATATAGATTTTACTTCAAAAGTAGAAGATTTCGTGGCTTTTGCTGGACCAAAAATTTCATACACAAAAGTACCTTTGGGTAATGAATTTTTTATAAAAAGTACCAATCTTTTATTTGAACAAGGTGTTAGTGATGTTGAAATTGATATGTCTAAATGGGAAGATGTACCATGTTTCTTTTTTCAGGGGCAGAAATCAACAATACCATTCGATATTTTTTCGGCAAGTTTTTTCCTCATTACAAGATATGAAGAGTATTTGCCACATATTAAAGATAAATACGATCGATTTCCTGCTAATCAAAGTTTAGCTTTTCAGAATGGTTTTTTAGAAAAGCCAGTTATAGATATCTGGGCCTATAAACTTTTAACCAAGTTAAAAGAACGGTTTCCTGATTATGAATATAAAGAAAGACAATATCAATTTATTTCTACTATCGATGTTGATCATGCCTATGCTTACAAATACAAAAGTTCAATTCGTGCCATAGGGGGGGTTATAAAAGATGTTTATAAACTGAATTTTTTACACGCTATCGATCGCATTGCTGTTAGGTTCAATTTAAGAAAAGATCCTTATAATACTTTCGAGCAAATTATTTCACTAAAGAAAAAATACAATGTTAGAACAATTTTCTTTTTTCTAATAGGAGATTATTCTACATACGATACTAATATTTCTGCATCAAAAAATAAATTTCGTCTATTAATTAAAGACATGGTAGATTATGCGAGGGTTGGATTGCATCCTTCTTTTTATACCATGAACAATTTTGAAAAGTTAAAGACTGAAAAAGAACGTTTAGAAGGAATTACTAATATGCCAATTTTTAGGTCGAGACAACATTATTTACGATTTGCTTTACCAGATACTTTTCAAAAATTAATCGATTTAGAAATTCATGAAGATTATTCTATGGGATATGCAAGTCATGTCGGATTTCGTGCAAGTACATGTACTCCTTTTTATTTTTATGATTTAGATTTTGAAATCCAAACACCATTACGAGTATTTCCTTTTGCATTAATGGATACAACCTTAAATGATTATATGAAGCTTACACCTAAGCAATCTCTGGGGAAAATAAATGATTTAAATAAGCAAGTTAAAAAAGTGAATGGAACTTTTATTACATTATTTCATAATGAAAGTTTAAGTGGTTATATGCGTTGGAAAGGCTGGGGAAGAGTTTATGAATCGATGTTAAAAATTATCGCTAATTCATGATCAAATTGATATCTAGAAAAAATCTAGAAGTAGATAAGTATAATGAGTGTATTGAGAATTCGATACAGTCAAATGTTTTTGGGTTTTCATGGTATTTAGATCAGGTTGCTGAAAAATGGAGTGTTTTAGTATTAAATGATTATGAAGCTGTAATGCCAATTCCTTGGCGAAGAAAATTATTTATTAAGTATGTTTATCAACCTTTTTGGACTATTCAATTAGGAATTTTTTCTAAAGAAATTGAAGATGAAAATGAATTTTTAATTGAGTTATTTTCTGAATTTAAATATGTGAGTATTCGTATGAATATGCAAAACTCATTAAATATGTTTCAAGATTATGGACTTCAAAAAGAATTGCAAGTAATTCCTTTTACAAAAGAGTATTCTAAAATTGTTAAGGACTATAATAGAAATAGGAAAAGAGAATTAAAGAAAGCTAAGCAAGCAGATTTAATTGAAAAATGGGATGATTCACCAAAAGTATTAATAGAGCTTTTCCAATCGAATGTAGGAAAGAGAGTTCAGAAAATTAAAGATCAAGATTATTTGAAACTTTATAAATTAATGAATGTTTGTATTCAAAATAAAGTAGGAGAATTACTAACGATTTACGACAAAAACAATCAATTAATTTCAGGTGCTTTTTTCTTAAAGCATAAAGGAAGAGTAACAGAGTTGGTTTGTTCTTCAGATTTTAAGAATAGAAATAATGGTGCAAATACTTTTATGAATGATAGAGCAATATTTAAATATGAACGTAATTTTGATCTGTTCGATTTTGGTGGTTCATCAATGAAAAATATCGCAAAATATTATCATAGTTTTGGCGCAAAAGATGAGCATTACTACCAATTACATTACAATAAGTTGCCTTTTTTATTACGCTTGTTTAAGAAATAGAATTCTTTCTTCTGTAGTATAATAAGAAGAATATTAAAGAAGCAACTCCTGTAAACCATTGTAAACTAGCTGAAGTTATTGCAGCGCCTTTAATTCCGTATTCGGGAATTAGTTTTTGGTTACTTACATAGTTAATAATTAAAGCTGTTAAAGTGATGTAGAAATTAATGTGTACTAGTCCTAAAGAAGAAAGTAGATTGCCAAAAAGACCTCTTAAGATTAAGATTCCGCAGACTCCTAGATTTAGGATAAAAAAACTTTCTTTATAATCAATGAAAGATGCATCTAATATGTTTAAGAAAAAATCATCAAAAGCATAAAAAAAAGAAACATAAATTATGCTAATAGCTAAGAATAGTTTACAGTAGTTTACACAATAGTTTTTTATAAAATTAGTATCGTTGATTTTTTCTGTGAGCGTTACAAAATCAGTTGTAATAAATGCTCTTGGTAAGAATAAAATACTGAATGGTAATAATGAGATGTATCTGTAAACTGTAACTTTTTCAGGTTCTTGCAAAATGTTTCCTATTAAAAGAATATCGATAGCAAAGAGTAATATAGTGGCTACATTTGAAAGTCCGCCAAATACACCATATTTCCAAAAATTGATATCAATAATATTTAATTTAGGACGTGTTAATAATTGTAAAACTCCTTTAAATTCTTTGAAATAAAACGCAACACAAATTGTGGGAGATAATAATAATGCTATGATATATCCAATTTCTTGAAATGTAAAACTTAAAATAGCAACAAGAGTTACCATGATAAGAGAATAGGAAATATCTATAAAAGCGTGTTTTTTATTTTTGTGGAATAATCGAGTTTTTATTTTTAAGATTTCAAACAAGAAAAAAGGAACAAATATTAATGAGAAAATAGCTAAATATCTTCCTGAATTAT
Source organism: uncultured Tenacibaculum sp. (assembly GCF_947502995.1). Taxonomy (GTDB): domain Bacteria; phylum Bacteroidota; class Bacteroidia; order Flavobacteriales; family Flavobacteriaceae; genus Polaribacter. The sequence continues at coordinate 35,140 of NZ_CANNBW010000003.1, read as the reverse complement.
CTATTGAAAAATGAAAGCTAAATCCAAAAAGAGCAACAAAAAAACTCATGATTAAGGATATTAAAACACCTCTTTTTAAAACATAAAATAGCAATTGCTCTTTATCTTTTTTCGATTTTAATAAGGCTCCGTATCGAATGTAACTTTGGTGTAATCCTAAACCAACTAACGGAAGTATAAATGTTATAATATTCCAAGCATAAAGAACTTCTCCTAAAGCTTTTTTAGAAATTAATTGTAAAGCGATCCAAGAGGTAACAAAAGATAATCCTCTAGCAATTATTGTTGCGCTTAAAACAAAACCTCCTGATCGGTTAAAAAAATCTTTTATATAGTTTATAAGTCTTTTCAAGATATACAGGTTTTGTAAAGTTCAGAGAAGCGTTTGCCAATTGTTTCGTAGCTAAAGTTTTGTTTTGTGTAGTTGTGCAAAACAGTACTGTTAATTTTTCCTTTGTTATGATAAATGTCAACTAATGCTTTAACAAGTTGATCTTCATTTTTCGAATCAATTAAAATACCATAATCTTTCGGGAAAAATTCAGAAACACCTCCAACATTGGTGCTAATTACAGGTGTTCCACAAGCAAAACTTTCTAAGATAACACAAGGTTGATTTTCGTAATTGCTAAAAAGCACAAAAACATCAGCCTGTTGCATTTGTCTTTTAACTTCTTCATGTGATATATGATCTATGAATTTAATTTGATCGGTAATTTTTAATTTATCTGAAATGAATTGATGTTGTTTAGAGTTTTCTCCAACTAAAATAAGTTCAAATGGAATGTTCTGTTGTTCGAAATTTTTAATAGCTCGAATAATTCCTGAAACATTTTTATGAGGGTCTACCATATTAGAAATATGGAGTACAGTGTATTTATTGTTAGATTTTACATTAGGTTGAAAAATATTGGTATTTACTACATTTGGAACGATAGTGTAATTCCCTTTCAATCCTAATTCTTCCATAGATGATTGGAGATCTTTAGAAACCGGACAAATATATTGAGCTTGTTTAGCAATTAACTTAGAAAGCTTTAATGTCGTATGAGAAATTTTTTCAGATAAAGGTTTATGATAACCTGTCCAATGTTCAGAAATTATAAAATTCTTCTTTTTAAACCATTTCAAATACAGAGCTAATATTCCAAAGGGAAATAATTCATTTAAATGCACACTATCAAAATGATCAATCTTTTGTAGGAGTAATTTAAAAGCTCTATAAAAACGAAATGCCTTTGATATTTTATTTTTTGAAGGTTTTATATATGCTATATGAACATTTTTATCACGAACAATTTCTATATTCTTATTACAATTAGGATCTGTTATTATATGTATTACAGAAACATTGTGATACAATTGAACAGCTTCTGCATGTCGCTCAATAAAATCACCATTATTGGGTAATACCCGAGACGGATACCAGCCACAAAGAAAAAGAATATGTTGTTTTTTAGACTCCAAAATATGGGCTCTAAAATACTAATAAAGGCGTTGTTTACACAACGCCTTTAAAAGAGTTTTTCAATTTGCAATTTTCCCACTATTTAATTTTCATTACTTCTTCTAAAAAAGAAGGTAAACCATTGGAACCAATAGGATCACTCTCCCAATGACTAAGTACGCAACTCATATAATTCCCCCTCACTTTACATGCTACATAGTAAACAATTAAAGTTTCGTTTTTAGATGGGGTAAAGAAGAAAGGTCTTCCTCCAATGAAATTATATTTCACTTTTATAGCCTTAGTTGGCGTACCTTCAAATTCTACATTCACTTCCTCTTCCGAAATAATTTTTACTTTTTTATATTTCGTTGTTGTCAGTTGAAAGTCAATAGCTTTTTTAGCATTTTCTAAATCTTTATGAGTAGACCAATTCATTTGTCCTCTACCAGGACATTGAATGCTATTAATATCTTTCCATCCACAGTTTCCTCCAAGCTTTATCTGTCTTCCAGAAAAATCGGCAATCCCTAATTCAGGTCTAGCAAATCTGTCTTGCGGAATTTTATTTTCCAAGGCTAGAGGTATGAATTCTTGTTCTAGTTTAGTGTCTCTTAAATGAGCGCTAAAAAATATGACCGAAATTTGTTTCTTTTTATTTTCTACAAAATAGATTGAGTTTTTAAGAATCAGTTTTTCATTAAATTTTTGTTCAGAAGTAATTAAAACATGATTGTATTTAATAATAGTATCTGTTTTTCTAATTTCCTTTTTCCTAATTCTGTATTTCTTGTACACTTTTTTTAAGCCTTTCTGATTAAACGAATACGGAAAATCTTGTCGTGTAATTCTAATACCGTCAATATTGTAAAACACAAGGTCTCTATTTTCAATAGCTTGTAATCTGTCAAAAGATATTCTGTTCTGACTGTAAACTCCATGTAATATGAAGTAAATGATTATATATAGTCTTAGTTTCATATTATGTTGAATTGAATAATGAGTTTTTAAGAGTGTTTTTTATTAAAAGTTCCAATTGATAAAAGGCATTTTTCTCTTTTTACTTTTATTCCATAATCCGATTTGTAAGCCTTTTAAATCACTACATTCATTAACTATTCCTATTTGAATTCCTCTACATTTAGAACTTTTGTTTCTCAATACTCCGATTCCAAGACCGTTTATTTTATAATGATTATTAACTAATCCAATAGATAATCCGTTAGTAAAGGAACCGAAATTACCCGAAAAATTCACTTCAAGGCCATTAACTTTTGTTCTTTCAGAATTAAATAAACTCAAGTCGATTCCATTAACAATATTGAATTGTGTAATATCATTTGGTGTGCTATCATAATCTTCATCGCTTATTTCATAAGCATGTATAGTCATTAGAAAAGGCATGAACATTGTGAATGGATCTACACCTAATCTAATTCCATTTACATCGCAATCTGTATCAGCAGAATCAAACATAGTTTCAGAATATTTAATACCTATTCCGTTTATTAAATAAGTATCCGAAGGAATAAAACCTATGTTAGCAGAATCATTTTCTAAAGAAAATAAGTTGATGTTTTGTGCATAAACATGTGCTTTAAAAAATGAAATGAAAAAAATGATAAAACATAAGTTTTTCAGAACTGAAAATTTTGAAGAATTCTTCATAATAAAAAGATTTAAAAAGTTTCTTCAAAAGTATTTTTAGCTTGTGTTTTCTTAGTCCAATATTAAGGTTTATGCTAGAAATAGGACAAGTTTGATGATTTTTGGATACGCTATTTTAGGTGTTTTGATCTCTGAAATTTGAAGGAGTAATACCAGTATGTTTTTTAAAAGCGTTGTAAAAAGTAGACTTAGAATTAAAACCAGATTCCAGAGCAATAGAAGTGATTGTGTAATTATTATATTCAGGATCTATTAATAGTTTTTTTGAAAAATCTACTCTGTAAGTATTGATTAAATAATTGAAGTTTTGCGAAGTTTCTTCATTAATAACTTTCGATAATTGACTACTACTTATTTGTAATTCGTTAGCTAAGGTTTCTAAACTAAGAAGATTGTCTAAAAAACGTCTATTATCTTTTATATAGGTAGTAATTTTTAAAAATTTCTTAGATAAATTTTCTTTATCATCTTTAGGTTTTGCTACAATTTTCTCTCGAATAGATTTTCTTTCATTTACTTGTTTTAATACGAAAACCAATTCATATCCTAACCAGTAAATAAGAACAGTGGTCATTATTCTTAAAGGGTAATAGAAAACAATAAAATTATCAAAGTTTAAATAAAACTTTACAGCCAAAGCAATAATCCATAAAATGTAACTAATGCCAGCTAAATAAATAAAAGTATTCAGCCATTTTAAATTATCAAAGCTTAATATCTCTTTAAATAAGTGAGACTTATTTTTTAAAATATTATAACAAAAAAAAAATAAAGTAAGAGAAATTAATAAGCTTATAGCTTCTTCTACAGCAGTGTATTTTTCGTAGAATAATAAATAATTACCATCATTACTAATGTCGTTTACAAAAGATAAATTCACTACTTGTAAAATAATACTGATAAAGAAAATAGGAATTACAACTTTTAGAACATTAAAAAAGTCTCCCTTAATATTCAAATAATGAATTAAAAAAGTGTAAAAAAGAGGAGCAATTAAAAAATGCCAAGGAATTTGAATGTATTTTAAAACAAAGAAATCTTTAATTAATAACCACGATTGTAAGTTGTTTAAAGCAATAACTAAAATCATGAAATTTATAAATAGTATTCCTCGGTTTTTAACTTTCTTCTTGAATAAGAAAAAGTTAAAAGCAAACCCGTGAATAGCACTAATAATCAAGAATAAATTAAAAAACTCCGATAATTGCAATTTGACTTTGTTTTTAGGTGTACCAAGATATATTTTTTTAACAATTAAATTAAATCTTAGCTAAATTATATCCTTACTTTTGATTTATGACAGGAATTAAACATATCTTTTTTGATCTAGACCACACATTATGGGACTTTGATAAGAATTCAGCATTAACATTTCAGCAAATTTTTAAAGAACAAGAGATAACACTTGATTTTGATAAGTTTTTAGAGGTTTATATTCCGTTAAATCTTAAATATTGGAGATTATTTAGAGAAGATCAAATCTCTAAAGAAGAACTAAGATATAGAAGATTAAAAGATGTTTTTAATGTCTTAGATTATGAAACTACAGATGAGTTAATTCATCAAATTTCAGAAGATTATATTGAATATCTTTCAGATTATAATTTTTTAATTGAAGGAACTTTAGATATATTAGAATATTTAAAACCAAAATACCAGCTTCATATTATAACGAATGGTTTTAAAGAAGTTCAACATAAAAAATTAACAAAATCTGGAATTAGGGATTTTTTCGACTTAGTTGTTACATCTGAAAGCGTAGGTGTAAAAAAGCCAAATCCGAAAATATTTGATTTTGCATTACAGGAGGTAAACACAGAACCAGAAAAATGTGTAATGATAGGTGATAGCTTAGAAGCTGATGTAATAGGAGCAATGAACCAAAAAATACCAGCTGTTTTTTACAATCCAAATAATGAAAAAAGCGCTTCAAATGTTAAAAGTGTTTCTGCTTTGTTAGAAATCAAACAATTTCTTTAAAAGTTAAACGTTTCAAAAATAAATATTAATAGAATGAGATTATTTTTTAAAGCTATACTATGTAGTGTTTTGTTGATGATGAGTTCTTGTGTTGAAGATGTAAACTTCAGTCAAGCAGAAGATTTAGAAATAACTCCTGCTATTTTAGCGTCATTAGTAAATACTGTAATTACTCAAAATGAATTAGTTATTGCTGGATCAGAAATTAGTGCGCCTATAGAGCAAACTTCTCTTTTTACTGTTTTTAATAATCAGCAAGCAAACGATAATTTAGAACGTTTAGTTTTACAATTTGCTATCAATAATCAATTTAATAGAGGATTTAGAATTGAGTTTTTCTTTTTAGATGATGCAGGTAATTCAACGTATAATCCGATTACTTTAAATGTAGCTCCAAATCAATCAGATTTTACACAAGAAGAAGAAATCATTTTAGCAAATAATCCTACTTTTACAAATACAAGGAGAGTTCGAGTGAGAGTAGAACTTTTACCAAGTACAGATGGTTCTATGATAGATGTTAATGTGCCGGCTTCTTTAGATTTTAGATCAGCTGTAACTTCATACTTTAGAGTAAATTAAACTATGAATAAAATTCTTTTATTTTTCTTATTAGCTTGTACAAGCTTCGTTTTTAGTCAAAACAAACAAGTTTTGTACGGTTTCGATAAAATACCTCAAGGATTACTTTTAAATCCAGGAGCAGAAACAGATTACAAATATCACGTAGGAGTTCCTGTATTATCTGGAATCTCAATGAGTGTAAATACATCAGGTTTTACGGTTGCTGATTTATTTAGAGATGATAATATCGATTTTACGACCAAATTTAATAATGTAGTTAGTAATTTAGGAAGTAACGATTATGCTTACATTAATTCTCAGATAGAAGTAATTAATGCAGGTTATCAATTAAATAAAAAAGATTATATCAGTGTAGGATATTACACGGAGGTAGATGCTTTTTTAAAAATTCCTAAAGAATTTATTGAATTAATTAAAGACGGTAATGCACCATTTGTAAATAGAAGTTTCTTGTTTTCAGATTTAGCTATGAAAGCAGACGTTTTAGGAGTGATTCATGCTGGAATTACTAGAAAATTTAACGACAAATTTATTGCTGGAGCTAGATTGAAGATTTATTCTGGAGCCTTAAATGTTACTTCTACTGGAAATAGAGGAAGTTTTACTACGCGATTAGGAAGAACTACATTATACGAACATTCATTAAATAACGTGAATGTAAATGGATATACATCTGGTTTATATAATGAAAATGAAGAGTTTGATTTACAATCAAGTGATATTACAGGAAATATTTTCTTAGGAAGTAACCTAGGTTTAGGTTTCGATTTAGGTTTTACTTATGTGGTAGATGATCAAACTGAATTATCGGCTAGTTTACTAGATGTAGGTTTTATAAGTTACTCCAATAAAGTTAGAAATGGAACTGTAGCTGGAAATTATATATTTAGTGGAATAGATTTTAGGTTCGATAATACTAATCCAGATTATTGGCAAGAGCTTAATGATGAAATTAATGATAGAATTCCTAGAAGTGAAAACACAGAGTCTTATTCTGTGATGAGACCTTTAAAATTAAATTTAGCAGGAAAGTATAGTTTCGGTAAATCTAGAAGAGAAGAAAGTTGTTCAGATATGTCTTTTAACGATTATTATAACAATACAGTCGGAGGTCAACTTTTTTCTGTGTTAACTCCAATAGGTCCTAGATTTGCATTAACAGGATTTTATGAAAGAAAATTTTCTAAAAGGTTCAACACAAAAATAACATATACAGTAGATGATTTTTCAAATTCAAATATTGGGTTAGGGATTTCAGCTAATGTATGGAAACTTAATATTTATACAGCTGTTGATAATGTATTTCAACTTACAGATGTAGCCGCAGCTAATAGTGCATCTTTTCAGTTTGGAATTAATTTTGTTTCTAAATAAAAAAGATCAAGAACTGCTTTAAAAGCTTTTTACTATATTGTCGTTTTTGATATAAAATTTTAATAATGAAAAAACTACTATTTCTTTTACTTTTAACCACAAGTGTTTTTGCACAGAATAGCGTAAACAATTACAAGTATGTTTTAGTACCTAAACAATTTGACGGTTTTAAAAAAGCAGATCAGTATCAAACAAGTTCATTAATTAAATTTTTATTTGAGAAAAATAACTTTGTAGTTTTTTTAGATGATGAATCTTTACCTGCAGATTTAGCGACAGACAGATGTAAAGCATTAACAGCTAATTTGATTAATGATTCAGGTATTTTTAGAACCAAAGTTCAAATTGAATTGAAAGATTGTTTTAATAAAACGATATTCACTACAGAAGTTGGAAAAAATAAATTGAAAGAGTATAAGAGAGCTTATCACAAAGCGATTAGAGATGCTTTTAAATCAATTCAACAGTTAAATTATAAATATTATATTCCTGTAGCAAATGAAAAACCTATTGCCGCTAATAATAGTATTACTTCTACAAAAGTAGCTGTAAATAAGGTAGAGAATACAGTTAAACAGGCTGAAGTTAAAGTTGAAGAAAAAGTTAATGAAGCAGTCTCAGGAATTCTTTATGCGCAACCTAAAGGTTACGGATTTCAATTGATTAATGATGTTCCAGAAGTTGTTTTTAAACTATTAAAAACAAAAAATCCAAATATATTTATTATCAAGGATAAAAATGGAACATTTACAAAGAAACAAGGTAATGTTTGGTCTGCTGAATTTTATGAAAATGATAAATTAGTTACTAAACTTTATAGTGTAAAGTTTTAGTAATTGTATTTCTCTTTCCAGCGTTTCTTTAATGTTTCTCGGAAACTATTTTCTCTAGCATTATTTCCAGGTTCGTAAAGTTTTGTGTTAGAAATTTCTTCGGGAAGATATTCTTGATTTACAAAGTTGTTCTCATAATTATGTGAGTACAAATAATCTTTACCGTAATCTAAATCTTTCATCAATTTAGTTGGAGCATTTCTCAAGTGTAAAGGAATAGATAAATCGCCAGTTTTTCTGACTAAATCTTGAGCTTTACCAATGGCCATGTAAGAAGCATTACTTTTTGGAGAGTTAGCTAAATAAACAGCGCATTGACTCAATATTATTCTAGACTCTGGATATCCAATTACAGATACAGCCTGAAAAGTATTATTAGCTAAAATTAAAGCAGTAGGATTAGCGTTACCAATATCTTCTGAGGCAGAAATTAATAATCTTCTGGCAATAAATTTAACGTCCTCACCGCCTTCAATCATTCTAGCTAACCAATACACAGCTCCATTAGGATCACTTCCTCTAATTGATTTAATAAAGGCAGAAATAATATCGTAATGTTGTTCCCCTGTCTTATCATATCGAACAGTATTTTTCTGTACTTTTTCTAAAACAAGTTTATTGGTAACTTCTATTTCATTTTCAGAAGCTACTATTAGTTCAAATACATTTAAAAGTTTTCTAGCATCACCTCCAGAAATTTGTAACAAAGCATCTGTTTCTTTTAATGTTATTTTTTTAGAAGATAAAATCTCATCCTTTTCAATCGCTCTATTTAAAAGTGCAATTAAATCATCTTTATCAAAAGAATTTAAAATGTATACTTGACAACGAGACAAAAGTGCAGGAATAACTTCAAAACTTGGATTTTCAGTAGTTGCACCAACTAATGTTACCCATCCTTTTTCTACAGCACCAAGTAAAGAGTCTTGTTGTGATTTGCTAAATCGGTGAATTTCATCAATAAATAAAATTGGATTTTTTTGAGTGAATAATCCTCCACTTTTTTTGGCTTTCTCAATTACTTCTCTAACATCTTTTACACCAGAGCTTATTGCACTTAGTGTATAAAATGGCCTATCTGACTCTTTGGCAATAATATTAGCTAAGGTTGTTTTTCCTATTCCAGGAGGTCCCCAAAAAATTAATGAAGGAATAATTCCATGTTTAATATGATTGGTTAAAATACCATTTTTACCAACTAAGTGTTGTTGACTAATATAATCGTCTAAAGATTTGGGTCTAATTCTTTCTGCCAAAGGTGCACTCATAAAGTAAAAATAGGAAACATTTATGACAGATTAACAAGAAATATAAAATGGTTTTCTTTTTGATAACTTTATAAAATATGGAACAAGAGGAACAATTTCAGTTTAAGAATAATATAATAGTGATTCCTTTATTATTTGTTTTCGCTATATGGTTCGTTTATTGGGTAGAAATTAAATTTGGTTTTAATTTTAATAAACTTGGAGTTTTACCAAGAACTCTCAAAGGTTTTAAAGGTGTTTTTCTGTCTCATTTTATACATAGCGATACAAAACATTTATTTAATAATTCAGTACCTCTAACAGTGCTTTTAATGGCGTTGTTTTATTTTTATAAAGAGGTAGGAGACAAGTTGCTAATTATTGGTGGTTTACTAACAGGTTTGCTTACATGGATTATAGGTAGAGAAGCTTATCATTTTGGAGCAAGTGGTCTTGTTTATTTATTATTCAGTTTTATTTTTTTTAGTGGGATTATTAGAAAACATTTTCGTTTGGTTGCTATGTCTTTAATTGTAATTTTTCTTTATGGAAGTATGATTTGGTATTTATTTCCTATAGAAAAAGGAATTTCTTGGGAAGGGCATTTGTCAGGTTTTTTAGTTGGGCTAATTTTTGCTATTTACTATAGAAAAGTGGGTATAGTTAAAGAGAAATTTGTGTTTTCTAAAACGGAGTTTGATGAAATGTTTGATGAAGAAGGGAATTATGTACCTCCTGTTTTAGAAGAAGAACAAAACTTTGAAGAAATAAACTACAGATATATTTATTTACCTAATGTTAAAGAGGAGGAAGAATAAAAAAAGGAGCTTTAAAGCTCCTTTTTTTATGATTTTATTCTTTGTCTTATAGTTTCATATAAGAAAGCTCCACAAGCTACAGATACATTTAATGATCCTATTTCTCCTAATAAAGGTAATTTTGCTTTGTAATCAGCCATTTTCAAAACTGAATTACTAACTCCTTTATGTTCAGATCCCATTATGATTGCAGTAGGTTGATTTAAGTCAACATCATAAATTGAATCTTCTGTTTTTTCAGTAGCAGCTACTAATTTAATATCTGCTGCTTGAAATTGAAAAATAGCATCTTTTATATGATCTACTTTACAAATTGGAACTTTAAACGCAGCACCGGCAGAGGTTTTTATTGTTTCTGCATTTACTGGAGCACTACCGCTTTTCTGAATAATTATTCCGTCTACACCTGTACATTCAGCAGTTCTAATAATTGCACCAAAATTTCTTACATCAGATAACTGATCTAAAAGAATAAATAAAGGTGTTTTATCAGAGTTTAAAGTTTCTTCAATTAAAGTATCTAATTCATAAAAAGTGATAGGAGATATTTTTGCTACAGCTCCTTGATGATTATTATGTTTAGATAATCTGTTAAGTTTTTCAACAGGTACTACACTGGTAGATATTTTATTTTTTTTAATTAGCTTCTCTAATTCAAAGTAAAGATCTCCTCTTAAACCTTTCTGTAGGTATACTTTATCTATAGTAGAATCACTCTCAATAGCTTCTATAATTGCTCTAATTCCAAAAATTGTTGTAGTCTGTTCCATAGTGCAAAGGTATATAAGTATAATAAAAAAACCATCTCTAAAAGAGATGGTTTTATTATTAAATATATAATTATATTTTATTGCTTTGTTAATTTAAATTCATAATCACCGAAGTTACCTAATGAACCATCAGTTGATATTGAAAAAGCACTTTCATTATATGCTGTATTAGCAATAGTCAAATTCGCAAAACCAGCAATATTTAAAGGTGAGCTACTATATGAAACTACAGCGTTACAAGTGTCAAAAGTGATTACTGTTCCGTTTGGTATATATGAGTTAAAACCAGCAGAATTTGTAACTACTAATTTGATTCCGTCAGTGTCTGTAGGATCTAAAGCCAATTCGATTTGGTAAGACTCGCCAAAAGCACCTGCTAGAGTTAAACCAGCATTAGTACCACCTTCACTGAATACTTCTTCAACAGTATAAGTACCAACCCAATCATTAATTGCAATTGGACAATCATCATCAATTAAAGTAAGGTTTTGAGTTACATTGTTTACACCACCGGCTAAACCTACAGGAACAGAACTGTCAGTAGTTAAAGTAACAGCAATATTTAAGTTACCATCCGTTGCAGCATTGTTTACTGGCTCTATAATGATCTTACCTGAAAATTGTCCTGAAGGTATTTCAACAGTTCCACCAGTAACATCTATATATCTTGAAGGGTCATCAGAAGTAAGAGTATATCTAACTGTAACACCATCTGTATTTGATGTACCACCATATAAAACGTCAATTTCAACATTGGCAGCTCCTTCTGATACACTACCAGTTTCAGATGCTACTTGAATAAAACCTGTTGCAGGTATTTCAGTAATAACATTTTCTGTTGGGTCACATCCTGCTAATAGTAATAGACAGAATATAAATATATATGAATTTATTTTTTTAATCATAATTTAAAATTTTAATTACTAATTAGTAACCAGGGTTTTGAGTTAAATTAGAATTAGCATTAATTTCTGAAGCAGGAATAGGTAATACTAATCTTGGATCTGAGCTAGCTAAAGTACAAGCGTTATCTAAGTTTCCGCAATCTGCAGCATCTCTTGTAAATCCATTTCCTTGTCTTCTTATATCTAATAATCTGTGTCCTTCAAAGCACAATTCGATCCTTCTTTCACCAAAAATAAAAGATAAAGCATCGTTTAAGTTTACATAAGTTGGTTGAGCAGTTGCAGAACCAAAACGAGCATCTCTCAATGCTTTAACAGTCATTTGAGAAGCAGTGTAATTTCCAGCTCTAGCTTCAGCTTCAGCTTTTATTAAGTGCATTTCAGAAACTCTAAATACTTTTATGTTAGCTAAAAATTCTTGTGCAGTACCAGGATACTTGTTGATTAAGTGTAAGTTAGCTCCTGGGTCACTATCCGCTACGTTTAAGTTTGTAGAGTATCTAATGTCAGTTGGATCTAATTGATCGAATAAAGAGTTAGACATTTCAATAAATGGCCCACCTCCAGCAAAGTGCCAGATAAATCCAGGTCCAGCATCACCAGGTACTCTTGCTGCAGAGAATATAACCTCAGTATCATCTTGATCTAAGAACATAGCTCTATATTGAGCTTGATCTGCTAATGGATATTTAGCGATTAATTGATTTGCTAAACTTAATGCAGTAGTGTATTCACCAGTGAATAATGCTATTCTAGCTCTTAAAGCAGTAATAAAATCAGCAGTAATAAAACGATTATTAGTTTGCGAATTATCTAATAGACCTGCAGCTCTAGTAAGATCAGCATCTATAGCAGTAAGTACTTCAGAAACTGTATTTCTCGCTAAATTCTCAGTAGAAACTACAAAATCTACAGCAGGAACAGAAACTCCATTTGGATCTAAATAGTCTGGTGTATAATATTGGAATAATTCAAAATGACCAAAAGCTCTTAAAGCATATGCTTGTCCTAAGATATGATTAGCGGCTGTTTCTTGTCCCGCTGCATCAACTCCAGGAAATGCTTGAATTACTCTAGACGCATAGTTAATCATTCTATATCTAGTAATCCAGATAGTTTGAGCAATTCCTGTATTAGGGTTCATAACGAAGGTATGTAAAGGTAATTGCTGACCTCCATTGTCAATACCAACTTTAGTATTATCCGTGAAAATAGAGTTTAATGTAATAGTGCTATTATTATACTGAGCATAAGTTGCATTAAGTCCATTTTGTAAATCTTCTACACTCTGAAAAGCAGTTTCAGGAAGTAGAGAGTCGTTAGGTAAAATTTCTAACTGTTCATCACATGAAATAAATAATGTTGATGAAGCTAGGGCTAGTCCTAAAAATATTTTTTTGATTGCTTTCATTTTTTTAAAGTTTTAAATCAACACCTAATGTTATAATACGTGAGTTAGGGAAAGAGAAGAAGTCGTTAGATGCAAAAGGATCAAATTCAGGATCAAATCCTCTCCAAGCAGACCATGTTAATAAGTTTTCTCCTTGTAAATATAACTTCACTGAGCTAAATGGACTCTTTTTTACTAAAGAATTAGTTAACTCATATCCAATTGCTATATTCTTTAATCTGATATAAGAAGCATCTTCTAAATATCTATCTGAAAGTAAGTTTCTAGTTGAACCAGAGTTTAAAGATGGGATACCAGTGATATCACCAGGTTGTTGCCAAGCATCTAATAAATTAGTAGTTGCGTTGATAATACCAATTAAACCTGGATCTTCAGCAACGCCTAATGTTCCATTATATCTGTAAACGTCTGCAGCAAATGTAAACTGAGCGTCTAAAGAAAATCCTTTGTGATAGAAAGAAGTACTAAATCCACCTTGATAAGTTGGAATAGTTGATTTATCAGTAAATACTCTGTTTGCAGGATCGTATTGTTCAGTAATGTTTCCATCTCTGTCTAAGTAAAGAGGTCTACCATTTGCTGGATTAACACCTGCCCATCTTACAGCATAGAATTCGTTAAATTTATGACCAACTGCTTCAGGTGCTCTTTGACTTGGGTCTAAAATGATATCTCCGTTAGCATCTGCTTCTACACCTTCTAATCTTGTGATTTCATTCTTGTTAAGAGATCCGTTAACGTTAACAGTCCAAGAAGTATTCTCATTAGAAATTATTTTATAGTTTAAAACTGCTTCTAAACCTCTGTTTTCCATGTCTCCAATGTTTCCAGGAACTTGAGTGAATCCAGTTAAGTTAGTTACTAAGTTAGTACCAAATAAGTCAGTAGTCTTGTTGATATAAGCATCAAAAGATCCAGTAAGTCTGTTGTTTAATAATCTGAAATCAACTCCTACGTTAGCTTTAGCAGTTTCTTCCCATTTGATGTTAGGGTTACCTAATTGACTTGGGAATAAACCAACACTACCATTATATCCACCACCAGTATTAAACTGATCGAAAGGTACATCTAAACCACCGTAGTAACCACCTAATAATCTGTCGTTACCAGTAATACCGTAACTACCTCTTAATTTGATGTCATTTACAATATCAGAAGGCTCAAATAAAGATTTTGTTAAATTAGCAAAACCTCCAACAGCCCAGAATAAACCAAATCTGTTGTCACCAACAAAACGAGAAGAACCATCACGACGCAAAGTAACATCGAATCCAGCAATTTTGTCATAGTCATAAGTAGCTTTTCCTACTAAAGAGAACTGAGATACTTTGTTTTTAAATGAACCTAATCCTGGGATATAGAAATAATCATCTACTCCATCATTGTTAGGGTCTTCAGTTGTAGTACCAGCAACAAAACCAGCACCAACACCTTCTAAACCTGGAACTAAACCAGTTTGAGCATAGCTGAATCCACTAATTTGAGAATATAAAAATTCAGTAATACCTATAACAGAGTAGTTATGCTTTTCGTCAATAGTGTCTTCATAACTTAATCTAAAATCTGAAATAGTTCTTGTATCTCTGTTGTAGTTTTGACTTTGAGACCCTTGGAATTGAGCATTTTCGTCATTTGCATTTCTACCTCTAATACTATTTGTTGGTTGTAATTGGAAGTTTTCACTTTCAATCATATCCACACCAAATCCAATATGACCTCTTAACTTATCTGTGAAATTATAATCAGCAGTTAAAGATCCTGTTATCCTTAATTCTGTTGTTCTGTTAGTATCGAATCTAGCAACATTTTGAGCAATGTAAGGAGTGTTTAAGAATCCGTCATCATCATCTGGATCTGTGTTTCCTTCAACATTTAATGAACCATCAGCATTGTAAGCTGGTAAGTATGGCTTAGCTACGAATGGCACGATAAAAGGGTTACTTAAAGATCCACTTCCTGTTCCTGTTCCAACACCACCTGCAAAATCAGATCTACTGAATCCAATACCAATAGTTGAGTTAAATGTAAATTTATCAGCTTTATAAGTAGTGTTATTTCTAACAGTCATTCTTTGTAAACCTGAACGTAAAGTAATTCCTTCTTGATCAAAATATCCTAAAGAAGTGTATGAATTAATGTTTTCAGAACCTGAAGAGAAAGAAAGGTCATGAGATGTGAAATTTCCAACTCTTAATAAGATGTCTTGCCATCTAGTGTTAGTTTGTGATGCAGTAGCTATTTGAGCATCAGTTAAAGGAATTGGAGCAGCACCAGCAGTTCTTACAGGTAAACCTGTTACAGAAGCGATGTAATCATCATAAGCACCACTACCTACACCTACACCTGCTAATCTTTCAATTTCTAAAATTTGTCTAGAATTAGCTAATGTAAAGTTAGGATCTTGCTTGAAAGTAAATCCACTTCTTCCTGAGTAACGAATTTGTAATTTTTGTCCTGCTTTACCTTTTTTAGTTGTAACTAAGATAACACCACCTGTTGCTCTGTTACCATAAATTGCAGTTGCAGATGCATCCTTTAATACAGTTACAGAAGCAATATCATTTTGGTTGATAGATCTAAAGTTGTCTTCATCAACAGGAACACCATCAATAACGAATAATGGCTCTGAGTTACCAGATAAAGAGTTAATACCTCTTAATAAGATAACACTGTTTCCACCTGGTTGTCCATTACCAGTAGCAATGTTTAAACCTGGTGATTGAGATTGTAAAGCTTGTACTAAAGAAGCAGTAGGTCTTCCTTCTACATCTTCTGCACTTAATACAGTAACCGAAGAAGAAACCGTTTCTCTACTTTCAGTACCATAACCTGTAACTACAACCTCTTCAAGAACATTATCTCCTTCCATAGTGAAACTGATATTGTTTGAAGCACCAACTACTTTTTCTACAGTTTTCATACCAACGAAGCTAAAAACTAAAACATCTCCAGTTTTTGCTTTAATTGAGTATTTTCCGTCAAAGTCAGTTTCAGTACCTGAAGTGGTACCTTTTTTTAATACACTAACTCCAGGTAAAGGCCCGGTCTCATCCGAAACAGTTCCTGAAATTGTTCTGTCTTGCGCAAACGAAATTTGCACAACCAACGCCAAAAGGAGCGTTAAAATCCCATTAAACTTTGTTTTCATTGTATAATTGTTTGAATTAATCAATCGCTAAAATCTTAATTTTATCTTAAATAAACAATTTTTTAACATAAAAAAGAAAAAGCTAACCCGTAAAGGTTAGCTTCTCTATATATATGATAAATCGGTAAAAAGTTACATTTACTGATTTATTGGTGTTGCATCAAATAAACCTGGTAATGGATTAGGTGTATTTGGATTGTTATCAACTTCAACTTGTGGATATAAGAATCTCTGAGGGATTTGAGTTCCTGTTTTAGCAGGTACTCCTAAGATATTATCAGTTCTTCTGATATCATGGAAAGGTTGTAACTGACCAATTAAAGTAATGTACTTTTCTTCGATTATTTCTCTTAATAAAGTGTTTCCTGAAGAAGTTGAGTGAGGGAAACTCCCTCCATATTGTGCTGCTAAAGCATCACGTACCTCATTAAAAGCAGTTACATCGCCAGTGTCTCCAGTTCTGTTTGCTGCTTCAGCCTCAATTAATTTTACTTCTTCATAAGAAATTAAAGGGAAAGATTGTGTTTGTCCAAAAACTCCTGTAGAAGTAGTGTTTGGATCAGTACCTGTGAAGTAATAAGCATGCCTTTGAGCTTCACCAGGAGTGCTAATTAATCTATTTACAGAAGTGTTTCCTAAATCAATTAATTGCTCTAAGTAAGATCCAGTAGCTCCTAAGTAACCTTCTCTTTCATCAACCATGAATTGATAGTATAGGTTTCTGTTTTCAGGAGATGTACCATGTAAAGTAACTAAGCTTCCAGTTGGAGAATCAATACCTCTTCTAGCACTAGTTAAAGCATTAGGGTAATCTTTAGCTAATAAATAATATCTAGCTTTTAAAGAATGAGCTATTTGCGCCCAAGTAGCTGTACTAGACATTCTGTTTCCTGCGTATAAAGATGCAGGTACAGAACCTACGTTAGATATAGCTTCGTCTAGTAAGTTTTGAACAGCAGTAAATACAGATGCTTGAGAATCGTACTCAGGAGCAAAGTTGTTGTCTGCATCACTTGCTTGATTAAAAGGCACATCTCCAAAAAGAGCAGCTAATTCACCAAAAAGAACTGCTTCAGTAATTTGAGCAACCCCTGCAAGTTGAGTATTTCCATCTTCTAAAGCTAATCTTTTAGTTAATTTAGCTTGAGTAATACCTTCTACGTATGCGTCATCCCATAAATCATCAAATTCACCAGCTGTAATAGAGTAAGCTTCAACTGTTAAGTATTGACGATCTTCACCAGAGAATTGATTCATAAAGATACCAGCGTATCTAGCTCCGTTACTTTCTGCTAATTGCATCCAACCTAATTGAGCTTGTCCAATGATAAGTTCAGGGGCAGCAGAGCTAAAGTTGTTAGGGTCAGTATTTAAGCCTTCAGTATAGTCTTTACATGAAGCCAAAATAACTAATGATAATATAAAATATTTTATGTTCTTCATTTTTTGAGTTTTTAGAATGATAATCTTAGAGTTGTGATGAAAGATCTAGTACCTGGGTTACTAAAGTATTCTAAACCACGTCCTTTAGATGCACCAGTTAAATTGTTGTCTGGATCGAATCCTTCGATATCAGTCCATAGGAATAAGTTTCTTCCTGTAACACCAATTTGTAAGCTTTCAATTCCAAGTTTATCTGTAACATTTTTGTTGAAATCGTAGAATAAAGAAACTTCTCTTAATCTAGTCCAAGAAGCATCTTCGATAAATGGTTCTGATACATCACCGAATCCACCACCGTTAGTTGTCCACCATCTTTGATCAACTGCTACTGGTCCACCACCAAAGTCTACTTCATATCCTCTGAAAGTAGTTCCAGCTGTGATAAGTTCACCACTTGCATTTAATAAGTCTTGAGAAGCAACAGTTTCATTTGCAGTGTCAGGGTGTATACCGAAGAAGTTTAATACTCCACGTGTACCATTCCAAACATCATTTCCTTGAGATGTTTCTAATTGAGCAGATAAAGTGATTCCTTTGTAAGAAACAGTAGTTCCTAAACCACCTCTCCAATCTGGGTTTGGATCTCCAATGAATTCATTTGTAGCTGCTGCAGTTGGGAATCCGTTAGCATTTAAAACGAAATTACCATTAGCATCTCTATCGTATACTCCACCTCTTAATACAGCAAAAGGTTGATCTTCTGCAACACCAGAAGAAGTAGATGTAAATCCATCTAAAGTAAAGTAACCAGCGCCAGCCATGTCTTCAACTAAACTTCTGTTTTGAGTAAAGTTAATGTTAGCGTTCCAAGTAAAGTTTTCATTTTTGATAATTTTACCAGATAAATCAATTTCAAAACCTTTGTTAGATATTCTAGCTGCATTTCTTAACTCTGTTGAGAAACCATTAGAAGGAGGTGTTGGTAATGAAAGTAAAACGTCTTCCGAAGTTCTATTATAATATGTAGCAGATAAACTTAATCTGTTATTGAAGAATCTAGTGTCAAAACCAACTTCAAATTCTTTAATACGCTCTTCTTTTAAATCTGGGTTACCACGTGTAGCTGATTGTGTTAATGGGTTTCCATATAAAGAGCCATCAAAACCATCTCCCCAAGTAGAAGTGATTCCTCCTGTAGTGATTACTGTTCTAGTAGAGTAAGGAACTGGTTCGATACCAACCTCACCATATGAAGCTCTTACCTTACCAAAAGATACAAATGAATCTTTTACATAGTCTGAGAAATTCCAACCTAAAGATGCACTAGGGTAAAAGATAAAGTCACCAGGAATTGTAGATACATATTCTCCTCTACCTGTTAATTCAACTAATAATTGATCCCAAAGATCGAAGTTTAATACTGCAAATCCACCTGATTTTCTAGTGTTTTGGATAAAATCAGAAGGGTTAGAGTTTTCAGATGTAGCATTACCAATGTTTAAGAAAACTTCATCAGGGTTAGTGAAGTTAGTTTCTTGAGCACTAAGTCTTTTGAATTTGTTTTCAAACATTTGGATACCAGTAGTGAAGTTGAATTTTACATCACTAGTTAGGTTGTAGTTACCAGATAAGAAGAAATTGTAATTCTGGTTACTTTCAGTAATTCTGTCTTCGCTAAATAAACCTTGACTACCATCTCCAGCAGATCCTGCAGGCCAAAAGTTAATTCTATTATCTTGGTAATAATCTAAACTATATCTACCTGTGAACGATAAATTATCGTTGATTTTATAAACGAACTCAGGAGCGATAATGAAACGATCTACTTCGTTTAAGTTTTTTTGTTGATTTAATGTCCAAAGTGGATTGTTGTATGTTGGTGCAGTATATTGGAATGTTCCAGTTGTAGCATCAAATGTTCTAGCAGATCCTAAGTATCTTCTGTATCCTCTATGAGAGTTTGGAGTTGGTATTCCTGATGCAGAAAAGTTTGTTCCTTTATAATCTCTAATATCAAAATCCGCAGGAGTTCTTAAATATCCTAAATAAAGTCCGTTTAAGTTAGATCCAGTTTGGATTCTGTTAGAGCTAATATCGATATAAGTAGTTGATAATTTTACTGTAAAGTTATCAGAGATATCAGTGTCATTATTTAACTTAATAGAAGTTCTTTTGTAGTCAGAAGCACCTCTATAAATTCCTTCTTGATCCCAGTTAGATAAACTTACGAAAGTTCTAGAGTTGTCACCAGCGTAACTAACACTTACATTGTTGTCATAAACAATACCGTTTGTGAAAACAGCATCTCTGTTTGCTTGATTAAAAGTCTCTCTAGAGTTCTTTTGAGTAATTGGGTAGTAAACAGTTCCGTCGTCTGCTACGAAGAATTCACCAGTAGTGTCTACTGTGTCAGCTCCTCCAGCTCTAGAAGAAATTTTAGCACCATAAGATAAAGCAGATGTTGGAGAGTCAGTACCTAAAGAACCTTGTCCGTACTGATCTTGCTTGTCCCATTCTCTGTTTACTTCATCTATAGAGATTGCAGATTTTACATTTACTTGCCATCTTTTACCTCCTTTAGATCCTCTTTTAGTTTTGATAACGATTACACCATTCGCAGCACCAGTACCGTAAATAGCTGCTGCAGATGCTCCTTTTAATACAGAGATAGATTCAATGTCTTCTGGGTTGATATCATTAAGACGAGACTGTTGTACAACTCCCGAAGTACCACCACCGATAGCACTGTTAGAGATAATAGCACCATCTAATACGATTAACGGGCTGTTGTCTCCTAAGATAGTGTTTTGTCCCCTGATCTGAATGTAAGCACCAGCACCTGGGTCTCCAGAGTTTCTTGTAATGTTAACTCCCGATGTTTTTCCAGATAAACCTTGTAGTACCCCAGCTTCACCTGATTTTTGTAATTGGTCTACCTTTACAATAGAAGTTGAACTTAAGTCGTTGTCTTTTTTCTTCTCAGTCCCAAGAGCTGTAAGTACAACTTCTTCAAGTAGGTTGTCACTGTCTAAAGTAACGTCTAGTTTGTTAGAACTTCCAACAGTTTTTTCAACTGATTTCATTCCAACGAAACTAAAAATAAGAACATCTCCAGTTTTTGCTTTGATAGAGTAATTACCGTCAAAATCTGTTTCAGTTCCTACTTTACTTCCTTTTTTTAACACACTAACTCCAGGTAATGGTTCAGATCCATCTGTAACAGTACCGGAAATAGTTCTGTCTTGTGCAAAGGAAACATGCACAAGCAACGCTAGAATAAGCGTCAAAATTCCATTAAATTTTGTTTTCATTATGTAATTATTTGAATTAATGTGTGCTAAAATCTTAAATTAAACTTAAAAAAACAACAAAAAGAGTTAATAAAATGTAAATAACGAAGCTGTAGTGTTAAAAACAGTGAAATATTCTTTTTAGAAGTAGTTTTTGAAAATGATTGATAAATTAAGTGGGGTATTGTTGCGAATCCTTGAAATTCCGCTAGAGATAGATAGATTTATTAAAGAGTTTCTTCTTTTGAAAGCATAACCTATTCCGTATCCAAAAGCAGTGAAGTTATTGTTGTTTATGTCTTCAAAAATAGCAGGATCTAATATTGTATACAGGAAAGAATCTTTTGATGTTGAAAATCTGTATTCGGTATTTAGGTAAGAGAATTTTTTTACGAAAATGCTTTGAGGATCGAATCCTCTTAAGGAATTAATACCTCCGATTCTGTAGAGTTCGTTGAGGAAAAAAACGGAAGAAAAAAGTAAACCAGTTTCATTCTTAATATATAAGGAACTTCTTTTGTTTATTCTAAGTGTTAGTGTAGTCTCTATTTCTGTTTTTATTTGGTTGGATGTGATGTTGTTTGTTTTTCTTTCTCCATAAAGAGGAGTGAATTGGAAAAAGAATTTAGGGGTTGAATAGTTGTCTGATTTTAAACTTTGATATGAGAAATTTAATCCGAAAAAATAAGATGAAAAGTCAGGAGTGTTAAGATTTGTTGTTGAAGTTTCGTTGGATTCTTGGTTTTCAAATTGAATTCCTGTTTTTATTTTGCTGTTAATATCATATAAGAAGGATGTTTTGAAGTTGGAGTTTAAAAAAGTGCTGTCTTGGCGGTATATTTCAAAAGAGCTTTCATTAGAAATGGGAGAGTTAAAAAGGTAGGGAATGAAAGTTTTTAAAGTTAAATTTTGTCTGTCGTTACCATTGGCGTTCCAGTTAAGGTGTAGTTTTTCTCCAGTGTTTAAAAGGTTGTTTAGTTCTAGATTTATGTTTCCATTAATTTCGAGTTTTTCGGTGTTTTCAGAATTGAAATTTATAAGTCCGTCAAAATTGCTGTTTTTCGCTTTTTCTACATATATATACAATAGGGTAGAATCTTTACTAAATAGGAGTTCTGGTTCTTTTTTTTGATTTATAAAAGGAATAGCGTTAATTCTATTTGAAATTTGTTCTATTAGGTTTTTATTGATGGTTGATTTCGGTTTTATTTTCACGAAATGCTTTAGGTAAGATTTAGGGAATTTATCGTACCCTTTGATTAAGATCTTGTCTAGAGTTCTTTTTCTTGATTCTTTGATGTTTAAGGTCGCATAAACTTTATTGTCTATTAGTTTGATTTCTTCTAAATGAGATTTGGAGAAAGGTTTGCCTTGAAGCTCAAGTTTTGAATTAATGGTTTTTAATACTTCAGGTAGTTCTTCAGTACGGATTTCTTTTCTGATATTTAAAGAAGTAAGTTTGGTATCAGGTATAGTTATGGTTATATAGTCAATTTTCTTTCCGAAATAGAGGTGAACAAGTTTTTGTTTTTTGTTGTCTACAATAGAATCAATTCGGTTGTAGAAATATCCTTTTAGTTTTAATGCATAAGAAATTGAATCTAAAGTTTTTTTGAATGACTTATTCGATTTTATTTGATTGAGTTTGTTGAGTTGGATATTCTTTTCTTCTGAAGCATTTCTAAAAACAAATTTCAATTCTTGTTCCTGAGAAAAAACAAATGAATTGATTAAAAGTAGTATGTATGCTAGTAAAAATAGTGTTTGCTTCACAATTTAAAATTAAATGCTAAAGTATATTAAAATCAGTAGATTCCCCTTCTTTTATTGTGTTGATGTAAAAATAACTTGCTGATATTTGAATAATTAGAAATTAATTGTACATTTGCACACTCTTAAAAATAGAGATTAATATTAATAAGTACAAACGAAAACAAGTAATTAATTAGTATGCCAACTATTCAACAATTAGTTCGTAAAGGAAGAACCAAAATAACTAAGAAGAGTAAATCGGCTGCATTGACGGCATGTCCTCAAAGACGTGGAGTTTGTACGCGTGTATACACTACAACACCAAAAAAACCTAACTCAGCTATGCGTAAAGTAGCTCGTGTTAGATTAACAAATGGTAATGAGATCAACGCGTATATCCCAGGAGAAGGGCACAACCTACAAGAGCACTCGATAGTATTAGTTAGAGGTGGAAGGGTAAAAGATTTACCAGGGGTTAAATATCACATCGTACGTGGTGCATTAGATACTGCAGGTGTTGAAGGAAGAACTCAACGTAGATCTAAATATGGAGCAAAACGCCCTAAAGACAAAAAGTAATTATTTAGTAACTTTTTTAATGTAAAGACATGAGAAAAAGAAGAGCGAAAAAAAGGATTTTATTACCGGATCCAAGATTTAATGATCAATTAGTAACACGTTTTGTAAATAACTTAATGTGGGATGGTAAAAAATCTGTAGCGTTCAAAGTGTTTTACGATGCAATTGATATCGTAGACCAAAAGAAAACTGACGAAGAAAAGTCAGCTTTAGAAGTATGGAAAGATGGTTTGTCAAATGTAATGCCTCACGTAGAAGTTCGTTCACGTCGTGTGGGAGGTGCTACATTCCAGATACCAATGCAAATCCGACCAGATCGTAAAGTGTCAATGGCGATCAAGTGGATGATAAGTTATGCACGTAAGCGTAACGAAAAAACTATGGCACAACGTTTAGCAGCTGAGATTTTAGCAGCAGCTAAAGAAGAAGGAGCTGCAGTTAAAAAGAGAGTTGATACTCACAAGATGGCTGAAGCTAACAAGGCATTCTCACACTTTAGATTTTAATAAAAATGGCTAGAGATTTAAAATTCACGCGAAACATTGGTATTGCCGCTCATATTGATGCAGGTAAAACTACAACAACAGAACGTATCCTTTATTACACAGGAGTTTCTCACAAAATTGGAGAAGTACATGATGGTGCTGCTACAATGGACTGGATGGAACAAGAGCAAGAAAGAGGTATTACAATTACTTCAGCTGCAACTACTTGTACATGGAACTTCCCAACTGAAAATGGAAAGGCAGTTTCAGATACAAAAGGTTACCACTTCAATATTATTGATACTCCAGGTCACGTTGACTTTACAGTAGAGGTAAACCGTTCTTTACGTGTATTAGATGGTTTAGTATTCTTATTCTCTGCAGTTGATGGTGTTGAGCCTCAGTCAGAAACTAACTGGCGTTTAGCTGATAACTATAAAGTGCCTCGTATCGGTTTTGTAAACAAAATGGATCGTCAGGGGTCTAACTTTATGGCAGTATGTCAGCAGGTTAAAGATATGTTAGGTTCTAATGCAGTGCCAATTGTAATGAATATTGGTGATGAAGCTGATTTTAAAGGTATTGTAGATTTAGTAAAGAACCGTGCTATTGTATGGCATGATGAAACTCAAGGATCTACTTTTGATGTTATCGATATTCCAGAAGATTTAAAAGAAGAAGCAGCAGAATTAAGAGGTAAACTTATTGAGGAAGTTGCAGCTTACGATGAAAATCTTTTAGAGAAATTCATGGAAGATGAAAATTCTATTACAGAAGAAGAAGTGCATGCTGCTCTTCGTGCTGCTGTAATGGATATGTCTATCATTCCTATGATTTGTGGATCGGCGTTTAAAAATAAAGGAGTTCAGTTTTTATTAGATGCAGTATGTCGTTATTTACCTTCACCAGTTGATAAAGATGCTATTGTAGGAACTGATCCAAATACAGGTGATGAAATTACTCGTAAGCCAGATGCAAAAGAGCCTTTTTCAGCATTAGCATTTAAAATTGCTACAGATCCTTTCGTAGGTCGTTTAGCTTTCTTCCGTGCTTATTCTGGTCGTTTAGATGCAGGTTCTTATGTTTTAAATAACCGTTCAGGTAAAAAAGAGCGTATTTCACGTATCTACCAAATGCACTCTAATAAGCAAAATGCAATTGAGTTTATTGAAGCTGGAGATATTGGAGCTGCTGTAGGATTTAAGTCTATCAAAACTGGTGATACATTATCAGATGAGAAAAATCCAATCGTTTTAGAATCTATGGACTTCCCTGATCCAGTAATTGGTATCGCGGTAGAGCCTAAAACTAAAGCAGATGTAGATAAATTAGGATTAGCTTTAGGTAAGTTAGCTGAAGAAGATCCAACGTTTACAGTAAGAACAGATGAAGCTTCAGGTCAAACTATTATATCTGGAATGGGTGAATTACACTTAGATATTATTGTAGATCGTTTAAAGCGTGAGTTTAAAGTAGAAGTTAATGAGGGGCAACCTCAGGTAGAATATAAAGAAGCTATCACAGCTACTGCAGAACACAGAGAAGTTTATAAAAAGCAATCTGGTGGACGTGGTAAGTTTGCTGATATCGTATTTAAAATGGAGCCAGCTGAAGAAGGAGCTCAAGGTTTAGTTTTTGAATCTGTTATTAAAGGTGGAAACGTACCTAAAGAATTTGTTCCTTCAGTAGAGAAAGGTTTCAAAGAAGCAATGAAGAATGGTCCTTTAGCAGGATACGAGATGGATTCGATGAAGGTGACTTTAACAGATGGATCTTTCCACCCTGTAGATTCTGATCAATTATCATTCGAACTAGCTGCTAAAATGGGTTACAAAGCTGCTGCAAAAGCTGCAAAAGCTAAGATTATGGAGCCTATAATGAAGTTAGAAGTGTTAACTCCTGAGGAAAACATGGGAGATATCGTAGGAGATTTAAATAGAAGACGTGGACAAGTATCAGATATGTCTGATAGAGCAGGTTCAAAAGTTGTAAAAGCTACTGTGCCGTTATCTGAAATGTTCGGTTATGTAACAGCTTTAAGAACTATGTCTTCTGGTAGAGCAACTTCTACAATGGAATTTTCACACTATGCTGAAACTCCTTCTAATATTTCAGAAGAAGTTATCGCTAATGCAAAAGGTTAATTAAGATGAGTCAAAAAATTAGAATAAAATTAAAATCTTACGATTATAATTTAGTTGATAAATCAGCTGAGAAAATCGTTAAGACAGTAAAAAGTACAGGAGCGGTAGTAAATGGACCAATCCCTTTACCAACTCATAAAAAGATTTTTACAGTATTACGTTCACCACACGTAAACAAAAAATCGAGAGAGCAATTTCAATTATCTGCTTACAAGCGTTTATTAGACATTTATAGTTCTTCTTCTAAGACTATTGATGCTTTAATGAAGCTTGAGTTACCTAGTGGAGTTGAGGTAGAGATCAAAGTATAAGTATATTTAGTGCTTAATAAAGAAAAGGCTTTTACAATTTTGTAAAAGCCTTTTTTGTTGTAATTACAGATTTGATTGAAAAGAGTTAACTAGATAACAATGAAATTTGTTTTAATATATAAATTGAGATGTTATTAGATGATGAAAGAAAAGAGAGCCTAACTATCATGAAATCATTTAAATAATTGAAATTATTTTGGTTATGTGTTTGTTTTTTTATACTTTCGCAGTCCGAAATTGAGTGTTAATCAGTTTTTTACACAATATTTTGATAACATGTCCGGAGGGTTTCGCGAAGGAAAAACGGTAGAACACAATAAGTTAAGAGCTAAAATCGTGTTTTACGCTCTTTTTTTTTGAGTGAAATTTTAAAGGCTAGAAACTTTTGTTTCAAATAAATATTTATGAATAGACGCGCTGGATAAATTAAAAATCTAATCGTCTTAAAATTAACAGATATGTCTGGGTTAATAGGAAAAAAAATCGGAATGACCAGCTTATTCGACGAGAATGGGAAAAATATCCCATGTACTGTGATCGAAGCAGGTCCTTGCGTAGTTACCCAAGTCAGAACCGAAGAGGTTGATGGCTACAATGCTTTACAACTTGGTTTCGATGACAAAAAGGCAAAAAGCTCTAATAAAGCTTTAGACGGTCACTTTCAAAAAGCTGGTACCGTTGCTAAGAAAAAAGTCGTTGAGTTCCAAGGTTTCGAAGGAGAGTTTAAATTGGGTGACTCAATTACAGTAGAACACTTTGCTGAAGGTGAGTTCGTGGATGTTTCAGGGACTTCTAAAGGTAAAGGTTTTCAAGGGGTTGTTAAACGTCACGGATTTGGTGGTGTTGGACAAGCAACTCACGGTCAACATAACCGTTTAAGAGCGCCAGGTTCTATTGGTGCTGCTTCTTATCCTGCAAGAGTATTCAAAGGAATGCGTATGGCAGGACGTATGGGAGGCGAAAAAGTTAAAGTTCAAAATTTAAGAGTATTAAAA
Organism: uncultured Tenacibaculum sp.; assembly: GCF_947502995.1. Taxonomy (GTDB): domain Bacteria; phylum Bacteroidota; class Bacteroidia; order Flavobacteriales; family Flavobacteriaceae; genus Polaribacter. Next base: position 8,015 of record NZ_CANNBW010000003.1, on the reverse strand, counting down.
GTGGTTCCAGAAAAGAATCTTTTAGTAATAAAAGGTGCTATTCCAGGTCATAAAAACTCTTATGTAATTATTGAGAAGTAATGAAGGTAGCAGTATTAGATATTACAGGAAAAGATACTGGTAGAAAAGTTGAACTTTCTAACGAAGTATTCGGAATAGAGCCAAACGATCATGCAATTTACTTAGATGTAAAGCAATATTTGGCTAATCAAAGACAAGGTACTCACAAATCTAAAGAGAGAGGTGAGATTGCTGGAAGTACAAGAAAGATTAAAAAACAAAAAGGAACAGGTACAGCTCGTGCTGGTAGTATCAAGTCTCCTGTATTCAGAGGTGGAGGACGTATCTTCGGACCAAGACCAAGAAATTATTCTTTCAAATTAAACAAAAACTTAAAGCGTTTAGCTCGTAAATCAGCTTTAAGTATTCAAGCAAAAGATAGCAATTTAGTAGTAGTTGAAGATTTCAATTTTGAAACTCCAAAGACTAAAGAATTTGTTAATGTATTAAAAGCTTTAGAATTAGATACTAAAAAATCTTTATTCGTGTTAGGAACTGAAAGTAAAAATGTTTACTTATCATCTCGTAACTTAAAGAATTCTAAAGTAGTAAGTGCTACAGGAATAAATACTTACAATGTTTTAAACGCAGGTAAAGTAGTTATTGCTGAAAGTACTTTAGAAGGAATTGAATCTAACTTAAGTAAATAGGATTTTCAGATATGAGTATTTTAATAAAACCTATTATTACGGAAAAAGCAACAAATGATAGCGAAAGATTCAATCGTTACACTTTTGTTGTAAACAAGAAAGCTAACAAAATTCAAATCAAAGATGCTGTTGAAGCTGCTTACGGAGTAACAGTTGAAAAGGTGAGAACTTTAAATCACCCAGCATTAAGAAAAACTAAGTATACTAAAAAAGGTTTAGTTTCTGGTTTAACAAGCGGTTATAAAAAAGCGGTTGTTCAGTTAGCAGAAGGCGAAATTGATTTTTATAACAATCTATAAGAATAAGCAAGACAAATGTCAGTTAGAAAATTAAAACCAATAACACCAGGTCAGCGTTTTAGAGTTGTGAATGGGTTCGACACCATCACTACTGATAAGCCGGAAAAGTCATTATTGGCACCGAGAAAAAGAACTGGAGGTCGAAACAATCAGGGTCGTATGACTACTCCTAACAGAGGTGGAGGTCATAAGAGAAGATATCGTATTATCGATTTTAAAAGAAATAGATATAACGATCCTGCAACAGTATTAACTATTGAGTACGATCCAAACCGTACAGCGTTTATCGCGTTAGTTCAATATGCTGATGGAGAAAAGCGTTATGTGATTGCACAAAACGGATTAAAAGTAGGACAAACTATCGTTTCAGGAAAAGAAGCTACACCAGATGTTGGTAACGCTATGTTCTTAAGTGATATTCCTTTAGGAACAACTATTTCTTGTATCGAATTACGTCCAGGTCAAGGAGCTGTTATGGCTCGTTCTGCTGGATCTTTTGCTCAGTTAATGGCAAGAGACGGAAAATATGCTACAGTTAAGTTACCTTCTGGAGAAACAAGATTAATCTTACAAACTTGTTTAGCTACTATTGGAGTTGTATCTAATTCAGATCATCAGTTAATCGTTTCTGGTAAAGCTGGTAGATCTAGATGGTTAGGTAGAAGACCAAGAACTAATGCAGTTAGAAAGAACCCAGTTGATCACCCAATGGGAGGTGGTGAAGGACGTTCTTCTGGAGGACATCCAAGATCTAAGAACGGTATCCCAGCTAAAGGATATAAGACTAGATCTAAGACTAAGGCTAGTAATAAGTATATTATCGAACGTAGAAAGAAATAATAAATCATGGCAAGATCATTAAAAAAAGGACCTTACGTTCACTACAAATTAGAAAGAAAAGTGTTAGCTAACGTTGAATCAGGTAAGAAATCTGTAATCAAAACTTGGTCTAGAGCTAGTATGATTACTCCTGATTTTGTTGGACAAACGATTGCTGTTCATAACGGACGTCAGTTTGTACCTGTTTACGTTACTGAAAACATGGTAGGTCATAAGTTAGGCGAATTTTCACCAACACGTTCATTCCGTGGACACGCTGGTGCTAAAAATAAAGGAAAAAAATAGTAGGATATTATGGGAAGTCGTAAAAAAAACATGGCAACGCAGTTAAAAGAAGCTAAAAAGCAAAGAGCTTTTGCTAAGCTTACTAACTGTCCTACGTCACCAAGAAAAATGCGTTTAGTAGCGGATCAAGTAAGAGGAGTAGAAGTTGAAAAAGCTTTACAAATCTTAAAATTCAGTCCAAAAGAAGCATCTCGTAACTTAGAAAAGTTATTATTATCTGCAATTGCTAACTGGCAAGCGAAGAATGAAGATGCTAGTATCGAAGATGCTGGATTATTTGTGAAGTCTATTTATGTAGATAGCGCAGGAATGTTAAAAAGATTAAGACCAGCTCCACAAGGACGTGCTCACAGAATTCGTAAGCGTTCTAATCACGTAACTTTAGAGTTAGGAACTAAAAATAACAGTAATTAATCATTAGTAGAAATGGGACAAAAAACAAATCCAATAGGAAATCGTTTAGGAATCATCAGAGGATGGGAATCTAACTGGTATGGTGGAAATGACTACGGTGATAAAATTGCTGAAGATGATAAGATAAGAAGGTATTTAAAAGCCAGATTATCTAAAGCAAGTGTTTCTCGTATCATCATCGAGCGTACTTTAAAGCTTGTAACCGTTACTATCACAACTGCACGTCCTGGTATCATTATCGGTAAAGGAGGTCAAGAGGTAGACAAGTTAAAAGAAGAGCTTAAGAAGATTACAGGAAAAGAAGTTCAAATTAACATTTTCGAAATTAAGCGTCCAGAATTAGATGCAAACTTAGTTGCAGCTAGTATTGCTCGTCAAATCGAAAATAGAATTTCATATAAGCGTGCTACTAAAATGGCTATCGCGGCTGCAATACGTATGAACGCAGAAGGTATTAAAGTACAACTTTCTGGTCGTTTAAACGGAGCTGAAATGGCGCGTTCTGAACACTATAAAGAAGGAAGAATTCCTTTATCTACTTTTAGAGCAGATATCGATTATTCACTTGTTGAAGCACATACTACATACGGAAGAATCGGTGTGAAAGTATGGATCATGAAAGGTGAGGTTTATGGAAAACGTGAATTATCTCCGTTAGTTGGATTATCTAAGCAAAAAGGTAATTCAAATAACAAAGGTGGAGGTGGTAGACGTCAACCTCGCAGAAGAAAATAATTTTTAAAAGAAATTTGAGATGTTACAGCCAAAAAGAGTAAAATTTCGTAGAGTTCAGAAGGGTAAAGGTAATATGAGTGGAAACTCTGGAAGAGGAACTCAATTATCAAACGGAATGTTTGGTATTAAATCCTTAGACCAGAACTTACTTACTTCTCGTCAAATAGAAGCTGCTCGTATCGCGGCAACTCGTTACATGAAAAGAGAGGGACAACTTTGGATTAAAATTTTCCCAGACAAGCCAATAACAAAGAAACCGTTAGAGGTACGTATGGGTAAAGGTAAAGGTGCACCTGATCATTTTGTTGCTGTTGTTAAGCCAGGAAGAATATTATTTGAAGTTGGTGGAGTACCAATGGAAGTAGCTAAAGAAGCATTACGTTTAGCTGCACAAAAACTTCCAGTGAAAACAAAGTTTATCATTGCAAGAGATTTTGATTATAACGCTTAATTCTAATATATCATGAAACAATCAGAAGTAAAAGAATTATCAACAGCTGACTTACAAGGTAAGCTTGGAGCGTTGAAGAAAAACTATACTGATCTTAAGATGGCTCACGCTATAACTCCATTGGAAAATCCTTTGCAGTTAAAAACCTTAAGAAGAACTGTAGCAAGAATTGCTACAGAGTTAACTAAAAGAGAATTACAATAAATTCTAGTCAGTTTTAAAGATGGAAAAAAGAAATCTTAGAAAAGAGAGAATAGGTGTAGTATCTAGCAACAAGATGGAGAAGTCTATCGTAGTTAGCGAGGTAAAAAGAGTAAAGCACCCAATGTACGGAAAGTTCGTATTAAAGACTAAGAAGTACGTTGCACATGACGAGAATAACGATTGCAACATTGGAGATACAGTTAAAATAATGGAAACTCGTCCATTAAGTAAATCTAAGCGTTGGAGATTAGTAGAAATCCTAGAAAGAGCTAAATAATATGTTACAAACAGAATCAAGATTAAAAGTAGCAGACAACACTGGAGCTAAAGAGGTTTTAGTGATTAGAGTTTTAGGAGGAACAAAAAAGCGTTACGCTAGCGTTGGAGATAAAATAGTTGTTACTGTTAAGTCTGCAACTCCAAACGGAACTGTAAAGAAAGGACAAGTTTCTCGTGCAGTTGTTGTTCGTACTAAGAAAGAAGTTAGACGTAAAGACGGATCATATATCAGATTTGATGACAATGCTTGTGTACTTTTAAATCCTTCTGAGGAAATGAGAGGAACACGTGTATTCGGTCCTGTGGCTCGTGAATTACGTGAGAAACAATTTATGAAAATAGTATCATTAGCACCTGAGGTGTTATAAAATCAGATTTTAAGATGAAGAAATTTAAAATTAAATCAGGAGATACTGTTAAAGTTATCGCAGGAGATCACAAAGGATCTGAAGGAAAAGTTTTACGTATCTTAAAAGATAAAGATAGAGTAGTAGTAGAAGGTGTAAATATGGTTTCTAAGCATACTAAACCAAACGCTGCTAACCCTCAAGGAGGTATCGTAAAACAAGAAGCTCCATTACATATTTCAAACGTTGCTTTAGTTGAGAACGGTGAAACTGTAAGGGTAGGTTATAAAGTTGAAGGAGATACTAAAACTAGAATCTCTAAAAAAACTAAAAAAGCAATATAATCATGAGTTACGTACCAAGATTAAAAGAGGAATACAAAGCTAGAGTGATAAAAGCTCTAACTGATGAGTTCGGATATAAAAACGTAATGCAGGTGCCTAAATTACAAAAGATAGTTGTAAGTAAAGGTGTAGGTGCTGCTATTGCTGATAAGAAATTAATTGATTATGCAATTGAAGAATTAACTTCAATAACAGGTCAAAAAGCAGTTCCAACTGTTTCTAAAAAAGACGTTGCAAACTTCAAATTACGTAAAGGTATGCCAATCGGTGCTAAAGTTACGTTAAGAGGAGATATCATGTACGAATTTTTAGATCGTTTAGTTACTGCATCTTTACCTCGTGTAAGAGATTTCGATGGAATTAAAGCAAATGGTTTTGATGGTAGAGGTAATTACAATTTAGGTATTACTGAGCAAATCATCTACCCAGAGATTAATATTGATCAAGTGAAGAAAATTAGTGGTATGGATATTACTTTTGTAACATCTGCACAAACTGATAAAGAAGCTAAATCATTATTAGGAGAATTAGGTTTACCATTTAAAAAGAATTAAAAGATGGCTAAAGAATCAATGAAAGCGCGTGAGCGTAAAAGAGCTAAAACTGTAGCTAAGTATGCTGAAAAAAGAAAAGCTTTAAAAGAAGCTGGAGATTATGAAGCATTACAAAAGTTACCTAAGAACGCTTCACCAGTTAGAATGCACAATCGTTGTAAATTAACTGGACGTCCAAAAGGATATATGCGTCAGTTTGGTATTTCACGTGTTACTTTCCGTGAAATGGCTAACCAAGGTTTAATTCCTGGTGTAAAAAAAGCAAGCTGGTAGAATTATCAGTTTATTAAATAATAAAAAGGTGCACAACTTATTTAAGTTTGTGTGCCTTTTTTTATTTTGCGTGAAAAATAATGAGGAAATATTTCAACCTTTCTTATCCATTCTATTATGATATAAAAACTTCTATCATAATTTCAATACTAGTTTTTATTCTGTCTACTTTATTTTCAATTTTATTCGAACCTTTTGAAGTAAATTATAAAGAATTAAAGTTTAGTTTTTTGTTTATATCAATTATTCACTCAGTAGTATCATTCATTGTTTTTATGTCTTCAGTTTTTGTGTTGAATGTTTTTAGAGATAATAAGAATGATTGGAAACTTAAAAATGAATTTTCTTTTCTCTTTCTAGTTTTATTAATTATTGGAGTTTCTCAGTTTTTAATCAGAGATCTTATTTATTTAAAAGAAGATAACTGGTCATCTAAATATTTAGTTGAAGAAATTAGGAATACTATTTTAGTAGGCGGACTCTTAATTTTTGTTATAACATCAATCAATATTGAAAGACTAAAAAATATCTATATAAAGAAAGGTAAAGATTTAGATTCAACTTTAAATGCAACTCTAAATAAAGTTGAGAAACATATTGAAATAAAAACTCAGGTCATATCAGATGATTTTTCTCTTAATCTGAATAGTTTTCTTTATGCTAAATCAGATAAAAATTATCTAGAAATCTCTCTAGAAGATAATCAAGTGTTATTAAAAAGGATCACAATTAAAAGTTTCGAAGAGCAATTGTCTGATTGTGCTAATATTTGCCGTGTTCACAGATCATATATCATTAACCTAAAAGTTATAATAAAAGTAACAGGTAATTCTCAAGGTTTACAACTTTGGATTAATGATAAAGATCATATACCCGTGTCAAGAAAATTAATACCCGAATTCGAATACAAGTTTAAAAATCATAATCTATAAGTTATTGATAACATTTATTATGTTACTCGTCCCAAACTCCTAATAATTAATCAACAATCATTTTCTTGAAATTAGTTTCGTGCAAAAATTAAACGACTAATAATGATAAAACAAAGACGATACGATTTAGATTGGTTACGAGTTATTTCTGTTTTTGCAGTTTTTCTTCATCACGTTCTAATGCCTTTCAATGGAGATAATTTCCATATTATGAATAATACTTATAGTAAATTGTTAGATGACATTATGGTGTATTTTGAACAATTCAGATTACCTCTTTTATTTTTTATCTCAGGAGTAGGAACTGTATTTGCTTTTTCAAAGAGAAATTGGATTTCTTTTATAAAAGAAAGAATGTTTAGGCTTTTAATTCCTTTAGTCTTTGGAGTTTTATTTTTAATACCACCTCAAACGTTTTTTGAAAGCATTTCAAAATATAAAAATTACTTTTCTTCTTACCCTGTTTTAGTATCAAAACTAAAAGTTAATCATTTATGGTTTATCGAAAATCTTTTATTGATGTCGATTTTTTTTATTCCTTTCGTGGTTTTTATAAAATCCAGTAAGAGTAAAAACTTTAAAAAATGGATAAGAGTTAAAACTGATAAGTATGGTATAATGTTTTGGGTTATATTTTTGATTGCTGTTAGAATAATAACAAAAGAGTTTTTCCCAAGTGATTCTAAAAGTTTTTTTAATCTATCTACTACATTTTACTTTGGTTTCTTTTTTTTCAGTGGCATTCTAATTTCTAATGTAGATCAATTATGGAATTTATTATTGAATAAAAGAAAACTAAACTTCAAACTCACTATACTTTTCTCATTATTATTTTATGCATATTACTTTTTACCTAGTGAATTTATAAAGCCTTATGTTACTTTATCTAATAGATGGAGATTGTGGTATCTCGTTTGTGCTTTATTATCTTGGTCTATGATTATAACTATATTAGGATATAGTCAAGTATTACTTAGTAAAAAAAGTAACTTACTAGTGAAACTTAATGAAGGAATTTACCCATTTTATATGCTTCATCAAACTATCATTGTTGTTTTAGCTTACTATATTGTGAAAATAAACCTGTCTATTGCAACTAAAATAGTTCTATTATTAATAAGTTCTTTTCTTTTAATACTGTTTTGTTATGTGTTTTTAATACGTCCTTTTAAGTTTGTCCGTATTTTATTCGGAATGAAAAGTAAGAATATTTAATTTCAATAAATTTTTATTTTGAATACAAAGTATTGACTATTTGATAGTTGTTTTTTTATTGCGATTTTTTTTCATTTTTTTGTTTTAAAAGTTTGTGTAGATTAAAAAGAGTGTGTAGTTTTGCACCCGCAAA
>NZ_CANNBW010000002.1 GCF_947502995.1 uncultured Tenacibaculum sp. | reverse complement strand
TTTGTTATTCCAAAATCCCTGTGATCGTTGCTTTCATTTCTGAAAGCGGATGCAAAACTATAACCTTTTTTTAATCTAGCAAAACTTTTTTTAAAGTTTTTTTGATTAATTTTTAATCTAATCTTACACCAAAAAATCAATGAACTCCCATCTCAAAAACGGACTGCAAATATAGAAACTTTAATTCCAATTCCGCAAGTAAAATTTTAATTATTTTTTAACCTTAATTTTACTCTTTATCTACAACCTGTTTATGAACTTTTGCAAACTTTAAAACTGCGTTTCTCCGTTTGCGGGTGCAAAACTACACACTCTTTTTAATCTACACAAACTTTTAAAACAAAAAAATGAAAAAAAATCGCAATAGCCAGAAAACCAACAGATTGTTTTCAAACAAAATTAAACAACACTACAATCATTGAAAAAAGATTAATAATAACATACTATATATTGTATTAAAAAACGTTTTACAATATATTTGCCCATTAAGATTTTCACTTGTAGGAAAATCATAACATAATATATATAATAATGATAAAAATTACATTACCTGACGGAAGTATTAGGGAGTACGAACAAAACACAACTCCTATTGAAGTTGCCAAGAGCATTAGTGAAGGTTTAGCTAGAAATGTTATTTCTGCTAACTTTAATAACAACACTATTGAAACTACCACACCTTTAACAACCGATGGTAATCTTACACTATATACTTTTGACTCTCCTGAAGGTAAAAAAGCATTTTGGCATTCATCTGCCCACGTTTTAGCTCAAACAATCTTGGACTTTTATCCAAGCGCTAAACTTACTATAGGTCCTGCTATCGATAATGGATTCTATTATGATGTAGATTTTGGTGACGATACAATTTCTGAGAAAGATTTTTCTTCAATAGAAAAGAAATTTTTAGAAAGAGCTCGTGAAAAAGCAGAGTTTAAAATGCGTTCAGTTACAAAAGACGAAGCTCTATCTTATTATAAGGAAAGAAACAATTCATATAAAGTAGAATTAATAGAAGGTTTAGAAGACGGTGATATTACATTCTGTGATCACAGCGACTTTACAGATTTATGTCGTGGTGGACATATTCCAAACACTGGAATAATTAAAGCCATTAAGATTATGAATGTTGCTGGAGCTTACTGGCGCGGAGATGAAAAAAACAATCAGTTAACTCGTATTTACGGAATCTCTTTCCCTAAGCAAAAAATGCTTACTGAATATTTAGAGTTATTAGAAGAAGCAAAAAAGAGAGATCATAGAAAATTAGGTAAAGAGTTAGAATTATTTACATTCTCTCAAACTGTTGGTCAAGGTTTACCTCTTTGGCTTCCTAAAGGAGCAGCTTTAAGAGGCCGTTTAGAAGATTTCTTAAAAACTGCTCAAAAAAGAGCTGGTTATGAAATGGTTATGACACCACATATTGGTCAAAAAGAATTATATGTAACTTCTGGTCATTATGCTAAATATGGTGAAGACAGTTTTCAACCCATAACCACTCCTAAAGAAGATGAAGAATTCTTATTAAAACCTATGAACTGCCCTCACCATTGTGAAGTTTATAATTTCAAGCCTTATTCATATAAAGATTTACCAAAACGCTTTGCTGAATTTGGTACCGTTTATAGATACGAACAAAGTGGAGAACTTCATGGGTTAACACGTGTTAGAGGTTTTACTCAAGATGACGCACATATTTTCTGTACACCTGAACAATTAGATAGTGAATTTAAAAACGTTATTGATTTAGTACTATATGTATTTAAATCTTTAGGATTTGAAAATTTCACTGCACAGGTATCTGTTAGAGACCTTGAAAATCCTGAAAAATATATAGGTAGTGTAGAAAACTGGGAAAAAGCTGAGCAAGCAATCATAAATGCAGCTAAAGATAAAGGATTAGATTATGTAATTGAATCTGGTGAGGCTGCTTTCTATGGACCAAAATTAGACTTTATGGTTAAAGATGCTTTAGGAAGAAGTTGGCAGCTTGGTACTATACAAGTTGATTATAACTTACCTGAACGTTTTGACTTAACATACAAAGGAAGTGATAATGAACTCCACAGACCAATAATGATTCACCGTGCTCCTTTTGGTTCTATGGAAAGATTTATTGCGATTTTATTAGAGCATACAGGTGGTAATTTCCCTCTTTGGTTAACTCCAGAACAGGTTATAATACTGCCAATCAGTGAGAAATATGAAAAATATACCGAAAAAGTTTTACTTTTGTTAGAAAATTCCGAAATTCGCGCCCTCGTAGACAATAGAAATGAGAAGACTGGCCGTAAAATTAGAGATGCGGAAGTTAGCAAAATTCCATTCATGATTATTGTCGGCGAAAAAGAAGAACAAGATGGCACGGTATCTGTAAGGAAGCATGGTGAAGGTGATTTAGGAACATTCACTATTGAAGAATTTATCCAATTAATACAGAAGGAAGTTCAAAAAACGTTAGTAACGTTTAACACTAGTAATTAAAAGAGAATAATTTAAAAAAGTATAAGCCATAGCAATTAGAAGAAAACGCGGACGTAGACCCGCAAGAATTATTAAAGAAGATCAACATAGAATTAATGATAAAATTAAATATGTTGACGAAGTTCGCCTTGTAGGTGACAATGTAGAAGTAGGTGTTTATTCACTTGCAAAAGCTAAAGCAATAGCTCAAGAACAAGAGTTAGATTTAGTTGAAATATCTCCTAAAGCAGTCCCTCCTGTTTGTAAAGTAATTGACTATAAAAAATTCCTTTACGAGCAAAAGAAGCGTGAAAAAGCATTAAAAGCAAAAGCGACTAAGGTGGTTGTTAAGGAAATTCGTTTCGGACCTCAGACAGATGAGCATGATTACGAATTCAAAAAGAAACATGCAATTAAGTTCTTACAAGACGGAGCTAAATTAAAAGCGTATGTATTCTTTAAAGGTCGTTCTATCATATTTAAAGAGCAAGGGCAAATTTTATTATTAAAATTAGCTCAAGAATTAGAAGAATATGGTAAAGTAGAACAAATGCCTAAACTGGAAGGTAAACGTATGATTATGTTTATCGCTCCTAAAAAGACTAAGTAATTTATTCTTTTAGAATAACGACGATATATAAGCAAGATAAAAACGATAGCAGAAAATGCCTAAAATGAAAACTAAATCTAGTGCCAAGAAACGTTTTAAGTTAACTGGTTCTGGAAAGATCAAAAGAAAGCACGCGTTTAAAAGTCATATCTTAACAAAGAAGTCTAAAAAACGTAAGCTTGCATTAACACACTCAACGTTAGTACACAAATCTGACGAGAGTAACATTAAGCAACAATTATTATTAAAATAATAGTTCGCTAGGTAGTAAAATAAATTATTAACCATGGAGTTAGGCTCAATAAAGAACTATTTAATTAGTCGCCTACTACAAAAACAAGAAAATTATGCCAAGATCAGTAAATTCTGTAGCTTCAAGAAATAGAAGAAAAAAAATCTTGAAGCAAGCTAAAGGTTACTTCGGACGTAGAAAAAACGTTTATACAGTAGCTAAAAATGCGGTTGAGAAAGGATTACAATATGCTTACCGTGACCGTAAAAACAAGAAAAGAAACTTCCGTTCATTATGGATCCAACGTATTAACGCTGGAGCTCGTCAGTACGGAATGTCTTACTCACAGTTTATGGGTAAAGTAAAAGCTAACAACATCGAATTAAACCGTAAGGTTTTAGCAGATTTAGCTATGAACAACCCAGAGGCTTTTAAGGCAATTGTAGATAAAGTAAAATAAGTTTAATAACCTTGCTTATACTAAAAACCCAAACTTTTTCGTTTGGGTTTTTTTAAATCAACCCGAAATCTAAATATATCTAATGAAAACTATCAACTTTTTATTTGTATTACTTTTTTCAACTTCTTTATTTGCTCAAACAAAATTGACTAAAAAAGAGATTAAAGAATTACCAAATACAATAGAGAATGAATTTAAAAAAGCTTACGGTTTATCAAATACTTGGAAAGAGTATAAAATGATTCCAAGAAATGAATTTGTAGTTTTTCAGAAAAGAGTTCTTGATAGTGTTGCTATTTTAAGGAATGAAATAGTTGCTCGACAAAATATAGTAGATTCTCAAAAGAAAGAAATAGCTTCTTTGAATGAAAACATTAATAAAGTTACTAATGATTTAACTAGTTCCCAAGACAAAGAAAATCAAATAAATGTTCTTGGAATAGCTACTAATAAGACTACTTATAATATGTTTACTTGGTCTTTAATAGGAATATTATTACTTGCTTTAATATTTTTTATTTCAAAATTTAATAGTAGTAATATTTTAACCAAAAAGGCAAAAAATAATCTAAGTGAAATAGAATCAGAATTTGAAACATTTAGAAAAAAATCTCTAGAGAAAGAACAAAAGTTAAGGAGACAATTACAAGATGAAATAAATAAACAAAGAGGAGTTTAGTAAAAACTTCTCTTTTTTTTATAATCTTTTGTATAATTTAGACGTAGTACTCCTTTCTTTATCCTTTAATAATTCTTCAGCCTTTCTTTGTTCATTTAATTGTATTACATAATTATAAAACTCTTTCTTTCTTCCTATATAGTTTACTGAAAGATTAACTTCATCTATCAAAAAAAGGCAATTATTATCTTCGTCATTAATATGACAATCATTAAAATTGAAAGAAGAAAAATTCTCTTTCAAATATTTTTTTACAATTATATTCTTTAATTCTTCTTTATTAATATTATCTCTGAATATATATTTAAAACATACCAATTCTTGCTTGTAAAAATGCATCTCAACAATAAACTTGTAATCTAATATTTTAAGTTCAGTAAATAAAATTGAAATATATTTTAATTGTTTAACAATCCTAAAAGGTTTTTTAAGTTTACTTTTTACCTTTTTTAAAGATGTACCAAAACGTATGCTTTCGGAAAAATTCATTTCGATTTTGGTTCGAAAAGTACGCTTAAATGAATCAAGAGAAAGGTATAAACTAATATAAGACTCTGGGTATTTATATGTATTTATAACTCTCTTGTAATAAGAAGTGTAATATTTTTTAGAAGTAAAAAAACTAAACAATGGTCTCTCAAATAATAACATAATATTAATTTGTTTTGTACCACTTTCTTCCCAAATTACATTATAATTTAAATATAATTAAAATACTTGACAATTTTTTATCAATTCATTTAAAAAGGGTTAAAAAACCGTTATGAATACAATAATTTTTGATGATTATAACAAACCTATCTTGTAAAAATTATGGTTTTCTTTTTTCTTCTACTTTTGTTATACTATATTTGCACGTTTTAAAAAAGAAGTCAGTCTAAATTATTGAAAATGCAAAACAAAGGTCTAATCAGATTATTTGCAATCCTTTTCGGATTAGTAAGCTTATACCAATTATCATTTACGTTTTTTGGGAACAAGGTTGAAAATGAAGCTAAAGCATATGCTGAAGCAAATCTTGGTGAAAACAAAAGTGGTAAGGAATTAGCTAGACTTGAGAGAAAATATCTTGATAGTGTTGCAAATAATGAAGTAGTATTAGGAAACACCTACAACGACATTAAAGACAAAGAAATGAATCTTGGTCTTGATTTAAAAGGTGGTATTAATGCTATTTTACAAGTATCAGTAAAAGATATCTTAATAGGATTATCTAATGAGTCTAAAAATGAAACTTTCTTAACAGCTTTAGCTAACGCTGATGAAGCTCAGAAGGATTCTCAAGATGATTACATAGATTTATTTTACACAGAATTTGAAAACGCTAGTAAGGGTGCTATAAAATTAAGCGACCCAAAAATCTTTGGTAATAAATTATTACGAGAGAAAATTGACTTCAATAAAACTAACAGTGAAGTAAAAACTGTTTTACAAGAAGAAATTAACAGCTCTATCGCTACTGCTTTTCAGGTATTGAGAAGTCGTGTAGATAAATTCGGAGTTGTACAACCAAATATTCAAAGAATTGGTACATCTGGTAGAATTCAGGTTGAATTACCAGGTGCTAAAGATATAGAGCGTGTTAAAAAGTTATTAGTTAGTACTGCTAAATTACAGTTTTGGGAAGTATATTCTAATACTGAGGTATTACCTTTTATGGCGCAAGCAAACTTAAAATCAATTGATTTATTAAAGAAATCTGTTGAAAAAGAAGTTTCAGAAAAGAAAGATAGTACAGAGAAAAGTAATATTAATGATTTATTAAATGACAGTAGTGATTCTACTTCTGTAGCAGACTCTAAAATGTTATTTAATTACTTTGTACCTAATCAACAACAATATGGTTCTATTATTGGTTTTTCTAAGATCCAAGATACTGCAAAAGTAATGAGCCTATTAAGAAATAAGCAAATCACTGCTTTATTACCAGCTAATTTAAGAAACACTAAGTTCTTATGGGATTATAAAGCTGATGCAGAGAGTGCTGATTCTGGAGATAACTCTGAAAGCTATATTCGCTTATATGCTATTAAATCTAATAGAGAAGATATTGCTAATATTGAAGGTGATGTAATTGCTGATGCTTCTCAACAATTTGATCAATTAGGAAAACCTGAAGTAAGCATGACAATGAATACTAAAGGAACTAAATTGTGGAGTAATCTTACAGAAAAGAACATCAACAAACATGTTGCTATCGTTTTAGATGATTATGTATACTCTGCTCCTATCATCAAACAAAAATTAGGAAGTAATTCTTCTATTTCAGGAGGTTCAATGACTGTAGAAGAAGCTCAAGATCTTGCTACAGTATTAAAAGCTGGTAAATTACCTGCTCCTGCTAGAATTATCGAATCAGAAGTTGTTGGACCATCTTTAGGTAAAGAAGCAATTAGTGCAAGTATGTGGTCTTTTGCTTTAGCTATTTTATTAGTATTAGCATGGATGGTATTATACTATGGTAAAGCTGGTTTATATGCTAACATTGCACTAGTAGTAAATATTTTATTCATTTTTGGAGTATTAGCATCATTTAATTCAGTACTTACATTACCTGGTATTGCTGGTATTATATTAACAATTGGTATGTCGGTAGATGCCAACGTAATTATCTTCGAAAGAATTAAAGAAGCTTTAAACTCAGGAAAAAGTTTATTCGAATCAGTTAATGAAGGATTTAGTTTTAAAGGAGCTTTATCTGCGATCTTCGATGCGAACATTACTACATTCTTAACTGGTGTTATCTTATACATTTTTGGTACAGGTCCAATTAAAGGATTTGCTTTAACATTAATGATTGGTATTGCTACATCTTTATTTACTGCAATTTTCATCACTCGTTTATTTGTTGATGGAGCTGTAACTAAAGGCAGTAATTTAACATTCAACACAAATATTTCTAAGAACTGGTTTAAAAACATCAGTATTGAGTTCTTAAGAAAGCGTAAGATAGCTTATATCATTTCTGGAGGTTTAATTATTGCTGGTTTAGCTTCGATTTCTACAATTGGTTTAAAACAAGGTGTAGATTTTAAAGGAGGTAGGTCTTTTGTCGTTCGTTTTGATAAAGACATGAAAGCTAATGAAGTTGCTAATTCTTTAAAAGAAGTTTTTGGAACGGCTCCTGAAGTTAAAACTTACGGTGCTTCTAATCAATTGAAGATTACAACAGTTTTCAAAATTGAAGAAAAGAGTAAAGAAGTAGACGAACTTGTACAAAATACTTTATATAACGGTTTAAAAACATATTTAACAGATTTAAGTTACGAAAACTTTAAGCCTGGTTTTGATAAAGGTGAAAACGCGCAAGGTATAATGAGTGCAAGAAAAGTTGATCCAACTATTGCAGATGATATCAAGCAGGCAGCTATTTGGGCTGTGTTTGGATCGTTACTTGTGGTTTTCTTATATATCTTATTACGATTCAGAAAAGTTTCTTACTCTATCGGTGCAGTAGCAGCTGTATTCCACGATGTTTTAATCGTATTAGGAATCTTCTCTATCTTATATAAGTTCATGCCATTTGATATGGAAATTGGTCAATCATTTATCGCAGCAATATTAACCGTAGTTGGTTACTCGCTGAATGATACCGTGGTTATCTTCGATAGAATTAGAGAATATGCAGAAAACAGTACTTCTTTTACTGCTAACTTAGTTGATAAAGCTTTAAGCAGTACTTTAGGAAGAACAATAAATACATCTTTAACAACATTATTAGTAATGTTAGCTATCTTCTTCTTTGGAGGTGATAGTATTAAAGGATTCATGTTCGCATTAATCGTAGGTGTTATAGTAGGTACGTACTCATCTTTATTCGTAGCTACACCAATTATGTTTGATGCTACTAAGAATAAAGAAACTCAAAAATAAATTCATTAGAATACTATAAAATTACCGTTTTGTTCCTGCTGATTCATCAGTTAAACAAGACGGTTTTTTTTATTTAATTAGTATATTTACCTATATATGAAAATTAAGAAACTTCACGATTTATATTTTAAGGAATTAATAAGCAAGGAAGAGATTTCTTCTATAGTTAAACAACTTGCTCATCAAGTAAAAAATGACTTACCTGAAGGTGAAGTTCCATTATTTATAGGTATTTTAAATGGATGTTTTGTTTTTGCATCCGACTTTGTTAGAGAATTCAATCAAGATTGCGAAATCACTTTTGTAAAACTAGCTTCTTATGAAGGTACAACTTCTGGGGAAACAGTAAAAAAACTAATTGGTATTAATGAAGATATTTCTGGTAGAACAGTTATCATACTAGAAGATATTATTGATACAGGAACTACACTACAAGAGATTTACGAAATCTTCAGAAATAAAAACATTAAAGAACTTAAAATAGCTTCGTTATTTTTTAAACCAGATGTGTATAGAAAAGAACTACACATTAACTACATCGGTAAGAATTTAGAAGATAAATTTATTGTTGGTTATGGTTTAGACTATAATGGTTTGGGTAGAAATTTACCTGCTATTTATCAATTAACAACACAACCTAAAATGAAAAACATAGTATTATTCGGACCTCCTGGTGCCGGTAAAGGAACACAAGCTGAATTGCTTAAAGAAAAGTATAACTTAGTTCATATTTCAACTGGTGATGTTTTTAGATTCAATATTAAAAACGAAACTGAATTAGGAATATTAGCTAAAAAATATATCGATGAAGGTGAATTAGTTCCTGATGAAGTTACTATTAATATGCTAAAAGCTGAAGTAAATAAAAATGCTGAGGCAAATGGTTTTATTTTTGACGGATTCCCAAGAACAGAAGATCAAGCTAAAGCTTTAGATGAATTCTTAGCTGAGAAGAACGAAAGAATTAACGGAATGGTCGCTTTAGAAGTTCCTGAAGATTTATTAGTTGAGCGTATTTTAGAAAGAGGAAAAACTAGTGGTCGTTCTGATGATACTGACGAAGAAAAAATCAGAAATCGATTTAACGAATACAATACCAAAACAGCCGTTTTAAAAGATTATTACAATGCACAAGGTAATTTCTACGGTGTTGATGGTGTTGGGTCTATTGAAGATATTACAAAACGTTTAGCAGACGTTTTTGACACATTATAAAAACATTCCCGCTTAGGCGGGAATATTAATTTTTGAGAAATGACTGAAGGAAATTTTGTTGACTATATAAAAATATATGCTTCTTCTGGTAAAGGAGGACGTGGATCTGCACATTTGCATCGTGAAAAATATATTGCAAAAGGTGGACCAGATGGTGGTGATGGAGGTCGTGGTGGACACGTAATCTTCAAAGGAGATAAAAATATGTGGACATTATTTCACTTAAAATTCAAACGTCATTTTAGAGCTGAAGGTGGTGGTGATGGTGGATCTAGTAGAAGTACTGGTAAAGACGGATCAGATGTTATTGTTCCTGTTCCATTAGGTACCATAATTAGAGATGCAGATACAGATCAAATTCTTTATGAAATTACTGATGATGAACAAGAAGTTATTGTTCTTGAAGGTGGTAAAGGAGGAAGAGGAAACTGGCACTTTAAATCACCAACAAATCAAACACCGAGATATGCTCAACCTGGAATCGACGGTAAAGAAGCTTGGTTTAGAATTGAATTAAAAATTCTTGCTGATGTCGGTTTAGTAGGATTTCCTAATGCAGGAAAATCAACTCTTTTATCTGTTTTAACTGCAGCAAAACCAAAGATTGCAGATTATGCTTTTACAACTTTAAAACCTAATTTAGGTATTGTAGAATATCGAAATCACCAAAGTTTTGTAATGGCCGATATTCCTGGTATTATTGAAGGAGCTGCTGAAGGAAAAGGATTAGGACATTACTTTTTAAGACATATAGAAAGGAACTCTTTATTATTGTTCTTAATTCCTGCAGACTGTGATGATATTAAAAAAGAATACGATATTCTTTTAAATGAGTTAAAACAGCATAATCCTGAACTTTTAGATAAAGATCGTGTGTTAGCTATTTCAAAATCTGATATGTTAGACGATGAATTAAAAGCTGAAATAAAAGAAGAATTACCAAAGGGTATAGAAACTTTATTTATATCTTCAGTAGCACAAATGGGATTAATGGAATTAAAGGATAAACTTTGGTCTAAACTTAATTAATTATCAATATTAATTCGCTTTGCAAAAGCAAAAGCATCTTTCCAATATGATTCATTCATTGAAGTTATCACAACACCTTTAGATGTACTTGAATGAATGAATTTTATTTCTTTTGAAGTAACTGAAGTTACTAACCCAACATGGTTTATATCTCCTTTTAATCTTGCGATATCAAAAAATAAAAGATCTCCTTTTTTTATTTCTTTATAATCAACTTTATTTCCAGTTGTACTCATCGATCTTGACGATCTTGGTAAAGTAATGCCTAGTTCATCTTTAAAAACCGTATACACTAAGCCAGAACAATCCATTCCATTTGAAGTTGTTCCTCCAAATTTATATGGTGTACCTAAATATATTAACGCTTTGTCTACTGTTTTGACTTCTTCCGTTTTATATTTTTCGTTTTTATTAACCTTAAAAAAAATAAAACTTAAAAGAAATATTAAAATTAGAAGGGTAAA
Organism: uncultured Tenacibaculum sp.; assembly: GCF_947502995.1. Taxonomy (GTDB): domain Bacteria; phylum Bacteroidota; class Bacteroidia; order Flavobacteriales; family Flavobacteriaceae; genus Polaribacter. Next base: position 264,075 of record NZ_CANNBW010000002.1, on the reverse strand, counting down.
TTTATTATTCTGCACTTCTATAAATTATAAGTTAATTTAATTACTAATTTATAGATATAATATTAATTCTATCTTATTGTGAGCAGTTTCCGTCTATTAAGTTTTGTTTTGTAGGATTAAATAAGTTATCAATAATTGTAAAATAACCAAATTCTTCACCTTCTTTTGCTAGTTTTGTTATTCCGCATAAATCATTTAACAATCCATTATCTTCTACCAATAACCTTCCTTTAACAAACCAAAAATTAGCTAAAGCATCTAAATTTTCAAGTTTTTTATTATTAATAATAATTAACTCATGATCGTAGCTATCCCTTATATTTCTAATATTTTCTAATCCGGAAAGATTTACAAGATTCTCGTTATCTCTAATTGTTAAATAAATATTTTTCTCTAAAGTTTCTAATCCTTTCAAACTTGTTATCTTATCGTTATTTCTAATTACTAAATTATTAATATTAGATACTGTAAGTGCTTCTAAATTTTCTAATGATTTGTTATCTCCTATAACTAAAAGTTTTGCTTCTTTAAAATTCTCAAGACCATTAAGGTTAACTAAACTATCGTTGTTTGTTATTGTAAATTGTCCGAATCCATCAAAAACACTTTTAAGGTTTTCTAAACCATTCAAATTCTCTAAAGACTCATTATTTGTTATAGTTAAAGAGTTAAAACTTTCAAAATTACTTAAACCGCTCAAAGATGTAAGTGATTCATTTAAAACTAAATTTAATTGTGATAAATATTTTATTTTCTTAAAACCATCAATAGATTTCATTTTTGAATTTCCCGCTACATATGCGTAAGTAACATAGTCTACAGAAAAAAACTCATTAATATGCTCTAATTCTTCATTATCTGTAATTTCTATTCTTACAAACCTTCTAGAAGCCTTAGCATTTTCTAGTCCTTTTAATGATTCACATATCGTATTCTGTATTCTAATATGTTCTCCTTTTATTTCTCTAACAGATTTGAATCCTGATATATCTTTAATATCAGTAGCAATTCCAGAACTATTTCCTATAAATAGGCTTCCATCAATTATATTATAGCCTCCTTTAATAAATTCATTAACATCAGATTGACTAGAAATACTTAATGTATTATCGTAAACCTTTAAATTAGTAGTAAAACTAAAAGTTCTTGATATTGTAAATCCTTGTGAATTCTTGGCTACTACTTTACCACTATAACCTTGCAACCCTTTTAATTCAGGGAAATAAAAATAAAGTTCTGATCTATTTTCTTCCAATAATTCATTGTCTAAATAAATATCATATAAAATTTTATCATTTGATGAATTATCTGAAGAAGCTGTCCATTCTATTTTAGAAAAGTAAGCATCTTTTTCTACTACTGATACATTAAAATTAGAAGGTAAAGGTTTATCTCCTGTTGTAAAATCAAATTGTTTTGAAATAGTATTTCCATCTGGATCAGATGCTATGATTTCTCCTTTATAATTTTTATTGTATTCCAAATCATTAAAAACATATTCTAAAACTTGTTTATTGTCAAAAATTTTAGATTCGTTTAAAAATAGATCATAAAAAACTGCTTGTCCATCATTATCTTTTGATTCTGTCCAAAAAACTTTAACCGAATTTAATGTTAAATTCTCTATTTGAACAGTAAAATTTGATGGTTTTGAATTTATTTCTTCTTCATTTGTACATCCTATACATATTAATAATACTAATGTATAGATTGAAAGTAATTTAGTTTTTGCAATCATTATTTAAAATTTCTTCCATAGTTGGGTTAAACATATTTCCTCTTATTGTATAATAATTTTCATCATAAGATTGAAGCGCTAACTTTAAAGCACAAAAATCATTCAACTTTTCATTATTACTAACTGAAAATCTATTTCCTATACTTTTTAAATTATTTAAGCCTTCTAGACTTTCTAAACTTTTATTTCCTCCTATAGACAAATCACTATATCTTATTTCTTCTAAAGCACTAAAACCAATTAAATTTTTAATATTTGGTAAATTTGAAATAGATAAACTTCCTTTTACAACTTTTAATTTTGTCATATTGAAAAGCTCATTAGCCTTAATATCACTTAGTGTTAAATTATTTACAGATTCAAGATTGGTAAAACCTTCAATATAACTTAGTTCTGTATTATCGTTAATTCTCAAGGATTCATCCATTTTTTTCAACTTATGAAATCCTATCAAACTTTCTAAATACCAATTATTTCTTATATAAATATGATTAACAACTTCTAAATTTTTAAATGCTTCAATAGTTTTTACACCATTATTAGCTATAGTAAGAATTCTACCTATTTGTGTTAAATTATCAAAAGGAATAAAGGTTTTTAATCTAACATTTTCTTTGATTATTAAATCTCCGTAAATATGTTTAACCTTTTCTAGCCCTTCTATGGATTCAAAGAAGTGGTTGTTTTCTACAATTAAATTCCCTCTAACCTCCTCTATTTCTATACCTTTTAGAGTCAACAAATCTCTAGTTAGCCTAACTATAAAATTTCCGCGAATCTTTTTTAAACTTTTTATTGCAGTAAGATCTGTAATTCGATCACTAGGACTAGTTCCATCTGTGATAATTAAACTTCCATCAACTTCAATATATCCTTTTGATCCAAAAGCATCTAAAGAAGCTTGTGTATTAAATTCTATTGAATCTTTAAAAACCCCATCTTTTGTAGAAAAAGTTAACTCATCATAAGTTTCGTTCCCTAAACTATCGAATGCAACAACCTTAACTTCATAAGAAGTGTTTGGTGTTAAGTTTTCAATTTTACAATATGTAGTTTCTAAATTTTGAAAAACAATAGCATCGTTTATAAAAACATTATATTTAACTTGATCATTATCTGGATCTGTTGCTCTTTGCCAATAAAGCGCTACTGATATATTTTCAGGATTTGCATTTTCAATTTTAAATGATCTTGGTGCTTGATTTGATAAAGTCGAAATTTTTTCAGTAATCTCTTTGAAATTTTCTTCTTCATCAAAAGCCACAATTTTTAACTTATATTCATTATTGGAATTTAAATCAGTTAAAATTATTCTTCTTTCCTGTGTTTTTTCTTTTAATAAATTTGAGTCTAAATAAACTGAATAAAAAACATTTTCTCCTTTTGAATGAAAAGATTCACTCCATTTTAACTCTATAGAATTAGAAGTTGTAGAAAGAATTGTAATTTCAAAATCGGATAAATTAGTTTCAACAACTGTGCTCTCTGAAGAACAAGCTACTAAAAATAATGTTAGTAGTAGAAAAGTGGATTTCTCTAGTAATTTCATATTATTTTTTTTGCAAAAATAATATTTAATTCTAAAGATCACTGTAGTAAAAAAGAATTTTACAACACTCTTTTAGCTTTTGCGAAATTTCTTCTATAATATTTTTGAGACATATTATTTACCGTTACTCCTCTCTTTGTTGAGGCATGTATAAAGTAAACAATTCCATTTTTTACTGAGGTGACCAAACCAACATGACTAATTTTTCTTGGTTTTCTAGGGTTAGTTGTAAAGAAAAGTAAATCTCCTTTTCTAGCATTTTTTAAAGGAATTTGCTTTCCCTGATTAGACATATCGTATGATGTTCGTGGTAAAGAAACTCCGTTCTTTTGAAATGAAGTCATAATCAAGCCAGAGCAATCCATTCCTTTTCTTGTAACTCCTCCATACTTATATCTTGTACCTTTATAAGTGTTAGCTGTAGCAATTATTCTATTTGCTAATGTTGAAAGATCTTTAGTTCTTACAGATCTTTTCTTTGTAACGACTCTTTTTTTAGTTTTATAGCGTTTTGATGAACTTGCACTTTTTGATGAAGAACAACCATATGCTAAAAATAAAATAAAAATAATTTGGGGTATTTTTTTTATCACTATTGTACTTTTATGTTAAACTTTCTATTATTGATTTTGCTACTTTTTTTGATGCTCCCTTTCCTCCTAGTTTTTCTTCCAATTCAAAATAATCTAAGAAAAGAGCTTTTCTTTTATTTTCTTCCAGAAGTAACTCTAATTCTTGTTCCAAAGTAAATTCATTAAATTCATTCTGAATAAGTTCTTTTACTACTTCTCTATCCATAATTAAATTCACTAAAGAAATATAATCTAAAGTTATAATTCTCTTAGCGATTTGATAAGACAACCAGCTTCCTTTATAACAAACTACTTGCGGTACTTTAAACAAAGCTGTTTCTAATGTTGCCGTACCTGATGTAACTAAAGCTGTATGTGAAATACTGAGTAAATCATAAGTTCTATTATCAACAAACTTTACATTACTAGTTTTTAGAAAATTATCATAAAATGCTTTCGTTTGACTTGGAGCTCCAGCTACAACAAATTGATAATCTGGAAATTTATCAACCATAAGTAGCATTGTATTCAACATTTTAGTAATTTCTTGTTTTCTACTTCCTGGCAATAAGGCTATAATCTCTTTATCTCCTAAATCATACTCTTTCCTAAACTCATCTTCATCAACCTGTTCTCTATCTACTATTCCATCAATTAAAGGATGACCTACAAATTCAACTTCGTAATTAAACTTTTTGTAAAAATCTTTTTCAAAAGGAAGTATCACAAACATTTTGTCTACATCTCTTTTTATAGATTTTACTCTACCTGCTCTACTTGCCCAAACTTGAGGTGATATATAATAATTGGTTCTAAACCCATTTTGCTTTGCCCACTTAGCTACAGGTAAATTAAAACCTGAATTATCTATAAAAATGACAACATCAGGTTGAAATTCTTCAATATCTTTCTTACAAAATTTAATGAAACCAAGAGCTTTACGTAAATTTAATATGACTTCTACAAAACCCATTATAGCTCTATCTTTGTAGTGAACAACTAATTCTCCTCCTACAGATTTCATCAAATCACCTCCCCAAAAACGAACATTAGCTTCTTTATCATGTTTAAACAGTTCTTTCATCAGATTAGAACCATGTAAATCTCCAGAAGCTTCTCCTGCAACTATATAATATTTCATTACACTATATAAACTTTAATAAAAAGGTAAAAATGGCTGTACAAATAGTAGCCAACAATACTCCTTTAGCTCTTAAGTCTTGTTTCTTTTTTAGATAAATAAAAAACACAAATAAATTAGGCAAAGCAGCTAATGCAATTACGGGTCCAAAAACACCTCCTTGTTGTAACATTTCTATTGTTTCTGAAAAACCAAAACGAGAAACGTATTGTACATAAATGAAAAAACCACAAAATGTAGCGAAAATCGAGACTAAAAACCCGATAACAACATCTTTATTTATAAATCCCATGAATGTAATTTTTGAATAGCATGATGTGCTGTCATGTCAAATTGAACTGGCACAACAGATATAAACCCATTTTCCAAAGCCCAAATATCAGTATCTTGACCTTTATCATTATTTACAAACTCACCAGATAACCAATAGTATTCTTTTCCCATTGGACTTTTACGTTTATCAAAATCTTCTTTCCAATAACCGTTGGCTTGTCTACAAATTTTTATTCCTTTTATTTCATCTTTCTTTAGCTTCGGAATATTTACATTTAGCACTACTCCATCTGGTAAACCATTCAATAAAACATTTAAAGCAATTTTCTTAACAAATTCTTTTGAAGAACGAAAATCAGCATGCCAACTGTAATCTAGCAATGAAAAACCAATAGCTGGAATTCCTTCTATACCAGCTTCTACAGCAGCACTCATAGTTCCTGAATAAATTACACTGATAGATGAGTTCGATCCATGATTAATTCCTGAAACACATAAATCTGGTTTTCTATTTAAAATCTTATTCTTTGCCATTTTTACACAATCCGCAGGAGTTCCAGAACAACTATATTCTATTTGAGGACCGTCATCTATAGAAGTAGGATTACAATGCAATACATTATTCACAGTAATTGCATGTCCCATACCACTTTGCGGACTATCCGGTGCAACAACTATTACTTCACCAATTTCATTCATTATATCTATAAGCATTCTAAGACCTGGAGCAGTAATTCCATCATCATTAGTGACTAAAATCAAAGGTTTCTCTTGCATTGTTTTTTAATTTATTAATAACAAATATACATTAAAAAATTAGCTGTTCTTTTTAACATTTCGTAAAGATAAATATGTCAAATTAATGCCTAATCTTGTAAAACACTAAGTGATTACGTTTTATGTTACGGTTTATTCTTTTATTACTTCTGTATTTTATTTCATTACTATTTTCTAGTATAAGAGCTCAAACCCCAAATACAAAACCTTGCAGTGATAAAGCTTACTATCAATTTGATTTTTGGATTGGTAATTGGAATGTTTTTAATTCTGAAGGAAAATTAATTGGAGAAAACCATATAAAATCTATGCCTAATGCTTGTGCTATTCAAGAAAACTGGACTTCTACTAATGGAAACTCATTAGGAACAAGTTATAGTTATTATGATATTTCAGATAAAAAATGTCATCAATTATGGATAGACAATAAAGGTTTTGTTCTTGAAACCAATGGAAGTTATAAGAATAATGAAATGATTTTAACGAGTGAAGTTGTTCAAAATAAAAAGCAACCATATTATAACAAAATCATTTGGAAAAAAAACGATAATGGGTCTGTTACTCAAATATGGCAGTATTTGAGTCCTGATCACAAATTAATTAAAGAAGCCTTTAAAGGCATTTACAAAAGAAAAAAGAGCTAGTAAAATTGGCATTATTTTAGTAGTTTAGCAAATACCAGTAATTTTAAAATTATTTAAACGACTGAAGATTTATGAAGATGAAAGTACTTATCCCATTTTTCGCTGCACTTTTAATAAGCAGCACTACGTATGGAAAAACTGTTTCTGAAAAGAACGATCCTGAAAAAGACAAACTCATAATTTATGTACTAAAGAACTTACTTACCAGAGGTCATTATGTTCAAAAAGATTTAAATGATGATTTTTCTGAGCATGTATACAATGAATTTATAACAAGTTTAGACCCTAATAAACGCTACTTTACTCAAGAAGATCTTAAAGAATTTTCTCAATACAAATTTGAAATTGATGATCAATTAAGAAAATCTGACATTCGTTTTTACAAGCTTGTTTACGGTCGATTTTTAGAAAAAATCAAAACTGCTAAAACAACTTATAAAGCTTTGCTAGAGCAGCCTTTCAATTATACAAAAAATGAAGACATTGATGTTGATTATGATAAGGTACCTTTTGCTAAAGATGAAGCAGGTTTACTAAATCATTGGCGCAAACAATTAAAACTTCAAGTGATTAGTAAAATTGATGACCTTGAAGATTTACAGAAAGATAAAATCAAAAAAGATAAAAATTACAAGAAAAAATCTTTTGAAACTCTTGAGATAGAAGCTCGTAAAGAAGTTTTAAAGAATATGGATGATTTATACCTTAGAATCGAAGAATTAGAAAATTCTGATTGGTATTCAACATTTTTAAATAGTGTAGTTGGTGGTTTTGATCCACATACAACGTATATGTCTCCTAGAATCAAGTCTAGATTTGATCAAGATATGTCTGGAAAACTTGAAGGTATTGGTGCGCGTTTACAACGTGAAGGTATGTACACTAAAATTGTAGAACTAATTTCTGGAGGACCAGCTTGGAAACAAGGAGATTTAGAACCAGGTGATATTATTTTAGAAGTAGCTCAAGGAGATGGAGAACCTCTTGATATTACAGGAATGCGTTTAGATGATGCTATCACCTTCATAAAAGGAAAAAAAGGAACAGAAGTTCGATTAACTGTAAAGAAAAAATTAGATGGTTCTACTAAGGTAATTCCAATTATTAGAGATATTGTTGAATTGGAAGAAACGTTTGTTAAATCTAGTGTTGTAGAAAAAAACGGAAAGAAATATGGTGTTATTAATCTTCCTAAATTTTACATCGATTTTAACGATACTAAGAAAAGAAATGCCGCTAGTGATATGAAACTAGAAATTGAGCGTTTAAAGAAAGAAAATGTAGCTGGATTAATAGTTGATTTAAGAAACAATGGTGGTGGTTCATTAAAAACCGTTATTGATATAGGAGGTTTATTTATTAATGAAGGTCCTATCGTTCAAGTAAAATATAGAGGAGAACCTGCTAACATTAAAAATGATACTGATAGTAGCGTGCAATGGGATGGCCCATTAGTTGTTATGGTTAATGAAATGTCTGCATCTGCTTCAGAAATTTTCGCAGCTGCAATGCAAGATTATGGACGTGGTGTTGTAATGGGTGGTAAACAAACTTATGGTAAAGGAACAGTTCAGAATTTATTGCCTTTAAATTACTATGTTAAAAAATATCCAGGAGATTTAGGAGCTTTAAAAATGACAATTCAAAAATTCTATAGAATTAATGGCGGATCTACTCAAATCGAAGGAGTATATTCTGATATTGCTATGCCTGATCGCTACAGTTATATGGAGTTTGGTGAACGTGATTTAGATGGAGCTTTACCTTGGGATAGTGTAAAACCAGCTAAGTATACAAAAACTGATACTTACAGTAATTTTGGCGAAGTTGTTAGTGCTAGTAAAGAAAGAATTAATAGCAACTCTAAATTTATATCGATTAATGAGTATGCTAAATGGTTAAAGAAAAATCAAGATGATAATACATTCTCTTTAAATTACAGCACATACAAAAAAGAGTCTGAAGAACGTGTAAAAGAAGCAAAGCAGTTTAAAGATATTTTTAAATTTAAATCTGACTTGACTTTTTCTTCTCCAAAGTATGAAATTCCTTTATTTAAAAAAGATACAGTTTTAAAAGACAAAAGAATGGCTTGGCATAAAAACCTTAAAAAAGACATTTATTTAGATGAAGCTTTAAATGTATTGAGTCAATTAAAAATGAAAAACAACTACGAGTTAGTTAAGAAATAAAATTAAAAAGCCGATCATTAAGATCGGCTTTTTAATTTTATAATACTTTTTTTTTCACAAGGGTTAAAACTACACAGTAACAGATATACTTACTACCAATCCTTCATTTGCTCTTACATTAAAAACAGTATTGTCTTCGAAAATAAAATACTGTCCTTTTACTCCTACTAACTTACCTGAATAACTTCCTTCTTTTATAATATTTAAACTCTTTGGCTTTTCAGGATATTTCTCTACTGGAAAATTAATTGTAGTCTCTTTATTATTTTCAATAAAATATTCTTGTACTTCTTCTGGAATAAAAGCGCGTAAACGTTCTTGCCATTTCATTAAATCTTCATCCTCAATATCATTCTTCAACATTTTACGCCAGTTCGTTTTATCGGCTACATGCTCTTTTAATGCAACTTCAGTAATACCAGCTAAATAACGATTTGGTACTTCAACAATTTCAATGGCTTCGTGCGCACCTTGATCTATCCAACGTGTTGGAACTTGTGTTTTTCTAGTCACCCCAACTTTTACATTACTAGAGTTAGCTAAATACACAATATGAGGTTGTAATTGAACTTTCTTTTCATAATCTAAATCTCTGTCTTCTTCTCCTAAATGTGCTTTACTTAATTCAGGTCGCATAATCCAATCTCCAGCATTTGGAGTTTCAAAAAAACATGATTTACAAAATCCTTGACGATAAATTTGCTTTTCTAAACCACAAGACAAACACTCATAGGTTTCAAAAGTTAATGTAATTGTTTTATTAAGTAACTGATTTACATTAATAAAATCGGATTGCATATCTAAATAATACTGAACTGTATCAAGATTTTCAGTATTCATTTTTTTTAAAACGCCCTTGTATTGCATGTTGTAAAATTTACTATTTTTAGCCAAGAACAAACTTACAAATTCGAACTCAAAAATGCCGTTCCAGTTTATAAATTCTATTATCACTTGGTTTTTAAAAAAAAGAAAACATCAAATGGAACTCTTTTTAAAGTACCCAACTGATGTTCAACAAGAACTATTATTTAATTTGGTTGCTCTTGGAAAATATACTGAGTTCGGAAAAACTCATAAATTCTCTAAAATAAAAAATTACGAAGATTTTGTAAACACTGTACCTATTCAGAAATATGAAACCATAGAACCTCTTATCGAACGTTGTAGAAAGGGAGAACAAAATTTATTCTGGCCAACAAAAATTAAATGGTTTGCGAAATCGAGTGGTACAACCAATGCTAAAAGTAAATTTATCCCTGTTAGTAATGAAGCTTTAGAAGAGTGTCATTTCAATGCTGGGAAAGACATGTTGGGCTTGTATATTAATAATAATGAAGAAACACAATTATTCACTGGAAAAGGTCTTAGATTAGGAGGAAGTTCTGCTATTTACGAAGATAACGACACTTACTTTGGTGATTTATCTGCTATCATTATAGAAAACATGCCGTTTTGGGCAGATTATAGCTCTGCTCCTAAACAGGAAGTTGCTTTAATGAGTGAATGGGAAACTAAAATGGAGGCTATTATTGATGAAACGATACAAGAAAATATTACTAGTTTAGCTGGAGTTCCTTCTTGGATGTTAGTTTTATTAAATAAAGTTTTAGAAAAAACCGGTAAAGACAATATTTTAGAAGTTTGGCCTAATCTAGAAGTTTATTTTCACGGCGGTGTAAACTTCAATCCATATCGAGAGCAATTCAAAAAATTAATTCCTAAAAAGAGTTTTAGATATTACGAAACTTACAATGCTTCTGAAGGTTTCTTTGCTATTCAAGATAGAAATAATTCTGACGAACTTTTATTAATGCTTGATTATGGAATTTTTTATGAGTTTATTCCTATGAATGAATACGATGGTGAAAATTCAAAAGCTATTCCTCTTTCAGCAGTTAAAAAAGATGTAAACTATGCTGTTGTAATTACTACAAATGGTGGTCTTTGGAGATATTTAATTGGTGATACAGTGAAATTTACCTCTACGAATCCTTACCGAATTAAAATTACAGGTAGAACCAAACATCATATTAATGTTTTTGGAGAAGAATTAATTATTGAAAATGCAGAGGAAGCATTAAAATCTGCTTGTGAAAAAACAAACTCGACAATAAAAGATTACACTGTTGCTCCTATTTTTATGAATGGTAATAAGAACGGTGGACATGAATGGATTATTGAGTTTGAAAAACAACCCCAGGATTTACATTTTTTTACTGAAATTCTAGATAATGCTTTAAAAAATTGTAATTCTGATTACGAAGCAAAACGATACAATAACATGACTTTAAATATGCCTAAAGTTCACCAAGCTCGTACAGGTTTGTTTTACGATTGGTTAAAAATGAAAGGAAAGTTAGGTGGACAACATAAAGTTCCTAGATTATCGAATAAACGTGATTTTATAGAAGAATTAAATGAATTGCTATAACTATGGAAGAGTTTTTAAAAAATGCTGAATTCTTATTACAACACGGAGAAATAACAGACGCTTTACAGAAAATTGCAGTTTATAAAGAATTTAAAAAAGGAGAATTAATTCATCCTGCAAATAGTATTTGTAAACACTTTTACATTCTGATATCAGGAATTGGGCGTGTATTTTATTTTAGAGACGGAAAAGACATCACTGTTCATATTGCTTCTGAACAAGAAAGTATTACTGCGATAGATAGTTTTATTCAACGTAAAAAAAGCAAATACAATATTGAAGCAATTGAAAATATTTCTTGTTTTATGGTAGCCAGAGAAGATTTAGAAGAGCTTTCTGCTAAAAGCCATAAGTTAGAACATTTAGGTCGCTTATTTTTAGAAAAATTATACATAAATCTTGCAGAACGTTTAGATAGTTTATTACTACATACTTCTCAAGAAAGACATGACGATTTATTTGCTAAAAAACCAGAACTATTTAATAGAGTTCCAGCCAAACATTTGGCTTCTTTTTTAGGCATGACTCCAGAAACTTTTAGTAGAATTAGAGGGAAATAATTATGAAACTTAAATACTTTTTATTGTTTCTTTTAATAACTTCTAGTTATCAGTCTTTTGCTTGTAGCTGCTCTTCGATAAAACTAATAAATGCATTTTCTTATGCTGATTTTATAGGTGTTGTTCAATTTGAATCTATAAAAGAACTTAATAAAAATCCTGGTTTTTATTCATCTAAGATCAAAATAGAAGAATTATTTAAAGGTAATTCTAATGATCAGATTTTCATTAATAGTCAAAAAGGAAGCTCTTGCCATTTTATTCCTTCAAATGGTGTGTCATTTTTTATTTTGGGTTTTAAAAACGAACAAAATTTAATCGAAGTTTCATTTTGCACTGCTCTCTTAAGTTCTTCAATTAATCATAAAGATATATTAAGGAATATTTCTAAAAAACATAAAAACAAACCAATAGCTTATCAATTCGTACAGAGATTAAAAGGTAATATTAACCCAACTCTTTTCTCTAAAACGAAAGAACCTTTAATTTATAAAGTCACTTTGAATTCTGATGCTTCAATAAGTAATATTATTCCTGAAAATAAAATTGCTAAGCAGAATTTTGATAGTGGAATTCGTTTTGAACTTTTAAAAAAAGTATCATTTACCAAACCTGACGCTAAATTGAAGTATAAAAAAGATCAACTAGTTTCTTATATCATTTTAAAATGGACTAAAAATCTAGATAATGAAACTGTACTAACCTTTCCTAATTTGTAACATCATGGGATTATTTAAAAAATTATTCGGTAAAAAAGAAGTAATTGAAACACCTAAACTAGAAACTGAAAACACAAATGACAAAACTGAAATAAGTTTTACTAATTTACTTCATGAAAATGCTGGTTTATCTTTTGAAAAGCAAATTATTTTTAATGAAATTACTGGAGGTTCTTCTTGGAACATCAACTTAAATGAAGGTAAGTTATATTTTGGAGAACTGAGTTTTCCTATTCAAGTAATTGGTTCACTTTCTTTTAATGATTATTCTTGGATGTGGGGCTGGTCTAATACTAAAAGTGGAATTCCAGAAAATTTATTAATAAAAGCAAATGAATTAAAAAGCTTCGGAGAAAAGCATCAAATAGAAGAATTTACCGATGGCCATTTTTATGTTGAAGAAGGTTTTGAACACAAAATGGGAATGATTGCTGTCGGTCTTTTAAATGCTGATGCTTATTTCTGTGCTAATTACGGACAAGGAACAATGGTTATTGCTATAAACTCTGAGACAATACCTAAAGTTGAATTTGATCAATTAGAAAAAATACCAACTACTTTTCCTCAACTTATTGGAGCTATAGAATTAGATCATAAAGCTAGTTTTATTAGCTATATGGAAAGTAGAAAGTTAGATATTTCATCAGAAAACAATACTATTATAGCTTCTAGAAATGGAAAAAAAATTATTGCAAGTTTTGATGATTTATCAAGATTAAAAAATCTACAAGCAGAACTATAAATTGAATTTAAAAAATTAGCTCTAAAGATTAAAAGTAATTTTTTTACTATGGATATAGCACAAAAGAAAACTAGTGAATGGATTATCATGGAATTGGGCGACGGACAAGTAGCAGGTTTACCAGATAATGCAAATAAAAAAGAGTTTTATAAAAATTTAATCTCAGTATTTGAAAAAGAGTAACAACTAAAAAAAAGCGTAGTCTTTATATCAAAGACTACCAAATGAAAAATAAATTCATTCTTACTCTACTAATTAGTGTTTTATTATATCCCAGTATTGGGCATACTTGTAGTATGTATAAAATAACTAAAAACGGAAAAACATTTGTCGGTAATAACGAAGATTTTCTAAGTCCGAATAATCAGTTTTGGTTTGAGAACGCTGGAGATAAAAAGTTTGGCGTCATGTACATGGGTAGAATCAATAATTTTGCTCAAGGTGCTATAAATGAAGCTGGTTTAGTATTTGATGGCTTTGCAAATTCAGAATTACCTATTACAAATACCGAAGGAAAAACTAAAGTATCAATTGTTAAAGCCATTAGAAATATCATGCAAACTATGGCTACTGTAGAAGAAGTTAAAGAATACTTAGAAACTATCGATTTAAGCTTTCTTTCTAGCAGTATGTTAGTTTTTGTAGATCAATCTGGAACATATTTAATAGTTGAAGGCGAATTATTAATTATAGGAGATGATGAAGAAAAATCATTTTCTAACTTTTACTACTCTCAAATAAAGTCTGTTGAAGAAGTTGATATTCCTAGGTTTCAGAAAGGTTTACAATTTTTAAAAACAACAGAAGGTAAAGCTAGTTTAGATTATTGTAGTCAGGTTATGGATCATATGAAAACTGAAAGTTCGGAAGTTACTGCCACACAGTTTTCGACAATTTATGATTTAACTTCACTTAAAATTAGAGTTTATTTATACACAGATTTTAGTGAATATGTAGAAATAGATTTGAAAAAGGAATTAAAAAAAGGAAATCATAAAACAATGATGATTGACTTATTTAAGAAGAATAAAGAATCGATAGCTTATAAACATTATACCAAATATAATGATACTAAAAATCCTATTTTGTTCCTTCAAGAAAAAATGAATCCTGAACAATATTCTGAAGAAGAATTAAAAAACAAGGGATTAAATTGGGGAATAAATGTTATAGGATATGAATGGTTAAAAGACAAAAAAGATCCAGAAACAGCTATTAAAATTTTTAACTACGGGATTTCATTAATGCCTAATGACTTTGATCTTTATGATAGTTTAGGCGAAGCTTATTTTGATAAAAAGGATTGGAACACATCCATAAAAAATTATGCTAAATCGTTAAACTTAAATCCGAATAATGATAATGCGATTAAAAAAATTATAGAATGTAAAACAGAAAGAGATAAGCTAAATAAGAATCGCTAAAATAACTTGAACAATACCCATTGTGCATTTAGAAATTTAAACAATATTAAATTGTCTGTTCGAGTGCTTTTGAGGTTCGAAAAAGTGTATCGAGAACTATTTCAGAATTAAAACTCTTATTCTCGATACACTTTTTCTTCATTTCATTCCAAAAAACCACTCGAATTGACAGAATTTTGTTCCAAATGCACAACGAGTTTTAACAATATTTATTGGAATACAAAAAGACCTGTAAAGCTAATAACATCACAGGTCTTTAAGTATTTTAGTTTTACAGTTGTATTACTTTTCGAACTCTACCTCGACATTTAAGTAATCTGGATTTTTACTTAAATCAGCAACACTTACATTAAATTCTATTCCTTTAAAACTAGATAAAATTCGAACATCTTCGTTACTTACATTCTTTATTTTGTGAGGAAAAATATATCTTACTTTAAACTTAATTAAACTTGCAAAAGGATTATTATCACCAGAATTTTTCTTGATCTCTTTTGTTGCCTCCTCAGATAATTTAGAAACGAATTTTTTATCTGAATACTCAATATTTAGCATATCAGTAATCGCTGGAAATTTATCATCTTTCTTTTCTTCTGCATCATCTTCCTTTTCTTTCTTCATTTTTCCTTTGCTTCCCATTTTAACAAACTTATCAAGGTCTGCTAATCTCATTTTTTTTCCAACAGACTTTAAGTCTTCTAAATCATCAAAATCATAATCGATTCTAACAATAGCTTTATTAATCGCTGTATCTGCATCGATAGTAATTTTTAAATCTTCTAATTCTTTTAATTTCTTCTGTTCATCTGCAGGAAGTTTTGCTATACTATCTTTCTTCTCTTCTAAAATTTTAGAAAAATCGATAACAGTATCTTTTAGTTCATTCTCTTTCTTTTTTTTGTTACTCGGCATTCCTGCTGTCATTTCTAACATGGCAGACATATCCATAATCATACTATATTTTCCGCCTCCATCTTTATTGAATTTTGTTTCCCATTCAACTTCACAACTCGTTAAAACGATTAGAGTTAAGACAATTAATAATGAATAAGCAATTCTTTTCATAATTTAAATTTGAGTTAATTGAGCTCAAAACTAATACATTAAATTGTTTTGACATACCTTAACGTTAAATTAATTTCTTGATAATTGTCAAGATGTTCTTCATTCACGATACATAACTTTACTGTAACTTATAAACACGACATTAAAAGTTTCATAACCATGACAATTGCTCAAAAATTAGATCGATTTTATACTGAAAATAATTTAGCTGAAAACGGTGGTGAAAATGAAGATTTTTTCTCGCTTCAATTCAAATATTTCTCTTTAAAATTACCTAACTCAGATTTTAGAAAAAAGATAGTTTACATACACGATATTCAACATATTTTATTTGATTGTGATACGACATGGAAAGGTGAAGCTTATATTGCTGGTTGGGAAATTGCTACCGGAATGTGGAAACACTTTCCTATTGGAATTATGAGTATTTGGGCAATGGGATTTAGTTTTTTAATCCATCCAAAAGAAGTTATTAAGGGCTATAAAAAAGGATTAAAATATCATGGTTTGATTGATCAAAATATCTCTAAAGAAAGTATTATGAATTTATCTCTTGATGAAGTAAACGAATTGCTTTTGAAAAATAATCCATCAAATTTCAGTAAAACAAAGCTGATAATTTGGTTAACTATCGCTTTGCTTTTCTTTTTTGGACCTTTTATGTTACTTATTGCTTTAAGTATGATCTATTTCCTTTATTAATATTCTCTTTTATGATCGGTTTCTGTACAGTACCACTTATCTTGTTTGAAAATTTTCATTTTATAAGAACCTGTTCCTTCTTGGAAACCTTGTGCTATATGTAAAAGAATAGCATCATCTTCTGCTTTAATTTCAGATATTCGTTCACCCATACCTTCATCATGAACAAATACTTTTGCAACCAACTTATCTCCTACTTTTTCAGGTTTATGATACAGTACTTCGTAGGTATTTCCAGTTTTTAAAAAAACATTACTATAATCATCGCAGCCTGTAAGTCCATCTTCGTCTGAAGCTCCCATTGAGTAATTTTCTCCCAATACTAAAGCTACTTTTTTATTCTCGGAAAGTTCAATTTCTTCAGTTGAAGATATTGAGATGATATTTTCTCCAAATAAGATAAAATGTTCTCTTGCTAAAATAACCTCTACATAATTTGCCCATTCACAATACTTTTGATTCGACTGTAAAGGACGTTTATATTTTGTTTTTTTAATCACATAAACTTCACTTATATCATCTAAAGTAATATCGCTTGTATGTTTTAATTTCTGATTAAAAACCTTGTATGTTCCAGGTAAGATTAACCCTTTTTTTCGATTCTTTTCGAATACAACTGGTGCTACTTTTATCAATTTTTGTCGATCTAATTCGTGTATTTCTTTTAAATAACCATCAAATACAAAAGCTTTCTTTTCAGAATATTCATCCAATGCAACTTCAACCCATTCACCTTCTACTTCTTTTCCTTGATCGTAAATTGTCTTTTTCAATCCAGTTTTTCCAACCACATGAACTTCTTTTCCGTAGGGAAACTTTCCTAATACTTTTCCATCGGGTTTATCTCTATATATAAGTCCGCTTTCTGCTGAAGTATATTTATAATAACTTTCTTGCTCTACTTTATGAGAATTATTAACATCATAATGATCTGAACTTATAACTTCACCATAAATTAATTTATCATCAGCTAGAGAAACAATACTTTCTTGTTTTAAAGACTCATCAATTAGGCCTAATTCATTAGGTTTAACTTGACTTGCATATATTTTTGGAGCTGCTTCGAATTGGATATTTTTTATTGCATCTTTTTCTGGAAACACACAGTAGTCTTTCTTTATTTTATCTTTTAAAATAAGTTGCTTACCATCATTTTTGTAGTACATGATAATCGATCTCTTAAAGGAATTATCTGTTGCACTAAAAAAACTTAGAAACACTACACCATCTAATAGATCATCTTCATTGAAATCGAAAATTAATACTTCCTTTTTTTTAATGACTAATTCACCTCTCGATAAAAATTTTGAATCGAATTCTTTTTCAATTTCTTTATTTACCCTCTCTTTAAGTTTAGTTGTAATATCTGTATTAAGACTTAAATTCACATTAGCATTAGCTTCTTTAGTTTTACAGTTTACAGCTAAAATCATGAAAATGATTACTAATGTAGTTTTCCAAAATAATTTCATCAGTATAATTTTTATTCAAATGTAATTGAACTGACTACAAATTCTTTTAAAAAATGTATATCTGCTTTCTTTACATCAATTTTTGTAGTTATAACTCAAAAAAAAGCATTTTATTCTTTTGTTTTAATTTCTATAGGTAATTCGTATTGAGTAGTAACAGGAATTCCTCGTTTTGTTGCCGGGAGTAAATTTGGCATTTGAGTTATTATAGAATCTAATATTTGAGGTAATTCAGGTAATTTTTCTTCAATAACTTCTGATATATAAATATCACTGATTTCCATCTTACCTGTATTTCCAATCACCAAAACGACAGTAACCGTTTCATTTATTTCATCGTGAGTAGATATATTAAATGATTGTAATGCTTTAGTAAACTTTTGTCTGATATTAGCTCGAAAACAATTTGTTTTATCACTATCTAAAAGTGATTCACATTCTTTAAAAGCCGGAGAAACATCAACGGTAGAAAAATCGACAATAGTATCGTTTAAAACACCATTATTTTTTTTACCACCAGATATGTATTCACAAGAAATACAACACAACATGATCGTAAAAAAAATAATGGCTCTAAAAATCACTCGTTAAGAATTTTAGAGTGAAAATAGGAAAAAATAGCTATTCTATTTCTTCTCCTTTTAAGAAATACTCTTTTTTTATCTCTTTTAATCTACTTTTGATATAATTATCTGCAATCGTGTCTTTTCCTGAAAATCTTTCTTGGTATCTTTTATAGAGTTTATAGCCTATTTTTTTGTCTTTATAATACAAATCTGATTGTTTTGCTAAACCAAAAAGGGCTTTATAGTTTTTATAATTCTCACTTACAGCATCTTTGTAAGCTTCTAATACTTTTTTAGGCTTTTTCATTTCTGTAAAAACATTTGCTAATCCCATATAAGCTCGATCTCTCTTTCTTTTTCCTCTACTAGTACCACTAAAATAATGAATCATAGCTTTTCTTGTATCTTTTCTAATCATAGCAATATCTCCAAGATAAATTGAACTTTTGAAATCTTCATCATCTAAATTACTTGCTAATTTGAAATGCTTTTCAGCTTCATCGTAATTTTCAAGATTAAAATAACATCTTCCTAACATAATATGAGTATAACGTTCATTAGGTTGAACACTATCGATATGATTTAATAAAGCTATACTTTTATCATACTTTTTCTTAGCAAAGAATCGATTAATTTTAAGTCGATTTAAATCAATATGATCTGGACGTAATTTCAATCCTTTATTTACAAAGAGCATTGCAGAATCTCTATCTTTAATTGTTGTAAAACCTTTGGCTAATTTTTCAATTGATTTAAAATGCGAATTATCTAATTTATATGCTATTAAATAATTATCTATTCGCTTAAAAATTTTCTTATACTGAGGCATAGTTAATGCCAATTGGTAATAATAATTAGGATTTTCACCATCTTTTTCTATTAAATCTTTGAAAATAGTTTTGGCTTTTTCATACTTTCTTAATTGTAAGTATCTTTTTCCTAAAGTATATTTTGCTATTAAATTCTCAGGATCTTTTTCACAAATTTCCTCGTAAAGAGTTACAACTTCTTTTATTCTTTTTTCCTTTAAAAGCGATTTTCCTAACTTAATTTTAGTCTTATAATCTTCTTTTATCGCTAAAGCTTTTTTGTAATGTAATATTGCCTTATTGTGATCATCTAAAACATCGAATAGTTTTGCCATTCTAGTTTCTTTCTCGAATGATGATGGTAAACTTTTTAGTTTTTGCAATGCAATTTTATATCTACCTAATTCTATTAAATTATCTATTGTTTCAAAAGCTGAAGTCTGTGCTTCAGCTTTTGTAAATAGCATAACAATTAAAACAATTAAAACTCTCTTTCCCATGTATTATTAATATTTTTCTAAATGTAAAGTACTTTATTCGTTTCCTAACCAACTAATTAAATTCAATAGTAATTTATGATTTTCTGAAGCTTCTGATGCATTCATTCCTACTTTAAAACGATTTCTTCCAGCAAGCTGAGCTGTAAACATCGCTGCTTCTCCAAAAACAGCAATTCTACCTTTTCCTACATTCATAATAGCCCCTTGTGATAATTCTTTTGCAGGAAAACGTTTGGTATTTTTATTGAATCGCCACATGGTATCTGGTAAAAAAACAGTTTGTTTTTCAGTAGTTTTTAAAATTGAAATTGCTTTGTTTGGAATTTGAAATGCTTGACCGGTAAAAGTTCTTATAGAATTTACTTTTTTAAATCTTACTGTTCCTTTAGTTAAATCGTGATTTGCTAACATCTTATTTTCTTTATTAAAATCGAAAATACCTCTCATATCTTCATCCAATAAGAAACTGTCATAAAAATGAAATCCGAATGTTTTACCTAATTCTTCACTTGCTCCAGCAAAAGGCATGTGATCTGCAATTAGAAACAAAGCTCCACCTTTTTTAACCCAATCTTTAATTGTATTTATTTCTTCTTTGCTAAAAGCACTCGGTGTTGGAATTACAAACGGACCTCTTGCATTTTCATGTAATGCATTTGAAATAACTAACAATTTAATATTTGCTAATGACTTTTTAGAAAACTTCTCTGTAAAGGATTCTACTTTATATCCTGATTTTCTTAAAACATTAGCAAAAGGATAAAAACGATTATTTATTGTATGAAAATTATTATGTGCTGCATCTACATATATAATAACATTTCTCTTTTCTTTAGCAACATTTGGCACATACAAACTATCGGGAACTTGTTGAGAAAACAGATAACAACTGTAAAAACAAAACAGTAACGCTTTAAACAACTTCATTTTATTGTACATTAAATGTAATTGGTAAAACGTAACCTACATTTACAACTTTATTATCTTTCTCTCCTGGTTTCATCTGTGGAAGATTTTTTGCTAATTGCTCTGCATGTGATTTTAAATCTGGATGCGGTGCCCTTACTTCAATATCTTCAATATTTCCTGTTTTAGTAATTTTAAATTTTATAAAAATTCTTTGCTTTCCTTTTCTTAAATTCAAATTATCTGCTAGCGAAACATCAAAATTTTCTTTTACATAATCAGTCATACTTTTGGAAAAACAATCTTTATCTCCATCTGAACAACCTGGAAAAGTTGGGAAAACATCTAATTCAATCATCGGAACCATATCTCCTTGTTTTCTTTCATATTTTCCTAATTCAGATTTATTTATAAAAAGTGAGAATGCGACTACTTTTCTATTATTCAATCCTTCAAAAATTTTTAGTTGTACAGTGCTATTATCTTTAAACTTTTCTGTCATTGCTAAAAACTCTTCTTTTTCTTCCTCAGTCAATTCTTCTAATGAATATTCTTTCGTGTTAGGTAATTTGTCGCCCATATAAAAATCCATATAACTTTGTCGATCTGTTTCTACAGGTTTTTTATCTAAGCTTGTGAATATTTTCTGAGTTTCTAAAACTGGTGAAATAGATATACTTTCTTTTTCTGAACAAGCAGTATAAAACAACATACTTATTAAAACAGGTATTAAAACTAAATACTTTAATTGCTTACTTTCTTTTGATCTACTTTTTGTCATCATAACTATTCTCTTTTTTATTAATGAATTTTTATAAAATTGATTGACAAACGACATCTCTTGTACCTGAAAAACTTCAGATAATAGATTATTGATATAGTTGCCTTGATTTGCAGTTTTACTTACAATTTCGTCTGACAGAAACTCATGAACTAATGTGATTCTTTTTTGATAAATTCTTACCATAGGATTAAACCACATTACGATTTTTAAAATTTCAAAAAATAGTAAATCCAAAGAATGCTTTTGATTGATATGCACCAACTCATGGGCTATGATTTTTTCTCTTTTTTCATCAGAAATTTTTTCTCCTAAGAATATAAAATTGAAAAATGAAAAAGCTTTTGTGGTATTAGGTATCAAAACCAAACTGTAACCTTCTTTTTTCACAACATTATTCTTATAAACTAAGTCGATCAGCTGTACTATTTTGACTAAAAAAATTATGAGAAACAACAATAATCCTCCCCAAAAAACAAAATCTAAATAATCGATAGATTGATACCATTCTTGTTTTTCTATCACACTCTCTGGCGATAGGATTATTTCTGGTAACAATACTAAATATTCTTTCGTAACCGTTTGTTTTACAGTTGTAATTTTAATTAACGGCAATAAAAAAGATAAAATTATTGTACCGATTAAATACCATCTGTTCTTAGAAAAGAAAGTTTCTTTACTTAAAGCAAGATCATAGATAACTAAGAATAAAATTTGGAATAAAACTACTTGAATGATGTATGTAAGCATGATTACTGTTTTTTATTCTTATCTACCTCTTTTAAAATACTCTCTAATTCTTTAAGATCCATTTTATTTTCTTTCATAAAAAATGAAACTAAACTCTTAAATGACCCTCCAAAATATCCATTCATTAACTTGTGTATACTCTGGTTGCTATAGTCTTCTTTTTTTACAAGTGGATAATAAACATAACCTCTTCCTTTAGCTTTGTGGCCTACAAATTCTTTTGTTTCTAAAATTCTTATAATTGTAGAAACGGTATTATAAGCTGGTTTTGGTTCTGGTAATTGTTCAATAACTTCTTTAACAGAAGCAACTTCTAATTCCCACAAAACTTGCATTATTTGTTCTTCTGCTTTTGTTAATTGTTTACTCATAATTCTTATATTTTATTTTGCCACACTGTGCAAATTGATTTGCTCTTTTTAAGTTAATTGATAACTCATTAATATGATTTTTAAGTAATGTAACATAAGCCGATTTTGTTTCATTACTTATTTTTTCATTTTTTACATTAACTAAAATGTGATTCACTTTACCTTTTTTATTAAAATAAATTTTGTTGAATATCGTAACTGATGGATCTTTTATTCCCCACGAAAAATTATTCTCTTGTAAAATTGAGCTCACTTTTGTGTGATACTCTTTCCATGAATTTATTACAGCTTTATATTCTTCTTCAGTTGTGTTATTAGGATTCAATAAGTTTTTATAGGATTTATCTAATTCCTGATTTTTAAATTTTTCGAAATTTATTTTATCATGTACTCCTACCACTCTGCTTAAATCGTTTTCACAAGCAATAAAAAGAATTATTACACTTAATAATAACATAATTCGTTTCATATCAATTTTTTATTTCATTCACTACAAATATAACTAAAAAATTAGTTTAAACTAATTTTTTAGTTACAAAGTAACATTTCATTAATAATGTCGTCATATAAAGTGATGGATATTTTATTAACTTTTTTAGGATTCATTTTTATTTGTTTAGGAATAATTGGTTCCTTTTTACCCGTACTACCAGGTCCTATAACAGGTTGGGTCGGATTATTACTTTTACATTTAATTAAAGCGATTCCTCAGAACTGGACATTTCTTGGTATCACATTATTTGTTGCTTTAGCTATCTTCATTTTAGATTATTTTATACCTGCATTAGGTACTAAAAAATTTGGTGGATCTAAATACGGTGCCTATGGAACAACTATAGGATTAATTATAGGCTTACTATCTCCTATTCCATTCGGAATTTTAATCGGAGCTTTTAGTGGAGCATTTCTAGGTGAAGTAGTTTTTGATGGAAAAGACACTAATAAAGCTTTAAAAGCATCATTCGGTGCATTTTTAGGCTTCTTAGCTTCAACAGGAATTAAATTTATAGCTGCATCAATTTTCTTTGTCTTGTTTTTTGTGAAACTATGGGAATATAAAGCTGCTATTTTTACATTTTAGTGTAAATAAAAAAAGCAACCCGTTTCAGGGAAGCTTTCCATTGGTTAACAAAACCTTGGCAATTTCTTGCCGAACAACACAACTAAACGCTGCTTTAAAATAAAACAGCCTGCAAATATAAATACTTTCAAACTATATATCAAAAATTTTTTTAAAAAAAATTCAAATCACAAAAAACTAAATTGTTTAATACTACAATTGATTGTATCTTTGCGCCTTTAATTTCAATTATATAAAACGAATATCAATGCAATTATCAGAACAAGAAATTGTACGTAGAGAAAAGCTAACTAAATTACGTGAGTTAGGTATTAATCCATATCCAGCAGATCTATTTCCATTAGATTCTAATTCAAAGGAAATTAAAGAGAAATTTGAAGAAGGAAAAAAGGTTGTTATTGCTGGACGTTTAATGTCTCGTCGTATTCAAGGAAAAGCTTCTTTTGCTGAATTGCAAGATAGTAACGGAAGAATTCAAGTATATTTTAACCGTGACGAAATTTGTACTGGAGAAGACAAAACTTTATATAATGAAGTTTATAAAAAGTTATTAGATATTGGTGACTTTGTAGGAATTGAAGGAGAGTTATTTAAAACTCAAGTAGGAGAAACTACTGTAATGGTTAAAGATTTTAAATTATTAAGTAAAGCTTTAAAACCATTACCTCAACCAAGAACAGATGAAAGCGGAAAAGTATACGATGCTTTTACTGATCCGGAATTACGTTATCGTCAACGTTATGTAGATTTAGTAGTAAATCCTAATGTAAAAGAGGTATTTGTTAAAAGAACTAAACTTTTTAATGCTATGCGTCAGTTTTTTAATGATGCTGGTTATTTTGAAGTAGAAACTCCAATTTTACAACCAATTCCAGGTGGAGCAGCTGCAAGACCATTTATTACACACCATAATTCTTTAGACATTCCTCTATACATGAGAATTGCTAACGAATTATATTTAAAGAGATTAATTGTTGGTGGTTTTGATGGTGTTTACGAATTTTCAAAGAACTTCCGTAACGAAGGAATGGATAGAACTCACAATCCTGAATTTACAGCAATGGAAATTTATGTAGCGTATAAAGACTACAACTGGATGATGGAGTTTACTGAAAAATTATTAGAGCATTGTGCTATAGCAGTAAACGGAACTACGAAAGCTACTTTTGGAGAACATGAAGTAGATTTTAAAGCTCCTTATGCACGTGTTACTATGGCAGATTCTATCAAACACTTTACTGGTTTTGATATTAATGGTAAGTCTGAAGAAGAATTATTCGAAGCTGCTAAAGGAATGGGGATTGAGGTTGATAAAACCATGGGGAAAGGGAAATTAATTGATGAAATTTTTGGTGAAAAATGTGAAGGAAATTACATTCAACCTACTTTCATTACAGATTATCCTAAAGAAATGTCTCCTTTATGTAAAGAGCACAGAGATAACCCTGAATTAACTGAGCGTTTCGAATTAATGGTTTGCGGTAAAGAAATTGCTAATGCGTATTCTGAGTTAAATGACCCTATTGATCAACGTGAACGTTTTGAAGAGCAATTAAAACTATCTGAAAAAGGAGATGATGAAGCTATGTTTATTGATCAAGATTTTATTCGTGCATTAGAGTATGGTATGCCTCCTACTTCTGGACTTGGTATTGGAATGGATCGTTTAATTATGTATTTAACTAATAATCCTTCTATTCAAGAAGTATTATTCTTTCCACAAATGAAACCAGAACGTAAAGCTCCTACTGTAGCTTTAAATGATGATGAAAAAGCAGTTTTAGCTTTATTAGAAAAAGCGGATAAAATAGCTTTAGGTGATTTAAAAACACAATCTGGATTAAGTAATAAAAAATGGGATAAAACTATTAAAGGTTTAACAAAAAACAATCTTGCAAAAGTTGAAAAAACTGAAGAAGGTTTATTTGTAAACTTAGTTTAAACCCGCTTTAACATACATAATTTTAATAAAACAGTTCTTTTCGGAACTGTTTTTTATTTATCCATATATGTTAATTTTATGTAATCAAAATGTAAATTATTTTAATAAATCATTAAGAAGTTCAAACTTAAAATCTAGCTCAAAAAAACTTTTATATTTGCCGCCCCAACCCCCAAACTAGTTTATTTTGAAAACAAAATTTTCTGTTCTATTATTATTTCTTGGTTTACTTACTTATGCACAAAAGTCTGAAACTTGTGATACACCTGAAAATGATCCTCTTTTAGATTTGAATAGTATTACTAAATGTACTATTGAGAAAAGTGATGATAAAAAGAAAAATAAAAAAGTATCATTTCAAGTTACTTCTAGACGAAGGATTAAAAGAAAAAAAGATTTAGTTAAAGGTGTTAACAACAACTTTTCGAAAAAAATTTCTGAAGTAAAAAAGAAAACACAAATTGTTAATAGTTTAACTCTTGAAAAAGTAGATGACAATGCAGCTGTTTCTTTTTTTAATGTTGATGAAATTCCTTTGTTTGAATCTTGTGAAGATGTAGCAATAATGAAACAAAATAAATGTTTCAAGAGTGAAATCACAGAACACATTAAAAATAATTTCCAATACCCTAACAGGTCTTATAATAAAGGAATACAAGGTAGAGTTTTAGTTAATTTCGTTATCAATAAAGAAGGAAATGTTAGTATTTCAAATACACTTTTTCCTTACAAAGGTGAAGAATTAAGAGATGAAGCTAATAGAATTGTAAATAAACTACCAAAATTTATTCCTGGAAAACAAAGTGGAGTTAAAGTAAATGTTCAGTATACTTTAAAAATAATGTTTGATATTCCTGGTGTTAAGAAAACAAACATTAGAAAAAAGGTTAAAACTATAAACCTTGATGAAGTGTATACTTTTGATGAACTACAAAGAACTCCGACCTTTAAAGAGTGTTTTTCAAGTTTCGATGATTCTTTCGATTGTTTCGCTAACGAATTAAAGAAACACGTAATTAAAAACTTTGCCTACCCAGTAGAAGCATTAGATAATAATATTGAGGGAATCGTTTATGTGTCTTTTATTATTAATTCTGAAGGAGATATAGTAAATATAAAAGCTAAAGGCCCTAACAATGGTAAAATTTTAGAAATTGCAGCTAAAAGATTAGTGGAAAAACTACCAAAACTTAAGGCAGGGTATAAAGACAATAAAAGAGTTAATACAAAATATCAATTTCCTATTGAGTTCTCTTTAAATGATGAATAAATTAAATATTTAGTGAATATTAAAAGAGCAATCAATTTATTTTGATTGCTCTTTTTTATTGATTTTAGTTCAAATTAACTTAATGAAATACTTTTAATTCTTTTATTCCAACTAAGCCAAAATCGTTAGTACCTTGAGATTTTTTTCCTTTTACAGATTGTAAATAACAACCTGCTTTAAAATAATTCTCTTTAGCTTCTGCTTTCTTAGATGTAAATATTGTTTTTACTCTACTTCCACTACTATTTAATTCATATAATTTAACAACGCTATTTTGGTAAGTAAGTTCATAATACAATTCTTGCCCTATTTGGATTGTACCAACAGACTTTCCTCCTCCTTCTAAAACTTCAGTTACATAACCATTAATTCTTAATGTAATTTCTCCAGAATTCTGAAATGGATCACCTTGACATTGAACTCTAATTACATCGTCGAACTTATCTGTTCTATCATGAATTTGTCCGAAACATACCTTTCCTGATTGTGGTAAATGATCTACTTTTACTTTCCAAATCATTCTGTGCTCTTTACTAGTTGTTCCATTCCAATAAATATTATCACTTCCATTTGCTGTTAACTCCCTTAACTCAGATCTAGGATTTCCAGAACCACTTGAAGTTGGGTTTCCTGTATGAGCTTTAAAATAAGTCCAAGTTCCATCAGTATAAAACCAATCTGGATTACTAAATGTAGCTAAGTTTGGAGTGTTATCAACATAAGTTAATCCGTTATTAGAATCTCCTAATTTTAAAGTACCTGAATAACCATTCAGTTTCCAATTTTTTAATCCTCCTAAGACAGCTGCAGGAGAATCTCCTGAAGGAGGATTTGTTGTACCTTGACTTTCTTTTATTTCTAACCAATTGATATTCCATCCACCATCAGTAGCTAATAAACGTAATGTTTGTTTTCCTTGATTTAATCGAATTGTTTTTTTCGTAGTAATCCAATTCTGCCAACCATTAGTTGTCTCTTTACTGATATCTGCTAATTTATTTCCATTACTCAATACATCTAATCGTATTGTTTTATTTAAAGAAGCTACTCTAAATTCGAAATTATAATCTTTTGTCGTAGGTACATCTATTTCATATTCTAAATAATCACCAGTATCAATGTAACCAACATTTAAACCTCCACCAGAATCACTAGTGTTTTCTGTGCTAGTTCCTTTTTGATCTGAAAAATTCTCAGCTTCTATTTTTGCTGGTACTTTAATTGCTGTTACAGTTCCATTAGCCTCTGTTGTAATAATTTCTACTTCAGAGATACTATTCCAATCATTACTTGTATTTCCAAAACCTCGAATTCTTAAAAGTTTACCATCTGTATCTGGCAACTCATAATATTCTAAATTACTTGTTGAACCCGACGAGCCGGTTGTTTTTCTATTTAGTATAGTAGTAAAAGAAGATGTTGTATTTCCTACAGCAACCTGAAAATATGTTTTCCTTTCATTTCCTTTATACCAAGCAATACGAATAGCATCGATCTTTTTAACATCACCTAAATCGTAAGTAATATACTTTCCTGTTCTTCCTTTTGAAGACCATCTTGTATTTAAATTTCCATCAAGAGTATTTTCGGGAATGTTTCCGTCATCACCATTAGCTGACACTGAGATTTCATTAGAATTTAAAATTCTATTATTTAGAACTTGTAAACTATTATCTACATTCGTTTCTGCTAAATCGATGTCGTTTTCAGAACAAGACATACATGCCAATACTGCTAAAACCACATAAATTCTTTGTTTGCTTTTTAGGGTTAAAATTTTTTTGATCATTTTTTGAAGTTAAAAGGGTTTGTTTGTTTTTGGTTGTCCAATCTGGTAAACCAAATTGGACAACCAAAAATACATTTATTTTAACATATAGACAAAAAAAGGCTTCACAAACTATGTTTTAATCAAAAAACAACATTAATTAATTACATTTTGATAGTTCGAGTCTATAAAGAGCTGTCAATTCCTTAGAATATGTAATATCCTAATTTCAAAATTTCACTTTTAAATTAGAATTATTAACTTTACCCTGCTATGAAAAAATTACTTAGGTATATACCTATGCACATATTGCTATGTGTAATTTTTGGTATATACATACAACACACTTATCTATTACTTAGATATAACTATATATCAATAATACTTGGTAGTTATATAGTATTAATTTTATTATTCTTTTTAAAAATTTTACAACAGAACTTATTTTTCAGAATAAGCTTTAGTGTAGTTTTTATATCACTAGGTGTTACTACTTACAGTATTGCTAATAATTTTAATAAAGAGAACTTTTATAAGAGGTTTTATATTCCAGAAAAATCAACAATCTCATTAAGTATCACCGAAAAATTAAAACCAAATAAATATTCTAATCGTTTTGTTGCTGAAGTAATTCAAGTAGATCAAAAGAATAGTTCTGGAGAATTAATTTTAAATATTGATAAATCTATTCTCATTGACTCTATTTACTTTAAAAAAATAATTATTCCTAGAGCGAAACTTCGACACATTAACAAAGCCAAAAATCTGCATGATTTTGATTATTCGAAGTACTTGAAAAATCGAGGAATAATTCATCAACTTTATCTAAATGATAAACGCTTTACAAAAGAGAACAATAAAAATATTGGCTTTTCAAAATTAGCTTTGATTTTTAGAAATAGTTTACAAGAAAAACTAAAAGTATATTCATTTACAAAGAATCAATCTGCAGTTATCAATGCCTTACTACTTGGACAACGTCACGAAATATCTTCTGAATTAAGAGATAATTATATAA
This sequence comes from uncultured Tenacibaculum sp., assembly GCF_947502995.1. Lineage (GTDB taxonomy): Bacteria > Bacteroidota > Bacteroidia > Flavobacteriales > Flavobacteriaceae > Polaribacter. The sequence goes on along the minus strand of NZ_CANNBW010000002.1, from coordinate 234,309 downwards.
ATGCAGGAGCAATACATATTTTGGCTATTTCTGGATTGCATATCGGGATTATTTTTTACTTTTTAAATTACTTATTTCAACATTTATTACAGTTTGAAAGAGGAAAAATTCTCAGAACTGTATTAATTGTAACCTTATTATGGTTATTTGCTTTTATAACCGGCTTATCAGCTTCAGTTGTGAGAGCAACTATTATGATTACATTTGTAATAATAGGAAAGCTGATCCAGAGAAATCAACCCGTAGAATTTTCTCTAGTAAGTTCTATGTTAGTAATTCTTCTGATAAATCCAATGTTCGCATTTGATGTTGGATTTCAATTGAGTTATTTGGCCGTTTTTGGAATTGTTTGGATACAACCTATTCTTTTTAAATTTTGGACTCCTAAATCATTCCTTTTTAGTAAATTCTGGGAATTATCAACAGTTTCTGTCGCAGCACAGTTAAGTACATTACCAATTAGCTTATACTACTTTCATCAATTTCCTGGATTATTTTTAGTAACAAACTTATTAATCATACCCTTTATAAGTTTTATCCTAATACTTGGATTCATTGTATTAGCTTTAGCTTTTCTGAATATTCTTCCTGAATTCTTGGTTACATTTTACGGAAAAACAATAGATACTATGAATTTTGTTATTGATAAAATCGCTTCTCAGGAAGAGTTTATTTTGACGAAAATCAACATGCCTTTTTCTAATATGATTATATGCTACATATTAATTCTCTTTACTATTTTACTATTTGAAAAATTTAAACTAAAAATAGTATTTAAAGTACTATTTACCATCTTAATACTTCAATCTTTTTACATATATCAGAAACATGATATTAAATCAAAAAAAGAATTTATTGTATTCCATAAAAATAAAAACTCAGTAATAGGAATTAGAAACCAAAACACCCTGAAATTGACAAATTACAAAGGTTCTGAACTTGGTAAAACTACGTTTTTGAAAAATTATATTACTAAAGAAAATATTACTAAAATTGACTCTCTAGTAAAAGGTGATGTACTAAAATTCTCTGATTATTTTATTATATCTATTGATAGTATAGCTGTATATCCTAATAAAAAACTAAAAAACTCTATTATTATATTAAAACACTCACCAAAGTTAAATATGGAACGATTACTAAAAGTAATACAACCTAAGGCAGTTATTGCAGACGGTTCTAATTATAAGAGTTATATGAAACAATGGAAAAATACTTGTAAAAAACAAAAAACACCATTTCATAATACATATGAAGATGGTGCTTATATTTTAAAAGAGTAATTTCTTTAGTTATAAAGAACTTTTAAAGTTCTTTTCAAAATCTTTCCAAGGCGTACTTTTGTATGCTTCTCCGCTAAAGTAAGCTAATATTTTTTCAAATCTTTCTTTTTGTAAATACCCAGGAACAGTTTGAATTAATTGTTCTTCTGGATTAAAAAAAGCAGTTGAAGGATAACTCATTTTTCCATTCATAATTGCTGCAGCTAACTCATGGTATTTACTTTTTCCTTGCTGAATAAACTTAAAAGTTCTTCCTTTAAAAGTAATATCATTTTTCCCTTCACCATCCATTTTTACAGCATAATAATTGTCGTTAATAAATTTAACTATCACTTCATTTTTATAAGTAGTAGCGTCCATTCTCTTACACCATCCACACCAATCTGTATATAAATCAACTAAAATAGGCTTTGGGGTAGTCTTATTTAATTCTAATGCCTCTTCAAAAGAGATCCAATTTACGTCTTGCGCTTTTGCTGTTATTGCCGATAAAACAAAAAAAGCTACTAAAAAAATATTTTTCATACTCTATATGTCTCAATAAGTATTCCAAATTTACAAAAAAACCTACCAAGTTGTGTTTGGTAGGTTTATTTTATTATTTCTAAATAAAATCTGCTTACTTAACTCCGTGCATTAATTTCTTTAAAACTGGATGTAATATTAAAGACACTATTCCTAATGCTAATGGTATTAATGTAAAAATTAAGAAAAATCCAGAAAGACTATACTCTTGAGTAATCTTCTCGATATCTCCTCCAATATAATGTGCTAATTTGTTTCCTATTGCAATAGCTAAATAGTAAACTCCAAACATGAATGCAATCATTCTAGTTGGTATTAATTTACTTAAATAAGATAATCCCATTGGAGATAAGCATAATTCTCCAAGTGTATGGAATAAATAAGCTAAAACTAACCAAACCATGCTTAAATTAGCACTTTCTGCTCCAGCTGGAACATTTCTAGCTCCAAATGCTAAAAATCCAAAACCTAAAGCTAACAATGCTAAACCTAAAAAGTATTTTACAGATGCAGGTGGATTGTATCTACTATCCCACCATTTCGTAAATAATGGTGCAAACATGATAATGAATAAAGAATTCAAAATTGCAAACCAAGTAATTGGCACTTCAGCTTTAGGATCACTAAACTCAGTGTATAATTTGTATAAAACGATAATCCAAACTATTAAAAAACTTGCTCCTAAGATGATATTAGATAAACCAATTTTAGTAAATGTCTTTTTGAAAAGACTGATTAAAACATATGTAATAATACCTAAAGGTACTACAGTTACAAGTAAATCAACAATTTTAAAAATCATCCCAGCTGTTCCTTCTAAAATTCTATCTGTAAAATCACGAGTATAGATTGGCAAAGAACCTGCAGCTTGCTCGAATGCAGCCCAAAAGAAAATCGTAAATAAACAGAAAATAGCAAAAGCTATCATTCTATCTCTTTCTATTCTTGTATATCTAGGAATTCTTACAATTAATAGTACTATAAAAGAAATAGCCGCCAGTAAAGCAAAAAATAAAGAATCAACCATTCCAGCTACTGTAAAATTAAGGGTTTGAATATTCCCTATTTTACTTAATGGATCATTAATTATAAAAATTAATGCTGAAATTGTAAAAACAGCAATTAAAGAGTAATCAAGTAAAGTAAACTTATTAAGCTTTGGTCCCTCTGGGTTTTCTACTAAAGTATCAATAATGTCTTTTGATTCATTATTTGGTTTATCACCAATACTTCCAAAAATTGGTTGGGCATAATAAAATTGAATCATTCCTAATAACATAAAAATACCGGCTAATCCAAAACCATAACTCCATCCTACTTTTTCACCAACCCATCCACATAGCATAATTCCGATGAATGCACCAGCATTAACTCCCATATAAAATATATTATATGCTCCATCTTTCTTTTCATCTTTACCTGCATACATTTTAGATATAATTGAAGTCATATTAGGTTTAAAAAAACCGTTTCCTATTATTAAAAAGAAGATACCTATATATAAAAATGTTGGAGTTTCAACAGCCATTGCTGCGTGTCCTACAGTCATCAACAATGCTCCAATAACAACTGCCATACGATAACCGATTTTATTATCGGCTAGCCAACCTCCTAGTAAAGGTGTTAAATACACAAAAAGTGCATATGTTCCTAACAAAGATAGAGCAGCTGGTGTACTCCAACCCCAACCTGGATTATTTCCAGTAACTGCACCTGTTAAGAATATTACTAAAATACCACGCATTCCATAGTATGAAAAACGCTCCCACATTTCTGTAAAGAAAAGTACAAATAATCCTGCTGGATGTCCTAATACTTTATCTTTAAATAAGTTTTCTATATCTGTGTTCATTGTAAATTATTTGGTTATTAATTATCAGCTAACTCAAAACCTTCAGCTTCTTCGTTCTTAAGGTCTCTTTCTTTTTCTTCTACTCCATGTGTAAGTCTCTTAAGAGGCTTTAACATTAAAATAAAAAGACCACCTATTAATACTGTAAAAATTAAGATTCCTGAGAAGATAGTTAACTCACCAAAATCAGAAGCAGATTCACCTATTATACCTGCTACCTTATTTCCTAATCCAGTAGCTGCAAAATAAACTCCCATCATTAAAGACGCATATTTAACTGGAGCTAATTTAGTTATGAATGATAATGCTACAGGAGAGATACATAATTCCCCTAGTGTATGAAATAAATAAGCCAAAACAAGCCATATCATACTAGAACTCCCAGATTTTTCAAACTCCATAGCTGCAAAAACCATAAACAAAAATCCAAATCCCATAATAATAATACCTAAAGCCATTTTAAATAATGATGATGCTTCTTTAGATTTCAACTTCCTTTTAGCCCAAAAACTTGCTACAGCAGTTGCAAATAAAATTATAAAACCTGCATTTAAACTTTGAAACATTACTGTAGGGACTTGCCAACCAAAAAGATTTCTATCTGTCTTAGTATCTGTATATAAATTCATTAAACCTCCAGCTTGTTCAAATGCTCCCCAGAAAATTATCACCATAATAAAAGATAATAACAAAACTAAAAATCTGTCTTTAAAAACTTGAGTTTCTAGTTCTTTATAAATCATCATTAATAATGCTGTAATAGCTGTAAGAGTTAAAAACAATAATCCATATCCCCAGCCTAAGTTAAACCATCCTATAACAGATGCTATAATTAACAATAAAGTTATTATTAATTGCTTCGAAGACTTAAATAACTTACCATAAAGTTGACCGTAAGAAATTTCATTCTCATCTTCTTTATCCACATTTAAATTACCAACATGGGTTAAGTACTTTTGACCATAGATGTAATTAATTAACCCTAGAACCATTACAATTCCAGCTAAACCAAAACCTGCATGCCAACCCCACTCTGCAACAACTAATCCTACAATCATAGTAGCCAGTAGTGAACCTAAATTAATTCCAATGTAAAATACACTGAACCCCTTATCTCTTCTTATGTCTCCTTCTTTATACAAACCTCCAACCATTGAAGAAATATTTGGCTTTAACAAACCAACTCCAGCAATTACTAATCCAAGTCCTGTGTAAAAAGCCCATGTATCGGTCATAACCAAAACTCCATGACCTAAACACAAAATTATTGCTCCAAGCAAAACTGATTTCTTTTGCCCCAATAATTTATCAGCAATCATTCCTCCAGGAATAGAAGCAACATAAACTAACATTGTATACCATCCGTATAATGCTAAAGCTTCTTTTTCAGTCCAACCTAAACCTGCTCCTCTTGCGTCATCTCCTAAAGTAGATGCTGTCATGTACAACACAAGTAATGCTCTCATACCATAGTATGAAAAACGTTCCCACATTTCAGTTAAGAACAATATATAGAGTCCTATTGGTTGTCCAAAAAGCTCCTTTTGTTTAATTGCTGAATCTTTCATAAAAATTAGTTAAGTTTTATTTAGTTTTTTAAACTCTTCAATACAAAATTGGTCATCTTTGTATATAAATTAAGTCTAGTATTTTTTCCTCTGTAAATTCCGTGTGCTCTATCTGGATAAATAAATAAATCGAATTGTTTATTAGCTGCTACTAAAGCATTCACCATTCTCATTGTATTTTGAACGTGAACATTATCATCTCCTGAACCGTGAACTAATAAATAATCTCCTTTTAATTTGTCAGCATGAGTAATTGGTGAATTCTCATCATATCCTGATGCATTCTCTTGTGGTGTAGTCATATAACGTTCTGTATAAACAGTGTCATAAAAACGCCAAGAAGTTACAGGTGCTACAGCAATAGCCATAGAGAAAACATCATTACCTTTAAGAATACAGTTTGTACTCATAAAACCTCCGTAAGACCAACCCCAAATTCCAATATTTTTTGCATCAATATAATTTTCTCCTGCAAAAAATTTAGCTACAGCTATTTGATCTTCAACTTCGTATTTCCCTAATTCTTTCTGAGTAACTTTCTTAAAATCTCTTCCTTTATATCCAGTTCCACGTCCGTCTACACACGCAACAATTATACCTTTTTGAGCTAACATTTGGTGCCAATAGTCGTTACTAGAGTTCCATCTATTCGCTACTTGCTGAGAACCAGGCCCTGAATATTGAAATAATAATAATGGATATTTTTTTGTAGAATCAAAATCAGCAGGTTTAATCATCCACATGTTTAAATCATTCCCATTGATATTGTAAGTAAAGAATTCTTTTTTACTCATTTTATATCCTTTCATTTTTACATGAAGATCGATATTATCCTTTAAAGTTTTAATTTTTTGTCCTTCACCATTGTATAAAGTGTACGTTGGCACTTCTGTTGCAGAAGAATGTGTATTAATAAAATACTTCATATTCTTACTGAAAGAAGCACTACTTTGTCCACTTTTATCTGTAAGTAATTTTTTACCAGTTCCATCTAAACCGACAGCATAAACTCCTCTATTAATTGATCCATTTTCTACAGATTGATAATATATTTTATTATTGGTTTTACTTAATCCATAATAATTTGTAACGTCCCAATCTCCTTTAGTTATTTGATTTTTTAATGTACCATCTTCATTATAATGATAAATATGATTGAAACCATCTTTTTCACTAGTCCAAATAAAACTATTATCATCTAAAAACGTTAAATTATCTTGAACATCGACATAAGCTTCATCTTTTTCGTTCAATACTACTTTTAAGTTACCTGTATTAGCATTGAAGAAAAATAATTTTAAATCATTTTGATGTCTATTTAAAGTTGTGATAGATAAAACTTCTGGTTTGTTTGTCCATTGAATTCTTGGAATATATTCGTAGCTTCCTAAATCTACTCTACTTACAGACCTTTTTTCAACATTAAATAATTCTAAAGTTACAACAGCATTTTTTTCTCCTGCTTTAGGATATTTGAATGTATGCGATGATGGATATAATTCATTACCAGTAACATTCATTGAAAATTGTGCAACTTCTTTTTCGTCGAATCTTAAGAATGCAACATGCTTACTATCTTTACTCCACTCAAATGCTTTTACAAATGCAAATTCTTCTTCATACACCCAGTCGGTTGTACCATTAATAATAGCATTTATTTTCCCATCATTTGTTACTCTTATTTCTCTATTTGCCTCAAGATCTCTAACATATAAGTTATTATCTTTTGCATACGCCACTTTTTTACTATCTGGAGAAAAAGTTGGCTCTTGAATATCTTCTCCTAAAGAAATTAAATCTTTAGTTGCTATATCGTAAATAAAGTATGTTCCTTTATAGGAATGACGATAAACTTGTTTGAAGTTAGTTCCTAACAATAATTTTGTCTCATTATCATTAAAAGAATAAGAACTAAAATAATCTAAGTTTGGTAAGCTTCTTCCATCAACAATAGTTTCTACTTTTTGTTGTGTCTCGTAACTATACTTATCTACTGTAGTTGTTCTTGTTTCTCTATTAAAACCTAATACCGTGTAAAAATCTCCGTTCATAGATTTTAAGGCATTCATTCTGTCAGCAGAGAACGATCCATTCCAAATCTCCTCTAATGTAATTTCTTTTAAATTATTTGTAGTCGATTGACTTTTAGCAGAAAAAAAAGTCACCAAAATTGCTAAAAAGCATAATTTTTTCATGAAGTATCTTATTTATTTGATGATTTAATAAAACGACTGCCAAGTTTACGAAAAAATAATAAATTTTACTGTAATTTAACAGAAAACTACAATTATAAATTTTGATTTAAAGGAAAGAATTATCTTTGTTCCGTTTTAAAAATAAGATGAATGTCGAAGATTATTTCTGGCTTTTCTAAGCTAACTAAAGAAGGGAAAATAGATTGGTTAGCTCAAAACTACTTCAATAATCAACCTGAAATTATTCAAACAATAAAACAATACTGGAATGTTGACGAGAAATTACAACAGCTCCACGATGATTTTATTGAGAATACTATCTCTAACTTTTACATGCCTTATGGTGTTGCTCCTAACTTTGTAATTAACAACAAAGAATATGTTATTCCTATGGTTGTGGAAGAAAGTTCTGTTGTAGCTGCTGCTGCAAAGGTTGCAAAATATTGGAGTACAAGAGGAGGATTTAAAACAGAAGTAATTTCTACTACTAAAATCGGACAAGTACATTTTATTTATGCCGGAAATAAAAAAGATTTAGAGAATTATTTCAACCTGAACAAAACAGAATTATATGCCGCTACTGCTTCTATCACTAGAAATATGGAAAAGCGTGGTGGTGGTATTTTAGATATTGAACTTAAAGACAAAACAGCTGATTTAGAAAATTACTATCAACTTCACGTCACTTTTGAGACAAAAGATAGTATGGGAGCAAACTTTATCAACTCTTGTTTAGAAGCTATTGCTAAAAAATTTCAGAAGGAAGATATCGAAATTATCATGAGTATTCTTTCTAATTATGTACCTGAGTGCATAGTTAAAGCAGAAGTGAGTTGTCCTATTGAAGATTTAGGAGGAGAAAATCCTGAAAAGTTTGCTCATAAATTTGAACAAGCTGTTAAAATCGCAGAAATAGAACCTTATAGAGCAGTTACTCATAATAAAGGAATTATGAATGGAATTGATGCTGTTGTTTTAGCTACTGGAAATGATTTTAGAGCTATTGAATCTGGTGCACATGCTTATGCTGCTAGAAATGGAAAATACTCTAGTTTAACACACTGTGAAGTTAAAGATGGTATTTTTAAATTTTGGATTGAAATTCCATTAGCTCTAGGAACTGTTGGTGGTTTAACCGCTTTGCATCCAATGGCAAGATTATCTTTAGACATGATGCAAAAACCAAATGCTAGAGATTTAATGCAAATTATCGCTGCTGCTGGTTTAGCCCAAAACTTTGCTGCATTAAGAGCTTTAACAACGAAAGGAATTCAGCATGGACATATGAAAATGCATTTGATGAATATTCTTAACCAACACAATGCAACTGTTCAAGAAAAAGAAAGTATCAGTTCTTTTTTCGAAAACAAAACAGTTTCACACAGTGCTGTTATAGAAAAATTAGAAGAATTACGTAAGCCAAAAATAAATTGGGTAGATATTACTAACGAAACAGAAATAAAGGAAACTCTTGGGAAATTATCTAAAGAAAGTAAACCTGTCTTTGGAACTATGAATGCTCAACAAATGGTTGAACATTTAAGTGCTGTAACTCAAATTCCTAATGGGAACTGGAAGATAGATATTTTTGTTGATGATGATAAAACAGCTCGTAGAAGAGCATTTTTAGATACCAATAATGAAATACAACCTGGTTTTAGAGCCTCATTTTTATCTGACACTCCAACACCAACTAAATTTAGCTCTATTGATGAAGCTATCGACGATTTAATTATACAACTTCGATTATTTTTTGATGTATTTGAAAAAGATAGTACTAGAACTGTAGTACATCCTTTCTTTGGTGAACTTGATTTTGAATATTGGAAAAAGTTTCAAGTAAAGCATTTTACACATCATTATAAACAATTTAATCTTTTATAATTTTTATTAAAAACAATAAACGATTATTCAAACCTAAATTTAGATTTGGAAAAACACTACAGTAACGGAAAATTATTATTAACAGGAGAGTATCTTGTTTTAGACGGAGCAACTTCTTTAGCTGTTCCAACAAAATATGGACAAGATTTAACGGTAACACCAATAGATCAACCTGAATTAATTTGGGGAAGTTTTACTAATACTGGCGAATGTTGGTTTGAAGCTTCGTTTGATGTACCTAAACTTCGTTTAACCTCTGCTACTTTCAACTCAGATCAAGAAGAAAGTTCTGATCAAATAGCTGAAACTTTACAAAATATTTTACAAGAAGCCAGGAAGTTAAATCCAGATTTTCTGAACTCTAGTCAGGGTTATGTTGTAAAAACTCATTTAACTTTTCCACAAAATTGGGGATTGGGAAGCTCATCTACATTAATCAATAACATTGCATCTTGGGCAAAAGTGAATCCTTTCACTTTACTTTGGAATGCTTTTTCTGGCAGTGGTTATGATATTGCTTGTGCAAAACACAATTCACCTATTTTTTATCAATTAGAAGATAAAAAACCTACTATTACAGAAGTGAACTTCTCTCCTACTTTTTCAAACGACTTGTATTTTGTTTTTTTAAATCAAAAGCAAAACAGTAGAGAGGGTATAAAAAGATACAAGGAAAAAAGACATAAATTAGAAAACGAAATTCAACTTATTTCTCAAATCTCTAAAGATTTAATTACATCGAAAAACTTATCTGATTTTGAAGATTTACTAAATACTCACGAAAATTTAGTTTCCTCTATTATCGAATTACCCAAAGTAAAAGATAGATTATTTTCAGATTATTTTGGCACTGTAAAAAGTTTAGGCGCTTGGGGTGGAGATTTTGTTTTAGCTACAGGAAATAATGAAACTCCTGAATATTTTAAGAACAAAGGTTTTGAAATTATCATTCCTTACAACGAAATGGTTTTATGAATAAAATCGTAATTATAGGCGGTGGAGCTGCTGGTTTTTTCACAGCAATTAATGCAAAAGAATTAAATCCCGACTTAGATATTACCATCCTTGAAAAAGGTAAAGATGTATTACAAAAAGTAAAAATATCTGGTGGAGGACGTTGTAATGTTACTCATGCTTGTTTTGAGCCAAAAGAACTTATAAAATTTTACCCAAGAGGAAGTAAAGAACTTTTAGGTCCTTTCCATCAATTTATGACTGGCGATACTTTTGAATGGTTTGAAAACAGAGATGTTCCATTAAAAATTGAAAATGACAATCGTGTTTTTCCTGAAGCTAATACTTCTCAGGCTGTTATCGACTGTTTTCAAAAAGCTGTTGAAAAACTAAATATCAAAGTGTTAACAAGTCAAAATGTAACTTCATTTTATCAACAAGAAAATAATTGGGTTATTAACACAAAAAATAATTCTTTTATTGCTGATAAATTAGTTGTAGCTGCTGGTAGTAGTAAAAAGATTTGGGAGCTTTCTGAAGAACTAGGGCATTCTGTCATTAACACTGTTCCTTCTCTATTCACTTTCAATATTAAAGACGAAAGAATTAAAGATTTAGGTGGAATTTCTGTTCCCAATGCTAGTGTGAAAATACTAGACAGTAAACTTGAAAACTTCGGACCACTTTTAATTACGCACTGGGGATTAAGTGGACCTGCTGTTTTAAAATTATCTGCATTTGGGGCGCGAATTTTAGCAGAGAAAAAGTACAGTTATAAAGTTGCTGTAAATTGGTTATCTAAATCAACCAATCAAATTACAGAAGAATTAAATCGTTTAAAGAAAGTAAACGCAAAAAAACAAATTGGATTAAAATCTCCTTTTAGTGAAATTCCTAGACGTTTATGGGAACGTTTTTTAAATGCTTCTCATATTGAATTGCAGCAAAATTGGGCTAATATTACAAAAACACAAACTTCTCAGTTGGCAGAACAGTTAACAAATGCTGTATTTTTTGCGGAAGGAAAATCTACATTTAAAGATGAGTTTGTAACAGCCGGTGGAATTGATTTAAAAGAAATTAACTTCAAACGTTTTGAAAGTAAGTTACATCAAAATTTGTTTTTTGTTGGTGAAATTCTAAATATCGATGCGGTTACTGGTGGGTTTAATTTCCAAAATGCTTGGACAGGAGGTTTTATCTGCGCCAATGCAATTAGTAGTTAATAAAAACACTTTACTAACTACTAATTTAAACTTTAAGATTCTGATTTAAAGAAAAACTACTCTTCAACAGATTCATAACAATTGAAAACCATTGTATATCCACATTCTTTGGCTTCATTGTAATGATCTTTATAGTCTTTTTCTAATTCGTCTGGATTGTCTATTTCGTAAAAATCATCTTCTACATTTTGTACTAACCAGCCTTCTTCTTCAGTATAATATTTCGCCAATTGAATAGCTCCTTCTCCATCAACATAATCTATATACACGCTAACATAAGCTCCAACAACTTTTTCAAAATATTCTGTTCCTTTTTTAGGTACTGCATGTAAATTAATTAAATACATAACTTATTCTTTTTTTTAGTTAATAACTCATTACTGTTCCGTAATACAATAACTGAAATGTTTGTACATCTAAGGTAAGATAATACATCGACATCATAATACCATAATTCGTTTTATCGTAAAATAAATGCTCGAAAAAGGTTAGCTTATTCTCATCAAAATCATAATATTCATTATCGGTTTTAAAATGTTCTTTTGAAAAATTCTCTAGTTGAGATAATCTATGCACATTAACTTTTAATGAAAAATTATACAAACTATCAATTTTAATCTTTAATCGCTTTGCTCTTTTAGTAAGCTTTCCTTGAGGAGTAAACAATATTTTTTTATAGAAATTCTCTTCTAACAAATCGTAAACAACTCGCTCTGTATTTACCTCTCTTTGAATAGTATCAATATAACTTTTCACATTGTTAGACAATCTATTTAATTCACCAATTAAAACTCTTGTTTTTTGAAACATTAATGGTTTTTCTTCTGCTTGCCTTTCAAAATAAGCCGTTCTTCCTTCTATCATCTCATGACTTACATATATTGCTTTTTCTAATGATTCATGACCTTTATTAGTAACATATTGATGTTGAGCTTTTATTATTAAACTCAAAAAAAGGAATACTATTAAAGTTGTTTTTTGCCCCATAATTAGTTTCTACTCTATTTAAATATACAATATTAATATAAACTCATTTAAGTTTAATACAACCTAAATGTTTTGAATGCATTTTAAATTACATTACATTTAAAGTATGACAAATAGCAATAGTTTTTTAGAGTTTTGGGCTAATGGTGCTTTTAAAATTTTGATTCGTTATTTAATTACAGCCAGTATAGCTTTCTTTCTATTTTACAAGATGTTTAAAAACAGCTTATGGTTTAGAAAAATTCAGAAAAAAATACCTAAACTAAAAGATTACAAAAGAGATATTCGTTATTCTTTAATCTCTATACTAATATTTTCGACGGTTTCTTTAATTATCTTTTATTATTTAATTTCCTACACCAATATTTATTTTGACTTTAATGAATATAGTATCGGATACTATATTTTTAGTTGGGCTTGGATGCTTTTTCTTCATGATACATATTTTTATTGGGCACATCGATTAATGCATCATCCCAAATTATACAGAAAAGTTCATCTAATTCATCATAAATCTACAAACCCTTCTCCTTGGACAGCTTATGCTTTTCACCCTTTAGAAGGATTTATTGAATCTTTAATTGCTCCATTGATTGCATTCACATTACCAGTTCATATTTCTGCGTTTGGTTTATTTTTCTTATTCCAAATTATATATAACGTTTACGGTCATTTAGGTTTTGAGTTATACCCAAAAAATTTTCATAAAACATTTATTGGAAAATGGATTAATACCTCCACAGCTCATAACTTACATCACAAGCGATTTAATGGTAATTATGGTTTATACTTCTTGTTCTGGGATAGAATAATGGGTACAATTAGAGAAGATTACGATATTACTTTCGAAGAAATAACTCAAAAAGAAGTAAACTAAGCCAATTCTCCTCGATGTGGTTTTAATGCGTCTCGAAATATTTTCATTATAGATTCGTCTACAGTTACAAAAGCTAACGTATACATTTCATTGATTTCTTTATGATCAATTTCATAAACATCTAAGCTTTCTATTTGAGCAAATTCTTTTAAATGTATACAATGATGTTTTGCTGTTTCTAAAGCATCTGGACCTTTAAAATCCCAAATCAATTTTATTTTTCTACTCATAATGCAAAAATACCCAATTCTAATTTGAAAAGGGTATTTAATGTACCAATACAATTATTCAACTATTTTCTTTTCTGCTTTATATTAAAATCATAATTAATTTTTCTTTTAAGGTAATCTTTAAGTGGCGGCAAACCTATTTCTGCTCTCCTTTGATCTACATATTCAGGTTCAAAAATTGGCAAAGGCTCTAACTTATGATTTAAATCGTAAGCAAACTGCATTCCATATAACTGATTTTTGCCTGTATTTACCAATATTCTATCTTGAATTTTCGCAAATTCAACACAACTTCCTTGTTGTTTTACACAAGCTTCTTTTATTCTCGGTAAATACTTTATTCTAATTGCTTCTTTTTCATGATGATTGATAACCAACAAAGGACCATCTGCGGCTAGTTTTCCAACATCTTCATATGTAGGCCAACCATATTTTTTTATCAACTTTTCTAGTTTGATAAAATTTTCTTTTGTCGTTTGCTTTTTGACAAATGCTAACGGGTAGTACCAATGTGGTGCTTTTCCATTTTTTACAAAAAACTGTTTCGCCATATCCATATGATAATCAAACATCTGATCTCTAACAATTAGCCTAAGAAGTTTTCTTGTATACTCTGGCTTTTTCAACTCTCCTTTTTCTTTTTGATATTTGTCGAGTTGATTCGCCTCAATAGTTTTCCATCGAATATCATCATGCAACGATAACAAATCATTATCAGCCAAAACCCATAATGAACTATCATCTTTTAAAGCTTTAAGTAAATAACGATATGCATTATCTATTTGATGGGACAAAGCATAAGCACATGCTAAATTGTAGGTGTTTTTTGAATTAGTTGCATCTTGATCAAATGCGGTTTTATAAGCTTGAATTGATTTTTCTAACTCTCCTTGACTTCTATATTTATCTCCTTCTTGTTGAGAAAACAAACTCATGAAAAAGAAAGTAAATACGACTATACATACACTTCTCATACTTTTTCTTTTTTCAACAAATGCTCTTTCCCCTGAAATTTCACTAGCACTGTATTATCTTTCTTATTAAAATTGAAGAGAATTCCCATAGCATCGTATTTAAACACATTTTTCTTTAACGCTATTAAGTTGAATATTGGCTGTCCCGTAGCTTGAGCCATCAAAATATTTTTCTCTTTAGTGAATGTAATTTTGAAAGGAAAAGTTGCACCTCCATAAACTCCTAAAAAAGGATCTAAATCTTCAGCTTTTAACTTCACTAAAGAATTACTTTGCATAGATGGGTCGTTTTTAAAATATAGATCTAAAACTTTAAAAATAAGATTTGATAAACTTACTTTATTAACTCCGTTACAAGTTATGGTAAAACCAACTTTTTTACTCGGAATGTATCCTGCTATCGATCGAAATCCATCAATAGAACCATTATGTCCGTACAAATTCATCCCGCGATATTGAAAAATAGAAAGTCCCATTCCTAAACCTTCTTTTGGTGTTGTCATTTGTTTTAAAAAATTATCAAACAATAATTTTCCAGAAAATAAACGATCAAAGAAAATATTCACTTCCGTAGCCGTTGAAACAATTCCTCCAGCTCCAATTGGGCCGTTAATATTTGTAATTAATTCAACTGGATTCCATTTATCATTTTCAAAATAATACGATTTAGCTCCATTGTCTTTTACTGCAATATCTTTTCCTAAATAAGTATGATCTAAATCTATAGCATCAGCTATTCTTTCCTCAAAAATCTTAGCGTACGGTTTCTTTTCAATCTCCTCAGCAACATAAGACAACAATATGAAATTCGTGTTTGAATATGACGCTTTTGAATCTGGATTAAAAACAGATGTAGTTCCTTGAATCTTTTCTAACATTTCTTCACGAGTTCTATAATCTGCAATCCAAGTTGAAAAACCTTGAATTTCTGTAACATTAAACAGTCCGCTTCTATGATACAACATATCTTGTATTCTGATATTTTCAGAATTTGGCACTTTAGGAAAGAAACTACTCAATTTTGTATTAAGAGTTAATTTCTTCTCGCTTATTAATTGCAATATGATAGTTGCGGTGTAAGTTTTAGTAATTGAAGCAATTCTATAATTGGAATAAGCATTAGCTTCTAATTTATCTTCAATAGAAATAAAACCTGTAGATTTATTGAACACTTCATTTCCATTTTTAAAAATAGATATCGTTCCCATAGCTTTATTTTCTGAAGCTAAATTGGTAAATAATTTATCGATTTCTGCTAGATTCTCACTCTGACTCCAGGTAAAAAACACACATAGAAATCCCGCTAAAAAAAAGATACTTTTTTTCATTTTATTGAATTTTAACAAATTAAATGGATTGAACTAAGCGTTTTCGTTCTTTGCTTTAATTGTTAATGCGATAATACCTATACGCGCAATTAAAAAAGTAAACATGCCAAATGTGGGAGACAGTAAACCTATTTTTAATCCTGCTGCTACAATTTGTGTACTAAAATCATTAGCCATAGAAATAGCGTCAAAGGCACCAATTAAACCGATCATCATACCCAAAAAACCGTACACTAAAGCAAATAAACTCACATGACTAATAATTTCTTTAAGTTTTTTCACCTTTTCAATTTTCAAAAAAGCATAAATGCTAAGACCGATACATATTAATAACATGAATAATATAGGGTACATAAAATCTGCTCCACCTTCTCTCATTCTATCTGAAAACTGTCCGAAAAATAAAAATCTCATCATTAATTGTTTTTAAAGTTAATATACCTCAAATCTATTCTTGATTTTCTTTGTTTAATTTTTTTATCGACTTTCAACAAATTTAACTCTCAAATCTACCATTTTTTTAGGCTTGTCAAATAAATCAGTTATTCATCTCAGTTTTTCAGAATTCTATCTCAAAACATTACTTTTCAATGAAAAAAAACAGATATTGCGTGCTATGAGTATTTCAAATGTTTACATACGCCAAACATTATTTATTTTCCTACATCTTTCTTTTTGGGTTGGAGTCTATACATTTTACACTTACTTTTTAGGTTATGGCACGAGTAACACAGCATATATAAATAACTTTTCACTGTATTTAATGCCTATAACTATTAACATGGGATACTTTTTTTTATATTTTCTTATCCCAAAGTACTTACTCAATAAAAAAATCGGATTATTTATTTTATATACAGCTTATACCTTTATTGTAGCTTTTTTCTTTATCGTTCTTTCAATTCTGTATGGATTGATTTTCTCTCAAAAATTACTTATTAACAATGTAATACCATTTAAGAAAACAGTTTTATTTATAATCTTCGGAGTTTATTTTATTGTTTTAATTACAATTATGATAGGATTATTGATTCAAAATTATAAGTCAACATTAAGAGATGAAGATCTAAAAAACAAATTTTTACAAACACAACTACAATTAAAAGAACAAGAATTAAAGTATTTGAAAATGCAAATTCACCCTCATTTCTTGTTTAATACACTAAACACATTATATGGTTTTGCTCTTAAAAAGGCAGACGAAGCTCCAGATATGATTTTAAAACTTTCGAGTCTTTTAGATTATATCTTATATCAAGTTGAAAAACCTGAAGTACTTCTTGTTAACGAAATACAACATATTGAAGATTACATCTCTTTAGAAAAAATGAGATTTCAAGATAGTTTAGATGTCAAATTCTTAAAAGAAATACACAAAGATTCTCTTTTAATTTCTCCTATGATTTTTCTTCCATTTGTAGAAAATGCTTTTAAACATGGTATGCAGATTAATGGAACTTTAACTATTGATATTAATATTAAAACTTCAGAAAACTCAATCGACTTTTCAATTTCAAATTCTCATAAGAATTTTATGAAATCAAAAAAAGGAATTGGATTAACAAATATTAAAAAAAGACTCACGATGTTATTTCAAAATAATTTTACTCTTGAAACTAAATCGTCAGACAATGTTTACGAAGTACAACTAAAAATACCAGCTAGAAATGAATAATATATTTACTTGTGTTGTTGTTGATGACGAACCTGTTGCTAGAGAAATCATAGAATCTTTTATACAAAAAACACCCAATTTATCTTTAGTTGCTAGTTTTTCAAATGCATTAGAAACCATTCAATTTGCACAAGAAAACGAAGCAGATGTGTATTTTCTAGATATTAATATGCCTGAGATTAATGGTTTAAGCTTAGCTAAAATTGTAAATTCAGATGCACATATAATTTTCACTACAGCATATCGCGATTATGCCATTGATGGTTTTAACCTTAACGTAATCGATTATTTACTAAAACCAATTGCATTCGATCGTTTTTTACAAGCCATAAAAAAAATACCTCAAAAAAGACAAACCATTCAAAAGACTGAAAATAAAAACAGTAATGAGAGCTTTCTATTTGTTAGATCTGAAAGGAAAATGGTAAAAGTTAACTACAAAGATATTATTTACATTGAAAGTTTAAGTGATTACCTTAAAATTCATCTTCAAGAAAAAACAATAGTCACAAGAGAAACTATAAGTAACATAGAGAATAAATTACCAGAAAAACTGTTTATTAGAGTACATAGATCTTTTATAGTAGCTGTTCATTTTATAGATGCTTACACCAATGAATTTATAGAAATAAATAACAAAGCAATTCCTATAAGTCGAAATTATAAAGAAAGTACACTACAAAAGTTGACAGGTATTTAAGTGAAAGGCTATCTTTACACAAAAATTAAAGGTTTGAGTATTAACACAACTTCTTTTATTCCTAAAGAATTAGATTTTTCAATCAAAGAAACTACTGTAACTTGGAAAACCCCAAGTAATATAGCTTTAGTTAAATACTGGGGAAAAACCAATCCTCAACTACCAAAAAATGCTTCAATAAGTTTTACCTTAAGTAATTGCCATACAAAGACTAAAATTGCTTTTACCAAAACTAAAAGAGTAAAAGAAGCAGATTTTGAATTATTTTTCGAAGGAAAAAAGAAAGATGAATTTAAACCTAAAATAGCTACCTTCTTTGAAAGAATAGTCACCTACTGTCCCTATATTTTAGAATATAAAATGGAAATTCATTCAGAGAACTCGTTTCCTCATAGTAGTGGAATTGCTTCTTCCGCAAGCGGAATGAGTGCTATAGCTGCATGCTTAATGAGTTTAGAAAAATCATTAGACAATACAATTTCTGAAGATTTTTTCAATCAAAAAGCTTCTTTCTTAGCTCGTTTAGGTTCTGGTAGTGCAAGTAGAAGTATCGAAGGACCTTTAGTAATTTGGGGAAAACACGATGATTTTGAAACAAGCTCTGATTTATATGGTGTGAAATTCCCTCATTATGTTCACTCAATTTTTGACAACTACCAAGACACTATTTTATTAGTTGACAAAGGAGAAAAACAAGTTTCGAGTACTGTTGGTCACAACTTAATGTTCGATCATCCTTACGCAGAAAATCGTTTCAAACAAGCAAATGATAATTTGAGTAAAATTTCTAAAATTTTACAAACTGGTAACATCAAAGAGTTCATTAAACTAGTAGAAAGTGAAGCCTTAACTTTACATGCAATGATGCTTACTAGCGATCCTTATTTCATTTTAATGAAACCTAATACTTTAAAGATTATTAATGAAATTTGGGAATACAGAACTAAAACAAATAGCAATGTTTGTTTCACTTTAGATGCTGGTGCAAATGTTCATTTATTATATCCTAATAATGAGAAAGAAAAAATCCATAGTTTTATAGATCAAAAGCTTTCTCAATATTGTCAAAAAGGTCAATATATTCATGATTTTTCAGGAAACGGAGCAGCCTTAATTTAATTTTTTTATGAGAATTGTATTTATCTTATTATTTGTTTTTTTCTCGGTTAATATTTTAGCTCAAAAAACTACATGGTACGATAATAACTGGAAAGAAGTAAAACAAACTGAAGCTGTTTTTTATGTTCCAATGCCCAAAAAGGTTAAAAATGGATATTGGATTGTAAAATTTTACAAAAACGGAAATCGATATTTAGAAGGTTACAGTAGTAATTCAAAAATTAATAATGAATTATTCGAAGGAATCGTTAATTACTATGATATTGATGGCACACTTTCTAAAAAAATAAGCTATAAGAACGGCATTGTAAACGGCCCCAAGAGAACTTATTTTAAAACTGGTGAACTACAATCTTTAGGACGATTTAGAAATGGAAAAGAAAATGGAGTTTGGAAAACTTTTTACAAAAACGGAAAAATTAAAACTAGAGGAAAATACAAAGACGGTGAAAAAGTTGGGGTTTGGAAAACCTTTTACAAAAATGTTTATTAAATATTGAGTATCTTTGTATTTAGAAAGAATTCAGAAAAATGAAAGGACCTTTATTTTACGCTAAAATTCTACTTTTTGGAGAATACGGTATCATCAAAGACTCGAAAGGATTAGCAATTCCTTTTAACTCTTACAAAGGAGCTTTAAAAGTTTCTAAAAATTTATCTGGTCAAGCATTGAAATCAAACCAATGCTTAAGTGATTTTTATAATTATTTAGTTGAATTAAACACTGAAATAGTTTCTTTTAATTTAGCTGAATTAAAAAATGATATCGATTCTGGAATGTATTTCGATTCTTCTATCCCAATGGGTTACGGAATTGGAAGTTCTGGAGCTTTAGTTGCGTCTGTTTATGACAAATATGCTAATGATAAAATAACTGTTCTTGAAAACTTAACTAGAGATAAATTATTAAAACTTAAGGAAGTTTTTTCTTTAATGGAATCTTTTTTCCATGGTAAAAGTTCAGGATTAGACCCATTAAATTCTTATTTAAGTTTACCAATTCTTATCAATTCTAAAGAAAATATTGAAGCTACAGGAATTCCATCTCAAAAAGAAGGAAAAGGAGCTGTTTTCTTACTAGATTCAGAACAAGTAGGCGAAACTGAACCAATGGTAAGCCTTTTTATGAATAAAATGAAAAATGAAGGTTTTAGAAAAATGTTAAGTGACGAGTTTGTTACTTATACAGATGCTTGCATTGAAGATTTCTTAAAAGGAAATGTAAAATCTCTTTTTTCAAACGTAAAGCAACTTTCTAAAGTTGTTTTAACTAATTTTAAACCAATGATTCCTAATGCTTTTCATAAAGTTTGGGAAAACGGTATACAAACCAACGATTATTACCTAAAATTATGTGGATCTGGTGGTGGAGGCTACATTTTAGGTTTTACAGAAGACTATGAAAAAGCAAAGACTAGTTTAAAAGATTACAAACTTGAACTAGTGTACCGATTTTAAACACCTATGAACCTGAAGTTTTACGACAGAAATTTATTGGTAAAACTATTAAGCTTACTATCTGTTGTAAGAGGGTATAACATATTAGTATTAATAGCCGCTCAATATCTTGCGGCTATTTTCATTTTCTCTGAAAACAAATCGTTAAAGCACGTTTTATTAGATTGGCATTTATTGTACTTAGTACTTGCTACAGTTTACGTAATTGCTGGTGGATATATCATTAACAATTTTTATGATGTAAAAGCAGACAAAATAAACAAACCCATAAAAAGTACGCTAGACGAGAAGATTAAACAAGAAACAAAACTTTCTTTATACTTTCTTTTAAACTTTACAGGCTTTACTTTTGGATGGCTAGTATCTTGGAGAGCAGGAATATTTTTCGCTTGTTATATTTTTGGAATATGGCTGTACTCGCATAAACTAAAACGATATCCTTTAGTTGGTTTATTTAGTGTTACTGTATTAACAATTCTTCCTTTTTTCGTAATCTTTGTTCATTACAAGAATTTTTCGAAAGTAATTTTTGTTCACGCATTTTTCTTATTTTTTGTTATTGTCGTAAGAGAACTCATTAAAGATTTAGAGAATATTAAAGGAGCAATAGTAAACAATTACAATACCTTCCCTGTTGTTTATGGTGAAAAGAAAACAAAGCAATTTATCTTTTTTCTATTAGGATTAACACTAGTACCAGTTATTGTTTTATTTGATTACCCGGCTATTCAGTACATGAAATATTATTTTTATTTAGCCGGAATTACCTTAACTATTATCGGTTTTTACACTTGGAAATCTTACACTAAAAAACAATACCAATTAATTCATAATATTTTAAAAATACTATTATTAATTGGCGTGTTTAGTTTATTATTAATTGATAAATCTTTATTACTAGACAAAGTTATAAAGCAACTGAATTAAAGTTAAGTTAGATGCTTTAACTTGTATGATTTTTGAAGCAAGTCAATCCAATAATAATTTTTTCTACAATCTAAACAATTGTAAAACTTTAAAAAATTAAAATATCTTGCTATTCCTTTTCTGTTTTTTCTTATTCTTTTCTCTGAACCACAATACGGGCAATTTTTCATTTTATAGTTGTTTAATTTTTAATAAAAAAGTCCTAGAAGACATAATCTTCTAAGACTTTCTATAATTATAATCAGAATTACTGCTGTGGCTCTTCTAATTCTGCACAAGTTTGCGTTGTACTTAAACATCTTCCTCCAAACGGTAATACAAATACCCAACATTTACAATCTGGAACATCAGATTCATCTAAAGGTCTAAACCCTCCTAAAACATTCTTTTGCTCTTTTTTACTTAAAACTTCTCCTAAGTTTAAAATTTGTTTTTTCATTATAAAATAATTTAAAAGATTGATATTCCTTGAACAATTTTTAGACACTCAAGGTGTATGTCTATTTCATTAAAACAATTTGTATTGCAATTATTTTTGTTTCCCTTCTTCACAAAACTACCTGAATAGAATTGATTTTTTTTCACCCGAAATGGGTGAATTTTTCATATTTTTTTTCATAATATTTGCTTATCAACCTTAAAACCTATTGAATTATAAAAAAGCTTTTACTTTTATGTTCCTTGCTACTTTCTTTAAAGTCTTTTACTCAAGATTTAATCTACAAGCACTACACTACTGAACAAGGATTACCTCATGATATTACGTATCAAATCATTCAAGACCAAAAAGGTTTTTTATGGATTGGAACTGATGATGGATTGAGTAAGTTTAATGGAAAAGAATTCAAAAATTTTTCAGATGAAGGCTTAACATCTAATTATGTAATTGATATTATTGAAGACAAAAAAGAGAATCTATTTTATATAGCAACCTGGGGAGGCGGTCTTCACACGTTGAAAAATGATAGTATCTCTAAACTAGAGATAAAGAACGACAAGTACACAAAGATATATCAGATCTACAAAATCAATAATTCTACCATTTTTGCAGTTTCAAATTTTTCTCAATTTTTTTATGATGTAAAAAAGAAAACAATAAAACGAATAACTCTTGATTTAAAAAACAACAAGCTTTACCCTTTTATTAAAAAGACAGATGATAAAATAAGAGGTGTATCTATACCACATATAAATACAACTCATACTAATAATGAAGCTTTTATATTTAGTTCTAATTTATATGGTGAAAAACACAATAAGCTTAAAGGAATTTACAAAATTGTAGATCAAAGTTTTGAAAAAGTAGTAGGCCCGCCTGAATACAACAAAATCATTCATTCTTTTGATAGAAAAGACGATTTCAGTCTTATTGGTTCAAACGATAGTTTATCTATTTTCAAAAAAGGCAAATTACTATTTAAAAAACATTTAAAACTTAATGGTAAAATAATTCAATCTAAAATCGGCAATAATAAAATTTACTTCACATTTTTATTCAAACAAAACGGAGAATCTAAAATTTACGCCTTTGATTTAAAGAGCAAAAGGCTCACTAATATTTCAGAAAAACTGAATATTAAAAGTAAAATATCTGATTTTTTAATAGACAACGAAAAAAATCTATGGATTACGACATATGGTCAAGGAATATATCAGGTTTTGAATGCAAATGATAGTTTTATGGATAGTTCTTATTTCTTTAATTCTGATTTAAGAGATATTACTGTTATTGATAAAAATGTATATACGATCGCTCCAAATGTCTTGTATAAAATTTCATCAAAAAATAAAATACTTCACAAAAAGACACCTTTCTTTTCAGAAGCTATACAAGAAACCAGTTCTAACAATATAAAAATTATAACTCCTTTTAAGTCTAAAACTAACTTCAATTTTAAAATTGACAACAAAACAATCACCAACGATATTTTTAAAGAATACTGTTTTACTTATAAAGACTATAAAGTTGTACTAAAGAGATCTGAGTTTTTTATTTATAAGAATAAAAAATTATTAAAACATGATTGGTTTTTATCTAATGATTACACCTTTATAAATAATGTCATGCAGAAAAAAAATAAAATCTACGTTGCTATTGGTAGATCTGGGATTTTCTCGTTGGATATTATAACCGGTAAAATTGAAAACTGGAGTTTAAAAAAGAATATTAAAAGTAAATACTATAAAGATTTAATTATAAAAAAAGATACTTTTTGGATTGGAACAAATAATGGAATTTTTAAAGTTTCCCCAAAAGAAACGTTACATCTAACCAAAAAGAATGGACTCCCTAGCAATCACATTAACGATTTATTTGTTGATAATTTTGGCAAAATCTGGATTGGCACATCAAAAGGGTTGGCTGTTTACAACAACAATCATTTTTATACAATAGGAGCTAGTTTTGGACAAAAATCCATGGATATAAAAAAGATAGATCAACTAGATAATTTTATTTATGCCATAGGAAACAAAGGATTATTTAAATACAATAATGCTGAAGCTTTTACTGAAATGAAAAAAACAAAACTCATTATCAGCCAAAATAAAAGTAAATTCACCATAAACACTATAAATTATTTTAATCCAGAATCCATTCAAATACATTATAAATTAAATAATCAAAAATGGATTACAACTACAAATCAAGTTTTAGACTTTAAAAACTTAAAGCAAGATCGTTATGCTATAACTTTTAAGTACAAAGACAACTTAAGTAATTGGCGTTACAGCAAACCTTATTATTTTAAAATTCAATTCCCTTGGTATCAACAAACATGGTTTTACACAATTATTACTTTAATTATTGCCGTACCTATCATAGCATTATTATTCTTCCAACTTAAAAAGAGTATTGCAAAAAATAAGTTATTCAAAGAAAATTTAAGGAAAAACGAAGAACTACAATTAGCTCTTAAAGAGGTGAGAAAAAATATAGCTAGAGATTTCCATGACGAACTTGGTAATAAAATCGCTAGCATTTCAATTATGTCTAATATGTTAATTGATGAAAATTATAACTCTAATACCCATATCAAAACAAAAAAACTGCATCAAATAAAAAAAGATGCTGATTATTTATATGAAGGTGTAAAAGATTTTATTTGGTCACTAGATCATCAAAATGACAATTTAAAACAACTCGTTTTTTACTTGAATGATTTTGGGGAAAATTTATTCGAGAATTCAGGTATACAGTTTTACACAAACAACAACTTTATAAATTCTGAAATTACTCTCCCATTTTATTGGAGTAAACAAATTGCACTAATCTTTAAAGAAGCTATGACAAATGCTTTAAAACATAGCCAGGCTTCAAAAGTTGAATTAAATTTTCATTTACAAGAAAACGAATTAAAAATAAAATTAAACGATAACGGTATTGGTTTGAATTACGGAACAATAAAAGAATCTAACGGACTTCAAAATATGTTTTTCAGATCTGAAGCTATAGAACAAAAACTCGTAATAAAAAATGAAAAAGGAACAGAAATTATTTTTAACGGTACACTAAATAAACAAAATGGATAAATTAAATGTAATAATCATTGAAGACCATAAAAACATATTAGATTCTTTTAGTGAAATCATAAACAACTCAGAAAAATTTAAAACCTTAAAAGGATTTCAATCTGGTGAAGAAGCTATTGAGTTTGTAAAAAAATATTCAAACGTTCAGTTTATGTTAGTTGATATACAACTCAAAGGAATGAACGGAATAAAAGCTATTAAAGAAATTAAGAAAATAAATCCTAACATTGCTCCTATTATTGTTTCTGTTCATGAAAATTCAAAATATATTTTTGAAGCTTTATGTGCAGGAGCCATAGGTTATCTGACTAAAAACATCACTCCTTCTGAATTAATTAATGCTTTAGAACAATCGATTAACGGTGGCGCACCAATGAGTAGTAAAATTGCACGAAAGGTTGTTGAATCATTTCAAACACCTAAAGAAGAAAAACTATCAGATAGAGAAAATGAAATCCTAGCTTTACTTGCAAAAGGAAAAAGTTATGCCTCTATAGCCGAAGAACTTTTCTTATCTGTGAACACTATTAAAACTCACACTAGAAACATTTATGAAAAACTTCAATTAAACAGCAAAAAAGAAATCATAGAAAAATACGGTTAAAGTGTTTAATACCAAACAATAAAACTAAAATTAAATTCACTATACCTTATACTGAAAATCAAATATTTGAGTTATATTTGCGGCCGTTTTAAAAATCATTATAAGATGAATAAAAATAACTCGTCGAGAGGACGACAAGCTGGAAAGAACAGCAATCCTCGCTCAAGAAAACAATCTAATTTCAGAAAACCTGTAAAGAAAACTACTAATACACCTAAAAAAGAGGAGAATACAGGAATTCGTTTAAATAAATTTATTTCTAACTCTGGAATTTGTTCAAGAAGAGAAGCCGATACATTTATCGAACATGGAAGTGTTACTGTAAACGGTAAATTGGTTACAGAAATGGGATATAAAGTTCAACCTGATGATGCTGTACGTTTTGATGGAACTTTAATTTCTATTGAGGAAAAAAAATATGTTTTATTAAACAAACCTAAAAATTACATTACCACTATGGATGATGATCGTGGTAGAAAAACTGTAATGGAATTAATAGGTAATGCGACTAAGGAACGTATATATCCAGTAGGTAGATTAGACAGAAACACAACAGGATTATTATTATTTACTAACGATGGTGAATTGGCTAAAAAACTAACTCATCCTAAACATAATGTACGAAAACTATATCATGCTTCGTTAGATAAAAAGTTAACACTATCTGATCTAGAAAAACTAAGAGGTGATGTGGTAATTGAAGGTCGTAAAGTTTTTATTGATGCTGTTTCTTATGTTGAAGGTGAAAAGAAAACAGAAGTAGGAATAGAAATTCATTCAGGTAGAAATAGAATCGTAAGAAAAATATTTGATCACTTTGGTTATCATGTTGTAAAATTAGATCGAGTTATCTTTGCAGGATTAACAAAGAAAAATTTACCACGCGGTAGATACAGAACTTTAACACAACAAGAAGTTAACAACCTAAAGATGTTATAAAAATGAATATTGAAAATTTAAAAGCTAAATCTGAAGCTATTTTTAATAATGAAGTTACTTTAGAAGAAAAACTACAAAACATATGCGATTACTTAAAAGAAGAAATATCGTATTATGATTGGGTTGGTTTTTATTTTAAAAATGGAGATAAAGAAGAATTAAAACTAGCACAATTTGCAGGAGAACCAACAGAGCATACGATTATTCCTTTTGGAAAAGGTATATGCGGACAAGTTGCAGTTAGCAATGAAAACTTTGTTGTTCAAGATGTTACAGAACAAGACAACTATATTTCATGTGGTTGGAAGGTAAAATCTGAAATTGTAATTCCAATTTTTGTTGATGGAGAAAATATTGGTCAAATAGATATTGATTCTCATACAATTAATCCATTTTCTGAAAAAGATGAAGAACTTTTAGAGTTTATTTGCGAAAAAGTTTCGTTTTTTTTGCAAAAAACTAGCTAATTACTTGGTTATAAAGTTTTTTTGTATAGATTTGTAAAAAGTTATCAACAATTTTATTACTAATCTTTAAATCCCCTAATGATGAGTAGAAATATCCCTAATTATGAAGGCTTGGGTAAATCTACCGATGCCGGAAAATTGACTTTACTGGAAAGAATAGCTCTTTGGGTAAGAGATTTCCTTGAAAACGCAGAATAAAAAGTCAATAAAAAAACTTTAAACCGGAAAAACTTTTAAGTTATTAACAAGTTTTTCCGGTTTTTCTTTTAAAAACCCTCTTCAAACAATTGCAGTAAAATTCAAGTTTTAGTAAATTTGCGCGCTCATTAACAACACAACAAACATGAGCAATAAAACAATTAAATCTGCACTTATATCTGTTTTTCACAAAGATGGATTAGCACCTTTAGCAAAAAAACTTAATGATTTAGGAGTAACAATATACTCTACTGGTGGTACCGAAAAATTTATTTCTGAATTAGGTATCGATGTTGTTCCTGTAGAAAGTGTTACAGATTACCCTTCAATTTTAGGTGGGAGAGTAAAAACATTACACCCTAAAATTTTTGGAGGAATTTTAAACAGACAAGAAAATGAAAGTGACGTAGCTCAACTTTCAGAATTCAATATTCCACAAATCGACTTAGTAATTGTTGATTTGTATCCTTTTGAAAAAACGGTAGCTTCTGGCGCTAGCGAGCAAGATATTATCGAAAAAATTGATATCGGAGGTATTTCTCTTATCAGAGCTGCGGCGAAAAATTTTAAAGATACCGTAATTATTTCTTCAATGGAACAATACGATGAGTTTTTAAATTTAATTTCAGAAAATAACGGAGAAACTTCAATTGCTGATAGAAAAAAGTTTGCTGCTAAAGCATTCAACATTTCTTCACATTACGATACAGCTATCTTTAATTATTTTAATGAAGATGAAGTTGTATTTAAAGCTAGTGAAACCACAGCTAAAACTTTACGATATGGTGAAAACCCACATCAAAAAGGATATTTCTTTGGAGATTTAGATGCTATGTTTGACAAATTACATGGTAAAGAATTGAGCTATAACAATCTTCTTGATGTAGATGCTGCTGTAAACTTAATCAACGAATTTAAAGGAGAAGCTCCTACATTCGCTATTTTAAAACATAACAATGCTTGTGGTTTTGCTCAAAGAGAAACTGTACACCAAGCTTATGTAGATGCTTTAGCTGGTGATCCAGTTTCTGCTTTTGGAGGAATTTTAATTTCTAATGTTACAATAGACAAAGAAACTGCTGAAGAAATTCATAAATTATTCTGCGAAGTTGTTATTGCTCCAAGCTTCAATGATGATGCTTTAGAAATATTAAAAGGAAAGAAAAACAGAATTATTTTAGTTCAAAAAGAAGTGGCTTTACCAAATCAAATTGTAAGAACTTCTTTGAATGGATTATTAGTTCAAGATAAAGATGCAAAAACAGATAGCGTAGAAGATTTATCATACCCTACTTCTTCTAAACCTACATCTGAACAAATAGAAGATTTATTATTTGCTTCTAAAATATGTAAGCATACGAAATCAAACACTATTGTTTTAGCTAAAAACAAGCAATTATGTGCTAGTGGAACTGGACAAACAAGTCGTGTCGACGCATTAAGACAAGCAATTGACAAAGCAAAAAGTTTTGGTTTTGATTTAGAAAATGCTGTAATGGCAAGTGATGCTTTTTTCCCGTTCCCAGACTGTGTAGAAATCGCAGATAACGCTGGAATTAAATCAGTTATCCAACCTGGAGGCTCTATAAAAGACGAATTAAGTATAAACTACTGTAACGACAATGGATTGTCGATGGTGTTTACAGGAACAAGACACTTTAAACATTAATGTTTAAGGTGTTTTTTCTAACGTTTTTTTTATTAGATTTGTGAGAATACATAAACGGGTTACACTTTTAAATATTTTTTATGGGATTTTTTGACTTTATGACGGAGGATATCGCAATCGATTTAGGCACTGCGAATACACTTATCATACATGATGGCAAGGTAGTTATCGATAGTCCTTCGATTGTTGCGAGAAATAGAGTTAATGGAAAAATTATTGCTACGGGTAAAGAAGCCCAACAAATGCAAGGTAAAACCCATGAAAACATTAAAACTATTCGTCCTTTAAAGGATGGTGTAATTGCCGACTTTCAAGCTTCTGAAGAAATGATTAAGGAGTTTGTAAAACAAATTCCTGCAATTAGAAAAAAAATATTCCCACCTTCTCTAAGAATGGTTATTTGTATTCCTTCTGGGATTACTGAGGTAGAAAAGAGAGCCGTAATTGATTCTGCTCGTCATATGAATGCCAAAGAAATTTATCTAATCTATGAACCAATGGCTGCTGCAATTGGTGTTGGAGTAGATATTATGGAACCAAAAGGTAACATGATCATTGATATAGGAGGTGGTACTACAGAAATCGCAGTCATAGCTTTAGCTGGTATTGTATGCGATCAATCTGTAAAAGTTGCTGGTGATTTATTTACTAGTGATATCATGTACTACATGAGAACTCAGCATAACTTATATGTAGGAGAGACTACTGCTGAGAAAATGAAAATTCAAATAGGTGCAGCCACTGAAGATTTAGACGAAACACCAGAAGATATGATGGTTCAAGGTCGTGATTTATTAAGTGGAAAACCAAAACAAGTGCAAGTTTCTTACAGAGAAATAGCAAAAGCACTAGATAAATCTATTTTAAGAATTGAAGATGCTGTAATGGAAACTCTTTCGAAAACTCCACCTGAATTAGCAGCAGATATCTACAATACTGGTATTTATTTAGCAGGTGGTGGATCTATGTTAAGAGGACTAGATAAAAGATTATCAAGAAAAACTGATTTACCTGTTTATGTTGCTGAAGATCCTTTAAGAGCTGTAGTAAGAGGAACAGGTATTGCTTTAAAGAATTTAAATAAATACAAGAGCGTATTAGTTAGCTAAAAGTTATGCAACAGCTTATTTATTTTATTCAGAAATATAAATACTTTCTGTTTTTTTTGCTGTTACAAATTATTGGTTTCACTTTAACAATCAATAATCATAGCTACCATAGAAGTAAATTTATTAGTTCTGCTAATACTATTACTGGAAGTGTTTATGAGAAAAAGAGTAATCTTAAAAACTACTTAAACTTAAAAGACGAAAACCAGATTTTAATTCAAGAAAACTTAACATTAAAAAATAAGTTATCGAAGCTTGAATATTTTCTTGACAGCATTTACACTAAAACTGCGGTAGATACAAATAACTTTAATCAGCAATTTAAATATATTGATGGTAAAATCAATAAAAATGAATTTCATAAACCTTACAACTATCTAACTATAAATCGTGGATTAAAACATGGGGTAAATAAAGAAATGGCTGTAATAAATGACAAAGGTATTATTGGTATTACAGATGCTTCTTCAAATAATTACTCTAGAGTTCGATCGATATTAAATAGAAATAGTAAAGTAAATGCAAGACTAAAAAGTAGTCCTTATTTTGGTTCTTTGAGTTGGGATGGTGAAAATTATAACACTGTCCAGTTACTTGATATTCCTAGAGAAGCAAAAATAAATATTGGTGACACTATAATGACTGGAGGGAATTCAACTATTTTCCCTAAAGGAATTTTAATAGGAACTGTTACAGATAAAACCAATGGAATAAACATCAAGCTTTTTAATGACATGAGTAATCTTGAAAACATTTACATCATTAAAAACTTTCATCAAAAAGAAATCAAAGCTTTAGAAAACGTAAATAATGAGTAGGAAACCTTTCTATCTAGCTATAATTTTTGTGAGTTTAATTCTAATGCAAGTATTAGTTTTAAACAATATTAGATTTTTAGGTTATGTAAACCCATACATTTACATTGCTTTTATTTTTATTTACCCTTATAAAACGAATCGTTTCCCAATAATATCTTTAGCTTTTTTACTTGGATTATTAGTGGATATGTTTACAGATTCTGGAGGTATTCATGCAATGGCAACTACTTTAATTGCTTATTTGAGAACTGGTTTTTTTAGAACATTCTTCCAAAAGACAGAAGTAGACTACGAGTTTTTCGAAATGAATCAAGAATCATTTGGTAAAATATTCAATTTTGTAGCGTCTTTAACACTCATACATCATTTTGTCGTTTTTTTGTTGATCAACTTTAGTTTTAATAACTTATTATCTGTGTTAATTAACACAATTTTATCGGCAGTATTTTCGTTAATTTTATATTTTCTAGGGAGCTTTATTTTAACTAGAAAACAACAATAATTGTGAAGCGAAGTTTTTTATTAATTTTTTTAATTACTCTTGTTGGATTCATCTACATAGGTAGGTTATTCCAACTACAGGTTCTTGAAGGTCAAGAATCAAGTCCAACTAGTAGTGCAACTATAAAAATCGAATACGATTACCCAGAACGCGGTTATATATACGATCGTAACAACAAATTAATGGTTGCAAATGAAGTTTCTTATGATGTAATGGCTATTCCCAAGGAATTAAAAGCTATAGATACACTAGAATTTTGCGAACTCGTTAAAATTTCTAAAGAAGATTATATTAAGAAAGTAAAAAAAATAAAAAATCCGAAAAAATTTGCTCCTTGGCTTCCTGCTGTTTTTATAAAACATCTCGCAAAAAGAGATTACGCTTTCTTACAGGAAAAACTTCATAAATTTAAAGGTTTCTACATTCAAAAAAGAACTATCAGAAATTATCCAGAACCTATTGCTGCAAATGTTTTAGGCTATTTATCTGAAGTAAATGAATTACAAGCTAAAAATAATCCTGATTATGAAAACGGAGAACTTATTGGTAAATCTGGAGTAGAATATTATTATGAAAAAGCTTTAAGAGGAAATAAAGGGAAAAAACATTTTAACCGAGACAACTTAATGAGAATTACTGGAAACTATAAAGGTGGTATATATGATACTTTAGCAGTTCCAGGAAAAGATTTATTATTAACGGTAGATTTAGATTTACAAAAGTATGGAGAGAAATTAATGACTGGTAAAAGAGGTGGTATAGTTGTTCTTGAACCAGCTTCTGGAGAAATACTCGCTTTAGTTACTGCTCCATCTTACGATCCGAATGTTTTAGTAGGAAGAAGACGATACAAGCATTCTACCATACTTTTTAATGACAGTATAAATAACCCAACTTATGATAGGGGTTTACAAGGAGTTTATCCTCCAGGATCTCCTTTCAAAATTTTAAATGGTTTAGTGGGATTACAAGAGGGAGTTATTAATGAGAAATCTTATGTTTATTGTTACGGAGGATATCGCTATGGAAAAAGAAAAAACGAATTTATGAAATGCCACTGTGGTATTTATGGTAGACCAATTCGATTAAAAAAAGCGATCGCTAATTCATGTAATAGTTATTTCTCTGATGTATATCGTAAAATTATAGACAAACCTAAAAACACCAAAGTTGGTTTTGATAATTGGAGTAATCAAATCAAAAGTTTTGGATTAGGAAACTTCTTAGGTTATGATTTAAATGTTGGT
The DNA here is from genome assembly GCF_947502995.1 of uncultured Tenacibaculum sp. GTDB lineage: Bacteria > Bacteroidota > Bacteroidia > Flavobacteriales > Flavobacteriaceae > Polaribacter. Next base: position 201,463 of record NZ_CANNBW010000002.1, on the reverse strand, counting down.
TTACCTGGGTTAATACCAAATGCTAAATATTATGATGATCGTTATGATTTTAGATGGGGAGCTACCACAAATATTTCTAATGCTATTGGACAAGGAGAAATTCAAACTACTCCAATTCAATTAGCAAATGCTACAGCTGCAATTGCTAATAGAGGTTTTTATTACACTCCTCATATCGTAAAGCAAATTGATGGAAAAAACATAAAAAATCCAAAGTTTACAACTAAAAAACAAACACTGATAAACGAAGAACATTTCCCTGTAGTTATAGATGCTATGCATGAAGTATTCAAAACAGGAACTGGAAAATATAGCCGAGTAAAAGGAATAGATATTTGTGGTAAAACTGGAACAGTAGAAAACTTTACAAGAATTAATGGAGAAAAGGTTCAATTAAAAGATCACTCTATACTAATTGCTTTTGCTCCAAAAGAAAATCCTAAAATAGCCATGGCTATTTTTGTTGAAAATGGAGGTTTTGGTTCAACTATAGCAGCTCCAATCACTAGCTTAATGATTGAAAAATACCTAAATGGTGAAGCATTAAGAAAAGACTTAGAAGAAAGAATGATTAATTTAAGTTTACAAGAAGAATACGACAAGTTAATTGTAAAAAAAGACAGTATTGAGACAGTTAGAAAATAACATATTTAAAAACATCGATTGGTTTACTATAATTATGTTTCTTTTGTTGGTGGCATTTGGATGGGTTAATATCTATGCTGCTTCTTCTACCGGAACAGATAAAGAACTTTTCGATTTTAGCACTAGATATGGTAAGCAATTAATTTTTATAGCTTTAAGCTTTCCCTTAATCGTTTTTATTTTATTCTTGAACTCTAAGTTCTATGAACAATTCTCGAGTTTAATTTATTTATTTTCCCTTATTCTTTTAGCTGGTGTTTTAGTTTTTGGAAAAAAAATTAATGGTGCTACATCTTGGTATAACTTTGGTGGAATAGGATTACAACCCTCAGAGTTTTCAAAAGCTTTTACCGCTCTAGCTTTAGCTAAATTAATGAGTGATAGACAATATAATTTAGACTTGCTTAAAAACCAAATAAAGGCTTTTGTCATTATTTTCTTACCTGCTTTTTTTATTGCTTTACAACCAGATATGGGATCAGTATTAATTTACTTTTCTTTCTTTTTTGTATTGAATAGAGAAGGCTTAACACTAAAGTATTTTATTCTAGGTATTATTACTGTAGTTCTGTTTTTACTTACAGTTAATTATGGTACTACTAATGTTCTTATCGGAACGCTTATTGTTTTAACTATTGTATTTGCTTACATTATTTATAGAAATAACCAGTTTTTAAGATTTAACTGGCCAGTGATACTAGTTACTTATATTATTTCTGCTTTATTTATTTCTACAGCCGGTTATACATACACTAATGTATTAGAACAGCATCAAAAAAATAGATTTGATATTTTACTTGGAAAAATAGAAGATAAAAAAGGACTTGGATATAATACACATCAAGCAGAATTGACTATTAAATCTGGAAATTTTTTCGGAAAAGGTTTTTTACAAGGAGATCGTACTCAAGGTAATTTTGTACCTGAACAAGACACAGATTATATATTTAGTACAGTTGGAGAAGAATGGGGATTTTTAGGTAGTTCAATCGTTATACTTTTATTTATGGGCTTATTGTATAGAATAATATTTTTAGCAGAACGCCAAACAAATAAATTTGCTAGAATTTATGGATACGGAATAGCTTCAATTCTATTTTTCCATGTTGTAGTAAATATAGGAATGGTTATAGGTATTTTGCCAACAATTGGTATACCTCTACCCTTTTTCAGTTATGGAGGATCATCTCTATGGGGTTTTACTTTACTTATTTTTATCTTTATAAGATTAGATGCTCATAAAAAATATGACTATTAGTGTCATTTATTGTACAGCTTTTCTGAAACTACAACTTTTTTGTCATTTCATATAATTGATCTTGCTTATCTAATTCGATAATTGTTCTTTTAATTATTGTTTCGTTTACTTCTTTTACTATTATTAACTCATTTCCTAAAACATAATCTCTAAATCTATTAAAAAGATTATTTAACTTATTAATAGTTATAAAGCTTGTCCATCTTTTCACCTCATCACTAAATTCAATAGTAACTTCTATATAATCATTATAATTATCTATTATTTCGTCATCAATAATTATCGATTTAATATCTGGTATTTCCTCTTTTGTGAAACAGTATTCAGGTAACCAAACAAGTTTTTTTCTAGTATCAAAAACTCTTAATAAATCAGATTTAATGTCTTGAACAACATAACTCTTTCTTTTGATAATATGGTCAGAAAATGAAGACTCGTTGATACAATAAACGATATCACCTTTTTTCATACAAATAGTTTTCTTTTCTTAAAACAATTATAAACAAAAAAAACACTTCGAATAAATCGAAGTGTTTGATATTAACTAACCTTAAAACTTTTCTTATAAAGCAGCAACGTGCTTAGCTAGCTTAGATTTTAAATTAGCTGCTTTATTCTTATGAATAACATTATTCTTAGCTAATTTATCTAGCATTGAAGCAACAGATGATAACATTCCTTCTGCTTCCTTCTTATCTGTAATAGCTCTTAATTTTCTCACAGCATTACGTGTAGTTTTGTGCTGATATTTGTTTCTTAAGCGCTTAGTCTCGTTACTTCTTATTCTTTTTAATGCTGACTTATGATTTGCCATTTTATAAAATCTTATATTGTTATAAAAACGTTGTACTCCGTACGGGATTCGAACCCGTGTTACCAGGATGAAAACCTGGCGTCCTAACCCCTAGACGAACGGAGCGGGAACAATCGTTTCTCGATTGCGGGTGCAAATATAAATTTTAATTTCTATACTTACAACTTTTTTATCTCTAAATTTGGATAAAAAAAGCTTCGAAATAAATTCGAAGCTTTGTACTCCGTACGGGATTCGAACCCGTGTTACCAGGATGAAAACCTGGCGTCCTAACCCCTAGACGAACGGAGCAAAACAATCTTTCAGTTTGCGGGTGCAAATATATAACTCTTTTTAAAACACACCAAACTTTTTTCGATTATTTTTAATATGCTTTTGCAAAAAGTACTCTTTTAAAAGATTTCTTTCCTGTTAACACACATTTACCCTCCTCATCTTCAGCATCATTAGGTATACAACGTATCGTTGCCTTAGTTAACTCTTTTATTTTATCCTCAGTCTCTTCAGTTCCATCCCAGTGTGCAGAAACAAATCCACCTTTATTTTCTATTACGTCTTTAAACTCTTCGAAAGTATCAACTTTAGTTAAATGTGTTTCTCTGTAATTTAATGCTTTTGTAAATAAATTCTTTTGAATCTCATCTAACAACTCTTTAATAAATGTTACTAAGTTATCTTGTTCAACAGTTTGTTTTTCAAAAGTATCTCTTCTAGCTACCTCTGCTGTACCATTCTCTAAATCTCTTTTTCCAATAGCTACTCTAACAGGAACTCCTTTCAATTCATATTCTGCAAATTTTGCTCCTGGTCTCATTGTATTTCTATCATCAAATTTTACAGAGACACCGCTTAATTTTAATTCTTCAATTATAGGTTTTAATTTATCAAAGATTAAATTCAATTGTTCTTCTCCTTTATATATAGGTACAATTACAACTTGTATAGGTGCTAATTTAGGTGGTAACACTAAACCAGCATCATCTGAATGTGTCATTATCAAACCTCCAATTAAACGAGTCGAAACTCCCCATGAAGTAGCCCATACATATTCTTGTTTACCATCTCTTGAAGTATACTTAACATCAAAAGCTTTAGCAAAATTTTGCCCTAAAAAATGAGAAGTACCAGCTTGCAAAGCTTTTCCATCCTGCATTAAAGCCTCAATAGTATAAGTATCATCAGCACCTGCAAAACGTTCACTTTCAGATTTAGCTCCTTTAATTACAGGCATAGCCATAAAATCTTCTGCAAAAGTTGCATAAACCTCTTGCATTTGTCTTGCTTCAACTAACGCTTCTTCTTTAGTAGCATGAGCTGTATGACCTTCTTGCCATAAAAATTCAGCAGTTCTTAAAAAAGGTCTTGTTCTCATTTCCCAACGCATAACGTTAGCCCATTGATTTATTAATAAAGGAAGATCTCTATGAGATTGTATCCATCCTTTATATGTATTCCAAATAATAGCTTCAGAAGTTGGTCTAATAATTAATTCTTCTTGTAATTTGGCATTAGGATCTACACGTAGCTTCCCTTCATTATCTGGGTCAGTTTGTAAACGATAATGTGTTACAACTGCACACTCCTTAGCAAATCCTTCTGCATTTTTTTCTTCAGCCTCAAATAAACTTTTGGGTACCAAAAGAGGGAAATAAGCATTTTGATGTCCTGTTTCTTTAAACATTCTATCTAATTCTGCTTGCATTTTTTCCCAAATTGCAAACCCATAAGGTTTTATTACCATACATCCGCGTACAGCAGAATTTTCAGCTAAATCAGCTTTAACAATAAGCTCATTATACCATTGCGAATAATTTTCAGCTCGTTTTGTTAAATGTTTACTCATAATTAATAGTTTGGCACAAAAATTGCTATTTTTTAGTGTAAATTATAGCAACAAAACTACGTTAAATTCGGTACTACTACAATAAAGTTGTTTTTTTTTGCTGATAATTTCAAAAATTTTTAATTTTAATAAAAAAGATAGGAATATGAAATCACATTACACTAAAACCAAACTTCCACAATATTTCTTATCATTAATCGTGGTAACTACTCTCCTTTCCTGTGGGGCTGCTCAAACGGTTTCTGGTAATGATGATGGTATTTATGCTGACGATGTTGAAAAACCACAACGAAGAGTGGTTCAAATGAATGAAAAAGAATATGATGATTACAATGAAAACTACTTCACTAAAGAAGTAGAACGTTTAGATAATTTAAACGGAACAGATATTATTACAGATATTGAAAATTACAGATCTGAAAATTATGATTTTGACGAAGAGTTAGATGAGGACTTTGAAGATGAAAATCAAATTTCATCAAACAGAGAACCTTGGGGATTTGATAATGATTCTGATGTAGTTGTTAATATAAATACTTTTGGTAACGGTTACAGTTGGGGAGTTTATGGCCCTTATTGGAATTCATTTTGGGGAGATCCTTTCTGGTCTTATCCTTGGCGTGGTCGATTCGGTAATCGTTGGGGAGTTTATGATCCATACTGGCATCCTTTCCACGGACCTTATAACTGGAATGCTGGATTATACTTAGGTTTTGGTGGAGTTTATGATCCTTTTTGTCCTCCAGGATACTATAGATATGGTAGAAACAGAGCTTACAGAGGATATGGTGCTTACAGAAACTTTAGATTCCGCAATAGTAGAGGAATCTACAATAGAGCTGCATACCGATCTGGCATATATAACAGAAGAGGTGCTTATGCTTCTACTAATAGACGATATGCTGGAAATAATCCTAGAGCTACATCAAGACGTTCTTCAACTGTATCTAGAAGAAACAGTAGATCTATAAACAGAAATAGCAGAAGTATATCTAGAAACAGAAACAACTCTACAATAAGGAGAAATTCTAATTCGAGAAGAATTAATAGAAATTCTAACTCTAGAAGTATAAACAGAAGTTCTAGAAGCAATAGATCTAGAAGCTACAATAATAGTTCATCTAGAAGAAATAACAGATCTTATTCTCCTAGCAGGAGTTCATCTAGAAGAAGTTCTGCCAATAGAAGCTCATCATCAAGAAGTAGCAGAAGCTATTCTCCAAGATCATCTTCATCAAGATCTAGAAGTTATTCTCCGAGATCCTCATCTTCTTCAAGATCCAGAAGTTACTCACCTTCTAGATCATCAAGTAGGTCAAGTGGATCTTCATCTAGAAGTTCAAGTAGAAGCTCTTCAAGAGTAAGAAGATAAAAAACACTAAAAAATTCTATAGTATTTACAATTAGCTATAATTTTGAAAGTATGAAAAAAATTATATTACTTGTAGTAACAATAGCTACAATAGGTACCTCTTATGCCCAATTTACAGATTATAATGATCTTGGAATTTTATTCTCAAGAGATCAGAGAACAGGTACGGCAAGATTTAACGCAATGGCTGGAGCTTTTGGGGCATTAGGAAGCGATATTTCTTCAACCGATATTAACCCAGCAGGTGCTGCTGTTGCTAGAAACAGTAAAGTTGCAGTTACTTTTGAAGGAACGAGTACTAATTTTGACTTGAATTATTATGGAAACAGTAATAACATTAAAGATGAAAGAATAAACTTAAGTCAGGCTGGAGCAATTTTTGTATTCGATGGGAGTAATAATTCAAATTGGAACAGATTTGCCATTACCTTTAATTATAAAGTAAAAGCAGACTTTGATAATTTTTATAATGGTGCTGGTAATAGTGGGTTAACTTTTTATGATAACAATTTTAATGTTACAGAACAACCTAACAATACTTTTTACACTCCTTTTGAACAAGAATTCACAAAAGAAACAAGTGGAATAAGTAGTGTATTTAACATGGGGATTTCTGCCGTACATGATAACAAACTATTTGTTGGTGCATCTTTAAAGTTTCATAGTTTGGAATACAGAGAACGTGCTCTTACAATTGAAGACAATGATGAATTAAATGGATCTCCTATACTATTTGATGAAATAAATGAACGTTTTGTTGATGGAACTGGCTTTTCTTTTAACCTAGGTTTTATTTACAAAATAAACAAATACATAAGAGTTGGAGCTTCATATGAATCACCTACTTGGTACAGAGAAGTGCTGGAAGAAAACTTAAATGATTTTGCTGTTTTTGATACGACTGATAGTGCTGCCCCTTCTCTACTATTTGAAGAAAGAATTACTCAAGGTCCATTTTCTCTACGATTCAGAACTCCAAGTAAACTTACAGCAAGTGGAGCTTTAGTTTTTGGAAAACAAGGATTAATTAGTTTAGACTATACTTATAGAGATTTCTCAAATTTCAGATACAACGATGGTGATCCTCTTTTACAAGATGCCAATCAATTTTTCTCTAGAGATTTTAGAGCTACACATGCATTCAATTTAGGTGGAGAATGGAGATTCGACAGAGTTAGTTTAAGAGGCGGATATTTCTATGAACAAAATCCAAATTTAAGAGAAGGAGGAAATACAAATGAAGATAACTACAGAGGATTTACTGCTGGTTTGGGATATAATTTTGGAAATACTCAAATCGGACTTTCATACTTACGTTCTTTAAACGATGAATTTTATTCTCTTTATAATGTAGGAGATATTAATATAAATAATACTACTTCAAGAATAGCTGCCAGTATAACTTTCAGCTTATAAAATTTTTATTGGGGATTTTTAAAAGAACCTCTTAGTAAAGTTAATTAAAACTGAACTAGGAGGTCTTTTTATTTAATCAGTTTTTTACTGTAATTTTGTATTCTCATTTCTTAGTATGGAAAATATCAATATTAAAATAGAAAACACAACAAACAACACTATAATTAAGTTTGTTAGTGACACACTTATAGTAAACAGAGGAAGCTATGAGTACAATAATATAGACGAAACAAAGGGAGCGCCTTTTATTCAACAATTATTCTACTTACCTTTTGTAAAAAAAGTTTTTGTTGGAGCTAATTTCATTGCTATTCAACGATTCGATATCGTAGAATGGGAAGATGTTCAAGAAGAAGTTAGATCACAAATCGAAGCTTATATAAATACTGGCAAAAAAGTAATAGAAGAAAACAACGACACAAAGAAGGAAGCTATTGAAGTTTATGCTGAAGTGACTCCAAATCCTTCTGTAATGAAGTTTGGAACAAATAAAGCTTTAACTCAATCTGATATAGAATTAAAAAATATAGAAGAAGCTAGCTTATACTCTCCATTAGCAAAAGCCTTATTTAACTTTCCTTTTGTAAAAGAAATTTTCATTTCAGAAAATTATATTTCAATCACAAAATATGACGTCGTAGAATGGAATGAAGTATATCAGGAAGTGCGAACTTTTATTAGAACTTATCTACAGGACAACAAAGTAATTCTATCTGAAATTCCTCAGAAAAAAGCTCAAGAAGAAAATCAAATCGAAGTAGAAAACTTAGATGAAACTTCAACTAAAATTGTAGAAATTTTAGAAGAGCATATTAAACCTGCAGTAGCATCAGACGGAGGAAATATTGCTTTTAAAAGCTATAATCCAGAAAACAAACAAGTAAATGTTATTTTACAAGGAGCTTGTAGCGGCTGTCCATCATCTACAATTACACTAAAAAACGGTATCGAAGCTCTTTTAAAAGAAATGCTTCCTAATCAAATTAATGAAGTAATAGCTATAAATGGATAAACAAGTAACACCATATAAAGGTTCAGAATTAGGCAAAAAAGAACAGGTTGCCCAAATGTTTGATAATATTTCGAACAATTATGATGGGTTGAATCGCGTAATTTCTTTTGGTATAGATGTTAGTTGGCGAAAAAAAGTTGTAAAATTAATTGGAGAAAATAATCCTAAAACAATTTTAGATATCGCAACTGGTACTGGAGATTTAGCTATGATGATGACTAAATTAAATCCTGAAAAAATTGTTGGTTTAGATATTTCGGCTGGAATGTTAGAAGTAGGGAAACAAAAAATAAAAAAAGCTGGCTTTGATAACAAAATTGATATGGTTATTGGAGATAGTGAAAATATCCCTTTTGAAGACAATACTTTTGATGCTATTACTGTATCTTTTGGTGTACGTAATTTTGAAAATTTAGACAAAGGTTTAAAAGAAATCTTACGTGTTTTAAAACCAAATGGAAAATTTGTTATTCTAGAAACTTCTAATCCAACAAAATTTCCTTTTAAACAACTTTATAAGTTACATACTCAAGTTTTTTTACCTATTATTGGAAAATTATTTTCAAAAGATAAAGTTGCTTACTCTTATTTATCGGAAAGTGCAAATTCTTTTCCTTACGGTGAAGCATTCAACAATATTTTGAGAAAAAATGGGTTTAAGAATGTGAATAGTTTACCTGTAACATTTGGGGTAGCCTCAATTTATACATCAACAAAGTAATATGTTAAGAAGACTTTTAGTTTCTAGTTTACTAATAATTGTAACTTTTAATGCTTTAGCTCAAAGAGAACGTATCGAAAATTTACCAAATTTTGATAAACGTTTTATTCATTATGGATTTTACCTTGGTTTAAATACAAATGGATTTAAAATTTCCTACAAACCTAGTGCTTTTCCAAACGCTCAAGTCGATGTAATTTCTGATGTAGGTTTTAACGTTGGTTTGATTGGAGATATGAAATTACATAACAATGTAAATCTTCGATTCGAGCCAGGTCTTATTTCTAATACTAAAACACTTCGATTTACTCATATACCTAATGAATCGCAAGGAACTAGAGAAGTCGGTAACACTTATTTACATTTACCTTTAATATTTAAATTTAGTACTAATAGACTTAATAACGTTCGTCCTTATGTTTTAGCTGGAGCTTCTTTTGATTACAATTTTTCAAGTAATGAAAATAATCAAGACGATAACTTCTCTGGACAATTTAGACAGAATGCTAGTGTATTTATGTATGAAGTTGGTGTAGGAATGGATTTTTACTTACCATATTTTAAATTTTCTCCATCTATACGAGGTATTTTTGCGATTAATAATGAAATCAAGTACGATAATAGAGAGCCAAGTCAATGGACTGACCCGATAGATTTCTTTGGTACTAGAGGAATTTTCCTTCACTTATCATTTGAATAAAAAAAGAGTTGCTTTCGCAACTCTCATTTGATAATTAGGAATAGGTGCCCCCCGATACCTCATCCTACATATTAGTAAGACACATATTTTATTTATAAGTCACTAAAAAATTTAAAAAAGAACTCTTTTAAGAGTTCTTTTTTTATTAAACCTTAATTTACAGTTGTTTATGTTTAATTTTTTATTGAAATAATTTTCACAAAAACAAAAAAGGACTAGATAAACTAGTCCTTTTAACGATTTGCTCACTACGCAAATCTGTAGATAGAAGTCCCCCGAAATCTACCAAATAATTTATATCAAATTTTCTTCAAGAGACAAGCTCTATTAAGAAAGTATTATAAACTTAACTTAGCAAATATATTTAAAATTGTTTAAAAAATAATTATTTCTTAATAATTATTTTATTATCAACTACTTCTTTAATTGGTAAAATTACATTACCCGATTCTGTACTAATAGTAGCGCAAATATTATCTATTGCTATTACAACCCCTTCTATATCTCCAACTTTAACTGAAGATCCAATTGCTATATTTCTTCTTGTGTAATATCCGAACAGCAATCTACTAACAGCATCCCTCGCTCCTAAACCAAAAGCTATAGTAAAAGCGGCTAAAACAGAACCGATAACAAGAGTTAAGTTACTTTTTATTACTGAAGTATCTACGCCTGCCTGATCTAAAGCTGTTATAGAAAGAAACACTACAATTAGATAAAAAGCTATATTTCCTACTAAATTCCCTCCACTAATCTCTAGAGACTTAAACATTCCCTGAATAGCTTTCTTTACCATAGTACCTAAATAAGCACCTGCAGCAAAAATAGCTAGAGCAGTTATTAGATTTGGCAAATATGAGAAAAAACTAGCAATCCCTCTGGATACACCATCTAATCCAAAGATACTTGCACCTGCCATTATGAAGACAAGTATTAAAAACCATTTTAAAACACCTAGTATTACATTAGTTAAAACAATATTTATTGTACTATCTCCAAATATTTTTGTTTCACTTAATTTTTCAGACCACTGATCTATGTTAGTTTTAGCAAGAATTTTTCTTATTACATACAAGAAGATTTTAATAAAAATCCATACAAAAATCACATAGCCAATAAAGCCTGCTACTTTAGGTAACGACTGTACTAAATCCTCAAAAATATCTTGAAAAGGTTTTAATAAATCTATACCTCCTTCAGCTTTTTTAGTTACTTCCTCAGTAATAACATCTTCAACTTGTTCTTGCATAACTTTAGTTTTAGTTAGTGTATTTATTCTTTATCGTTTTGGTTGTCTTCTTTTGTATTTTTCTTTTCCTTTTTATTTTCTGCAACTTCATCTACTCCTCCTCCTGATAATAAATCTCCGATAGCACTAGGATATTTCACCACGAATAAATCCGCCATATCTATCGACAGCTTTATCATAGCCACATCATTCAGTACTTTCTTTTTAAGCACTTCAGGCAGCTCTTCATGGGTTAATATTTTCTTAAACGGATTATCCATTAATTATTATAAATCGTTATACGCTTTAATCACTTTTTCCTTTGCACGCTTTAATCGCATTTTTACTGCGCTTGCTCCTAAATCTAAGGCCAATTGAATATCTTTGATACTCATATCGTCTTGATATTTCATTAATAAAATCATTTTATCAGAAATATCTATGATTTCTAGAGCTTTCGCTAGCTTATCAGATTTTAGTTCAAATAAAGAAGCATCATCAATTTCATCTACATCTGCATCTTCATCTTTTATTACATCTGTTACTACAGTTACTTTTTCATTCTTTTTGGCTGTATTCCTTTGCACATAATTCACACAGAAATTATAAGTAAAAGAATATAACCACGTTGAAAATTTAGAACGTCCTTTAAAACTTCTCAATTTAACAAATAAGCGAACAAACACATCATGTGTTAAATCTTGAGCTTCTTCTTTACTCTTAGAGAAACCATAACACTTGTTGTATACTAATCCTGCATATCGATCATACAAAATAGCAAACAAGTGCGTATCGTTTTTCTCTACGATTTTTTTTACGAGCTCTTCGTCGCTTAATTTATTAACGTTGTTAGTCTTCAATAGTTTTATTTCTTACTAAAAGTTTGGGTCTATTATGTTGAGACACAAAAAAGAAAGTAAGGTCACATTTTAATCAATTCAAATATAAAATTAACACTTCAAATTCAATTGAAAACTTTTTTAGAAAAAAAAATAAACTTTTTGTAACATTTATTTGAAATCATGCGTATAAGTATATGGAACGAATAGATAAAGTAAAATTAAACGTGTATGAGACAACTTAAAATTACAAAACAGGTAACCAACAGAGAAACTGCGTCTTTAGATAAATACTTACAAGAAATTGGTAAGGTAGATTTAATTACTGCTGATGAAGAAGTAGAGTTAGCGCAGCGTATTAAAGCTGGTGACCAAAGAGCTTTAGAAAAATTAACTAAAGCAAACTTACGTTTTGTGGTGTCGGTTGCTAAACAATACCAAAACCAAGGATTAACTTTACCTGATTTAATTAATGAAGGAAACTTAGGTTTAATTAAAGCCGCTAAACGTTTTGATGAAACAAGAGGTTTTAAATTCATTTCTTATGCAGTATGGTGGATTCGTCAATCAATTTTACAAGCTTTAGCAGAGCAATCGCGTATTGTTCGTTTACCGCTTAACAAAATTGGTTCTATCAACAAGATCAATAAAATGTATGCTTTCCTTGAGCAAGAGAACGAAAGACCTCCAAGTGCTGAAGAGATTGCAAAGAAATTAGATATGACCGTAAGTGACGTTAAAGAATCTATGAAGAATTCTGGTCGTCATGTTTCTATGGATGCTCCTTTAATTGAAGGTGAAGATTCTAACTTATATGATGTATTAAACTCTGGTGAATCACCAAACCCAGACAAAACATTATTACATGAATCTTTACGTATCGAAATCAATAGAGCTTTAGAAACATTAACTCCACGTGAAGCTGATGTTGTTAGATTATATTTTGGTTTAGGTGAGCACCAACCGATGACTCTTGAGGAAATTGGAGAAACTTTCGATTTAACAAGAGAACGTGTTCGTCAAATTAAAGAGAAAGCTATTAGAAGATTAAAGCATACTTCTAGAAGTAAAATTCTTATGACGTACTTAGGGTAATTAGTAATAAACTGACTACATATATATCGAAAACTCTCTTTAAATAAGGGAGTTTTCTTTTTTTATTACCTACTTTTGCAGCCAATTACAAACACAACACAACAAAATGAATAAATTAATAGCTCCTTCTATTCTAGCTGCAGATTTTGGAAATCTGCAACGTGATGTAGAGATGGTAAATGAAAGTAAAGCAGATTGGTTTCATATAGATATTATGGACGGTGTATTTGTTCCAAATATTTCTTTTGGAATGCCAGTTTTAAAAGCAATTGCTTCTCATGCTAAAAAAACAATCGATGTACATTTAATGATTGTTGATCCTGATAGATACATCAAAACTTTTGCCGATTTAGGCGCTGATGTTTTAACTGTACACTATGAAGCATGCACTCATCTACATAGAACAATTCAGGCAATAAAAGCAAATGGAATGAAAGCAGGTGTTGCTTTAAATCCTCACACTCCAATTACTGTTTTAGAAGATATCATTACAGATTTAGATTTAGTTTGTATTATGAGTGTAAATCCTGGATTTGGTGGGCAGTCTTTTATTGAAAATACTTACAAAAAAGTAAAACAATTAAAACAATTAATTGTTGAAACTAATGCTAACACTTTAATTGAAATTGATGGTGGAGTTACTAGTAAAAATGCGAAACAACTAACAGAAGCTGGAGCAGACGTTTTAGTTGCAGGAAGTTTTGTTTTTAAAAGTGATAATCCAACAAACACAATAACAGATTTAAAAGGAATTTGTAACTAATTCCTTTTATAATTATATTTAAAACACATAATTAATAATTGACTTTCAACTATTAATTATGTGTTTTTTGTTTTCAAAAAACACTAACTAACAAACAATTACAACAAAGTGACATATGAATGTCGCACAAAATACAACGCAAAAACTTTGAGTTGTTTTCAAATGAATTTAATCTTGTAGAAAATTCAATGGAATGAAAAAAACGAGTTTCAGAGAAAAATTAATTGAAGTAAGAACCTCTAAAGGTTTAACGCAAACTGAAGTTGCTAACTTATGTAATATTTCATTACGTACTATTCAAAGAATAGAATCGGGAACAGTGACTCCAAGAGCATATACTATCAAACAAATTTCTGAAGCATTAGGTTTTGATTTTTTTAAAGCATATGATGATCCGGACACTTATACAAAAAAAGAAACCAAAACAAAAAACATTTTTCTTAGTTCTATTGAATTTGTAAAAGATTTATTCAATTTAAAAACAAATACAATGAAAAAAGTATCTATTCTTAGTAGTTTTTGCTTTCTTATTGCCACTTCTATATTTCTGTTTACTTATAATAGCAATGCTCAAAGTTCAAAGCAGTTCGAACGTAAACTAAAAATAACTAGTGAAAGTGAATTAATAACCCCTGTAAAAGTTGCCTTTACAGACGATTTAACTTTTGAGGATTTAACTCAAATAAAAAAAGATTTGCTAAACAAAGGAATTACTGTTGAATATAAAAAATTAGAATTTGATAAAAACAATAAACTCCAAGCTATTGGCTGTTTTGTAGATTGTAATGATGGTTTTAATGGTTATTTTTTCACAAATTATTTAAACGGGAATAGAAAATATGGTTTCTATCGCGATTATGACATTAACTCTTCTTCCCCTTTCGGAACGGGAAGTCTAAGAAAAACTATAGTTTTAGATGTCGGTCATGGCGGAAGAGATGGTGGTAGTTTCTCTAAAGGTTTTCAAGAGAAAGAAATCACACTTCAAATTGCTAATAAAATAAAAACACTTTCAAAAGGAAATGAAGATATCGAAATCTTTTTAACACGATCTTCAGATGAATTTATCACATTAAATAAAAGAGTGGAGTTTATAAATGCATTAAAACCTGATTATGTTATTTCATTACATATTGCTAGTAGTGGATTAGAAGAGATGGATGGCTTTAATTTCTTTACGAATAACAAGAATAAATTAAAGAAAGAGTCTACTACTATTACTGAAAAATTTGTGAAAAGTATTTCTAAAAAACTGAAGGTAAATACAATTCAAAACATGAACTCTCATTTATTAAAACATGTTGAATGCCCTGCTACTTTATTAGAAATTGGATATCTATCTAACTCTGAAGATTATGATTTATTAACTTCAAAAAAAGGTCAGAATAAAATTGCAACTACAATTTTTGAAGCCTTAAAGGAAATTAATTAAATTTTATTTCATCCCTAATTTCTAGTTTAGTTATTCAATTTACTTAATTCCATCACATTTATAAGGGATAAATCTTTATAATGAAAACCGATTCTTAATTTTTGTGTGCTATAGTTTTTAAATTTTCTACGCGTAGAGAAATAGACATAAACTCTGAGTGTCTTTTTAATGATCAGGGAAAATCTAATTTTTAACACGTAAATCTATGTTTAAAAAATTTTCAAATATTAAAGGAATAAAAGAAATAAGTAAAAACGAACAAAAAAATATAACTGGAGGTAATGTGTCTTTTAACTGTGTAACTGATTCAGACTGTATTTTATCAGATAATCCATTTTGTATATCTGCTTGTATTACTTTTGGTGGTTCTGGAGTATGTGTTTATGACACTACTAGTTGTTTTTAAGAAGTTAAAAACATAATAAATAAAGGTGATGTTTTTAAAATATCATCTTTTAATTATTTTCTTATAGTTCAACATTCGCTCTATTTTAAAGTATAGTTTAGGAAACTTCTGCTTTAAATCTTCAGGAGTTTCAAAAAAATGTTCCATAATTACAGAAACAAATTCTAATGCATTTGTATTTGCATAATCTCTAAAATATCCAGATTCGATAACTTCTGTTGAATTATCTGGATTTCTCATAAACTTAATAATTTCTAAGTATGCTCTATAAAAAATTCTTGCACTAACATCTTTTGATTGTTTACCATGAAAAGTTAAAGCATGTGTAAACTCATGAATTCCTAGGTTTAAATTATCATTTAACACTACTTCTCCAAGTAAAAAATCTTCCCAAGAAAATATAATCAATTTTAATCCTGGATTGAATTCTCCTTTATGGTATTGTTTTGTGATTAATGAATAGTACGAAGTTGGATAAACAATAATTTTATTGAATGTTGATGTTAAATACTTTCGCATTCCAAAGGTTAACTTTATATAAGAAGAAGCCATTAACACCTTTGCTTCTGGAGTCATGTTAAACCCATCTCTTTCTATAAAATCATAATTCCTCAAGAATTTCACCAATCTATGCTCAAAGTATACCTTTTGCTTTTCATTTAATTTCTGATAAAAAAGAACACTTGACTCTAAAAACTCCTTCTTATGTTTTGGTAATTTCTTTTTTACTAAATAGGTATGGATTAGAATAGGTTTATTAAACAGAAAAACAAAAAAACGCTCAACTGCATTTAATAAAAAAGTAAGAAAGCTAACCAAATAAAAGGTTAGCTTTAAAATGTAAAATGATTTCATTTATTGTATTATGATATCAATAAAATTTATTTTTAAAAAAAACGAATATTTAAAATCGTTTGAAAATCTAAGTCTAGATTTAATTAAGCTAATTTTTGCTTTACAATTGTAGAAATTGTTTTTCCATCAGCTTTACCAGCTAATTTTTTAGAAACCACACCCATTACTTTCCCCATATCTTTCATCCCTTCTGCTCCTACTTGTGCTATTACTTCTACAACTACTTTTGCAATTTCTTCTTCGCTTAAAGCTTCTGGTAAAAATTGCTCTAAAACTTTAGCTTCTGCTAATTCAGGATCCGCTAAATCTTGTCTATCTTGACTAATAAAAACTTCTGCACTATCTTTTCTTTGCTTTACTTGTTTCTGAATAATTTTTAATTCTTGTTCTTCTGATAATTCTCCAGCTCCGGCTTCTGTGTTAGCTAACATAAAAGCCGATTTTAAAGCTCTTAAAGCAGTTAAAGCTACAGCATCTTTAGATTTCATAGCTTCTTTCATTTTGTTCATTACTTCTTGTTGTACACTCATGAGTTTTCTTTTTTTAAATATAATGATAAAAAAAATCCTGATTTCTCAGGATTTTCTTTTAGTTGTTATTTTACAAATACTAATCTACATTATCATGCAAAAACGAATTATTAGAACGTAAAAATTCGTCATTATTTGTATTTAAAGGTGTTTTCTTTTCGCTAATCTTAGAATTATCTAAATCTACTCCTAACCTTTTATATGCAGGTTGTTTTTCAATTTCATCTATGTTCTGATTTACCTTATCAGAAAACTTGTAATTAAAACCTTTCATTTTATCTCTTCTTTCTTGAGCTCTCTTTTGTAACTCAGAAATTGTTAAGCTTAATGGAGATGCATCACTATCATCCTCGATGATTTCTTCTTCAGTTTTAGTTCTAACCTCAAACTTTAAAGCTTCTTCTTCTTCAGCTTCAATAGCAGGTGTAGAGCTTTTCCCTATCGTTGGTTTTATATCGAAATCTTCTAACACAAAACGTTTTTCGATTCTAGGTTTAACCTCTTCAAATTCAACTTCAATATTTTTAATTGATTCAGTTGTGTCAATTAAATCATTTTGAGTTGTTGCTGGTTTAATTTCTTCGTAAGAATTTAATGGTAAATCAAATAATAAATTTTGCTGAATTGGAGCTTCTTCGATCTTCTCTTCAACATGTGTTTGCGTCATATTTGTAATTACAAAATCATCTTCAGCAACAGTATTATAATTTACTTCTTCAAAAACTACATCGATATTTTTAATCGCTTCTGTAGTTTGAATTAAACCATTTTTAGGTTCTGGTTTTTCTTCTAAGTCTAAAACATGAACTACTTTTTGATTTGTTGGTGCAATAGGCTCATCTATCATTCTAGATTTTACCACTGTCTTTTTATCAAACTCATAAGTAGCTTTTTGCTCATCTTCTAACGTATGAACAATCTTCTTAGTTTCAGTATTATTGATTGTATTCTGCTGATCTAAAGCAAATCCAGTTGCTACGATAGTTACCGAAATTCCTTCTTCTAAACTTTCGTCTTCACCAATACCCATAATGATATTAGCATCGTAACCAGCTTCTGTTTGGATATAATCATTGATTTCTCCAATTTCATCTAGAGTTACCTCATTAGTTCCAGAAACAATTAACAATAATACATTTTTAGCACCAGTAATTTTATTATCATTTAACAACGGTGAATCTAAAGCTTTTACAATAGCGTTTTTAGCTCTACTTTCTCCAGATTCTTTTGCAGAACCCATTATTGCTGTTCCACTGTTTGCTAATACCGTTCTAGCGTCATGTAAATCGATATTTTGCTTATAGTGATGTGTAATTACTTCTGCTATTCCTTTAGCCGCTGTTGCTAATACTTCATCTGCTTTTGAGAAACCTGATTTAAATCCTAAGTTTCCATAAACTTCACGAAGTTTATTATTATTGATAACAATTAAAGAATCTACATTATTACGTAACTCATCAATTCCTTTCTGAGCTTGTTTTGAGCGCATTCTACCTTCAAACTGGAATGGCATAGTAACGATTCCTACCGTTAAAATATCCATATCCTTAGCAATCTTTGCTATAATTGGCGCAGCACCAGTTCCGGTACCACCTCCCATACCAGCAGTGATAAATACCATTTTTGTATGTGTATTTAACATCTGTTGAATTTCTTGTATACTTTCTGCTGCTGCTTGTGCTCCAATTTCTGGATTTGCACCAGCACCTAAACCAGAAGTTAAATGTGCTCCTAGTTGAATTTTGTTTGGAATTGGACTATTCTCCAACGCCTGTGCATCTGTGTTACAAATTACGAAATCTACTCCGTGAATTTGTTTGCTATACATGTGGTTTACTGCATTGCTTCCTCCCCCACCTACACCAATCACTTTAATCGTATTTGATTGTGTTTTTGGCATATCAAATGAAATGTTATCAAATTCTGCGCTCATAATAACTCTTCTTTTTGTTAATTAATCCCTATATTTCTTTATCTTCTCTTATTCAGCGTTATCTAAAAACTCTTTAAATCGTTCTGTAAATTTCTCTAAAAACGATTTTCCTTTAGGCTTTGGCCTATACACTTCCCTTTCTTCAGTTTTTTCCTCTTCTGCTACAATATTTTCTTCTTCAACTTGTAATTCCGTTTCCACTTCATCTACAACTACTACAGGCTCTTCTTTATTGTATTTATCTAAACCTTCCATTAACAAACCTACAGCTGTAGCATATGATGGGCTTGATAACACATCATCACTTCCACCCGCTAAATGTTCGTTTGGATAACCAATACGAGTATCCATTCCTGTGATGTATTCAACTAACTGACGTAAATGTTTTAATTGTGATCCTCCACCTGTTAAAACGATTCCTGCAATTAATTTTCCTTTTTGAGTTTCGTGTCCGTAATTTTTAATTTCTAAATACACATGTTCAATAATTTCTTGAACTCTTGCGTGAATTATTTTTGAAAGATTCTTTAAGGTAATCTCTTTAGGTTCTCTTCCTCTTAAACCAGGAATAGAAACAATTTCAGTTTCTTTATTTTCTCCTGGCCAAGCTGAACCAAACTTAATTTTTAATAATTCTGCTTGCTTTTCAATTATCGAACATCCTTCTTTAATATCCTCTGTAATTACATTTCCTCCAAAAGGAATAACAGCAGTGTGACGAATAATTCCATCTTTAAAAATGGCTAAATCCGTTGTACCACCACCTATATCAATTAAAGCAACTCCTGCTTCTTTTTCTTCTTGACTTAAAACTGCTGAAGCTGAAGCTAAAGGTTCTAGTGTAATGTCAGATAGATTTAAACCTGCACTTTTTACACATCTTCCAATATTTCTGATAGAAGAAACCTGCCCTACAACAACATGAAAATTAGCTTCAAGTCTTCCACCATACATTCCAATTGGTTCCTTAATATCTGGTTGACTGTCTACTTTAAATTCCTGTGGTAATACATGAATAATTTCTTCACCAGGTAACATCACTAATTTATGTACCTGATTAACTAAATCATCTATATCTTCATCTTTAATTACTTCATCTGCATTATCTCTAGTGATATAATCACTGTGATGTAAACTTCTGATATGTTGACCAGCAATTCCTACGACTACATTATCAATTCGTTGGCCAGATACACTTTCTGCTTCATCTACGGCTTGTTGTATCGACTGAATTGTTTGCGTGATATTATTTACCACTCCTCTTTTCACTCCCAAGCTTTTTGCTTTACCAATGCCAAGAACTTCTATTTTATCATATTCGTTCTTACGACCAATCATGGCAACAATCTTGGTTGTACCAATATCTAAACCAACTGCGATTTTATTGTTCTCCATCTTGATTTTCTTTTGTACATACCACTTGGTTGTGATACTTAAGATTTATTGTTTTATACTTTTTTATTGTTTTATCCTTGATCGCTTTATTATAAAAAGCTTTCAATTTTTTAAATTTCAAATTTACATCTTCATATTTACCAAACTCTACTCTGTAGTTTCCACTTCTTACTGTAAAAACATACTCATTAGTGTTCAGTATTTGAATTCCTGTCACTTCTTTTTGGAGAAATTGATCCTTGGAAATAAACAGCACTAATTGCGTTATTTCTTGTAATTTCTCAGACAGATTGTCTCCATTAATTATAGGTACACGTGCAGAAAAACTTGACGACAACGGAATTTTAGCCCCCTCTTTATCAATATAATAAACCTCATTATCAGAAATAATCCTAGCGATAGGCTCTTTTTGTGTGATATGAGTTTTTAACACTCCCCCAAGCGTTATAAAAACTCTCGCTTTTTCTACATATGGATTTGACGCTACCCTATTTTCTAGATGATGTAAATCTAATATACTTTTTGGTTGGTTTTTAACTGTCACTTGACTTTGTATTAACAATTTATTAACCGACTCATGAGTTAAAAAAGGATTAGAACCTTCGTTAAATTCTACAGCAATTGCGTCAACAACTTTTCGTTGATTTCGTTTTTTTGTAAAACTATACAAGACTAGTAAACCTGCTACTAAACCTATGAATACAAAATATTTTGTTACTTTTTTAATCACTACAAATTGTATTCCTTTATTAACTCATCTTTTACTTCATTTACCATTAAGCCAATATCACCTGCTCCTAACATTACTATCACTTTAGCATTAGTCAGTTTAATTTGCTTAACCACTTCTTCTTTAGACAACAACTGTTTTTTTTCAGCTGTGATTTTGTCTAATAACCATTTTGAAGTAACCCCTTCAATTGGTAATTCTCTTGCTGGATAAATATCTAGCAACATGACTTGATCGAATTTAGATAACGATAACGCAAAATCATCTACAAAATCTCTTGTTCTAGTGAATAAATGCGGCTGAAAAACCACTAAAACTTCTTCACTTGGATACATTTCTCGAACTGCACTTTCTACAGCATTGATCTCAGTTGGATGATGCGCATAATCATCAATTAGCACTAAACTTTCTGATCTTACTTTATAAGCAAAACGACGCTGTACTCCAGAAAAACTAGCTAATTGTTCTTTAATTTTATCTAAACTCACTCCATAAACATCAGCTAAAGCTAATGCTGCAAGAGCATTCATAATATTATGTCTTCCTGGTAAAGAAAACTCAACATCATTTATATTATTTTTAGGAGTTTTAACGTCAAAAACATATACTCCATTTACTATTCTTAAATTAGAAGCAACATAATCAGCATCTTCTTCAATAGCATATGTTAAACCTTCAATAGGTAATCCTTTTGCTACAATTAACTGATCAGAAACTTTATTAGAAAATGCTTTGAAAGAATCTAAAAGTGCCTGATGTTCTCCATATATATCTAAATGATCTGCGTCCATAGATGTAATACACGCAATATTTGGAGATAAGTGTAAAAAAGAACGATCAAACTCATCTGCCTCAACAACAGAAATTTTATCTTTTCCTAGAATTAAATTTGAACTATAATTCTCTGCAATTCCCCCTAAAAAAGCTGTAGCTTCTATAGGTTGCATAATATGTCCTAGTATCGAAGAAGTTGTGGTTTTTCCATGAGTTCCTGCCACTGCTAAACAATAAGTATCATTCGTAATTCTACCTAAAATCTCAGCTCTTTTCAACACTTCGAAGCCGTTATCTTTAAAATAATTAAACTCTGTATGCGTTTTTGGAATAGCAGGTGTGTAAACCACAAGTGAATTTTCTTTAACAAAAACTTCTTTTGGAATTAGATTAATATCATCTTCAAAATGAATTTCTATTCCTAAAGTTTGTAAATTCTCAGTAATAGGAGAAGGCGTTTTATCATAGCCTGAAACTTGCTTTCCATTCGCATGAAAATAACGAGCTAAAGCACTCATTCCAATACCTCCAATTCCTATAAAATAGATAATATGTATATCTTTTAAATTCACTAATTTATTAATCTTTCGATTTCGTTTACTATATGATTTGTAGCATTTGGTAATGCTAACTCTTTAATATTTTCACTTAAACTTTCCTGCTTACCTTTATCTCTAAGTAATGTTTCAAAAACTACAGGAAAAGTATGTAATTCACTCTCTCGTAACATTATTGCACCATGCTTATCTACAATAGACTTAGCGTTTTTAGTTTGATGATCTTCTGCAACATTTGGCGAAGGAATAAACAATACAGGCTTTCCAACAATACACAATTCAGATACTGAACTTGCTCCTGCTCTTGATATTACAAAATCAGCTGCTGCATAGGCCAAATCCATTCGGTTTAAAAATTGATGTACCTGAACATTATCATTCCCATACTCTTTGTACTCTTCGTAATACAGTTTTCCACATTGCCAAATTACTTGAACTTCTTGCTTTTGAAAAAATTCAAGTTCCGTAGCTATTAATTGATTAATTCTTCTTGCTCCTAAACTCCCTCCAATAACTAAGATTGTTTTTTTAGCCGTGTTTAAACCAAAAAACTCTTGTGCTTCTTCCCTTTTTGTATGTATCAATAACAAATCTTGTCGCACAGGGTTACCCGTTTTCACGATTTTATCTAACGGAAAGAATCGCTCTAAATTATCGTAAGCAACACAAATCTTTTTTGCTTTCTTACTTAATAATTTATTGGTAATTCCTGGATACGAATTTTGTTCTTGAATCACAGTAGGAATACCTTTTCTATTTGCCATCATTAAAGCTGGCCCGCTTGCAAAACCACCTGTTCCAATTGCAACATCTGGTTTAAATTTTCTTATAATTTTACTTGCATTCCATAAACTACTTATTAGCTTTAATGGAAACATTAAGTTTTGTAATGTTAATTTTCTTTGAATACCCGAAATCCACAACCCTTTAATTTCATAACCAGCTTTGGGTACTTTTTCCATTTCCATTTTACCCTTGGCACCAATAAATAATATATGTGCAGTTGGATAGCGTAACTTTATTTCGTTAGCTATAGCAATTGCAGGATAGATATGACCTCCTGTTCCACCTCCACTTATTATAACATTTATTGATTTTTCCATCGTCACTTATATTTATATGGTTTCATGTAAAATATCTAACGGATTATCATCTAAAATTGATTCTTCTGTATCATTCTTCGAGGCACTAACACTTAAGACCATTCCTAAAGCAAAACAAGTCATCCAAATTGAAGTTCCTCCACTACTAATTAGTGGTAAAGTTTGCCCTGTAACTGGAAATAAATTTACCGCT
This sequence comes from uncultured Tenacibaculum sp., assembly GCF_947502995.1. Taxonomy (GTDB): domain Bacteria; phylum Bacteroidota; class Bacteroidia; order Flavobacteriales; family Flavobacteriaceae; genus Polaribacter. The sequence goes on along the minus strand of NZ_CANNBW010000002.1, from coordinate 177,849 downwards.
ACAGCCATATTAATAATGGCCTGAAAAATGATCGGCAAACCTACGCCAATTACTAATAAAGTTGCAAAAATTGTTGTCGCTTTTTTTGCAGCTATTATTATCCTGAATAACAGCAAGAAATACATAAAAATGACCAATAACGCTCCCATCATTCCATATTCTTCAACAATAATTGCGTAAATAAAATCTGAAGAAGACTGTGGTAAGAAATTTTTCTGCACACTTTTACCAGCTCCTTTTCCAAAAGGACCTCCTGTTGCAATGGCTATTTTTGCTTTTTCAACTTGGTAATTTTCAGGTTGGTTTTCTGAATTAAAAAAACCATCAATTCTACTTTCCCAAGTTGCTAATCGGTTAGGCATCGCATCTGGAAAAGCTTTTATCACCAAAATAAAGAGTCCTAATGCTACAACTCCTATTCCTAAAATATTCGCTATATATTTTAATGGATATCCTCCAATAAAAGTTAGCATAATTACCATTGAAAATATAATAGCTGTAGTAGAAAAGTTTGCAGGTAAAATCAATATTAATATCAAACCTACTGGCAACCATAATTGTAACAAACTCTCTTTAAAGACAATTTTCTTTTCCTTATTCTTTGCTAAATAACGTGCCACATATACCAAAACAACAAGACCAGCAAGAGTTGAAGTTTGAAAACCAACTCCCACAAAAGGAATTCGAATCCATCGACTTGCATTAGCACCACCAATTGTTGTTCCTTGAGCTATTGTAACTATTAACAAGAGTAAAACTATAGGCAGCATTAACACAGAACCTCCACTGAAATATCGGTACGGAATTTTATGAACTCCATATAAAATACCAAACCCCATAAGCAGCAGTACGATGTGCTTAATTAAATGTCCTGTTGTTGATCCATTACCAACCACATACACCAAGTTTGTACTTGCGCTATATACTGGCATGAAAGAAAGAATTGCTAAAACAGCAACTATAGCCCAAATGGCTCTATCTCCTCTTATATGTTTAAATATTGTTTTCAATATTTTATAAACTTCTTACTGCACTTTTAAATTGACGACCTCTATCTTCATAATTTTCAAACAAATCGAAACTTGCACATGCTGGAGATAATAAAACTGTATCACCTTTTTGCGCTATTTTATGAGCCACTTTTACTGCTTCTTGAGCTCCTGCTGTTTCCACAACAATATCTACAACATTTTGAAATGTCTCAATAATCTTTTGATTATCTAGACCTAAACATACAATCCCTTTTACCTTTTCTCTAACTAAAGGCAATAAGTCTGTATAATCATTTCCTTTATCTACACCACCTACAATCCAAACTGTTGGAGCATCCATACATTCTAGAGCATAAAATGTTGCATTTACATTTGTTGCTTTACTATCATTCACATAAGTAACTCCTTCAATTTTCACTACTTTTTCCAAACGATGCTCAGCCCCTTCAAAACTTGACATACTTTCTGAAATCCTGTTATTACGTACTTGTAATAATTTAGATGCCAACATAGATGCCATTGCGTTTTTTGTATTGTGCTTTCCTTGTATCGTTAAATAAGATTTATCCATTATAAATTCTTCTTCGTTTATTCTAATTATTATTGCATCACCCTTAACAAATGCTCCGTATTTCAATTCTTTAGTGATTGAAAATGGAACTAATTTTGATTGAACAGGATGTTTATTCAACCAATTCACTATTACTTCGTCATCAGAATCATAAATCAAAAAATCATCTTTCGTTTGATTCATTGCTATTCTGAACTTTGAAGCTATATATTTATTAAAATCATAATCATATCTATCGAGATGATCTGGAGTAATGTTAGTAATCATGGCAATATGACAACGAAATGAATCGATTCCATCCAATTGAAAACTACTTAACTCTAACACATAATTCTCATAATTTTGCTCTGCAACTTGTTTTGCAAAACTATCTCCGATATTCCCTCCCATTCCAACATTTAAACCACCATTTTTTAAAATATGATGTGTTAACATTGTTGTGGTTGTTTTTCCATTTGAACCTGTAATTCCAACTATAGTTGCTTCTGTATACCCTACTGCAAATTCTATCTCTGAAATCACTTTAATTTCTTTTGATAATAACTCTTGAATTAGAGCTACTTTATCTGGAATACCAGGACTTTTCATTACCACATCAGCATTAAAAATTTTACTCTCTGTATGCTGATTCTCCTCAAAATCTATCTCATTATGTTCAAGAACTTCTTTATACTTCTTTGCTATCGTTCCTTTATCAGAAACAAAAACATCAAAACCTTTTTTCTTCCCTAGAATAGCCGTTCCTACTCCACTCTCTCCTCCTCCTAAGACAACTAACCTTTTCATTATCTCAACTTCAATGTTACTATTGTAAACACAGCCAATAAAATCCCAACAATCCAAAATCGAGTTACAATTTTACTTTCGTGATAGTTTAACTTTTGATAATGATGATGCAAAGGCGACATTTTAAAAATTCGTCTTCCTTCACCATATTTTTTCTTCGTGTATTTGAAATATGAAACCTGTAAAATCACTGATAAATTTTCAGCAACAAAAATCCCTGCTAAAACAGGCAACAATAATTCTTTACGGATTGCAATTGCGATCACAGCAATAATTCCTCCAATTGTTAAACTCCCTGTATCTCCCATAAAAACCTGAGCCGGATAAGTATTATACCATAAAAAACCTATTAGCGCTCCAGCAAAAGCAGCAACAAAAACTGTCATTTCACCAGAGTTTGGTATATACATTACGTCTAGATAATCAGCAAAAATGATATTACCAGAAACCCAAGTGAAAATCGCCAGAGTTACTACCATAATTGCAGAAGAACCTGCAGCTAAACCATCTATTCCATCTGTTAAATTTGCTCCATTAGAAACCCCTGTTACAATAAAAACAACAATTGGAATAAAAATTAACCATGCGTATTTTTCATAACCTTCACCTAAAAAACTTAAAGCTTTCGCATAATCTAATTCGTTATCTTTTAAGAATGGAACAGTTGTTTTAGTTGACTTATGTGCTTCACTAAAAACTTTCTTCTTACCATTCTCCATAACTATCTGTTGCTCTTGTGGCAATTGTTCTTTTATAGTTACATCATCATTGAAGTATAAAATCGCTCCAACTATAAGCCCTAATCCAACCTGACCAACAACCTTGAAAACTCCTTTTAAACCTGCCTTGTCTTTTTTGAAGACTTTTATATAATCATCAGCAAATCCAATGAACCCCATCCAAACAGTTGTTATCAACAAGATAATCACATATATATTTTCAAGCTTAGCTAATAACAATACTGGAATTAACGTCGCCATGATGATAATTACACCACCCATTGTAGGCGTTCCGCTTTTTTGCATTTGCCCATCTAAACCTAAATCTCTAATACTTTCACCAACCTGTTGTCTTCTCAAGAAATTGATAATTCTTTTACCAAAAATTGTAGAAATCAACAATGATAATATAAATGCTGCAGCCGAACGAAATGTGATAAATTGAAACACACTTGCTCCAGTTAAATTGAATTCACTTTCTAAATACTCAAATAGGTAATACAACATTCTTTATATATTTTTTAGTTGATTAAAACATTGTTTCACTTCTTCCAAATCATCGAAATGATGACGTTCACCATTCACCTCTTGATAATTTTCATGTCCTTTTCCAGCGATCAGGATTATATCACCTGATTGCGCTAACTTACAAGCGGTTTTTATCGCTTGTTTTCTATCTACAATAGCTATTGTTTTTCTATAATTTTCTGGAGTTACCCCTACTTCCATTTCATCTATTATCACCTGAGGATCTTCTGTTCTAGGATTATCTGAAGTAAAAATTGCTTGACTACTCAATAAAGAAGCAATATTCGCCATTTTAGGACGCTTTGTTTTATCTCTGTCTCCACCACACCCCACAACAGTAATCACTTGCTCATTACCTGTTCTTATATTGTTAATTGTTTCTAGAACATTTTTTAAAGCATCTGGTGTATGTGCATAATCCACAATAGCTGTGACATTGTCGTTAGATACGATATACTCAAATCGACCACTTACACTTTGAAGCTCACTAATCGCTCGTAAAACCTCTATTTTATCTAAACCTAACAACTCACTAACTCCATAAATTGCCAAAAGATTATATGTATTAAAATCACCTATAAGTTTCGACCAAACTTCAATTCCATTTATAGTAACAAGTGAACCAGAAAAGCTTTTTTCTAAAATCTTCGCTTTAAAATCAGCTAGTGTTTTAAGCGCATAAGATTTCTTGTTTGCTTTAGTATTCTGAAGCATGATATTACCATTCTTGTCATCTATATTTGTTAAAGCAAAAGCGTTTTTAGACAAACCGTCAAAAAAAGATTTTTTCACATCTCTGTATTCTGCAAACGAATTATGATAATCTAAATGATCGTGAGATAAATTTGTAAACACAGCTCCCTCAAAAGTTAATCCCTCTATTCTCTGCTGATGAATCCCATGAGAACTCACTTCCATAAAACAGAATTCAACACCTTGATTCACCATTTCCGATAAATATTTATTGATCGTTAATGAATCTGGAGTTGTGTGCGTAGCTTTATACACTACTTCATCTACCATTATCTTAACCGTAGAAAGTAATCCTGCACAATACCCTAACTTTTTAAACAACTGATACAACAACGTTGTCACTGTCGTTTTTCCGTTAGTTCCTGTAACTCCTATTAATTTGATTTTATCCGAAGGATTATCATAATAATTTGCTGCTATGTTTGCCAACGCCTTATTTGCATCATCAACCTCAACATAAACAACCCCCTCTTTTTTATTTTCTGGTACAACCTCACAAACAATAACTTTCGCACCTAAATCAATTGCCTTATCTATAAATTTATGACCATCAACATTTACTCCACGCTGTGCCACAAATAAATCATTTTCAACAACCTTCCTACTATCAAAAACCACATTAGCAATTTCAATATTTGTATCTCCAAACACTGAATTCACTCCTACCTTATATAATATGTCTTTAACTATTTTCAATTATGATAGTTTTAAATATACTGTTGCCCCTTTTCGAACTTTCACCCCTTTGTTTATCGACTGTTCTTTTACTTTTCCAACTCCAGAAACATTTACTTTCAAACCCATATTTTCTAAAATTGAAATCGCATCCATAGCCGACATTCCTACTACTTTAGGCATAATTGTTTTATACCTGTTTATAACATCATAATACTTATTGTAATCTTTACTGATAGAAGCCGTTACAACAGAATCCGTTACCTTTTGCACACTTGAAGGTGTTGATGTATAAATTTTATGTGCTATTTCTTTAAAAACAGGAGCTGCCACTTTTGCTCCATAATACCCTTTTAAAGGATCTGGTTCATGCACAACCACTATACAAGAATATTTTGGTTTATCTACAGGAAAGAAACCAGCGAAAGACGCTACATATTTTTTATTTGAATAATAACCTCCCTCATACTTCCCTTCTTTATTCTTTTTTCTAGGAATCCATTTTTTTGCCGTACCTGTTTTACCTGCCATTGAAAAATTTGGAGAATAAATCTCTTCCGCAGTTCCTTTTTTAACTACATTCTCCATAATCTTCTTCACCTTATTTATAGTAGACTGTTTTGCTATTCTCTTTTTTAAAACAATCTTATCGAATTTCTCCACGGTTTTCCCACCTACTTTTAACTCTTTCACAAACCTTGGCTTTACCAACTCTCCATTATTCGCCACACCATTATAAAACATTAATGTCTGTAAAGGAGTCAAAGAAACACCATAACCCCAAGCCATCCACTCTAAAGCAATCGGATTCCAACGATCTGTTTTTGGCAACGGAATAATTGGCTTTCCCTCACCAACTATTCGTACACCTGTCTGCTGATCTAAACCAAATTGCTTAATTCGTTTAATAAATTTATTTGGATTATGGTCGTAGTTTTTCTGAATAGCTTTTACAATACCAACATTTGAAGAAACTTCAAAAACTCTGGCTAAAGAAATTTTCCCGTAACCTTCCCAATTACTATCCTCTACTTTTCTATTATTTATATAAATCCTCCCCTTTTCAGTATCTATGACATCTGCAGTATCTACAACATTATCCTCTAAAGCCGCCATTAAACTCGCTAACTTAAAAGTAGAACCAGGCTCATGACTTTCCCAAACCGCATAATTCCTTCTTTCATAATACTTCCCAGTAGAAGTCCTCCCCAGGTTTGATATTGCTTTTATCTCTCCAGTTGCAGTTTCCATCACAACTGCACAACCATGATCTGCCTCAAAATACTCTAACTGCTTCAACAAAGCATAATGCGTTATATCTTGAATATTAACATCAATTGTAGTAATTACATCCTTACCATCTTCAGGCTCTTTTTCATTAATATCTCTTAGCGGCTTCCATTGCCCTTTAGCTATTTTCTGCTTTACTCTCCAACCATTCTCGCCTTTCATATATTCAGAAAACGCACCTTCTATACCTGCTCCACCTCTATGATCATTATAACCAATTGTACGTTCCGCTATCTTACCAATAGGATGTTCCCTTACCGTTTTTTGCTCCGCTATAAAACCACCACGATAAACTCCCAATCTAAACATTGGAAAATCCCTCATTTTAGCATAATCATTATAACCTAAACCTCTCGCTATCAATAAATATTTATTTTTTCTATTTCTAGCATCACGGATTTTCTTCTCATAATACTGAGGAGTTTTACCTAACATTTTAGAAAGCTCTTGAGTTAAAGCTGCAATATACTTTTCAAAATCCCCTTTCCTGACCGAAACAGGATCCATTCGAACCGTATAACTAGACACTGAAGTCGCTAAAAGATTTCCATCCGAAGCATAAACATTACCTCTATTAGCAGCAATAGTATCATTTTTAATATTCTTCTCTATCGCCATCTTTTTGTATCGCTCACCTTTCACATACTGAAGTTCAAAAACCTTACCCCCTATAACCAACAAAAAAAGCGACATCAACACCGCAACTACGTACAACTTGTTTAATATGCTTTTTTTAACTACTGACAAATCTTAATATTTTACTTTACTATTACCTTAATCTTCTGTGGTGGTTCTTGCGCAGGTTCCAAACCTGTAGGAATCACCTTTTTTCTAATCGCACTCTCCAACTTCATCCTCATTAGAATTGTACTTGTATCTACATATTCCGCCCGAAGCTCTCTTTTCTTTTTATTCAACTCTGCTATCCTGACCACCTTTTCATCTATCGAATGCGCACTCCATATCATCACCAACAAAAGCCCTACTATAAATATGATGATCTTCCAATTTTTTGCCGCTGAATCATCAGTTAAAAAACTACCACGCAACACATCATATATCCCACCTGAACTTTCCGCCATAATTATACTTTTGTCGCTATTCTAAGTTTCGCACTTCTAGCTCTATTATTCTGAGCTATCTCTTCATTTGTTGGCACTATCAATTTCCCCACTTTTTTCAACGGAACACTAATATTCCCATAAAAATCTTTCTCTGGCTCACCCTCAAACAACCCTGTTCTAATAAAACGCTTCACCAAACGATCCTCTAAAGAATGATATGAAATTACACTCAACCTACCATCGTCATTTAACAAATCAGGGATCTGATTCAGAAACTCTTTCAAAACCTCCAGCTCTTCATTAACTTCAATCCTTATCGCCTGATAAATCTGAGCCAAAATCTTATGCTCTTTCATTTTAGGCAAAAAACGCTTTAACACTTCCTTCAACTCAAAACTAGTTTCAATCTTTTTGTCACCCCTAGAAGCCACCAAAGTTTTCGCGATAGCTCTAGCATTTCTCAACTCTCCATAATAATACAAGACATCAGCAAGCTTAGACTCCTCGTAATCGTTCACAACCTCCTTCGCTGAAATTTTCGCAGTTTGATCCATCCTCATATCCAACTCCCCGTCATACCTTGTAGAAAACCCCCTTTCAGCTTCATCAAACTGATGAGATGAAACACCAAGATCCGCCAAAACACCATCCACTTTCTTCACTCCATAAAACCTTAAAAAACGACTTATATACCGAAAGTTCTCCTCAATCAAAACAAACCTATCATCATCAATCAAATTCCTAGTCGCATCAGCATCCTGATCAAAACCAAACAACCTACCATTCTCACCTAAGCGTTTTAATATCTCCTTAGAATGCCCTCCACCTCCAAACGTGACATCCACATAAACACCACCCTCTTTTATATCAAGTGCATCAACACTCTCTTTCAACAACACCGACTCGTGATAACTATTCATCTATATCAATATTTCCCATTACTTCCTCTGCTAAATCCCCAAAATCTAAAGCCGAATCTTCAATCACATTCTCATACTTCTCCTTATCCCAAATCTCCACAATATTTACTGCACTAGAAAGAACCACCTCTTTTTTCACACCCGCAAACACAGACAAATCTTTAGGAATCAAAATTCTCCCTGTAGCATCGACTTCAACAACCTTTACACCAGCTGTAAATCTCCTTATGAAATCATTATTTTTTTTCACAAATCGATTTAGCTTATTAATCTTATTCATCATTACATTCCATTCCTGCATTGGATACAACTCTAAACAAGGCTGAAAAACAGAACGCTTAATCACAAAACCTTCTTGCAAGACTGGAGACAACTGCTTTTTTAAGCCAGAAGCCAACATAAGCCGACCTTTAGCATCAGCTTTACACTCATATGTTCCAATAAGGTTTATCACGATTAACTATATAGTAATATTCAAAAATATAAATTTTTTACCACTTTCTACCACTTTTTACCACATTGTTAATAACTTATACCACTTTAACTAAAAACACACACATTTAGCGATAATTGCAGCACTAAGAACCCCTCAAAAAAAAGAAAATTGACTTGTAACAAAAAAGGTTTATTTTTGCGGTTAGCCAAATGTTAGCTAATGACTGATTTTTTAAAGAAAGAAGATAAATTTACTTATGCAGAAGCCGGTGAAGGAAGACCCATCATTGTTTTGCATGGTTTAATGGGTGCTCTAAGTAATTTTAATCATACTTTTGATCATTTTTCCGAAAGAGGTTATAAGGTTTTAATTCCTGAATTACCTCTATATTCGCTACCTATTCTAAAGACTAACGTTAAGAATTTAGCTAAATTCTTACACGATTTCATTGAGTATAAAAACTTAAAGGACGTTGTTTTGTTAGGTAACTCTCTTGGTGGACACATTGCTTTATACTATATAAAACATTACCCACAAGATGTTGCTGCTTTAGTTTTAACAGGTAGTTCAGGATTGTATGAAAACTCTCTAGGTAATAATTACCCTAGAAGAGGCGACAAGGGCTTTGTTAGAACAAAAACACAAGAAGTTTTTTACGATAAATCTATCGCAACAGAAGAATTAGTTGATCAAGTTTATGATGTTATTAACGATAGAAATACTCTTGTTAAAACATTAGCCATTGCAAAAAGTGCAGTTCGTCATAATATGGCCAACGACTTACCAAACATGGAACAACCAACTTGTTTGATTTGGGGAAAAAACGACACCGTCACCCCACCAGATGTAGCTGAAGACTTCCATAGACTTTTACCTGATAGTGATTTATTTTGGGTAGACAAATGTGGACATGCAGCCATGATGGAACACCCACAAGAGTTTAATGAAATTTTAGAAAGCTGGTTTAAAGAACGTAATATATAGGCGATGAAAATAAAATCTGCTGAGTTTGTAATGAGTAACAGTAATGTTACAAATGCACCAAAAGACAGAATACCAGAATACGCTTTTATTGGCCGATCTAATGTTGGTAAATCTTCATTAATCAACATGTTAATGGAGCGAAAAAAGTTAGCTAAAACTTCTGGAACACCAGGAAAAACACAGCTTATAAACCATTTTAAAGTTAACAATGAATGGTTTTTAGTGGATTTACCAGGGTATGGTTACGCTAAAGTTTCTAAAAAGAAAAGAACAATATTTCAATACTTTATTGAAAACTACTTTAAAGAAAGAGAACAATTAGTTTGCGCTTTCGTATTAGTTGATAGCAGACATGATCCTCAAAAAATAGATTTAGAATTCATGCGTTTTCTTGGAGAAAACAATATTCCTTTTGCTATTATTTTTACCAAAGCAGACAAATTACCTAGTTCTAAATTAAACAAACAACTACTTTCTTACAAGAGAAAATTACTTCAACATTGGGAAAGCTTACCTGTTAATTTTTTAACTTCATCTAGCAGCAAACTCGGAAGAGACGAAGTTTTAAACTTTATTGATCAAGTAAACAAAGATGTAGCCGACGATTTTAAATAAAATAATCTGATGCATTCTACAAAAGATAATCTTCAAGTTCTTCACGAAGACAACCATATCATTATTATCAATAAAAGATCTGGTGATATTGTACAAGGTGACAAAACAGGTGACAAACCTTTGAGTGACGTTGTAAAAGAATACATCAAAGAAAAATACAGCAAACCTGGAAATGTATTTTTAGGAACTGTTCATAGACTTGACAGACCCACTTCTGGTATTGTAATTTTTGCACGAACATCTAAAGCTTTAGAGCGTTTAAATAAAATGCTTCGGGAAAAGCAAATCCAAAAAACGTACTGGGCAGTTGTAAAAGGACATCCAACCAATAATCAAAACACCTTAATAAACTTCCTGAAGAAAAATCCTAAAAACAATAAATCTAAAGCACATAAAAATGAAATTCCTGGAAGTAAAAAGGCTATTTTACGTTATACTGTGTTAAGAAAACTCGATCGTTATTCTTTAGTAGAAGTTGATTTAGAAACCGGTAGACATCATCAAATCAGGTGTCAACTTTCCAATATCGGACACCCGATAAAAGGCGACTTAAAATACGGATTTTCAAGAAGTAACAAAAACGGAAGTATCCATTTACACGCTAAAAAAATTCAGTTTACACATCCTGTAAACAAAGAAAAAATCATAATTAACGCCCCTACCCCAACCAATGATAACATTTGGGATGCTTGTAACTAATTTGTATATTTAGTACAAATTCCTCTACACATCATGAAAGCTTTAAGATATTTAATGGTATTCTCAGTTCCTTTAACTGTTTATATCTCTTTCACATCTTCTGGATGGATTACTTTTCTGACATTAATATATGTTTTTGGAATTGTACCTCTTGCTGATTTTTTCTTAAAGGTTGATGCTGTAAATTTCAACAAAGAACAAGAGGAAATAGAAAAAAATAATAAGCTATATTCTTCGATATTATACTTGACACTACCAACACAAATCTTTTTTTTAGTGTGGTTTTTATTTGTAATCCAAGATACTTCGAATACAATTGATTTAATAGGTAGAATCTCTGCAATGGGAATAATGTGTGGTGTTGTAGGAATTAATGTAGGACATGAATTAGGACATAGAAAGAATCGTTTAGAACAGTTATTAGGTGAAATTTTATTGTTGACTTCATTAGAAACTCACTTTCTTCCTTACCACAACGCTGGACATCATTTCAATGTAGCTACACCTGAAGATGCTGCTACAGCTAAAAAAAATGAACTATTATATGTTTTTTGGATAAGATCTCAAATTATGAGCTACATAGAAGCTTGGAAAATTGAAAACAAACGCTTAAAAACATCTGATAGAACTTGGTTTCATCACCAAAACAGAATGATTATTTATACAATTGCACATATAATTCTATTAAGTTCTATTTATTTTTTCTTCGGATTAGTAGTAATGCTTTACTTTTTAGCAGCTGCGACAATTGGAATTTTGTTATTAGAAACTGTAAACTATATAGAACATTACGGATTATTGCGCAAGAAAAATAAATTTGGTCGATATGAGCGTGTTAAACACACACACTCATGGAATTCTAATCATGTTATTGGAAAACTAGTTTTATTTAATTTATCAAGACACTCTGACCATCATTATAATGGAAGTAAACATTATCAAATTTTAAAATCACTTCCAGAAAGCCCACAAATGCCAACAGGTTACCCAGGAATGATGCTTTTATCACTTATTCCGCCAATTTGGTTCAAATTAATGAATAAAAAACTACAAGAAATATAATTTATGATCGATACAGTAACTACTGAAGCAATTCCTGAAATTATTCAGGAACAACGTCGTTTTTTTGCAACTCAACAAACAAAAGATATTTCTTTCAGAAAAAAAAGTTTACAAAAATTACTCCAGGAAATCACAAAGCGCGAAAATGACATCTTAAAAGCTTTACATAATGATTTTAAAAAATCGGAATATGAAGGTGTGATGACAGAAACTAGTATAGTTATTTCTGAATTAAAAATGATGATAAAAAACATAAAATCATGGACAAAACCCAAGCGTGTTTTACCTTCGATTTTAAATTTTCCTTCATCGGCAAAAATTCATTCAGAACCTTATGGAACTGTATTAATTATAGCTCCATGGAATTACCCTTATCAATTAGCTTTTGCTCCTTTAGTTGGTGCAATTGCGGCTGGAAATACTGTTGTTTTAAAACCATCTGAACTAACACCTCATACAAGCACTATTTGTAAAGAAATTATTGAAACTGTATTTGATAAAAAACATGTAGCTGTAATTGAAGGAGGAATTCCTGAATCTCAACAACTTTTAGCTCAACGTTGGGATTATATTTTCTTTACAGGTAGCGTACCTGTAGGAAAAATTGTTGCCAAAGCTGCTGCTGAATATATAACTCCGGTTACTTTAGAACTTGGAGGAAAAAGCCCATGTATTGTAGATGAGACGGCAAAAATAAAACTTGCTGCAAAACGAATAGTTTGGGGAAAGTTTTTAAATGGAGGACAAACATGTATTGCTCCAGATTACTTATTAATCCAAAGAAAAGTAAAAGAACAGTTTGTAAAAGAATTTAAAGAAGAAATTAAAAAAGCATATGGCGAAAACCCAGAACTTTCAGAAGATTTCCCAAGAATTGTAAACACCAAAAACTTTGATCGATTAAACCAAATGCTTCAGGGTGAAGCTTTCTTGACAGGAGGAAAAACAAATCGAGATGACAGATATATAGCTCCTACTCTAATTGACGAACCGAAACTAGATAGTGAAGTAATGCAAAGTGAAATTTTCGGACCGATTTTACCACTTATTTCTTACGAGAACGAAAAAGAATTAGATCAAATTATTAGCCGTTATGATAAGCCACTTGCATTTTATGTTTTCACCAACAAAAAATCCTTTGCAAAGAAACTAATTCAACAATATTCATTTGGCGGAGGGACAATTAACGACACTACCGTTCATTTTGCCAATCATAATTTACCTTTTGGAGGTGTAGGTGAAAGTGGAATTGGCGGATACCATGGAAAACGCACATTTGAAACTTTTTGCCATAAAAAAGGAGTTGTTACTAGAGGAAATTGGCTAGATGTACCTACTAGATACGCTCCATATAAAGGAAAGTTAAAACAATTAAAAACCTTATTAAAATTCGGATAAAAAGCATGAGCAAAAAAACCGTTAATGAAGCTATTAACTACAGAAGATCTGTTCGTGTTTATGATAACGAGCAAAAAATTGAAACTGAAATTGTAAAAAAATGTATTGAACATGCAGTTTTAGCTCCAAATAGCAGCAATATGCAATTATGGGAGTTTTACCACGTTACATCTCAATCTATAATTGATAAAATGATTCCTTTATGTTTTAATCAAAATGCAGCCAAAACAGCTCAACAACTTGTTATTGTAACCGTGCGCAAAGACTTATGGAAAAAAAGAGCTAAAGCAAATTTGGAATATTTAGACAAAGTTTATCCTCCAAAACCTAAAACAGAACAATCTAGTAGAGAAAAATTCGCAAAAAACTACTACAAAAAACTCATCCCTTTTGTGTATAATGACTTTTGGGGTATTTTTGGTTTTTTCAAATATTTAACCGTAATCATTACAGGATTATTCAAACCCATCTATAGAGAAGTAAGAAGCAAAGATATGCGCCTAGTAGCTCATAAAAGCGCAGGATTAGCAGCACAAACATTTATGTTAAGTATGGCAGGAGAAGGATATGACACTTGTCCAATGGAAGGATCAGATACTTGGCGTGTTAAAAAAGTTTTAGGATTACCTTTAGGTGCAGAAATCAATATGATTATTTCTTGTGGAATACGAAAACCAGAAGGTGTTTACGGAAAACGATTTAGAGTTCCTTTTGAAGAAGTGTATAAAGAAATATAAAATATTTTTCTTGCAAAAGCAAAGAAGTAATTCAATCGAAAAAACACAGATAAAACACTAAAATAAAACAACTTAACCAAAAACAACATAAATGCAGATATACTGCATTTAAGTATATACAAACGTTGGCAATAATTTTATAAAAATGGAAAAAGAAAAAATATCTGGACTTGAAACAATTGACTCAATAAAACTATATAATTTCTTGACTTTAAATCTTCCTGATTTGGTAACTTATAAAGATCTATATAATTTATGCCTATCTCTATTTTGTTCTCTGGATATTTTACCCGATCATTTAAGAAATTTAAAAATTGACAAAGATATTTTAGCTATAATTTTCAATAAAATTTCTAAGAAAAATAATTGGGCTGAGGAAATTGATAGTTTTTTAAAGCTTGAAAAGAACTTTCCTGATCACGAAAAAGCAAAACTCTTAATTGGAATGGATTAAAACAATTGCCAACAAAATGTATAGTTAATTGCTTGCGGATTTATCCTTCGGACAAATCTCGCAAAACCAAAAGTTCAACTCTTTTAATTAACTTTACAAATAAAAAATCGCAAAAAACAATACACAAAACGTTAGCCATAATATCAATGGAACGAAATTTGATGAATGTTTGAAAACCAACATAATGAAAAAAATCACCTTTCTTTTACTAATGACATTCGGAATTAACTCTGTTTTTGCTGATTGCGGAATGAGTGGAATGTCTTTCTTCCCAGAAACAAAAAAAATCAGCTTAAATTCAATATTTATTATTCAGGGTTACGCCTTTAGCCAAAAGATAATTAATACCTTCAAAGACAGAACAATTTTCTTAGAAAGCAAAAATGGAGAAACAATCCAACTTAACGTTAAAGAAATCCTAAAAGGTCAAATGGATTTAACTCAAGCAATTTTATATCCTTTAACTGAATTAAAACCTAATACAAAATACTATTTAAAATATTCTAAACAAACCGAAAGAGAATCAAATGAAATGAAACGTTGGAATTCTGACAAAAAAGAATATGAAAAAGTGTATTGGAAAACAACAGACAAAAAATCAATTGAAAATCTGAACTCAAATCTTACTCTTGTATTTGAAAAAACAAATGTTATACATTATGGTTGTGGTCCGGAAGCAAACGCAATTTTTAGTGTAAAAAATAAATCAGATTCCGAAATTTGGTATAAGACCGAAGTCCTTGACTTAAGTACTAATAAAACTAATGTATTTTATATCAAAGAATGGAATGATAAACTTAATGTTGGACACGGAATGTGTGCAGGAGCATTTACCTATAAAAACAAAGGGAAATATAAAGTTAGATTCACTGCAATGAACACTGATGGAAAATCATTAAAAACTTCAGATTGGACAACTTTCAAAAGTCCGTTTATGAACGATAAAACTCCATTTGGAAATTAAAAAATACTATGGCTAACAAAATGTATAGTTAATTGCTTGCAGATTTATCCTTCGGACAAATCTCGCAAAACCAAAAGTTCATCTCTTTTAATTAACTTTACAATCAAAAAATCGCAAATAACAATACACAAAACGTTGTAAAGCATTTGAGAAAATGGAAAATGAAATCAAAAATAAAATTCCAATCCACGTGGATTTATCTCCAAATAGAGATGAACTATATTCTGGAATTGGTTTAAAGTCAAATGATGAAATATTTGTTTTCATTTGCTTTAATGAAGAAACTAAAGAATTTGACGGATTCGCGGTAATTAGAAATTACGAGATTGATAAATATCGCGAATGGGATGATGAAGAATTGAACGAAATAAAAAACTATAACTCATCAGAATTTATTGACAAGCTATCACTTGACAAAATGAACAATATGTTCGAATGTTTATCAGAGTTGAAAAACGGGAGATTAATAGCAATATTCAACGAAACTGATGACGATTCGTATTTTGTTGGTAAGATTAAAAACCTTTCTGAAACCGAAGTGGAATTAAAACTTCTGAATGAAGATGCGGAATGGATTGGTAGTGAAAAAATAAAAATTAGCGAAATAACATATATCGGATTTGATACTAATTACGAAAAAGAGTTAATGAAAAAGAACGCTTTACAACACGGTGTATAAAACATAGCTAATAAATACTAAACCGAAAGGTTTGTGTACATTTAGAAAGTTCGCCAAATTTTTAATTTGGCTTTAAAAAAAGAAAAATTAAAGACAAAATATAAAAATTCGGCTCTGTGTTAATCTGAAAAGTTAGTGCTTTTTTGCACGCTCCGTTTCATACACAAGACCGTTGTAAAACATTAGTTCAAAAAATAGATATGAATATTGAACCATATAAAAAAGTAGGATTGATTGATTTTAATGATAATCTTAAAACCTTAACTGAGAAGTTAAAAGATTATGAAATAAAGATATCCGAAAGAAAGTTTATGGGAAAATCAAAGACTACAGTTTTTATCGAAAGTCTTGATTTGATAATTATCCTTAAAGAAAACGGAAAATCTATTGATACTATTGAGTCTTTTAAGCACAGTCTACTTTATGACAATATTGACTTATTAAAAAATGATTTCAAATTTTTAATAAATAAGTTTGAAAGTTATGATATAGAACTGATTAAAGAGTCTGACGGATTTAGGTCTGATAAACTTGGAATTGGAATATATTGGGACGGAGAACTGGATAAAAATCCAAAATCAGTTATTGTATATTCAAAAGGACATTATGATAAAGACATTGACCCAAATGATATTATTAACTATTACTTGAACAAAAAGAAATAAACGTTTTACAACACGGTGTATAAAACATAGCTAATAAGTGTTTAACCGAAAGGTTTGTGTATATTTAGGAAGTCCGCCAAATTTTTAATTTGGCTTTTAAAAAATGAAAAATTAAAAACAAAATATAAAAATTCGACTCTGTGTTAATCCGAAAAGTTAGTGTCTTTTTGCACGCTACGTTTCATACACAAGTCCGTTGTACCACATATAACCAAAACATTGCGAATTTCTAAAATCATATTGACTTTAATCGGAATCTTGACTTTAAATTCATGTTGGAATAATCCAGGTGAATCTGAGTTTATAGTCGGAAATTACTACGTAGAATGGAATGATTTAATCGCTAATAGAGTAATTGTAGAAAAAACCGAAAAAGATTCGCCATATTCAAGCGGAATTATTTCTGCTTATGTTTTCGCGATTGGAAATAACTCTGATTTTATAATCGCTAAACAACATCCATATTTGAATGACTTAACAGTTACCAAATATTTTATAATAGATATCAAGAAAAGAGAATCTGGAATAAATAGTTCAGTAATCGGACCATTGGAAAAAGAAGATTTTGATAAAAAAAGAATTGAATTAAATATTTCGGATTTGAGGTTTGACCAAAATTATCCTGAAAATCCGAATTAAAAATACGTGGCACAACAAAATGTATAGTTAATTGCTTGCTGATTTATTCCTTCGGACTAAATCTCGCAAAACCAAAAGTTCATCTCTTTTAATTAACTTTACAAACAAAAAATCGCAAATAACAATACACAAACACGTTGGCAATAATATCGAAAACGAAATGCATCCTATTTTAATACTTTCAATAATCATAATTTGTTTCTGGTCAATCATCACAACTTTCAGAGCAATTTATCTAATACTTACTAAAGATTTTAAAGGAGATAAAACTACTTGGATTCTAACTGTTATGATTGGATTAATTGGTCCAATATTATGGATTGCAAAAGGGAAAAAGTTGATTTCAAAAACAAAATATTGAATATGAAAAAGTTGATTTTAGTATTAATTCTAAATCTGACCTTGAATAGTTGTACGTATGAATCACAGAATCGTGAAAAACTAATTTCATCTTTCGAGGACAACTTTGGATTTAAACCACCCGAATCTATAAAGAAAATCAAACTCAAGAATCGAGGGCATTTTGATTTTGAAGTTCATTATATGTCATTTACTTACAACTCGAAAGTTTTAGAAAAAATAATTGCGCACGACCAACCTCTGAATATTGCCGAAAGTAATAACGTAAAATTTGGAACTATAATAGAAGATTTAAAAAAAGACGCGAATCCACCAAGTTGGTTAGAATTACCTAATAAAAATGTTGACCGAATTTATTATAAGAATGATTTTTTAGACCATACTTTTAGCGAATATTACTTGTGGACTAATAAAGAAACTGAAATGACTTATTTGTATGTTCATTTTTTTGACTAAATATACAATTGCCAACAAAATGTATAGTTAATTGCTTGCGGATTTAATCCTTCGGACTAAATCTCGCAAAACCAATAGTCCATCACTTTTAATTAACTTTACAACTAAAAAGCGCAAATAACAATACACAAAACGTTGGCGTTCATTAAAAACCGAAATGAAAAAAGAAAAAACTTTTAAAACAAAAACTGGATTCTGTCACATACTTCCTGATAAAATCATTTTAACCAAAGACGGCATTATAGGGAATGTGTCTAATGTTACTGTTGGAAACAATATCACCAGAGTTCTTACAATTTATAGCACAATAATTATTGGATTTTTCTATTTCGCAATTGATGCATTTCAAAAAGGACAGACCTTGCAACCAATTCTATTTGGGTGCATCGGACTTTACCTAATTTACGGAATTTTCAATAGTCTGAATAATTCAACAAGTCCAGTAATTGATAGAAGAAAAATTAAACGTGTTAAGTTCAAAAATGGAATGAAAGGCCTGACTCGTTCAAGATTTGAAGTGATATTCGAAGATGAAAATGGCAAAGTAAAAAAACGACTGATTATGCTGCCTGGATCAATGACAAAAGGACAAAATGAATCAGAAAAGGCTCTTGATATTATGAATGAAGAGCAACTATTGAAATAAAAAACGAAATGCCAACAAAATGTATTATTAATTGCTTGCGGATTTATCCTTCGGACAAATCTCGCAACACCAAAAGTTCATCACTTTTAATTAACTTTACAACCAAAAATCGCAAATAACAATACACAAAACGTTGTGTATAATGCGGAAAAACCGTCACGAATGAAAAAAATAATTTTATTTTTATTATTTACAATTCCAATTTATGGACAAAATTCGGAATTAATTTCTGATGGAGAATTATGTGAACAAATTGAATCTGCGATTGAGTACCTTAAAAACGATAAAGAATTAAGTACTCGAAATTTTAAGTTTTATTCAACTATTGAAAATGGTTCTCTTTACGAATTTTATTTTCCAACTGAATATGTTGCTTATCAATTAGGAATTGAAAAAGAAAAAGTGTTTGAATATGACAAAACTAAAACATATCCAATTTACAAAAAGCTCGAAGAGACAAAATATAAGACAGCGGAATTGAATTTGGATTGTATAAAAAAGAAAAGGAAACCGAATGTGGAACTTTCAAAGTTAGATAAAGAAAGTTTGATTTTGATTATTACAACAAAACGAGTTGGTAAACCTGGCTCAAGCGGAAAAGCATATTTATTTTTCTTTGAGAACGGAAAAGTACTTAAAGTATATAAATCAAGTTGGATTGAATAAAAAGCACTATACACAACAAAATGTATAGTTAATTGCTTACGGATTTAATCCTTCGGACAAATCTCACAAAATCAAAAGTTCACCACTTTTAATTAACTTTACAACTAAAAAATAGCAAATAACAATACACAAAACGTTAGCTGTAATTTAAACGATGACAAAAGAAAACAAAAAAATTGTTGATAAACTTACAGAGTTATGCATTCCTATTTTATCGGAATTTCGAGAAGAGTTAAAAGTTAAACATGATACTTTTAAGATAGAAATAGGGAAAGGTGAAATTGGAGAATTGACTCCTTATCAAGGATATCATATTTACTTGGAATGTTATCGTGATGGATATATACCAGATGAACCAAACTGCATCGCTTTAGAAATATCTTTAAAACATTTGAATACTGATAAACCAATTATTGACTCATTTGGAATTAGTTGGGGAGGAGATGGAATACCTCCTGATATTGATGGATTAGATTTATTACCTGAAGAAATAATCTGGACTAAAAAAATGTTTGAAAAGATAAATATACAATTACCTAAACTTAAACATAATTTGAACGATTGTTTAAAAGCATGGCAAAATGATTATCCTAAATAAAAACAGCTAACAAAATGTATGGTTAATTGCTTGCGGATTTGTTCCTTCGGACTAAATCTCGCAAAACCAAAAGTTCATCACTTTTAATTAACTTTACAATCAAAAAGCGCAAATAACAATACACAAAACGTTATATGCAAGCCGTATTATTTATCATAATGGCGACTTAAACAAAAAATCCTCAATTTATTTAGTCAGGCTTAGTTTAGATAAACCTCAACATAAAAGAATCACCTTTAAATAAACGCTATTAAAAATATATAGTCCTTATTTTTCAACTAATAAAGAGCCAGCAAATAACGGTGTGTATATTTAGTTGCGGAATACTAAATGATTTATAAGAGCCTTCCTATTTTTAAACTTATAGCTTTTTATTAAATTTACAGAAAAATCGCAAAAAAACATACACATAAAACGTTATATGCAAGCCGGATTATTTATCATAATGGCGACTTAAACAGAAAATCCTCAATTTATTTAGTCAGGCTTAGTTTAGATAAACCTCAACATAAAAGAATCATCTTTAAATAAACGCTATTAAAAATATATAGTCCTTATTTTTCACTTAATAAAGAGCCAGCAAATAACGGTGTGTATATTTAGTTGCGGAATACTAAATGATTTATAAGAGCCTTCCTATTTTTAAACTTATAGCTTTTTATTAAATTTACAGAAAAATCGCAAAAAAACATACACATAAAACGTTGTAACCAATTTACCGAAAACAAAATGAATCCTACTGATTTTAAAAAACTTTGGATGATTAATGACTCTGAAAAGTGGGTTGAATTTCCGATTGACCAAGTTGAAAAGTCTAACCTAAATAAAAAAACAAAAGATTTTTTAAAAATAGGATTTCCAGAAGATGCTGCGCCTTTTTTAGGTTTTGGATTAAATAGCTATGATTCGGAATTTAATACAATTCATGGCTATTATGGATATGACGTTTTAGATGAAAAAACCAAAGATTATTGGGTTTTTGGGTCTGATGGTAGCGGAAATCCAATTTGTTTTGATTCATCAGATAATGACAAATTAGTTTTGCTCGACCATGAACAAGGGTTTGAATTTATGCAGGATATGAATAAAAACATTTCTGAATTAGCTTCTTCTCTACTTCTTTTCAGAGGCTTCATTAAAAGGATAAATGATGAATTTGGGGAAGATGGATTTTTTGAAACAATGTTTACGGAAAAGCATTTGACTGAATTAGAAAATGAATTTAAAATATTAAATCCTAATTATTATCTCGAATCAAGCTTTTGGGATACTGAAATCGAAAATTTAAGAGCAGAAATTGAATAAAACTGGTTACAACAAGGTGTATAATTAATTGCGGCTGAATTTCCTCAGCGGAAATTCAATCTTATTAATTATCTTTCCGAAACATCGGAAAATGACTCGTGTCCTTTTCCCGCAAAAAATCATACACAAATACGTTGTACCCAATTAGACCAAAATGTTCAATCCAACAAGAAGAAATAGAAATATAGGAACAGCTAAACAAGGTTATGGACAGCACAATAAACTAGTAGTCCCTTATCCCGCTATTGAAATGAAATATTTCTACGAAAGATTAGGAGAATATAATGTTGTTGAAAGAATAATAAACAATCATAAATTTAAATTCATAGTAGAAGAAACGAGAGAAAATTCATTTCATGCTTGTACTATTGATGATTTAGAAAAAATATTGACTGAAATCCCAAATGAAGATTACGGAGATTTAGAATTAATTGTTTTAAGACAACCAACTAGAAAAGAAGAAAACTTAAAACCAGTTTGGGGAAGGCTAATCTACTCTTATGAATTTGAAAACGAACATTTTCCTGCAATCATCATAGAGGCAACTAATTTAGAACGTAGTTTTAAATGGAGTAAGAAACTTAATATTGAGTCACAGAAAGAACTGAAAAGACTTAAAGAGGATGGACATAAAATAGTAATGGGGAAACGCTACTTTGAAGCTGAATATGAAATTGACAACATCAGGTCAACTCAACTTTACAGAACTTTACCACACGAATTTGGACATTTTGTTCATTATCTTAGTGAAGTTGAAAGACCTGAGAAACCTAATGAGGAATATGATGCTTGGGAAAAACGATGGAATAAATATCATAGTTTGCCGAGTTCAGAAAAAGAAAGTTTTGCTCACTCATACGCGGATAAATTTAAAAACAAGTTGGAGACTCAAAATATAATCCCATTTGACCGAATATTGGATTTAGAACAATTGACAAAAGATGGATTAAAAATATCTGACTTTAAAAATAACTGGGTACAACAAAATGTATAGTTAATTGCTTGCGGATTTATTCCTTCGGACTAAATCTCGCAAAACCAAAAGTTCACCTCTTTTTAATTAACTTTACAAACAAAAAAGCGCAAATAACAATACACAAAACGTTACCCACAAGCTGAATCCAGCCGCACATTTTAGCACTTTCGGTTTTTGCCGACACAAAAATCCAACGCTATAAAAACCAAAAGAGCTAAAATTTTTTCAACGCTTGAAAATATTGTATTTAAGTATTTGCTTAAATAAGAAATAACCGTAACTTTGTTTTATGGAAAATAATTCTTGTATAAGACAACAAGCCGATATTGAACAAATAAATCGTTGCAAAGACACAGTTTCGGAATTAAGCGAATCGTTCGACTATTTGGCGAACGGACTTTCATTAGTCGGAAATAGCGTTCGACTGAAAATACTTTACCTACTCTTTCAGGAAAAAAGACTTTGCGTTTGTGATTTAAGCGATATTCTTGGAATGAACATTTCTGCAATCTCTCAACATTTGAGAAAAATGAAAGACCGAAATTTAATAGAAACGGAAAGAGAAGCTCAAACGATTTTTTACTCACTAACGACCGAATACGAAAAAATGTTAAACCCATTTTTTGAGATACTTGATAAAAACAAAATCTTGGAAACGATATGAAAAGTGAAAACAAATTAATTGGTGCAGGTTTGTTAACCGCGATTACTGCTTCATTATGTTGCATTACACCAGTTTTAGCTCTAATCGCAGGAACGAGCGGAATTGCTTCAACATTTTCTTGGATAGAACCTTTTAGACCTTATTTAATCGGACTGACAATTTTAGTTCTTGGCTTTGCTTGGTATCAAAAATTAAAACCTCGTAAAGAAATTGACTGCGATTGCGAAACGGACGAAAAACCAAAATTTATTCAATCAAAGAAATTTTTAGGAATTGTAACTGTATTTGCAATTGTGATGTTGGCTTTCCCATACTATTCAGGAATTTTTTACCCAAATACAGAAAAGCAAGTAATCGTAGTTGACAAATCGGACATTAAAACAACGGAGTTTAAAATCAGCGGAATGACTTGTGCGAGTTGTGAAGAACACGTCAATCACGAAGTAAATAAACTCAACGGAATTGTAAACTCAAAAGCGTCTTACGAAAATGGATATGCAATCGTTGAATTTGACAAAACCAAAACTAATGAAACGGAAATTGAGAAAGCAATCAATTCAACAGGCTATAAAGTAACCAATAAAAAAGAAAATTAATGGAAACTATATTAAAATCTGAAATCACTTGTCCAAACTGCGGACATAAAAAAGTAGAAGATATGCCTACAAACGCTTGCCAATTTTTCTACGAATGTGAGAATTGCAAAACGGTTTTGAAACCAAAAGAGGGAGATTGTTGTGTTTATTGTTCTTATGGGACAGTAGCTTGTCCACCAATTCAAGAAAATAAAAGTTGTTGTTAAAAAGCCAACGCTAAAAGCCATACACATTTGCAATTCGCTTCAGCCGAAACACAATCCAAAAATTGCAAAAGAGTATGTCTTTGCCTACGCTGAAAACCAAGCTGAACGGAATAAAGCCAGTGGGTAACAACGTATATAAAAAATAGCGGTTTAGGTGCTAAATCGAAATGAATTTTATAAATTTAAAGTCTGTGTTTAACCGAAAAGTTCGTGCGTAAAATCCGCTACTTTTCATATACAAGACCGTTGGCAATAATGAAAAACCGAATATGATTGAAGTAATAAAACCCTATGAGTTTGAAAGGTTGAATAATAGTGACTTAATAGAATTAGAAAAAACTATAGGATTCTCTTTGCCAAAAAATTATCTGAACTTTCTAAAAAAGACTAACGGAGGAACTCCTCAACTTAATTCTCTTAAAGTAAAATTAAACAATAAAGAAGAACTTTGGTCAGTCAGTTATTTTTTCGGAGTTCACAGAGGAGAATATTGGGCGAGTATATTTTGGGTTTTAAAAGCTTTAAACAATAGGATTCCTAAAGAATTTTTTCCTTTTGCTAATAATGGTGGTGGAGATTATTACGTCATAAATCTTTCTACTGAAAAGTATGGTGAGATTAGTATATGGAATCACAATACCGAATCAAAAAATAATGGTTTAAAATATTACAAAAACATTCGTTTTTTATATAAATCTTTCGACGAATTTTCTAATAACCTAATAAAAGATGATATAGAAATTGAAATTAAGATTATAGAAACAGATACTGATTTTATAATTGAATAAACACTATTGCCAACAAAATGTATGGTTAATTGCTTGCGGATTTAATCCTTCGGACTAAATCTCGCAAAACCAAAAGTTCAATTCATTTAATTAACTTTACAAACAAAAAAGCGCAAATAACAATACACAAAACGTTGTGGTTAATGTCCAAAAACCGAGAAAGTTAATGAACAAAACGATATTTGAGATTACCAAAATGGACTGTCCATCGGAAGAAAATCTAATCCGAATGAAATTGGACGGAATCTCAAGTATTGCGAATTTGGACTTTGACATCCCCAACCGAAAACTGATCGTTTTTCATAGCGGACAAATCGACCAAATCGAAAAGTCAGTTATCGAACTGAATTTAGGCGGAAAGAAAATCTCGACTGAACAAACTGACCAAACGGAATTTAATGAAAATGCAAACCAGAAAAAACTACTCTGGACTGTACTTGGAATCAATTTCGCCTTTTTCCTAATCGAAATGACAACTGGAATAATCTCAAAGTCAATGGGATTAGTTGCTGATAGTTTGGATATGCTTGCCGACAGTTTTGTTTACGGAATCAGTCTTTTTGCAGTTGGCGGAACTTTGACAAGAAAAAAACGGATTGCCAAACTTGCTGGATATTTTCAAATAACACTTGCGATTATTGGATTTATCGAAGTTTTAAGGAGATTTTTAGGAGACGAGAAACTTCCCAACTTTTCGACAATGATAATTGTGTCGATTTTTGCACTTATTGCAAACGGAATTTGTCTTTATATTTTACAAAAGTCAAAAAGTAAAGAAGAGGCTCATATGAAAGCAAGTATGATTTTCACTTCAAATGACGTGATTATCAATTTGGGAGTTATTATTGCGGGACTTTTGGTAAATTGGTTGAGTTCAAGCAAACCTGATTTGATTATCGGAACAATAGTTTTTGTTTTAGTAATTCAAGGAGCATTTAGAATATTAAAATTGAGTAAATAATTAAAAAAACACTAACCACAACAATGGCTATAAACAATTGCTATTACAGGCTTATCCTGAAAATTCCTGCGGAATTTTCAGCTTGTCGTGTACTTGCAAAAGTTCGTGCTAACCCACGCAACTGTTCATAGCCGAAACCGTTGTAACACATTAAAATTGAATGAAAAAAAATTGCTTAATCATACTAACTTTCATTTTGGTTAGTTGCGGTAGCTCAGTAAATCTGAATTTAATCAATCAATATAAATTTAATGAATTTGAAGATTGTCGTCCTGGAGGAGTTGAAACTTTCAAATATAAATACAGAATAGGAAAATGGATTTTCTATTATCCTGATGGAAAAATAAAAGCAAAAGGAAGTTATGAGTTAATTCAAAGTTATATTTCTACACGTTGTAGACTAGACGAAAAATTAGAGTTTAGTAAAATGGCAAATGATTGGGAGTTTTATGATCAGAACGGACAGAAAATAAATTCTGAGAGACAAGTATTCTCTGAATTAAATTGTGTAACTCATGAATTAGATGATTTTTTAGAAATTCAATATTGTTTTGATGAAAAGCAAAATCGAGTAATTAATAAAATTATAACTAATTAAAACGTGTTACAACAACGTGTATAATTAATTACGGCTGAATTTCCTCACCAGAAATTCAATCTTATTAATTATCTTTCCGAGACAACGGAAAATGACTCGCGTCTTTTCCCGCAAAAAATCATACACAAATACGTTATATGCAAGCCGGATTATTTATCATAATGGCGACTTAAACAGAAAATCCTCAATTTATTTAGTCAGGCTTAGTTTAGATAAACCTCAACATAAAAGAATCATCTTTAAATAAACGCTATTAAAAATATATAGTCCTTATTTTTCAACTAATAAAGAGCCAGCAAATAACGGTGTGTATATTTAGTTGCGGAATGCCAAATGATTTATAAGAGTCCTCTTATTTTTAAACTTATAGCTTTTTATTAAATTTACAGAAAAATCGCAAAAAAACATACACATAAAACGTTGTGCCACATATAACCAAAACATTGCGAAATACTAAAATTATATTGACTTTAATCGGAATCCTGACTTTAAATTCCTGTTGGAATAATCTAGGTGAGTCTGAACTCATAATCGGAAATTACTATGTAGAATGGAATGATTTAGTCTCTAATAGAGCAATTGTAGAAAAAACCGAAAAAGACTCGCCATATTCAAGTGGAATTATTTCTGGTTATGTTTTCGCTGTTGGAAATAACTCTGATTTTATAATCGCTAAACAACACCCATATTTGAATAACTTAACAGTTACCAAATATTTTATAATAGATATCAAGAAAAGAGAATCTGGAATAAATAGTTCAATAATCGGACCATTAGAAAGAGAAGATTTTAATAAAAAAAGAATTGAATTAAATATTTCAGATTTGAAGTTTGACCAAAATTATTCTGAAAATCCGAATTAAAAATACGTGGCACAACAAAATGTATTATTAATTGCTTGCGGATTTATCCTTCGGACAAATCTCGCAACACCAAAAGTTCACCACTTTTAATTAACTTTACAATCAAAAAGCGCAAATAACAATACACAAAACGTTACCTGCAAGTTAAACCGACATTCTGCAAATGAAAATCATCTTTCAAGTCATATTATTTCTATTCTCATCTAGCTTCTGCTTTGCTCAAGAAATGACAAAACGTGAATTAAAAAATATGATAAAGGAATCGAAATTGGAATATCGGAAAAATGGATATTCTTATTTTTCTAAAATACTGACAAATAATAAAGATAGCCTGTTTTTCAAAGCTGACCGAATTGAAATTTACTCAAGTAATGCCATAACATCTGAAAAAAGAATCTGCCGAACGGTTGAATTAAAATTCTTGAAGAACAAAAAAGTGAATTTTATTGATTGCCAAACTTGCACTGAACCATCTTCATGTTACGTAACAACTGATAAAAATATTTACAAATACTATATTCAAGAAATTGAAAACGAATTATTTATTCTTTTCAAAAACAAATACTACGAAATGAATTTTAAAATAATTTCTGCAAAAGAAAATGAACTGAATCACAGAAAATATCGTAAAATAAAATTAGAGCGAATTGAATAAAAACCAGCAGGTAACAAAATGTATGGTTAATTGCTTGCGGATTTAATCCTTCGGACTAAATCTCGCAAAACCAAAAGTTCACCGCTTTTAATTAACTTTACAATAAAAAATCGCAAATAACAATACACAAAACATTGTGCGTCATTGCCGAAATAATTTAAATGGGAAAATATAAAGATTCAGACTGGTATTTAAAATCTAGTAAAGAACTCATACAAAAATATGGAGATATTCCTCCACCTTGGATTTATGCTCCAAATTTTCATCCATACAGTATGGGATGGAGAATGGGTGGTGGTGAGACACATATGATGATATTAAATGAATGGCTAGACCAAAAAGATTTGAATTTTGATGAACGCTTAAAGTATTTACAAAAGTATCCTTGTCCTCCAAGATGGTATCAATGGATTATTTATTTTTTATGGGAGGTTGATTCCTATGAATTTGAAGAAACCGATTACATTCCGTACTTCGAAAAACTTGAAAGTTTCGGGTTTGACAATACTTCTGAATTTAAAAATGATTTTAATAGAGATGATTTAGATTAAATGAATGAAGATAATACTATAAAATTCTATTCAGAAAATGATTCTTACTGGGGAGATGGCGGTAATGGACAAGGAAAAAATAGATTAGGAAAATTATTGATGAAAATAAGAACTGAACTAAAATAACGAACGCACAACAATTTGTATAGAGCATAGCTTCCTAACGTCAGCTACGACACCATACAAGAAACGTTAGCCACAAGTTGACAACCAGATTCTAAAGATGAAAAAAGCAATACCAATTATATTAATTATCATAATAATCTACTTGTTAAATGGATTTATAACTGGATATACTAATGTGAATCAGAATAAATACGGAATAGAATATAATAACCAAAGAAAAAAAATAGGCATAACTGAAATACCTGAAAATTTCGACTTGACTGAAAAACCAATTAATACATTTTTCGATTATTTTAATGCAAGTGGAATTTACTCTCTCGAATACACGGCTAAGGTAAACTTGAATTCTGGATTGATAAAAAAAAGAATTGATGTTGACGAGACTACTATTGGAATAATTAGAGAATATAGTTTTTATAAAAAAGGAAATGATACTATTATAGACATTCATAATTATTATAAATAAACCAGTGGCTAACAAAGCGTATTATTAATTACTTACGGATTTATTACTTCGGACTAAATCTCACAAAACCAAAAGTTCAATCCATTTAATTAACTTTACAATTAAAAAATCGCAAATAACAATACACAAAACGTTGGCAATAATTATGAAAAATACGATTCTGATTTTAATTCTGTCTTTCACAATTGGAATGAAAGCTCAAGATTTGACAAAATCTGATTTCAAAAAAACGGAATGGTTTGCCGATAATGAAAATCGGAATTTCTATGAATCTGACACAATTACTATTACTCGAATTCTGAAGTTCAATAATGAAAATGACAAACTAAATGAAATTTATATAAAACTTCAACGAAACGAAAATGGAGACATAACTGAACTCAATTTTAAAAAAAGTGGAAAATTAATAGTTGATGATTTGAATGTTGAGAATTGGACAAATTCAAAACTTGTCGGAAAATGGAAATGGAAATTTGATTCGAAAAAACAAATTCTCAATTTTTATTTTAAGAGAAAATTACATTCAGCATTCCGAATTGAATCAAAAAAGAATGATAGTATTATCTGGAAATTTGGGCATAATAACAAAAAGACTGAATCAAAACTAAATTTATTAGTTCTGCATTTAATCCGACTGAAAAAATAACTATTGCCAACAATGGCTATAATTCATTGTGGTTTTGGCCACACAAAAATAAAAGTATAAATCAATGGCTGATTTCTCAACGGAATAATCCTGCGGATGACTCCACAACGAAATCATAGCCGAGACCGTTGTGCATAATTTGAGAAAATGGGATTAGACATTAGTTTGAGAGTAAATAATGATAGTGAAGTAATCACGTCAGAATACTTTGAGAATAGCAATCTATATTCTCTGAGCAGGGAATTTTGTAATCTAATGTGTAGACCAAGAGTAGTTGAACACACACCTGAATTTGATCAAATTGGAGAAATAACGAATATCGATATATCTCATTTGTATAAAATGACCGAATACCCAAGCGAAGATGAAGAAATGAATATGATTGATTTTGCAGAAAACGAAGAAGAAAAGGAACGTTTAAAAGCTAATTTTGAAAAAAGAAAACAAGCCTTAAACGGAAATATAAATCAAGTAAAAATTCTCGTAAAAAAGTTAATTGATAGTCTTGAAAAAATTGATAATCTCCACGAAAGACTAATAAAAACGGATTTTGACTCAATGAACTCTGAGTACTATTTTTCGGATTTCAATAAAGATAAAGGTGAAGGTTATATTAGAAATAACTTTGGACAAGACTTGAGGAATTTCAAAAGATTTATTGACTATGCGATCGACCGAAATTCAGAAACAATTTGGTTTGAATATGGATAAAAAACTATGCACAACAAAATGTATAGTTAATTGCTTACGGATTTATTCCTTCGGACTAAATCTCGCAAAACCAAAAATTCACCACTTTTAATTAACTTTACAGACAAAAATCGCAAATAACAATACACAAAACGTTGCCAGTAATTAAAAATGAACTACGAAATTTACATGATAATCGGATTTATAATTATTCCACTTGGAATATTATTCGCCTATTATAAAGATTACAAACAAAATAAAACTGAATTTAAACACTCAATAAAAACAGTTGGGAAAGGATCAATTAATGGAATTATTCTACTTGTTATAATTGGAGGTTTAAAAATGGCTTCCGAATATATAATTCCATTTAACAAAAACCACGGAATTGAATTTAACTCGGAACGAGAAAAACTTGGAATCCCAACAATCGCTTCTAATTGGGAAATTGACACACATTATTCAGAACAATTTGAAACGCAATGGTGGAAACCAAACCCGACGAATGGACATTTTAAAAAAATCATTGAATACGGAATATTTAATATCAAATCAGAAACTGATTATTATCAAAACGGGAAAATAAAGGGAACATTCGCATGGTCAAAGTATGATTTTAATACGAAAACAATTGAATACTTTCTAGAAAAACCAAATGAAAACGAAATTTCAGTAACTGAATATGGAAAACTAAAATATGGAAAACCTACTGTAATTATGAATATTAATAAAGTTGAATTTGATAATTATATAACTGAATAAAAACTACTGGCAACAAGGTGTATAATTAATTGCGGCTGAATTTCCTCATCGGAAATTCAATCTTATTAATTATCTTTCCGCAACATCGGAAAATGACTCGCGTCCTTTTCCCGCAAAAAATCATACACAAATACGTTGGCTTTAATATGAAACTGAAAAAAAAATTATTAATTATAATCTTGCTTGTTTTCATAAAACTATCATATTCTCAACAGAGTGAATCTCTAAGTGAATTAAATAAAAGAATCAAGTTCTTAAACTCTGAGTCTTTAGACTTAGATAAAAACTCTAATAAAATTCTTGATTTAGTATCTCAAATTATTAAGAAAAATGAATCATCTTATTTAATTGAATCACATTCTTGTATGAGAGGTCAAAATGAGACAAACCGCATTAAAACTCAAAAAAGAGCTCAAATTATAAAAAAAGAGTTAATTAATAGAGGGATTGAAAACTCTAGACTCGTTGCTCTGGGATATGGAGAGACAAAGAGAAAGTATATTTGTACGACTAGAGTTTGTGATTTACAAAACGAAAGAATTGAAATTATAAAAACTGATTAATACTAAAGCCAACAAAATGTATAGTTAATTGCTTGCGGATTTTTCCATCGGACAAATCTCGCAAAACCAAAAGTTCGCCACTTTTAATTAACTTTACAATCAAAAAATCGCAAATAACAATACACAAAACGTTGGCTATAAACTTAAATATGAGAACATCATTAATAATTTCAATACTAATTATATTTTTTTCTTCCTGTAAAGAAAACACAAGAGATGAAGATGAAAGAGAAAAACAAAAAATAGACTTAAAAATCCAACAGTCCAAAAAAGTTGATTTAAAAAATTTTCCTGACTCACTGAAGCTAATTGATAATAAAATGCTAAAAGGACATTTTAATGGAGATAGTATTATGGATTTTGCTTCATTAGTTACAAATAAGAAAAATCAAAAAACTGGAGTTTTAATAATTAACAACTCAGAAAACAATGAAACTTTCGTCTTTGGAGCAGGTAAAGAAATCAATAATATGACTGATTTAAAGTGGATAGAAATATTTAAAATTATTCCAAAAGGAGAAATTATTGCTCCTGATTTAGTTGACGAAAAAACTGGCGATATACTTGGTCCAGATAAGTCTAAAAACTTTACTTTAATTGGTAATGGAATTTACATGAGTGTAAATGAATCTCATGGAGGTGGAATTATATTCTGGAATGGACTAAAATATCAATGGTATCACATAGAATAAAAGTCAATAGCCAACAAAATGTATTATTAATTGCTTGCGCATTTATTCCTTCGGACTAAATCTCGCAAAACCAAAAGTCCATCACTTTTAATTAACTTTACAATTAAAAAATCGCAAAATAACAATACACAAAACGTTGTACCTAATTTCCCAAAAGATGAAAAGATTTCTTTTAATAATGACACTAGTTTCACTCGGAAATATTTGGCAAATATTTGGTCAAAAAAGTGAACTGAATAGAAGTGAACTGAATAGATTGGAGAGCCTTAAAAATATCGAATTGACAGATACTTTGTGGGTTAATATAAAAAAAGGAGGATGTTTCCATAATAGCTGGCAAAAATTAATTATCGCAAAAGAAAACAACAAGTTTCAGTTAATTAAAATTAACAATGTTTCAGAGTTAATCATGAAATATGACAAAAAAGCTGTTTTGTATAATGAAGAAGATAATTGGATTCGAAAAAAACTAAGTAGAGTTCATGACTTTAAGAATACAGTAATGTTGAGTAAAAAAGAGTATACCTCAGTAATTGATAAAATAATTGAATTGATTTCAAAATATGAAAATTGTTCGAATAATATCGCTGGACGATATACAAATATTACAATTTCAATGAATAATATTCATGAAAAATTCAACTTCAAGTGTGAAATACAAACCGACATATAAACTAGGTACAACAAAATGTATTATTAATTGCTTGCGGATTTATTCCTTCGGACTAAATCGCGCAAAACCAAAAGTTCATCACTTTTAATTAACTTTATAATCAAAAATCGCAAATAACAATACACAAAACGTTGTAAAACATTTGAATGAGATACTTTCTAACTATATTATTCATTTTAACTTTTAAAGTTTCTGACTCTCAAAACTTCATTGATGGAATCATTTTTTGTGCAAAAAATCAATTTGATGAAAAATTGAGATTTATCGTTGACAAGGACATATTAAATACAAATTTTGAATTCAATAAATCGAAAACGATTATAGAAATTCACAACCCTAAAAAAGGACTTGAAAGAATTAATTTATCGGAATTCAAAGCTTCTGAATATCCAGCGATACAAATTTGGTTGAATTATAAATTAACCTATCAAAACTTTGATTTGACTGAATTATTAGTTCCTTATAACCTTAAATGTACAACACCTTGGAGTAAAGAAGATACTCAAGAAATCCTCGAACCTTATTTAAAGGTTTTAAAAAAACAAACAACAATTGACCTAAAAAAAGCAATTGAAATCGGAAAACGAAATGGACTGAATGAAATTTACTTTTGGGATATTGATTACGAGAAAAGAAAATTAATTTGGACCTTAAAAGGTAAAGGATCGAAAGTTTTAAAGATAAATTCTAAAAATGGTAAAATAATATCAGAATTTATTGAGACCTCAATTGATTAAAAACGTTTTACAACAAAATGTATAGTTAATTGCTTGCAGATTTAATCCTTTGGACTAAATCTCGCTAAACCAAAAGTTCATCACTTTTAATTAACTTTATAATCAAGAATCGCAAATAACAATACACAAAACGTTGTGCATAATGTCCAAAAACCACAGAAAACAAATGAAAGACCTGAATGGAACTTGGTTAAAGATTAAAACAGGAGACGATTATTGTCGACCAGAATTTATTGAATTCACTAACGACCAAATTATCCATTTTGAACTTGAATTAAAACGCGAAAATGAATTATCAAAAGTCCAAACTGAATGGAGCGAGAAACTTTCCGAATCAAAATATGAATTCGTAAATGACAACCGAATAAGAATATTTTGAAAAGGAAAAACTCTCACGATTTTGAGTGAAACTGAGTCTAAAACAGAGGATACTGAATTTGCGACTGACTATGAAAGAATTGAACCAACCAAAACGGAACTTGAATCTAAAAAAATTGAAAAGCTCGAATTCAAAGCACACTGGAATAACGAGAAAATACCATTAACATTCAACAAAATTTTGGATAGTCCAGTAATCCAAGAACTCAATAAAAGAGTGAAAAGAAATGGACGGAAATTAATATTAGAAAATTTGCAAGGAACTTATTTCGCATCAATTTTCGAAAATAACGAACGAGAAACGCTAATCGGAATTAAGGAAATAGATGAGCAAAAAGCAATATTATTTGGATTTCCAGAAGAACCTTATGAAATAAAAGCTGAATAAAACACTATGCACAACAAAATGTATAGTTAATTGCTTACAGATTTATCCTTCGGACAAATCTCGCAAAATCAAAAGTTCATCTCTTTTAATTAACTTTACAAATAAAAAATCGCAAATAACAATACAAAAACGTTAGCAATAATATAAACGAATCGTAAAATTGAGAAGATATCTGAATTTATTGACTTTACTATCACTACTCACCTTTTATAGTTGCGCTTATGAAGCTCAAAATAGAGAAAAACTTGAATCGTCATTTGAAAACAACTTTGGTTTTAAACCACCTGAATCTATTAAAAAAATAAAACTCAAAAATTGGGGAATGTATGACACTCAAGTTCATTGGATGTCATTTACACACAACCAAACTGTTTTGGACAAAATAATAGCTCATGACCAACCTCTGAACATTGCCGAAAAGAATAACGAAGAATTTAAACATATTGTCGAAGAATTGCAGAAAGGCACTCATAATCCAAAATGGCTAAAAATACCGAACGACAAGACTGACAAAGTTTATTACAAGAGAGATTTTTTAGACCATACATTTAGCGAATATTACTTGTGGACTAATAGTGAAACTGGCATGAGTTATTTGTATGTACATTTTTTTGACTAAATATACAATTGCCAACAAAATGTATTATTAATTGCTTGCGGATTTATTCCTTCGGACTAAATCGCGCAAAACCAAAAACTCACCACTTTTAATTAACTTTACAACTAAAAATCGCAAATAACAATACACAAAACGTTGCCAACTATTTGAAAAACTAAATTATAACACTGACTTTAAGCCTTTTGACTAACACTGTGATTTCACAAGAAATCCATTCTGAATATATATTCAAGAAAAAAAATCAAATAATAGAAATAAAATTACATGGAGTTATGTAGACTCAGATCATTTAATTTTATACAAAAATGAAAAATTTCATAGAACTAAATTTTTTAATTACCATGAAATAATTTATTCAGAGTTGAAAGGAAAATGGAAAATCCAAAATGACACTTTAATTCTAAATATAAAAAAGAAGAAAGAAAATAAATCGGTCAAAAAATGGACTAAGATTAATTCAACAATCAGGTATCAAATCAGAAAGAGAAAGATTAAACCAATTGACGGAATTGAATTCTACGCAACACGGAATTTAAAACGGTTAAAAAAATGATAACGGTAGGCAACAAAATGTATAGTTAATTGCTTGCGGATTTTTCCTTCGGACAAATCTCGCAAAACCAAAAACTCATCACTTTTAATTAACTTTACAAACAAAAAGCTCAAATAACAATACACAAAACGTTACCTACAAGCTGAAAAAATGGTAAAAAAGAAAATGAAGAGAAATTTAATTAATGAAATAACTTCTATTAAATCAAGGTCGGAATTTAATACTCGATATGATTTTAAGACAAAATTGAATGATATTGAATATGCGTTTAAAGAAAATTTACATTACAATGGAAAATATAATCAAGAACTACTGAAATATATTCCAATAGCTACTGTTGCTTGTTTTGAAGGCTTTTTTAGGTCTACATATAAGGAACTTATTGATTTTGGTAAACCTTTTAGTGACAATATAGTTAAATTCAATCAAGCAAAAAATGTGAAATTTGATTTTGATATTGTAAATGCTATTCAGACAAAAACATTTTCAATTGGAGAGTTCATCTCACATATATTACCTTGTAATAATTATAAAGATATTAATTCCAATTTATCCACTTTAATTGGAAAGGACTTTACTAGTGAAATTAAACTCTTTGAAAAAGAAAGCATTTTTGAAAAAGTAAAGGAAACCTCAAAAAATTTTAAAGAAAATTCAAATCAAATTTTTGCTGACATAAATAGGACATTTGAATTAAGACATATATTTTGTCACGAGTTTGCAACAAATTTTGATGTTAACAGAGAAGAAATATTAAGATGCTTTTCTAGTGCTAAAACATTTATAAACCAAACTAATAATTTTATTTGGGAAACAATATATCCAAATGCACCAGAAACACAAACTGAAATGAATATTCAATCTAATATTGAGTTTGAAAAGGTTGATAAAGAATTTTTAGAGCTAATCGACTTAATTAAAGAAAGAAAAAGTAATAACTTCGGAATTGACCCTGAATTATTTGATAAGAAACTAAATCTTTGGAAAGATTACAGAAAAAATAAGGCGGAATTAGATGCATCACAAGTAGAAGGAGGAACTATGTATCCTACTATCTATATAAATAGTTTGAAAATAACGACCAAAGAAAAAATCGAAAGTCTAAAAAAAGAATTTGAACTTGAATTAAGAAAAAAAGCCAGTAGGTAACAATGTATTATATTAATTAACTCAATTAAAGCCTATAAATAAAGGGTTTAAAAAGATTAATTAAAAAAGGGTACAACATAGGTATAACATTTTAACCAATAATTAGAAGTAATCTAAAGGCATAAAAAAACCGCTTCTAAATTAATAGAAACGGTTTTCAAAATGTATTTAAACTTAAAGTTATTAAGCAGCCGTACCAGAGCCTAAATACACACTATTTGATACTTGACTACCATCAGCAGAAACAAACGCCATAAATAGCTCTACTGTGTCTCCTGCATAGGTGTTTGGAATTGTTACCGATTGAGAACCTGCTGTTCTGTCTGCACCATCTAAAATATAAACAGATTCTTTTTTACTTGGATTGTAAACTAACAACATTGCTTTATCTGTTGCATTTGCGTTACCCTCTGCCGAGTTATCACTCCAACCAAAATCCACTTGTCCTGGTGTTGTTAAGTCAGTAGTACCGTTTAACACTCCAGATAAAGAACCTCTACTCAATAAAGCTAAAGAATAATCGATTGTGAAGTTAGGTGCAATCCCTCCTACTGCATTATTTAATACATAAGACATTGCAGCATTAAATTCGGTTTTCTTTGTCGCAAAAGACTTGTAACCAACTTTTAAAAACTCTTTGTTTGGCTGTAAATATTCCAATGTAACCGTAAATTTATTACGTTGGTTTACTTGCCCCTCTGTTCGAGGATTCGCCACGCTTGATGGCTTAATTCTGATATAGTCAATACCTTTCCAACTACCACCGATGACATTACCTACTTTTCCAGATAATCCGCCTAAAATTCCTTGAGAAATCTTTCCCATAATATAAAAACAATTTAAAAATTACACGTTTGGATTTGGTACGGACTTTATATTGCTTTAAAACCTTTATTTCACTATAAATATAACCAAAATAATGCCATTTTGTTACTGTTTTATGGCGTTACGATGCCTTTGCACTAGGCTTCTTTACTTTGCATTAGTTTGAAACAATTACGAATGTATGCGACCTTTAAAACTGCCATTTTATCAATGACATTTTGAAGCTCTTTTTCCTTTTTACTGATAACCTCAACCACTTTTATATGTTTTTGCATCTGGTCGCTTATGTTTGAAGTAGATTTTAAACCTTTTTTAAGCGTGTTTCCGCAATCATCTACAGAAATAAACGGAATAACACTACCTTTTAAATAATAAGCGTAAAAACCGCCTATTTGCAACATCATAGATAAATGAAAAAGTGTGTTTTTATCTGTTTCGGTTTTTGTGATTACTACAAAACAGTTAGGACAAGGATTTGAAAGCGGTTTTCCGCTGTTAAGTCCTTTGTTTAGGATAAAAAAATGAGGGTTCGAGTAGGTTCTTCCGATTTGGTGTGTTTTCATTTCAAAATAAGGCATAGCTATCCAATTAAAAGTTCGCTACGCTCACACATATTTTTTTTGAAAATGAAAAAGAAAAAAATTAAAAAAAGAAAGCCTTTCGCTTTGTGGCGTGGGTAAGGCTGTCAAGCTTTTTTTAAAAAAGTTTTTGAAAAATTTTATTGAAAAGGAAATTGCATTAATTAAAGCCAAAAGTTGTTTTGCAGTACTAATAAAAAGTTTTTAAAAAAACCGTAGGCTTGAGCTTTATAGCCTTAAAGCGTGGGCTGTAGGAAGCCACATATATTTGCTATCTTTTATTAATTTAATGTTATTCCTGCCAATATAACTATTATAACAAACAAAATGATTGTGAAAAGTTTAGTGCCAAAAGAATCATCACCTTCAGGATTTTCGATTTTATTACCGTTTTCATCTATATCGTGAGGAAAGAATAAATCAAATAAATCTTCAATCATTTGTTTCATAGTATAAATATAACTTTTCTGGGGAATTAACACTTAAAAAAATAGGTTTTAGTACAGTATTGAGCGTTGGATGAAGCGTTTGTATGGGTAGCGTTTTAAATAGTTGTTTGATAAAACAGCATTTAAACAAGCTACTTATACAGGACTTTTAGACAATAGCTTATTGCTTTTTTGAGGTACGATAAAAAGTAATGTGCTATGGCGTATTACTACACTTTATAAACCTATTTTTTTATAACCGCTGACTTGGGTGGTGGGGAAAAGTGGACTATGATATTTGTTAACGAAATGAAACAAACAAAGACTTGAGGTAAGGAATACTTGGACTTAACGATGGTTTTGTGCAGCTTGAATGAGATAACAAAATAAATAAAAGCAAGATGAAACGTATTGAATAATAAAGTTATAACATAATGTAATAGGCAATATTATCAACTACAAAATATATTTAATATGAACAAATAATTTATATAAAATTGTATATTTTTGCTTAATATTACGACTAATATTCAGACGCTTACATAAAACGGTACTTCTATTATATGAATATACAGCAAAAAAAAATAGAAAATATTATTTTATATTTCGCAAACAAAGCGAATAACAAAACTATTGATAGGCTTAAACTAATGAAACTTATTTGGTTAAGTGATAGGTTGCATCTAAATAAGTATGGTAGGCTTATAATAAAAGACAGATATAAAGCATTACCAAATGGACCTATTGCATCAAAAGCTATGGATATGTCTAAATATTCTTTACCTGATTCTTATGATGTAGAAGAATATAATATTAAAGCTAAAGTGAACTATCAAGAAGATTATTTCTCTAAATCAGATTTAAAAATACTCAATTATGTTTGGGATAAATTTGGTGAAATGGACACTTTTGAATTGAGAGATTATTCACATTTATTTCCTGAATGGAAAAGATATGAAAACGAATTACAAACAGATAATTTTCCAAATAGTTATGATATTGTAATACAAGATTTCTTTATGAAACCAAATAATGACAGTATTGATTTTTCAGATATTTATAATGAAGAGGAATCTAAATTGTCTGAACAAGATTTTAATATACATAGATCTATACAAAGTTTATTGAAATCTTAATCTATGCTACCGCCAGACTTTGTAATTACTTCTACACTAAAAGTTGGTGTTGTCTATAAAATAGAAGCACCAGAATTAATACAGACAGAAGAGCCACATTATTTTACAGTTGTAGCTATAGCTGAAAGTGATAATTTTTTGGTTTTAAGCACTACACAATTACATAAAAAAATAAATTACTTGCAAAAAAAAGGGTATGATTTAGATACCCTTGCACACATTACACCAACAGAAAATAACGGACTTACACAGGATTCTTATTTCAATTGTAATGAATATTATACTTTGACAAAGGATGAATTAATAGATAAAGTGAAGGAAAACAAATTAAATATTGCTGGAACTTTCAATAAGGAAGAATATAGTACTCTAGTTAACTCTATTACTTTAAGTGAAGTCAACGATATACCTAAATTCTTATTAAAGTACGATACTATTTAAAATAGTAATTGGCGTAAATAAAAGTACAAACCAAACTAGTAGACTTTTTTTAATGCTAGTACGAAACCTTGTTAGATGTTCGGAATTGCGCGTTGGAATAGCGGATATTTTACATAATACCAGTTATAGCTACAAAATGCATTAACACTGCGATAGCAAACCTTTGAAAAGTGCCGTTTGCTACTATAACTTGTATTATGTAAACATAGCTTTGGGTAGTTTTTGGTGTGAGCGTTGGTAACAGCTTTTTACTTTTTTATTGTACCGATTTATTAAAATATAAACGCTTAAATAAAACAAGTAATGTGCTGTGTGAGGGATGGCAACCAAAAACTACAAGCGCGTTGGCGAGCGGAACAAAATAAAAGACAGAGGATTTTGAGGTACGAAAAAACTGGGTTTTATTTTGTGTGGACTTTTTTACTTATCATTCATTTGCTGAACTGCAACACTAACCTCTGTAAGACTTGATTTATCAGCTACTTTAGTTATTAATGATATGTAGTGTGTATTATTAGCAGGATCTTCAATAATAATTTCATCTTTCACAAAATCCGTAACTTTCATTAAATCAAAAAGAGCATTAAACAAACTATGTCTAAACTCTTGTGGTTGCATTTTTTGGTTTCGTGGTGAGATAAAAATATCTGAATCACTAGTATCACAATAGTAATAAAGCACTACTTGATTTTCATTTAGGAAATCTTTTATTATTCTAGTTAAAGCAATTAAATCTCTTAGACCTAAACCTACTTCTGTAGATTCTACTAAAAACAATGATACGTCAACAACAGGCAAGGAAAAATCTTGCTGTATAAAATCTTTAAAATTTATAAGAAATTTACTTCCAACAGAACTTGTATATGGAATTACAGTATTGAAAGCCATTAAGGAAAACTACTTTTT
Source organism: uncultured Tenacibaculum sp. (assembly GCF_947502995.1). GTDB lineage: Bacteria > Bacteroidota > Bacteroidia > Flavobacteriales > Flavobacteriaceae > Polaribacter. The sequence continues at coordinate 136,574 of NZ_CANNBW010000002.1, read as the reverse complement.
AAAATATAGCTCCTTATTAGAAAGCAACTCTTTTTTGTTGTTTTCTTTATCTTCTTTAAGAGATCGTACAAAGGAAAGAAGTCTCTCAGAAGGTTTGTTTATATGTAAAGTTTTATTATTCATAACTTCATTAATATTATACAAAAGTATATAATTACTTTATTTAAAACAAATATTATACCATTTATTGTTTTATGAACTAAACACTTAACTGTATCATTGACTTTATTAATTAGACGTTTATGTTTAATAATATTTACAAATACATAACTAAAATATACTGTATTTATATAGCTTGTTTAATTAAGTATAAAATATATTCTAAATTATCTGTATTAGTAATAACTATTTCATAATCTCCATTACCCCAATGTCCTGTATTTGATACATCACGCATTAGATTTTTAGGGTCTTCTAGCTTCCCTTTTGGCAGATTTATAAATAGTTTTATTCCTTTCTTGAGTGTTACAATATCTGCTATATTTTTATCTTTTTTAAATGCTATATATAGTTTTTTAGGTTCTAACTCAATATCATCTGCTAAGTTTAAAATAGCTTCTTTATAGGTTTCGTAAAGCTCTTTTACTTTATCTGGATAACTATCTAAATGAAATTCTTCTGTATAAACTTTTATCTCTTTTGTTACTGCTTCTAATTGTGTATTACTAGATGTTATTGGCTTTATACTTTCTGCTGATTTACTTTTCTTAATTTGGTTAACACTAATTAAATTATTTTCATAGCGCTTAACTTCCCATAACTCAATAGCTATATCTTTAAAATTTGTGGCTGTTTTTTGATTTTCGGTAAAACTTGTAGATACAAATACTACTCTTGTTTGACTCCAATCTATATCAGTACGCTTTAAGTTTTGTTTTAGAGTTTCATTATATTCTACTATAAAATCTGCTTTGTTTTCGAGCATTAAACTTAAATAAGTGAAACCTTGGTCTACTACACTTATATTTTTACTTTTCTTATATTCAATAATAATGAATGCATTTGATTGCGTATCGTAAGCTAAAGTGTCTATGCGTTTATTTTTAATTGAGAACTCTGATTTTACTAATTGCAAATCCATTAACTCATTTAAATTATGTTCAAAAAGCGATTGTATTTCTCTTTCTAATTTAAATGGTTTCTCTTTTAAAATGCTAATATCATCTTTTGACTTTAAATTATATAAATGCATAAAATATACTTATTAGTTTTTAAAAGAATTATAGTTCATTACTAATTCTTTTGAACTTTTCAACAAATGAAACAATCTTTTGAAATACATTTTGCTTTTTAGTCAGGTATTGAGGGTTTAAAGGACTCATTTTGGGCAAAATAGAATTTAACTCCGTACCGTTTTCGCTTGCATATTCGCGTTTTAAAGATGCCAAAATATAACGTTTTGCCGCTTCTTCGTTTAAACTTTCTTCTTCAATTAATTCTGCTGCTTCTTTTTTCTGTTTTACTTTAGCATAAGCATAGAAATCATCTATAATCGTAGCTTTTTCTTTTATATCATCTAAATCTGTTTCATTGATAAAATCTACTACTAAACTTTCTTTTGCTCTATTGCCAACACTTGCACGAATTACACGTCTTATTTCTTCTACTAAATCTTCCTTGTTCTTGGCTTTCTTATTACTATCAAAAATTAATTCTAAAATATAGTCTAAGTTTATTTCTTGAGATTTTAATAAATCCACTTCAAAGACTACATCATCCCAATCAATATTTGATTCTTCTGCTTCATTACCTTGTTTTTCTCGTCGCAACCAATCACGAATGTCATTATAGGTAGAGCGATAATCTTGTATTGTTCTTTCTGCTGGTACTTCAATAGCTTGCATACTTACAATATCTTCATCTGTTAAGAAGTTTTCTTCTTTAAATGATTCTATAGCTTCTTCATCTGTATAATCAATACTTTGCAATTCTTTAAGATGATTAAACTCATCATAATTTTGCAATATATTTTCTACGCGTAAATATTCTCCAAAGAGTTTAGAAAATTCTTTTTTATCCTTTTGTGTTTCTATTTCATCAGGATTTGGGAATTTTTCTTTTAATTCTGCTACCACTTCAATATAACCTCTTCGTGCGTTACCAGTTGCTATATCCGTAAAACCTTCTAAATATTCTTTATAGCTTTTTTCTAATACTACATTTTTAGTACTACTATCGCCAAACAAAGTAATTGCATCAATTGTTGCCTGTTCTAAATCTCTAAACGTAACAATATTACCAAAGGTTTTAGTCGCATCGTAAATACGGTTGGTACGTGAAAAGGCTTGCATTAACCCGTGATAGCGCAAATTTTTATCTACAAATAATGTATTTAATGTAGGTGCATCAAAACCTGTTAAGAACATTCCTACCACAATTAATAAATCTACTTCTTTGTTTTTTACACGTTTGGCGAGGTCTCGGTAATAATCTTGAAAGCCTTTACTATCAATGCTATAATTCATTTTAAAAGCCGCATTATAATCGTCAATAGCTTTTGTTAAAAACTCTTTAGCACTTACATCCATAGCTGTGGGCTCAAAGGTTTCGTCTTGTATTTCACCAATTGCTCCTTGTGCTTCATTGGCTGCAAACGAAAAAATAGTTGCTATTCTTAAAGGTTTATCGCTGTCTTTTTGAAGCTTATTTAATTCTTCATAATAACATTTTGCTGCATCTACACTACTTACGGCAAACATGGCATTAAAACCGCTATTACTGCCTTTTGTACGGTGTGTTTTTTGCCTGTAATGTTTTAAAATATATTCTGAAATTTCTTTGATACGAACAGGATGTAATAAGGCTTTTTTGTTTTCTGCTGCCGATAGTTTTTTTAAATCTTGTTCCGACTCAATTCCTTTAAATTTAGGACGGACATCGTTATAATCTACTTTAAATTTTAATACTTTTTCATCTCTAATAGCATCTGTTATTACATAAGAATGTAATTCCGTACCAAATACGCTTTGTGTAGTTTCTGAACCTAAAGCATTTTCAGGAAAAATAGGTGTTCCTGTAAAACCAAACTGATAGTATTTTTTAAACTTCTTTTTTAAATTCTTTTGCGCTTCACCAAATTGCGAGCGATGTGCTTCATCAAAAATAAAGACCACTTGCTTTTGATAAATCGCTAAATCATTTTCACCTTTCATTAAGTTATTTAACTTTTGAATGGTGGTTACAATAATTCTATTATCGGTTTTATCTATATTTCTTTTTAAACCTGCAGTACTATCTGAACCGTTTACACTATCTGGCGAAAAGCGTTGGTATTCTTTCATGGTTTGAAAGTCTAAATCTTTACGGTCTACTACAAAAAATACTTTATCTACAAATTTTAGTTTTGTTGCTGCTAAACGTGCTGCTTTAAAACTGGTTAATGTTTTACCAGAACCTGTAGTATGCCATATAAAACCACCACCTTCTGTGGTTGCCCATTTTTTAGCATTATATGAACTTGCAATTTTCCATATAATACGTTCTGTTGCTGCAATTTGATACGGACGCATTACTAATAATGTATTATTACTATCAAAAACCGAATAGGTTAATAATACATTTAAGAGTGTTTGTTTTTGAAAAAATGTAACTGTAAAATCTTTTAAGTCTTTGATTGACTTGCTTTTTACATCTGCCCAATTCATGGTAAAGTCGAAGCTGTTTTTATTACGCTTTACAGTATTGGCAAAATAACGACTGTCTGTACCATTAGAAATTACAAAAATTTGCAGGTACTTAAACAAAGAGTTTTCTGTATTAAAACTTTCTTTTGTATAACGATGTACTTGATTAAAAGCTTCACGAATGGCAACACCTCGCTTTTTTAGTTCTACTTGTACTAAAGGCAATCCGTTTACTAAAATTGTAACATCATAACGATTTGCATGTGTGCCTTTCTGCTCGAACTGTGAAATAACTTGAACCTTATTACGTGAAATATTGTTTTTATCTACTAAATATATGTTTTGAATATGTCCGTCATCAAATACAAAATCGTAAATGTAGTTATCGTGTAGCTTTCTTGTTTTATCAACTAGGTTATCACTTGGTTTGTCTAAATACTCTTCTACAAAACGTACCCATTCTTTATCTGTAAATTGCATATCGTTAAGATTTTGCAATTGTACACGCACATTTGCCAACATAGCTGTTGGTGTGGTTAGGTGTTTTACATACTCATAGCCTTGGTTTATTAAATCTTGTACCAATTCTTTTTCTAAATCTGCTTCTGTTTGATACCCAGAAGGTGTTTCATTTACTTCTGAAAACTTTTTGTAGTTATCTAAAACAATGAAATTGTTTGATTCTGCTATGGTTTTATATTGACTCATTGGACTACAACTATTGTTTAAGCTTGTTCTATTTCTATCTCTTCTTGTAAATATTTGGAATTATCTAATAAATATTTAAATAAATAATTAACCATTTCTTTTTCAGGTGGTGTTGGCTCTCTCACTTCTTCACTTGATAGCGTACTATGACTATAAAAATTCATAATACGACTTACATATCCTTCTCTATTATCATTTGGTAATAATTCAGACCATTTACTATAACCTAGAAAGTTGGCTGTTTTTTCATACAAATTACGCAACAACACAAAATGAAATTTAGAAACTTCATTATTATCAATTGCATTTTTTATTACGTCTCTTAAATACAGATGATATGAAAAGCTTTTGTTAGAATCACCATGTTTAGGGTCTAAATTAAACGTACCATCTTCATTTTTACTCAACAAAAAAGCTCCCTTTTTCTTAGCAATACCAAGCTCATTGTAAAGCACATTATAAAAAAGTGGATTATGTGTTGAAATTATAAATTTTAAGCCATTTGATTTCCTTATCAATTCAGCTAAATTAACTGCTAATTCTATTAAGTGATTTTCATCTAAAGAACTTATTGGGTCATCAATAAATATATATTCTACATCATCAAATTGATTGGTTGCTCTATCTTCAGGTTCTGGAATATTTAAAAGCTCAACTACTTGTTCAATTAAACTATAATAAACACACCAAATAAAATTACTTTCTTCACCTTTTGATATTTTAATATTATTCTGGCTTTGGTCATCACCACTAGCTACAGAAAATGTTACTTCAGAATATGCTTTTACAACAATATTTTTACCATTTTCATCTTGTATTGTATACTCTTCATTGAATAGCGGTGTTATAGAATCTGTAGTAAAGTGTTGAAAGTTTTTTACGATATTATCATCTAATCCTTGGTCTTTTAAAAAGCCTAGTGCTAAATCTGTAAAATTGTTAGGACGAATTAACAACTTACGGTTAGTGTCTGCATCTAAATCATTATCCCAATAAAATAAATCTTCTGTAAATGCATTGTAATACATTACTTTAATACCTGATTCTTGCTCCTCTTCCTGTTCTTGGTTAGAAACTTTTGGATCTACCAACAATCTGAATTTACGTGATAGGCGTGTTTTACCCGTACCGTTAAAAGCGTAGATTAACTGTACCTTTTTTTGACTGTCTTTTAGCTTTTGTGCTATTTCTGTTAATGATTGCCCCATATTCTTTTTCTAGCTTTTTTTTATTCTGGAAACGTTAGCAATTTGTTTCTATAATACTCGTATTGTTTTTTACGTAATTCTATTTCTTTTGGTAAACCTTCACTGATGGATGTAGTTAATACATCAAATTTATCAAGGAGGTTTACAATTCGCTCTTGTTCTTCTAAAGAAGGAATTGGGATTTTAAAATCTTTTACTTTAGCATCAGAAATAGCAGGATACGCAGAACCACTTTGATTTTCTTCAACATAGTTTCTAAAACGATTTGATGAAACACAAAAGAAAATCCATTTGGGTAAGACAGATTTTTTATTAGGTCTCAAAACACAATAACCAGTGCTAGCAATATCATTAGAATATTCTTCAGTTATTAAGCAAAGTCTCATTTGAACAGGTCTAGTTGTAGCAAATATCACATCATCCTGTAGAACTATTTTTTTAGCTCTACTTGGAGCATTTTCTTTTGTTATTTCTGTTGTTTCAGTAATTATATTTTTATCTCGACAAACAGAGGATAAATCAATATATCTATAAGTTTTATTTGTGTCAAACCATTTAATGTTTGAGGTTTTTAAAACCACCTCTCCCAAAGTCTTCCAATCCACTTCTGTTTCATCAAAAGTTAGTAATTGCTCACGATAATACTCGTATTGTTTTTTACGTGCAGTAAGTTCTGTAGTAAGTTCTGTAGTAAGTTCTGTAAAGGTATCTAAAATACGAACAATTTCTTTTTGGATTTTGAGTGATTTCTCTGGGTTATCAGAACATGGTATTGGGATTGGGATAGTTGTCATCTTACCTTTGGTCAATTTGGCTCTCCCTCCACCTGATAAAAATGGTATGAAATTGACCGTTGTTAAATAATGAAACAAAAAGCGACTATCAAGGCTATTAACACCTCGAATTACGTGTACATGATTATTTGCCCAAAATTTATCGTTCGCCCATTGAATAGAATAATTTTCTAAACTTGCAGAACCATCTTCTGCAATTAAAATATATGTACCTTCATGCGTATAACCTTCAACAAAATCCTGAATATTATTAGCACCATAATAAGGTATTTTTCCAGGAATACGTAAAGAGGATTTAACTGGTTTCCTACCAGAATTTGCTATCTCAACAAAGTCATTATCACCCAAAGTTTTCCATTCAACATCAACCCCTTCCAATAATTTATCTAACCTACTCATACTTCAATTTCTTTTACAATATTATCAATATCAGCACGTAGTTTGTCTATTTTTTTAACCGTGATAGCAACTTCTTTATTAAGTTCTTTAATATCAATTTTTTCGCGTGTATCTTTAGCTTCTACATAAGAACTAACAGAAAGGTTGTAATCGTTTTTGGCAATTATACTATTGTCTACAGATTTTGCTATGTGTTTAACATCTTCCTTACTATCAAACAATTGCATCACTTTTTCAATGTGAGCATCTGTCATTTCATTATTGTTAGTTACTTTTTTAAAGAAGTCTTCACCACTTGCATCAATAAACTGTGTTTTGGTATCTCTTTTACTTTTAGAAAGTACTAATAATGTTACTGCGATAGAAGTACCATAAAATAAATTAGGTGCTAAATTGATAATGGTTTCTACATAGTTGTTATCTACCAAGTACTTTCTAATTTTCTGTTCTGCACCACCACGATAAAAAATACCAGGGAAACAGACCAATGCAGCTCTACCTTTGCTTGATAAATAGCTCAATGAATGCAATACAAATGCAAAATCTGCTTTCGATTTTGGAGCTAATACTCCTGCAGGTGCAAAACGGTCGTCATTAATTAACGTAGGGTCGTCGCTACCTTTCCATTTTATAGAATAGGGTGGATTAGATACAATGGCATCAAATGGTTTATCATCTCCTAATTTTGGATTCATTAAGGTGTTACCCAACACGATATGAAACTTATCGTAGTTTACATTGTGTAAAAACATGTTCATACGCGCCAAGTTGTAGGTAGTGTGGTTTATTTCTTGACCAAAGAAACCTTCTTCTATAATATGATTATCAAAATGTTTTTTAGCTTGTAAGAGTAATGAACCAGAACCCACAGCGGGGTCATATATTTTATTGATTTTATCTTGCTTATGCATTGCCAATTGCGCAATGAGTTTCGATACGTTGGTAGGTGTAAAAAATTCACCACCAGATTTACCTGCATTGGCTGCATAATTATGAATCAGAAATTCATAGGCATCACCAAAAAAATCAATATTACTATCTTTAAAGTCACCTTCTAGCTTTAAACCATCAACACCTTTTAAAACAGCAGATAATCTGCTATTTTTATCACCTACTGTATTTCCTAATCGATTACTCGTTGTATCAAAATCGGCAAATAAGCCTTTTATGTCCTCTTCTGATGGATACCCATTCGCAGAACTCTCAATAGATTTAAATATTGCTGCTAGGTCTGTGTTTAGGTTTTCGTTATCATCAGCATTTTTAACCACATTAACAAATAACTGACTCGGATAAATAAAATAACCTTTTGTTTTAATAGCATCATCTTTAATTTCAGGTGTAATAACACTATCTGGTAAACTTGCATAATTTATACTATCATCACCAGCTTCAATATAATCTGTGAAATTCTCACTAATAAAGCGATAAAATAATGTACCTAAAACGAAGTGTTTAAAATCCCATCCATCAACAGAGCCACGTACATCGTTGGCTATTTTCCATATTTGATTTTGTAATTGTGTTCTTTGGTCTATGCTTGTCATTTATTTTTATGATGTTTTATTACAATACTAATGACTTAAGTAAAGTTTTTATCTAAATCTAAAGGTTAAAAATATAATATTAATCTGACTTAATAATACGATTTACTACATTTACTTTATACCCCATTTTCATGTTATATTACAAGTACTAAAATAGCGTGTATTTTAGACTCATTTTTAATCGCTCATTTATGTGTATTAGATACTTATTGTTTGATAACTTTTTGATTCTATTATACACCTTTCTACGATTGCTAAATGTTTCAGAATGGTCTATTTTATATTGTTTTAATATCTCTTGATTTTGAAATAACGCTAAAACCTCTTTTTCCTTGTTAGTAAGCTGTGATAATGGAATAGTTTGTTGCTTTTCTATTTTATCGTACTTACTCATTAACTCATCTGCTAACATTTTATATTTCTTTTTATCTATTAAATCTTTAACGGTATAAATACCAATAGGGTTTTTACGCTTGTTTAAATTACGTGTATATATTTCTAACTCGAATCTAAATATTGGTTTCCCTATTATTATACGTTCGTGTGTTTTTACTTCAAACGTTTTATCATAGCCTTTAACGTTATAATCTGTAAGATAGAATTTTTTACCGTATTCTTTATTAGCACCCAACATTGTTATTGGTGTTTTACCATTCAGACTTAACCAAGTATTTAGGATTGGTTTTGCTTCTTCTTCTACAACTGTGCCTACTGCTACATAATGAATATTAGCGTTATATACATTGAACGGTAAAACACTATCTAATTTCTTTAATGCTTCAACGACTTTTGAATAGGTAAACAACTCGTAATTATTACCTATATACCATTTTTGCAATGAGTTATTACAAGAGATTATATTTCCTTTTAATTCAAGTTTTAAGTTATTTACTGTGGTTTCATAAGCTTTAACTTGATTTGTTTTTTTATTGAAAATAGGTGTCCATTTTAAGCCTTTCCAAAAAAATGGGTTTTCTTGTTGTTCTATAACTTCTTTAGGTAATTGTATTACTTGATGCTTTATTTTAAGCGTATCGTACAAAACGACTACCTTTTATTTTTAAAGGCTTTTCTATAATTATTATCTAAAAGCTTTTGAACATCACTCATTCGATAATATATTTTAGAACCTATCTGCGAGAATGATATCACACCTTCGTCTCTCCAAGTTTGAGCAGTTCTTTTACTAATATTCATTAATAATAAAAACTCTTGATTGTCTAAAAATGTGTCTTGAGGTTTCTTTTGTTTTTCCTCTAATTGTCTGTTTAAATCATCTAAACGACTAACTAAATCATTGTACTGTTGGGTGCTTAAAATTACTGCTTCCATTTACTTAATTTTTAATGTTACTAATTATTTCTGTAACAAATATTAAGCTCTGGATAGGTACTTATAAGGCTGACCTTATAAGACCTTTTATTAGCTGTATTTTAATGAAGTGGATTGTTTTTTATGTATTGTTTTGCCTTTTTATGATAATCGTCTGATGTATTTGACCAATCTAATTTTGATTTTAATTCTAAATTAATTTGATTAGCGATTATATCACATAATCTTTTTAAACTCAATTTTGGAATGATATGCTCTTCTCTTAACGCTTCAATTACACCTCTTACCGTTCCTTTGCTTCTGTCACCTAAATTATATACTCCATCTTTTGTAATTGCTAAATCTTCAAGTATTTTTAAAATATAATCTTGCTTCTCTTGAGTTACAAATGTTTTAAAACTATCCGTTTCTTTTTCTAACAATAAAGGTTCTGTATGATTAGTTAATAAAGTAATAGGACTAATTTGTACTGTTTCTTTTATAAATTCGGCTTCAATAGACAAAAACTCTTTAAATAGATTTGGGTATTTATCTTCTTTGTCTTTAAAATCCTTTTTTCTGCCTAAAAAGCTTCTAAACTTTAACTCTCTATGTCTTAACTCTTTTAATCGGCTTTGTATATATAACACCTTATTATTAGGTTCTGCATTATCTAAAACACCCTGTAATCGTGTTATACTTTTCTCAAATATTCGACTATACTTCTCACGGTGATTATAAAAATGAATATCTAATGGCAATGAAGTGGTATACATTTCTTTAAAAAAAGAATCCATTGCTTCATCTAATTCAATTGATAATTCTTTATCCAATACCATATCTTGAGTTAATGATAAAATCATTAAATGTGAACCAGTATCCTTTTTGAAGTATATAGTTTTAGAATCAAAAACTTCATTAAAAGTCAATGAAATATGCCAACTAATATTTTGTAAAATGTATGCTTCTTTTAAGTTCTTTAAATATTCTTGTTCTTCATTATTAAATAATGCATTAATCTTAAAATCTGATATAAGCGGATTTTTATTTTCATCCCTTAATAGATAAAAAATTTGCTTTTCTTCAATAGTATTATATTTATCTATCTGCTTTTCAAATTCATTTCTTAAATAGTTACGAATCTCTTTTTTACTTTTTGTCGAATTAAATACAAAGTCTTGTATCTCATCAATTTTAGGTTGAAGTTCATTTTCTGCTTCCTTAATTTTTTGATTTAACAAATCTTCCCAAATAGGATATTTAAAAGGTGCTTGAATAGATTTGCCTTTAACTATATCTTTTAACCAAGATAAAAAGACATCAAGCGTGTAAAACACCATATATTCATTACTAAATAGCATTTTAGGCTCACTTGACAACTTAGTTAACACTTTACCTATTGATGATGGGTTTAAGCGTCTAAACTCTATTCTGTCGTTAAAAAAAGATGGGTAATTATATAATAACAATTCATCGTTAAAACTATCTACATCAAAACCTTTAAAAGCAAAAAGTTTAGATAGTATTCGTTTTATTTCTTTAGCATCATTTAAAGATTCTATTAAATCTTCTTCAAGTATTTGAATCTGCTGATTAAGAAACTCTAAAGGCTCATCTATGTTAGAACAATATTCTTGATGATTTTTCACTAATAATTCAACCTCATAAGAAACTACTTTTATAAGCTTATCAGATTGCCAAGTAACCATTTTATAATAATCCTCTTTTTCTATATTATACTGGTTATCAAACGTAATCAGATATTTACATCCCTTACCAGATAAAAAATCATTATAAGTAAATTTTGGTATTTGCTTTTTTAAATCACTAACTCTTTGATGTGTTAAGTAGTTTATCTTACCTAAATAAACAGCTTCTTTTAATTCTGCAAATTCATCTACATTCAATAAAAAATGTCTACTTGAAAATTGTGAAAGCAACCAATCCACCGAACTATGATTTTTTATATAGTATGGGTGTTTATTTTTATCTATTAAATTCTTAATTCTATTCTCTTCAGCTATAAGAAACTTAAATTTTTCAAAGTGTTCCAGATTCTTAATCTTATTTAAAACGTTAGTTTTAAAATCTTCTTCTGCTTTTTGTACTGCCTGAGAATGAATGGTATCAAATTGAGCTTTTAAAATAGTATTGATTGGTTTATTAATCATATTCTAATTGATGTATTTATCTACTGCGTTATCTAATTCACTACCTATTATTTTTGCATATACTTGCGTAATACCAATATCGGAATGATCCATTAATTTAGAAACGTGTTCTATACGCATACCATTGTTTAATGCTCTAGTAGCAAATGTATGGCGGCTTATATGGAAAGATAAATTAAACGGTAATTCTAATTCTTTACCTATTCTACTTAAATACATATTACTTAACGAAATTGCCCTATTGGTTATTAAACTTCTATGTTCTCTATCTTTAAAATATAACTCGTCAACTTTTGCAAATGGAAAAATTATATCATTTTGCTTTTGGTCTTGGGTTTTGTATTTCTCTAAAATACCAACCGCTTTTTGACCTATTTTTATACTGTGCTGTCTTTTGGTTTTTCTTATCGTTTTTGTGATTCTATTATTTTTGCTATCGTAGTTTTTCCATTGCAATTCGATAACATCGCCAAAACGCAACCCACCAGAAAAAACAGAAAAGATAAACATATCTTTGATAACTTGTGCTTTATGTTCTTGTGGCACTTCTAAATTCATAAAAGCTTCAAACTGCTCTTCGTTTAAATAACGCTTTGTAGTCTTGTTTTTCTTTACTTTAAACTTTGTAAAAGGTGCAAGTTCATTAGATATTAAATCTTCGCTTATGGCTTCTCTAAACATTAAATTTAAGATTCTAAACGCATAATTTATAGTTGTGTTATTGTTGCCTAATTTAGAACTGCAATGTGAAGCATAATTTTTTAAGGTTGTTGCTGTAATATCATCAAACATTATTTCACGATGCCCTATAAACCTTTCAAACTTTTCGATGTTGTTTTTATAGCTTCTGTAAGTGGATAGTGTTACAGTATCTTTTAACTTCTCACATCTATCATAAGCAAACTCAAAAAAGTTAATTAAGGGTTTACCCTTAATGGCTTCTTTTATTCTTCTTGCTGATGTAGATTGATTTCTTCTTTCAAGGTCTGCAACTTCCCCTTCTGCATCTGCTATCTTTTTAGAGATGTATGCGTTTAGTCTTGTAGAGCTTTTATGATTCTTCTTTACTTTTTGTTTATCTTCATCCCATTCATTGGGCTGTAATTTTACGCTTAATGAAATGAATTTAGTTTTTCTGTTTTTAATTACTCGTAAATAAAGCGGTGCAAGTCCTGCTTTATCTATCTTGTTTTTTCTTAAAACTACTTTAATTGAAGACATAAAACTCTGGTTTTTAAGCTGTGCAATTGGGCGCAACGTGTTACTAAGGTACAACAAAGGGTACAACAAACCTAACATTTAGTAGCATTTTATTGCATTAATTTGCATTATCTAAAAACACAAAACCTTTATAAATAAAGGGTTTAAAAGCAATTTGATAAAAATGAGAGATAATACTATATAACAATGTATAACCGCAATTACGGTGGATTCGACTACGTCAGAATCCACTCGGAATTGCTAAAGCCTGTGCTAAAACGAAAATTAACGCATATTAAACCGTAACTGACGGTTATACGATACCGTTGCCAACCATTTGAAAAACTCAATCAAGAAAAGAATATATTTTAAAAACAATTAATGATTTAGATAACGATTATTTATGTTTAGCTTTAGATGACGTTTTTTTTGATGCCGAAGGTTTTTGGAATTATAATGACTATAAAAAATTAACAGAAAAATTATTTCAGTTACTTAATGTACCAGTAGAGATAAGTGGTTTTGGAAAAAATGAAGATAATTTAATTAAACTGAATATTAAGATTGATAACGTATATAAAAACTTCACATTTGATAAAAGAGAAAACGGAGATTGGATTGATAGCGAATATCTTAATGAGATAAATTCAATTCTAAAAGTTTTTTCTAGAAAGAAAATTTTTACTTTACCTGCAGCTGATCAAATAGTTAATTGTATCATTATTTCAAGTAATGAGTATTCAGATTTTTTAGAAAAAGGACTAATACCAAAAGAACCTGATTATCTAATTAGAATTGAATATAAAAACAGTAAAAACTAACACTAACAAAATGTATAGTTAATTGCTTGCGAATTTATCCTTCGGCCTAAATCTGACAGCACCAAAAGTTCATCACTTTTAATTAACTTTACAAACAAAAATCGCAAATAACAATACACAAAACGTTGGTAACAAAAACAATAAATTTAAATAATTATGAAAAAGACTATCATTTTCACCTTTTTAATTACCGTATTATACGCTTGCTACCCTGTTAAGCAAATAGTTTCAAAAAATTATAAATTAAATGATGACTTGTCATTTACATTAATCAAATATTCTGAGCCTCCTACTCAACCTTACTTTATTAGAAGTGAGAATGAAAAATATGTAACTATAAAAATCGAGATGAAAAACTTGACTAGTTACGATAGAGAGGTAAATTTTTGGAACTTTGAAATTGGAAGTGATGAAGGAATATTTGATAGATACCCTTTATGGAAAATCGTTAGTGGAATTCAGTTAGCAGGAACTGTAACGAAAAGCACTAAATTTCTTCCTAATGAATCTAAGAAAATTTGGCTAAATTTTATTGTTCCTAAAGAAAAGAATATTAAGTATATAATTTTTAACGGAAATAAAGAAGAAATTTCGTTTGGAAAGACAAAACAATCTATATTATAAATTGAATATAGTTAGCAACAACATTGCTAGAGATTTCCTCTATTAGAAAGATAAGCTAATTTCATTTAGCAGGTATTTAGAGTTTCAAATAAAGAATTTGAAAAACGATCAAAAAATAAAACTGAATGTAAAAACTAGGCACAACAACACCTAAACTATATTAAAATGCAGCTTAGCCAAAATCGCTCTACACAATGAAAACAAAAAATGCACAAACAAGATAATCCTAAAAAAGTTGCTAAAATTGTAAGTGAAAAATATAATCAAAAAGGCTATGTTTTAGATTTTAGTATTGAAAGTTTAGAAAACGAAATAGATAATATACTGGAAAAAGAAATTCCACAGAATTGGATTGAATCAGCTAAATTAGAATCAGAATTAACAGCATACATTGGAGAAACAATATGTCAACTTTTGAATGCTAATTGGAAAGGAGAATATTATTTAAAAAATAGCGCAATGAACTTCTATACTTGTAAAATTGAAAAAAATGGATTTGAATTCAGACCAAGTCATTTCATTAGTTATTATCTGAGTAATGGAAAACAAAATGAAGGCAGTTTTAAGGAATATTTATACTCAAGAGATTACTCAAAAGGAATTTTTAAAGATTTTTCAATAACAAAATTTTACCGTTAGTAGAGATTAATTACAATGAATAAAACAATTTTAACTTCAATATTTATATTAACTTTAAGTTTAGCCTTTTCTCAAAACTTAAAACAACAACTTTGGAATTTTGCAAATCCTTGTAACAAAGCAATAATAGATGGTTATGAAGAATCTTTTGATAAGAAACATAAAAACCTAAAAGACTATTGTAAAACTTGTATTGATGACTCTAGAAATGGTTATTTATTTATTGAAGGTGAATGGCCAACATGTGGTTGTTCTTGTTTAAATGAAATTGGAGCATACCGAAAAACAAATGGAAACTATACTTTATTAAAATATGAATCATGGCCTTGTTCAAATTCTTTTGGAATCTACACAAACGAAAATTTGATAGATATTTTACCTAAACACTTTAGTTTAAAAGAATTTAATTCCACTGCACAAATGGACACATTAAATTATTTTCATTTAAAAATGAAAATACCAAGGATTGGTACAGATACAAAAGTAAAATTGAAACTATTTCCTTTGGGCCAAGTTGGTATAGGAAAAATTGGAATATCTTATAACACAAAAAACTCAAAAAAAATTTATTGGTCGTTATCTTCAATTGAATGGAAAATCATTAAACATTTAAAAAATGATTATCAAATTCAACTAATTATGGATAAAAAAATAAATGACTTGCCTCAAAACATAAAAAATAAAATTTTACCTCAAATTGGAATAGATAAAGCATTTAAATCCGAAAAAGAATTAATAACAAAATTATCTTACATCAAAAGAGTATATAATGCATACATGTCTTTACAATATACAGAGATAATTTTTTCATGGAATCGGATTTTAGGAAGATTCGAAATAAAAGATAAGACTGGAAAACCAAAACAAATGTCTTTTTTAAAATTCATCAAGGAGTCACAATATTTAAGTCCTGCCTGTTAAACATTTACCAACACTATGCAAACGCAATACTCTTTTAGTGTTTTAGACAGAGTTAGTTTTCCTTTTGATAGTTCTATGTTACAAATTTTAGTACTTTAACTTATAATTAAACATAATAAGATGTAACGCCTTGAGCTCTATCGAAAGTCGCAGACTTCCAATATGCACAGACGTTTATATTAATCGTTAGAAGCAATTAAAACAAAATTAAATTGAGCTACGGAAAATTTTTAGATGAATCAGGAGACTTAAATGAGTGGAGAAGGATAAATAATTTTCCTGACCAACATTATGAGAAAACTTTTGCAGACTTAAGGGATATTTGGATAAAAGACAAAAGGTATTCTGAACTAATTACATTCATACACGAAAATTGGGATTCTGGACAATGGGACGATTTTTTTGAACCACTTGAAAAGCATTTAATCGAAAACAAACTGGAAAAGGAATTTATTAAGTTTTGGAAAGGAATCTTAAGACATCGTTTTTCAAGTTTGTGGAATTGGAACAAAAAGTTTGGTGTAAAAAACAAATATTGGGATGGAAGTAAAAAGACTATTGAATGTCAAAAACTAACTTTAAAAGGTTTATATAGGTTCAAAAAAGGACTTATCGAACTTGGAACTCAAAAAGAAATTGAAAAGACTAATGAGTTAATAAAAACAGTTGAAAAATTAGAAAAACCTAAACCCAAAAAGACAATCGACAAAAGAAAGATTGATGAAAATGTATTTTGGGAGTTAATACAACTAAATCGAGAAAAGTCAGAAGACAAATTTGATTTCATAGAAAATTTATCAAATCAATTAGAAGAGTTTAAACCAACTGAAATAAAAAGATTTGAAAGGACTTTTTTAAGCAAATACAACGAATTAAATCATAGAGAAATTTGGGCTTTGGCTTACATTGTTAGGTCTGGTTGTGGAGATGATGCTTTTGACTACTTCAAAGCTTGGGTTATCTCAAAAGGAAAAGAAACATTTGAAGACATTAGAAACATCAACGTAAAAGAATTGAAGAGACATTTTGACGAAGATCCTCAACTCCAAGAAATGTTTTCACTTGCGGAAAACGCTTATGAAAATAAAACTGGTGAATTAATGTCACCTGTAAGAGTTAAAAAACAAAAATTGACTGGAAAACAATGGAAAGAAGAAAATTTAGAAGAGAACTTCCCCAAAATTTGGAAAATATTTAAACATAAAACAACTACTCCAACAAAAACTAAATTAAAATATAAATTAGCCAAAAGATAAATAAAAAGTAGATAACACTTTATATGAAATCATAGTCACCTCTCGATAGGCTGCGCTTGTTATAAGAAACGTTATACCTAATTAAAAAATTAAAATGAGTAAAGAATTAAAAGAATTGCAACGAGAAATCTCAAATAATTGTGATGAATTATGTAAAATAGATAGCAATAAAATAAACATTATTCCTGATTTTAATTTTGAAGACCATATTGAACTCAAAGATGAAGAAAGAGGTTGTAGAATATATCCATATCATTTTAGTAGTGAAACTCCTAAATATGAATTCGAATGGGATGATTGTCCTCTTTTTCAAATATCAAGTAATAATGTAAAAAGGCAAGTTAAAATAATAAAAAGTTGGGTCTTAAATAAAACTAAACCTTCAGAAATACAAACTCAGTTTCCTGAAATAAAACTCAATAAACTTGCTGAATACTATGAAAAAGGAGAAGGCATTAAAGGTGAATTTATAGAAAGTTGGGATATACTCGAAAATAGTCGTGCTAAAAGTCTTTCAATTGAATATTATGAAGAGATTAAAGACGAATTAAAGTTAGTTAAAGAAATGAGAAGCTTTAATCTTCATGAATCATTGCGAATAGGTTCACAATTATCTGTTTTAATTTTATCAAGAGCAAGAAGACAAGGTATTCATGAAGATGAACCGCAAATAAGAATAGTTTTCTTAGGTGATAATAAAATGAAAATATATCCTAATTTAAATAATAATAGAATAAGTATGGAGTCTGAAGTAAAATATGAAGGATATCTTGAAGACTTGATAAAAGAATTATTAAAAGAAGAAGTAAAATAAGATAACGAATAATTAATTGCTTGTAAATTTACAAATCTCAAAATATCAAAAACACAATAATAGATAAGAAAACATAGAGGTTAAAAATTTAATCAAAATATGCCTATGTTTAAGTTATACAAATTGTTATGTGTAAACTCAAAAATAATTTTTTACTCTGTACTTGCGTAAAAGATAAAATGTCAACTGATAAAATAGACTGGATCTTAAGAAGACGTAATCCTCAAAAAAACAGTGATGAATTAATAACTATAGTTGGACAACGTATTCTGCCTCAAAATTTCGAAAACTCTAACTCTATCGAGTTTCAAGAATACAAAAAGGACATAACTCAAAAAATAAATTTTATAGAGAATGAAGAAATTACCTCAAGTTTAGAAAATCATAAAGACATTATTGCTTTTATTTTAAAACAATTAAACAACGAAAACTGTTTTGATAAAGAAATTGAATTCTATGATAAAGACATACTAACCATTAGAATAGATAAAAAACAAGAACTTTGGATTGACTTCATATATAGAAAAACGATTTGGAAAATTGCTAAATTCAATCTAAATGAAAATCAATATCTGGAAATATTAAAAGGGAAGACTAAACCTATTCATGACAAGATTAATTAATCCTTTACAGATGTATCATTTTAATTAACTTTACATCAAAAATTGAAAAATCTTAAAGGATATGCTACTAAAAAAGATTCAGTCTTATTTCAACTACATACTTCAATAAATTAATAAAAATAGAAACTCCAATAAATTATAATGAATTTATTTATTATCGCTTTTCAAGCAGGTTTATTTACTTTTTTAAACCCAATAGTATTCCCAATTCTAACTCAAAATTTGTTTCTCTTTGAAAAAATTGAAGTTAAAAAATTCGGTCATAAGCTTAATGTCTTTATTTTTTGTGGAGTTACAATACTATTAATTAATTTTTTCTTTCCCGTTCTCGTTACAGAAGGAAATATTAAACAATTTAGTACTGATAAAAGAATTGATTACCTTATGAATATTCCTTATCTCATATTTGCAATATGGGTTTTAGCATCAAATTATGTAAAAAATGAAAAAATTAATTCTAATTACTTTATACAATCATTTAGAGTTTTAGGTATATCTTGTATTAGCTTTAGACTTTTTATTGGTTCTTTTTCTGGTTTTGGTCCAATATTGATAACACAGATGATGGATAATTCTATGAATAAGATTTCTGCTTTAGGATTTTCAATTGGCTTAACAGTCCCGTTTTTAATTTTTCTTCTTTTAATTGCTCCTAAATATGAGTCTTTAAAATCTAAAAAATGGTGGAAAATAACTCAAAGCCTTGTATGTGTTTATATAATTTTTAATTTACTAATTAAATTTTTTGAATTGAAATCGTAACCAAACATGAGAACACTCATTTTTACAACTATAGTAATAATTTAATACCGCTAGACTAAAAAAAACAACTATGAAAATTACTTATATTTTTCTATTGGTATCATTTTTAAGCTATTCTCAAAATAAGAAGAGCTTTGAAAAACACAACCAATTTCAGCAAAAAGCAATGCTTGATTTTATAGATAAAAAGTATGAAACAGCTCTATTAAATTTCCAAAAAGCAATTGATTTAAAACCTCGAGAAAATGTAACAACATACTTTTATGCTACAGCCGCTGCATTAAATATAAATAACATGAATAAAGCTAAAGAACTTCTTATAGCTTCTATTCATCAAACAAACGCATCTAAAGAATATTTCTTAAACTTTAAAGAATTTGATAATTTCAGGAATCAAAAACTATTTACTGAAATTGAAAATAACTATGAAAACTACATTACTGAATTTTACAAAAATTTAGAACATCCTGAAATTTATAAAGAAATTGATAGCTTATTTGCTATAGACCAAAAAGCACGAAAAAATAAAAGTGATTGGAGAGAAATATCTAAAATAGATTCTTTAAATATTAATAGACTAATAGAAATCACAAAAAAATATGGCTGGCAGAAAAAAGGTTGGTTACTTCTATGGCATCAACGAGGAACTTATAATCAAGATAACTACATCTGGAACTTTTTTAAACCTTATATCGACAAACAAATATTAGAAGGTAACATAGAAAAAAGTTTTTGGACAAGATTTGAAGATGAAAATTCAATAAGAAATAGTAAAAAGCAAATTTACGGTCATTATTGGGGTCAATTCGATCAGTTTCCTATAAAGGATATTAAAAATGTAGATAAAAGAAGAGTTGAAAACGGACTTCCTCCACTTTGGTATATGGAAAAAATTTATGGAATTAAATTACCCAGCGATTATAAAAGAACGAAATTATAAAACACTTGAAATTTAAAAACTACATGTAGTAACTCCAAAATTGGATTAAAACTGAGCCTATGTATAACGTATTAACTAAAAAAATGAATAAAATCACATACTTAATATTATTACTAATCTCGTTGAATATTTTATCTCAAGAAAAAAAGAATACAGTTTCGTCTAACTCTGATCTTTTTATTTCACAATGTAATAAGATTGGACAAAGCATTATTAGCAAGAATAAAACAACTAAATTGAAAAGTTGGTATGAAGGAACTAACCTAAAACAAAAACAATTAGCTATTAAAAAATTAGAATTAGATATCAATACATCAGATTTAGATGTTACTTATTATTTAACAATGATGAATGAAAAACCTTTAATTTATAATTTTCATTTCTACAATAGAGCAACTAAAACTGAGTTTGGGAAGTTGTTAATCAAGTTTAAAGACAGAAAAAATAATTTAGTTGACGACATACAAGTGATAAGTAAAAATCAATTAAAAAAAATTAATACTGAAGTAAAAAACCAGTCTTTACCTAAAAATATTCCTTTACCTCCACCACCTCCTCCTTTAACTAAAAAAAATTAGTGTGTAGCTAACCTTAATTTCAATATATCAAAATAAAAAATGACTAATAGATTAGAAACTGAATTCGTCAAGATTATTCAAAATGATAAATGGATGATTCAAGTTTTAAAAATTGTTAGAGATTTAAAACTAAATGATTCCTGGATTGGAGCTGGTTTTGTGAGAAATAAAATTTGGGATAAAAAACAAAAAAAAAACAGAACGTTACTTAACGATATTGATGTAATATACTTTGACAAAATAAATTCTGAAAAAGAATTTGATTTACAAATTGAATATCGTTTAAATAAAATAAATTCAAGCTATAATTGGTCGGTTAAAAACCAAGCAAGAATGCATTTAAGAAATAGTCATCATGAATATTTAAATTGTTATGAAGCTATTTCTTTTTGGCCTGAAACAGCAACAGCCATAGCAATAAGATTAAATTTAAAAGACCAAATAGAATATATTGCTCCTTATGGTTTAGAAGACTTATTCAATCTTGTAGTTCAACCAACACCTCAATTTGATTTAACTACTTATAACACAAGAATTCTTAAAAAAGAATGGATAAAAACTTGGCCGAAATTGAAAATAAGTAACGGTAATTAAAAACAATACTTACTATCTATCCTATAAGCAAGTCTTTTATCACATCAGATATCTCTGTTTTTTAATTAACTTTACAGCTCCAAAAATCGCTAACAACTATTACACTTACTTTTAATAATAAATATGAAAAAGAAGAACAGTATTTTAATAATTACTTTTTTAGCTCTTTTAATTAACTGTAGCTCTAAAAAAGAATCAAATAGCGAATTAGTAAAAGGCGTTTGGATATTAGAAAGTACAACTAACAACCTTTATGTAGACGATACTACTTCTACTTACAATAATACAGCTCCAATTATTTACGATTTTAACATTGATAATAATGTAACTATTAATTACTATGGAGTAAAAGATACCATTGTAAAACTTAAATGGTTCTTTAAATCAGATTCAATATTAACAATTGAAAATTTGGATTTTAAAATTCATCAATTGAAAAAAAATAAATTGACCCTCGTTGGTTCTAACAGGACAGACACTTACTGGTTAAATTTTAAAAAACCTCAAAAAACTGATTTAAAATACACAAAAGATGAAATCAAAAATATTCTATTATCTGATCTATGGAAAAATGAAGATGGTGATTTTGAATTCTTCAAAAACAAATCAATGATTTTTAGGCACAAGATGAACAAAACCGATTCTTTAGATTTTTTACAAAATGAAAATTGGGGAATTGCAGAATATAAGAACTATTTTTTCCTTTATAATTACTCAGATTATTTTTTAGGTAAAGGAAGCTGGGAACAGATAAATCAAATTTTATCAATATCTCCCGAACAATTTCGATTAGATCATAATAACAATACTTTTTTTAAAAGTATTTTTTATAGGAATCAAAAAAATGCTAATATAGAAATACATGGAAACTGGAAAAGTAAAAATTCTAAAAATAAAAATTACGGAAAATATTATTCTAAAAGACAAGTAGAAAGAGGAAATACTCAGCTTTTTGAAGGTGAAATGTTTTTAAAAATAGATAACGATTTTATTGAACTTAGAATTGATACTTTGAATTTAGGCAAATACAAATTTCAAATTGGAAAAGACAAAAGAACTATACTACTAGAAAGAAAATACGAAGGAGAATTCACTAGAGGCTCTTTTATTAGTTTAGCCGATATAATCAATAAAAATGACACCACTTTAGAAGTTCACTTTATGGATAATCAATTTTCAACTGGTCTTGAAAAGCCTTACACAATTATTGTAAATAAAGTTCAAACATTTGAAAAAATAGACTAAATCAAATCAATTACATAATTACTCTAACAAAAGAAAAACCTAAGAAATGATCAAGAAAACATTACTAATTATAATATTAATCGGATTAAACTCATGTGTTAATATTAGTGAGTTAGATGAAATCTCTACTTCAGATCGTGATAAAATCACTAAAGTATGGGAATTACAAAAACAATTTATAAACGGAATTGAACAACAAACTTCAGATTGTGTTTTGGATAATTTATTTGATATTGCCGACAATAACATTCTTATCTTTTACGATCATCAATTAAACAACTCTAATTGTATTTCTTCAACGATTTCTGGTAGATGGAATATGAATGGCAATTCATTAACAATAGACTGGGACGAACCTATATCTGGAAGAAATTCTTATCAAATAGAAATATTGAAACTTACTAATACTACTTTACAATGGAGAAGAGAAATAAGTAATGGTGTTTTTTTAGAAGAAATATATAATTAACTATATCTCATGGAATTTATAACAATAATATTAATTGGATGTTTGGTAGTTACAATTTTTGATGCGCTCGGTTCAATCCTATCTAGAATTTTAAAATTCAAATATGTCTGGCTAACATTTGGTTCTATATTAATTTATGGAACTGTAGCTTTATACGCTGCAAAACATGGTGGAATAATTTGGGGAGTTATTGGTAGTTGTATTGTAGGTGTTTTTGATTCAACAATAGGCTCTTTAATTTCAATAAAACTGAAAGCAAATATTCCCGAAGACGATGTAACAAACTTAGATATCACTCCTAAATTAGTTATATCTGTGGCTATTTTTGCTTCAATTATAGGACTCATTACTGTTCTTCTGTTCGGGTAATCTAAAAAATCTCTAACTTCTTGTTCAAACAAGTAAAAAATGTTAATTAATGTTTTGGAAAAAAAAGAAAAAATTACCGATTACCAACGAGGATAAAATTTGGATTGATTACAATTTAAATTGGTTAATAGAGGAATTTGGAGAAAAGCACTTCATGACAATTCGTACAATAACACCGACTGAAGATTTTTATAATCGAACGTTCGACGGAACAAAAAAAGATGCTGAATTTATACTAGAAAGAACAATGGAGTTGATGAACATTAAAAATGTAGATATCAATCTTAATTTTTTCTCTGACTCTCCAGTTGAAATGGCAGATGGAACAATTTTAACAACTCCTGCTGATATAAACGGAAGTTGGAAAAGCGCAAGTGGAACTTACGAACAAACAAAAGAAGGAATAATAATTTCGATAGAAAGAGAACAGTTAAAAAATACGCTCTCATTAATTGCAACTATTTCTCATGAATTAGCACATCAAATTTTACTAGGTGAAAACAGAATTGAAGAAAATGATGAATTCCTCACTGATTTTACAGCTATTTTATATGGTTTTGGAATTTTTATTGGTAACTCACGATTTAATTTTTCATCTTTTAGTACAAATGGCGGATTTGGATGGCAGTCTAGTGTTCAAGGTTATTTACCTGAGCAAATAATTGCTTATGCAATGGCTTGGTTATCTATCAAAAGAAACGAAAAAACAGATTATAGTCAATATTTAAAGAAATCAATAAAAAAATATTTTATTCAAAGTTTAGAATGGCTAATGGAAAACGAGAAACATTAAACTAAATAAAATTGGAAAAGAAAAAGAAAAAATTATTTTGGGGTTGTTTCGGATGTTTTGGTTGCTTAAGTGGACTAGGTTGTGTTGGAATTATTGGTGTTTTAATAGTTATCGTTTTAATTGTAACATCTCCTTTTTTTCTTCTTAGAACAATTGACTGTGATGAGTATGAAGTAATTAATGTAGTGAGTAACTACAGGTTAAATTATTTTTGTAATGAGAAAAACATGTCTCTTTGCTACAATACAAAAAATGAATTTGGTGGCTCATTAGTAGTTAATGAAACTATCCACCAAATAGATTGGAATAATGATTGGATAATTGCTCAACAATATCCAAACTTACAAGATTCTATTGGTAACAGACTTTTCATAAACAATATAGAAACAAACGATTACAAAATCCTTCATCCTAGAGATACCGTATATTTATCCAAAGAAGACAGTATTTATAAAAAAGGTGGAAATTGGTATCATATAAGTAATGGCTGGAATCCTCCCGATAGTTTATATCCCTATAAAAAAAGAAACTACTTTCATATTATAAAAGTGAAATACGATGAACAAATAATGTTTAAAGTAAAATCAAAAAAAAGACTTGAAATATTAAAAGATAGTCTGGGGATTCCTAAAAAACTAAAGAACCAACTAATTTTTAAAAACTTAAAATAACAACTACTTATCAATTGGTAATAAATCAATTACTTAATTAAACTCATGAAAACAACAACCGAATTTACTATTGAAACTTGTTCAGAAAAAAATATAAAGAAAATTGTAGATGGAATTAATGAATATAATTTAAACAAGGTTCCTGCAACAGCAGATGTTTGGACTAAAATAGAATTTGTTGCCAAAAATGAAGAAGGCATTGAAATTGGTGGTATTTTAGGTGGAATTGGATATTGGAGCGGTTTAGAAGTTAAAATTTTATGGGTAAAAGAAGCATATCGTAAAAAAGGAATCGGTTCAAAAATTTTAAAACATGCAGAAAAAATTGCCATTGAGAAAGGAGCCGTAATTTCTATGTTAGATACATTTGACTTTCAAGCTGAAGAATTTTATTTGAAAAATGGATATAAACCAATTGGTGAAATAAAAGATTTTCCAAAAGGACACCGAAGAATTTATTTTTCTAAAAAATTGAAGTGATAGCTTTAAACTTTCTAATCAATATATTGTCATGATAATAAAATTATAACAACCATTTATTTTTCTTTAATACAAAACGCAACCTTTTTTTAATCTGAGTATCTATATTTAAAAGAACACAATGAGAAAAATTATTTATGTATTCTTACTTTCTTTAATTTTTGTCTCTTGTAATTCTGATGAAGAGATTGAAAATAATCGATACGAATTCGTTACAGAATATACAGCAGATGTAAATGTAGGAGGCGCAATAGGAATTACTCAACGAACTTTTGAAATCGGCGAAATTTATTCAGGAACAGATCAAAACGATAGCATTATGTTAAGAATTGCAGAACATTCTGATCTAAATAATGATTGTCCGAATAGCTGGTGTTATCAAGAGTTTTTAAAAGTACCTGGTCAATATCTTAAAAGAATCAAATAGCATTATCTTATTTTTTAATAAGAATCAACTTTCATAAACTCCTCTCCTATTTTTCTATTGTAATGTTAAGTTTCAAATAAAAAATATAACTTTAAGGCCGAAACTAACATAAAAACATTGCTATGCATAAAAAAATTACTTCCTTTGTTTTAATACTTTGGACGTTATTTCAGTTAAATAGTCAAAATTTAAATATTGAAGACCAGTTAAAAAACTTACCTGGTGTCACGTTTGAAAAAGTTACATCTTCTACAACTACTTATGAATTAAAAATCAAACAACCTATAGATCATTCAGATCCTAAAAAAGGTTTTTTTCATCAGAAAGTTTATTTATCTCATACAGACTTTACGCATCCAACGGTAATTGTAACTCAAGGATATCAATTAAGAAAAAACCGAGAACAAGAAGTTACTAAACTTCTAAATGCGAATCAGATTAATGTAGAACATCGATTTTTTGGAGACAGTAAACCAGATTCTTTGAACTACAAATATTTGAACTTAAAGCAAGCGACAGCCGATTTACATCATATCAGAACATTATTTGATAAAATATATACTAAAAAATGGATTAGCACAGGAATAAGTAAAGGCGGATCTACAACTATATTTTACAAGTATTTTTATCCTAACGATGTAGATGCTAGTATATCTTATGTAGCTCCTTTAACCAATTCACTTGAAGATAAAAGAATTTATGATTTTTTAAATTCTGTTGGAACTAAAGAATGTCGAGAGAAAATCAAAAACTATCAAACTCGTTTACTTAAAAATAAAGCACAAATTATTCCTATTCTAGAATCTTATGCTTCTCAGGCAAACTGGAAGTTTACATATTTATCTGTTGAAGAAGCTTTCGAATATTCCGTTTTAGAATATCCTTTTGCTTTTTGGCAATGGGGGCATAGTTGTGATGATATTCCTTCAGGAAAAGACACTTTCAAAAAAGATGTTATACATTATTTTACTATGGATCCTATTTCTCTATTCAATGATAAATCTATAAAGAAATACGGTTCTCATTACTACCAAGCTGCTACAGAAATGGGATATTACGGATATGAAATTAAAGATTTTAAAGATTTATTAGTTTCCATACCAACAGATCAAAATCCACACGCAACTTTTGTTCCGAATAAAATGAAAGTCGATTTCGATGGAACTTTACTAAAAAAACTTCATCATTGGATTGAAAACGATGGCAATAATTTCATCTTTATTTATGGAGAAAATGATACTTGGACTTCTTGTGCAGTTCCTGAAAATGATAAAATTGATGCTGAATGGTTTGTAATGAAAGGCAAACATCATGGAAATGCCCGTATAAAAAACATGAGTAAAAATGAATATCAAAGATTATGTTCAGCTTTAGAACGATGGCTAGAATTGAAAATAGAAAAATAAGTTAAGATAAAGAATGTTTAATCTTGTTTCAGAAAAACAAAATGTTTTCTAGTCTTTGTATTATCTGGTATCAAGAAGATTATGCTTTTCCTATAGAAGAACATATTTTAGATGCTATTAAAGAAATACCTTTTAGTAAAATTTGTGAAGAATTTGATTATTAAAAACTATGGAATTTAAAAAAGACATTCAAAAAATAATAGACTATTCAATTCATTTTGCTGAAACCATGTTATTAGATGGTAAAGAATACTTTCCATTTGCTGCAACAATTAATAATAAAAACGAACTCGTTCCTATTAGTTATTACGAAGAAGGAAATGAATTTCCTGATAGTCAAATTATCATTGATTTTTTATCCAATAACTTGCATAATGAGCTTAACAATAAAAAAATTAAAGCCTTTGGAATTACATCAGATGTAAAGGTGAAAAGCGCTGAATCAGAAGAAAAAGTTGATGCTGTAATGATTGATATTCATCATTTAGACTCAAATGAAATACCAAGATATTTTTTCACTTATTCATGGAACTCTAATGATGAATTAGTTTTTGGTGAAAGTTTTGGTATGAATAGATAATTAAAAAAAACTCGTCATAGAGATGGCGGCAACTTGACGCAATCAGTACATATGTTTCTACTTTAGATTTGTTGAAGCAATAAATTTCATTAAAATCACTATAATAGCTACTGTTTTACTATTAATTGGAGTTGCTTTTTTTTTATAGATTCTAACATAAAAAAACAAAATCGTTCATTCAATTTTAAACTTAAATAAAAACATAAAAATGCTACCTGAATTAGAATATACAGATACAGATGAACTAGGATATTATTTAACTTTCGGAGAATTATTTTCAGCATTTAATTCACATGCTAAAAAGGATAAGAATAAAAATTTAATTGAAATTAATTTTAGTTTTACCGACGAAGATACAGCTCCAAGTGAAGCACAAAAA
Organism: uncultured Tenacibaculum sp.; assembly: GCF_947502995.1. Lineage (GTDB taxonomy): Bacteria > Bacteroidota > Bacteroidia > Flavobacteriales > Flavobacteriaceae > Polaribacter. The sequence continues at coordinate 108,222 of NZ_CANNBW010000002.1, read as the reverse complement.
AATGCTCATGAGTTTCTTTTAAAACATGCTAATGAAATGTTAGCACAAATTCTTCAGTATTTAAAACAAGATGAAGAATATTTCATGGAATTTTATGGTATTTACAATGAAATTACTCAATGTATTTCTTCTACAGAAGATCGAACTTATACTAATAAAGAAGGTTTTCCGATAGTTGACAAATATGAAGATTATTTAAATTATTTTGAAATAAGCTCAATAAACATTAGTGATTCTGAAGAAGATGATTTCGCTTTTATTGGTTTCACTGGTTCATCTTCTTGGGATAGTGAACATGGATTAGGAATTTCTTTTTATAAATCAGAATTATTACATGTTGGAGATTGGGATTATGGTAGACATCCAAGTTGGGGTAAAAATGATAAGAAGAATTTATTAACCAATTATTTTACTGATTTTCATCTTTTAGAACCTTTAACCTCTCTAAAGTCTAGATTAGCTAATTCTGCTAAGAATATTACTAGCGAAAATGACGCTAGTTATAAAGAACTATTTGATTGGTTACTGAAACACAAAATGATTTATGGGTATAGAAATACAACGTGTGATTTAAATGTCTCAGAAAAAAGAGTTTTACTTAATGAAATTAAAGAGCTTTCCTTTTATGGAAACAAAATATCTTTAATTCCAGAAAGTATCGGTTTACTAGAAAACCTTACATCACTTTCTTTTTCATTTAATAAAATGAAAACTTTTCCTTTACAAATCATACAGCTAAAAAAACTTAAGGAATTAGTTATTATTGGAAACGAAATTGAAAATATTCCTAGCAAAATAAAAGAGTTAGTGAATTTAAAGTCTTTACGAGTAAATCAAAGTAAATTACAGAACATTCCTGAAGAAATCGGATTACTATCTAAACTAAATTATTTAGATATAAGTTCTAACCAACTTACAGATTTACCAAACTCTTTAAGTCATTTAAAAGAACTAAAAAACCTCGATTTAAGTTATAATTTACATACTGAAATTCCTAGTGTAGTTTTCAATATTCAAAACTTAAAAGAATTAGACATCTCTAGTAATCAGCTAACAAATATTACAATTCCTGATACACAAATTAATGCTTTAGAAAAATTATATCTAGGATTTAACCAAATTGTAAAACTTTCAGAATCTTTATTTAGTCAAATTTCGAATTTAAAACATTTTAAAATCGCTGTAAATCGTATTAGTTTAGAGAACTTAGAATATCTGAAAAATGTAATTCCTTCAGAAATTGATCATGACTTTGACAGTGCTATATCATGTGCACAAGATAGCTTAAGTAGAGAAAATGAAAACACCAATAAGTGGTGGAAGTTTTGGAATTAAATACAGTTTCTTTTATAAATTAACATAAACGAGCTAAAATTCATGTATCAAATAAAAAGAGCTATTCATCAATATTCTAACGTCGAATTACTAGATGTAATTAAGACGGAAAAGGATAAAATAAAAATCGATAAAGCTAAAAAAGAACTTGAATCTAGAAACTTAAATGATGAACATAGAAAAAATTTAGAAACTGAATATGTAATGTATAAAGAGTTGGAAGAAAAAAGAAAAGTAGAACCTCTCACTAACGAAGAATGGTTTTCATTTTTTTTCCTTTCTTTTTTTACCCCCAAGCCTCAATGGCAAGATAATGATAGCTTTTCAGAATCTGAATTGCAAAGATTTAAAAGATATGGATATTATAAAAAACTTAAACAAGCTAGAACTACTATGTTTCTTGGAGCTATATTTTGGACTGTAATATTCATGCTGGTTATTATTATATCTAAAATGCTACGTTAAAAGTTATGTGTGATTATAGCAATGGAATACTTTTTTGCTCTTGTGATAGTGAAAAAATTAAATTTCGTAAACCTAAAATTATATCCCAGAAAAAAGGGAAAATCCATAAAAAGGAAAATCCGAAAAATTCTGAAATACCTGAAGAATACCTTTGGACACTTTTCAAATTTTATGGAGATAAAGAAATTACCGAAATCGGTCGTTATATGATTCCTTCTAATGATATTGGAAATGGTTTAAATGCTGAATGGATTGCACTAAACTTAAATTGTGAAGATTGTTTTGATTTTGATTACACACCTGAAGAGGGCGATAATTTAAAAATTCATCAAAACATTATTTCAAGTCCTTATTTATCTTTTGTTTTTAAAAACAATGAATGGACTATAGATGATCATGATCCTTTTTCTACTGTAATAGGACAAATTAAACAAGGAAAAATAAAAACTCCTGAACAAGAAACATCTTAATTAACTACTTAATCTTTATTAATTATTTTTTCAAAAAAATACTTTAGTACCTAGATAGTTGCTTAGCTAACTATTTTTAATATATTTGTAATATGATTCATAACAACACCTATTTTCAAATAGAACTTACTGCAAGAAAAATAAGACAGTATGGACAAAGTATTTTGAAATCCCATGGAATAGATATTACTATTGAACAATGGTTAGTTTTAAATGTAATACATGAAAATGAATCTATCAGTCAGATTAATATTGGTGAAATATTAGTAAAAGATAAACCTACAATTTCTAGAATGGTACGTCATCTTGAAAAAAAGGAATTTATCATTAAAACTAACTCGTCAACAGATTCTAGAAAAGTAGAATTAAGTATATCTAAAAAAGGAAAAGCCTTAATAAACAACCTTTACCCTATCATAGAAAAAATTCGTTTTTCTGGTTTAAATGATCTTTCTGAAGAAGAAAAAAAGAATATTGAGGTCATTTTACAAAAAATTAGAAAAAATTTAGATAACTAATTTTTAAAAAATAGTTGTCTAGCTAACTAAAATAATGACTTTTAAAATTTAGAAATCATGAAAACAAAAATTTCAAGTCTATTAATCATTCTAACATTAGTTTCTTGTTTGTCTAATGCTCAAGACACTAAACAAAAAGAAGTAAAATCAGCTTTAGAAGCTTATATAAATGCTGGTGATATTAATAATGTAGAAAAACTAAAACCTCATTTGCATTCTAATTTTAGAGTTGCTTTATATGATGCTAAAAAAAGAGGTATATCCATTTTAGATAAATCTACTTATTTATCGTTCATTGGAAGTAAAAAATTTGGTGGATACAAAAGAAAAACTACTTATGAGAACATTGAGTTTATAGGAAAAAATATGGCTTCTATAAAAGCAACACTTACAAGTCCGGGAAAACCAACTTTAAAGAATTTTTACTCATTAGTTAAAACGAATAATGCGTGGGTTGTAATTCAAGATTATGTAACTCTTGTACAGTAAAAAAATTAGGCAGGATGATTTTAAATAGTGTATTTAGAAAAGCTTCTAAAACATGAACTACTTCACCTGCCTTAAAATCAAAGTCATATTAATTTCTATTCAAAAACTAACTCTTTTTGATTTTAAGTTTCATCCTTTTTCATTAAATTTAATATCTAGAAAAACGCTGTAAAAAATTAAAGAAAAAGTGGTAGAAGAATATTTAAAAAATATTAGACTTCAATTTACGTCTTATAAAGAAGTAGCAGACAAAACAATTTCTCAATTAACCGAAAAAGATCTCTATTGGAGATATAATGAAGAAAGCAATGATATTGCTTGTATTATGATTCATTTATCTGAAAATATGTTGTCGAGATGGACAGATTTCTTTGATAGTGATGGTGAAAAAGACTGGAGAGATCGAGAAAGCGAGTTTACAACTCAAAATTTAAACTACAATGAATTAATAGAAAGATGGGAAAAAGGTTGGAATTGTTTATTTTCTGCCTTAGATCTTATGAATGAAAATAATTTTCACAACCCTATTTTAATTCGAAACAAAAAAGTAAAACTAATAGAAAGTTTAACTCGACAAATTGCTCATTATCCATATCATATTGGTCAAATTGCTTTTATTGGAAAAATGATTCTGAATAATCAATGGAACTCTCCTTCTATTCCAAAAGGAAAATCTAAAGAGTATATTCAAATGGAGTTTGAAAAAAATGCTAAATAAAATGATAATTTAAAAAAGCTATGAAAATAAAATCAACATTAGTAATCTTAACGTTAATACTCTGCTTTCAAACTAGTAATAGTCAAGACAGTTTCGCTTTTAACTTCAACGAAAGTGATTTAATCGGAATTTGGGTTCTCAAAAATTCTACTCGCAATGGCCATGAAGTTTTCTTAAAAAAAAGATTAGATCAACTTAAATATGGATTAAGTACTGAACTTTTTAATAATGGAAAATTCAGAAGTAGATACTCTGCCCCTTGTGGAAATGACACTTCGTTGTTTACAGAAAATTATACTGGAGAATGGACACTTGATAAAAAGACCTCAACAATTACATTAATAAATCCGAAAACTCAAGTAAAGAAAATTCTTAAAATAGTAGATTTAACTTCTGAAAAATTAGTGGTAGAAAAGATAAAATATATACATCCGAAACTAAAAAAAGCTTTAGACGAAATAATGAACAATTAATTTATTTCAGATATGAAAGGTTTTCCTAATCAAAAAACTAGTGCAATATTCAATAATCAAAATGAATATGAAATTGTAGGTTATCGTATAGAAATTTTTAATAACAATCAGAATATCAAGTATTTTATTTTAGATGATAAATGCTTGGTTCATGCTATCTCTAAAAGTAGACTTACTTTAATTGATGAAGACAAAGATAATTTTGTACAAGTTTTTGAAACTCCAAATGTAAAAGTATTTATGCATTATAATTTTGAACTTTTGTTTCAAAAATCTCTTTTAAAAGATGAAAACTTAAATACAAGCTCTGAAATTTGGGATAGAACTTGGTTAGCAATTTGTTTACTAGAAAAAGGTGAGAAATTAAATCCAGAATTAATCAAAGCTATTGAAGATGAAAATCATAAAATAGATTATTTACAAGGGGTATTAGATTTTGCTACAGATTATATGAACTTTGATGCCATAGGTTATTCCTTTTATGATATCTCTTTTTCAAAAGAAATAATTGAAAAATCTCTTTTAAGATTTGAAACAGAATATTTTAGTAAAATAAACAAAGAACATTCAGAAGAATATCTAATAGATAAAATTGAAGCCTTTCTATTTAAAAGAAATACGATTGTAAATTACAATGGAGGATCGAAAATAACAAGCAGAAAAATTTTCCTTTTGTTAGAAAGTATTATTGCAAGTACTAACTATACCGCTTATGAATGTGAATATGGTTATAAATCTTCAAAAATTATATTAGAATATAAAGATGCTTATTACATATTACATTTAGATGAATACGACTAAATAGTATTCTTTCCTTAGTTCTTCTGTAACAAGTTGTTTTTATCCGCTACTTATTAGTAAAAATTTATAGTGAAAAAATTACTTCCGATATTATCTCTAGTTATAATTTTATTTTCTTGTAGAAATGAAAATGAATTAATAGGAAAATGGTACGAAATAAATGAAGAAAGTAGATTTGAATTTAAAAACGATTCCTTAATTGTTTCTAATCCGTTTTTTTATAAAGGTGCATACAGAACCAGTAAAAACACTATTCATTTTAAGTATGATAATATGTTTAATGATTCTTTAGCAACTCAAAATTATATCTATAAATTAAATCACGATTCCTTAGCTGTTCAATATGCAACCAATCCAAATGAGAAAACTACATTTATAAAAGCTAAAAGTTTTACTGACTTTATACTTAAAAAGAATTATAGTAATATCGATTTGGGAAGCAGTGAAAAAGCAGAATATCAAAGCACAAATACTAAATACGGAATTAAAGTTTTTATAGAAAAGATAAAAGACTCTATTAGTGTTAAAACAGAATATTCAAAAAACATAGAGAATTTGAATTACGATATCACCTGTATTTTAAATGAATTAGAACCTAATTTTAAAAATGAATACAACACTTTTAAAGATCGTTGGACCTTTGATGAATGGATAAAAATGAATATTTACTATTCTTTATTCGTAGATAAAAATATATCTGAAAATGATATTACTAAAGTTGTAAAAAAATTAAGAAAATCAGATATTCACAAAATATATAGAACTTATGAAACCAAAGAGGAATTCGGAATTCCTTTTGATAACCTAAAAGAAGTAAAACTATAAGTCCATAATACAACAAAAAAGATGACGACAATTACATTACCTGATGGACTGCCTATTGAAAACTCTAAATTAATTCAAGTTTTCGACTATCAAAGTACTCAAGAAATATCGAAACAAGAGATCATTTTAAATCAGAATACTTTTAGTTTTTTGTTAGATGGAACAAAGGAAGTTTTTTTCGACAACTCAACTTTGTCCATTGAAAATTCAGAATTTTTAATTATGAAATCTGGTCATTGTTTAATGACTGAAAAACTTTCTGAAGTTAAAAATTATAGAAGTTTACTTTTATTTTTTTCTAATAAAACACTGTTGAATTTTATTCATAAAAATAATCTTGCCGCAAAAAAATCTTCAGAATATAAATCTGTTTATTCTTTTAAATACGATAATTTTATTCGAAGTTTTGTAAAAAACCTTGAAGATATTTCAAAACTTTCTGATCCTGTAAAAAACAAATTACTTCAACTAAAACTGGAAGAAATCTTAGTGTATCTGATAGAAATATATGGAACTGATTTCTTATTCTCGTTAACTATAAATAGCGATAATACTACTCAAAAATTCACACAAACTATAGAAAGCAATAAACTAAATAAATTAACATTAAAAGAGTTAGCCTTTTTATGTAACATGAGTGTATCTACATTTAAAAGAGAATTTGAAAAACATTATGCAGAGTCGCCTATTAAATGGTTTCAAAACAAAAGATTAGAACACGCCAATTATTTACTTCATAAAGAGCTCAAAACTCCTTCTGAAATGTATTTTGAAGTAGGTTATGAAAGTTTATCGAGTTTCATTCAGGCCTATAAATCTAAATACGGAATTACGCCTAAACAGCATCAAAACAATTGAGCTTTTAGCAACACTTTTTGACCCTTTCAGTAGATTAAACTAACGATCATACATCTAATTTTGTTCTTGTAATTATTAAAAACAATTAGATGAAAACAATAAATTTAATAGCTGTATTATTCTTTGTTATTTCTACAACAGCTTATAGTCAGAAAACTTTTACTTTAACCAGTAAAGATTTAGGTGGAGAAACCACAAAAACTCAAGAATTTAATGGTTTTGGTTGTTCAGGAGAAAATCAATCACCTCAACTATCATGGAAAAATGCTCCAAAAGGAACAAAAAGTTTTGCCATTACCATGTACGATCCAGATGCACCAACTGGCAGCGGTTTTTGGCATTGGGTTGTGTTTGATATTCCTTCGAATGTAAATGAATTAGTCACTAATGCAGGAATCACTTCTCTAAATTTAGCTCCCAAAAAAGCAATTCAAAGTATAACAGATTATGGAATTAAAGGTTTTGGCGGACCTTGTCCTCCAAAAGGACATGGATTTCATCAATATATTATTACAGTATATGCTTTAAAAACTGATACATTAGGACTTAATGAAAACACAAATCCTGCTGTCGTTGGATTTAATCTTTGGAATCAAACATTAGCAAAAGCCAGTATCATAGCATATTACAAAAGATAAATTTTAACATTAAACAAATTAAAATACAAAAAGCGATTTGAGTTCATACTCAAATCGCTTTTATGATTTAAAAACCGTATATTTAAATGAAGTAAAAACAACTAAATAAAAATTCTATAATGAAAAAAGTATATATAACTATTAAAGTAATTCTACTTGCTGTTTTTGGTATTTTAGGCGGATTATCTTTAATAATGTTTCCTTTATTAATTGGCGCTAAAGATTCTCAAACTTCAATGATTGGCTTTACATATTTAGCACTACTCTTAATTTCTATTTCTGTAATTTTCTTTACTATTAAAAAAGATTTAAACTTAAATAGAATTAAAGCTGATAACAATACTAAATCTTAGAGCTTTTATCTAAATAGCTCATTACTTTTTGAATACAACCAAAAAGTATTCAAAATTCGAAAATCTGTATAACAAACTAAGCTGATTTGTATTCTAGTTTTGCTTTATTAATTTTTAATAAGTATAAATGAATACAAATCAGTTTGGTAAAAAAGGTTGGACTCCAGATAGAATACAATCTTTAAATGGGAAAACATATGTGATTACAGGTACCACTAGTGGTACGGGATTTGAAGCTACTCGAATATTACTATCGAAAGGAGCAAAAGTAGTAATGCTAAATCGTAATCCTAAAAAGGTAGAAAATGTTATAACTACATTAAAACAAGAACTAGGAAATCATGTAGAAATATTATCTGTAATTGTTGATTTAGGAATACAAGCTTCAGTTAAAAAAGCAGCAAAAGAAGTACTAGAAAAAGTTCCTCAAATAGACGCTTTAATTTGTAATGGTGCTATTGCTCAAGTTCCTAAACAAGTATTAACTATTGATGGTTTTGAAAGTCAACTTGGTGTAAATCATTACGGTCATTTCACTTTACAAGCATTACTTTTCCCTCGTATTGAAAAATCTAAAGGACGAATTGTTGTAGTTGGAAGTGAAGGTTATAAAATGGGACTTAGAACTATTAAGTTCGAAGACTTAAATTGGTATAGGAATTACAATGGAAACCATGCATATAGCCAAAGTAAATTAGCGCAAATCATGACTGTTTATGAATTACAAGATCGATTAAAAAAGGCAGAAAAAACAGATGTAAAAGTTTACGCATGTCACCCTGGCGCTTCGAGTACATCGTTAATTAAAACTAGCGGAAGTTTACTAACTCGATTTATATGGCAACTTATGAAAATTTCACCATTAGTTCAATCTGCTGAAAAAGGTGCTTATCCAGAGTTAATGTGTGCCACAGAACCAAATTTAAATCAAAGTAGTTTTTATGGTCCAACAGGAAGAAACTATTGGACTGGTCCAGTTGGTGAATGTAAACTAGAACCGCATGCTAAAGATAAATCTGTAGCTAAAAAGTTATGGGAAGTTTCAGAAAAAGCGACAGGTTTAAAGTGGAATGTATAAATTAGTGAATCATTATGCAGCATTTTAAAACATTACCTTCTTACTTGGATTATTTAGGATTACCAAGACCAGAACATCCTATGCTAAGTGTTTTTAATTCTAAAGGAAATGGTTATTTACCTTGTCCAAGAGAAAGCTCTCCTCCTATCACAAACGATTGCTATTCTATTAGTTTAAAAAAGTTTGTAAAAGGAGATTTAAACTACGGAAGAACAAAGTATGATTTTACTAATGGAGCTTTAATTTTTATTGCTCCAAGACAAGTATTACAATGGGACAATAGTGTTGTTTTCGAACAAAAAGGATTTGCTATTAACTTTCATGAAGATTTTTTAAAAGGAACAGAATTAGCGAAACAAATAAAAAAATATGGTTTCTTTTCTTATGCTACAAATGAAGCTTTACATCTTTCTCCAAAAGAAGAGAAACAAATAGAAGCTATTGTAGAAAATATTGAAATCGAATATGAGAATAATCAAGATAACTTTAGTAAGGAAATTATTATTTCTCAACTTAACACTTTATTGAAATATGCCGATAGATTTTATGAAAGACAATTCATAAACAGAAAAGAATTATCGCATGACTTATTAGAAAAATTCAATTCATATTTATCTGAATATTTTGAATCAGGATTATTACAAGAAAAAGGCATTCCGAGTATTGAACAAATCACTGATAACATGTTAGTTTCTCAACGGTATTTAAGTGATACACTAAAAAAAGAAACAGGAAAAACAACTACTGAACACTTACATTTACATCTTATCGATGAAGCAAAAAACGTGTTATTACAACCTAATAAAAGTATTGCTGAAGTAGCCTACGAATTAGGGTTCGAGTATCCACCGTACTTTTCAAGATTATTTAAAAAGAAAGAAGGAATTAGCCCTTCTGAATATAGAGAAAAATATAAATTGAATTAAATGGATATTTTAAAACTAGCACTAGATTGGGCAAAAGATGAAATATTTTCTGCTATAATTTTTATTTTATTTGGAATCTTATTTATCATCGCCACTTTGGGGTTTTGGCAATTAGGAAAAACTGAAATAGCAAAAGCTTTTATTTACCCAACATTAATCGCAGGGACATTATTTTTACTAGCAGGAATCAGTTTTTACTTCAGTAACACTTCTAAACTGTCGAATTTTGAATCACAATATAAAAGCAATCCGTCTGCTTTTATTAAAAAAGAAATTGAACGTACTGAAAAAACCATGAGTGAATATAAAAATGTAGCTTTTAAAATATTTCCTGTTCTTATTGCTTTAACAGCCATTTTAATGATTTTTATAAATAAACCAATTTGGCGAACAAGTTCTATCACGATTATTTTATTTTTAGTAATTCTCATATTGATAGATCTCAATGCAAATTCAAGAATTGAATCTTATCATGAAGCATTAAAATTAGCAAACAATAATATCTAATAAATTTAAAAATTGACTTTAAGAAAAACTGAAAGAATACATTCTTTAGATGCGCTACGAGCAATTATGATGCTTTTAGGAATTGTATTACATGCTGCATTAACTTACAATGTAACCAATCATGGAAATGCTTGGTCTATAAAAGATCCAAATACGACACATCTTTTCAGTGATTTTTTAGTCCTCCTAATTCATTCTTTTAGAATGCAAATATTCTTTGTCGTTGCAGGTTTTTTCGGGGCTATGCTTTATTATGAAAGACAACCGAAACAAATGATTAAAAATAGATTTTCAAGGATTGTTTTACCTTTTATTACATTTCTACTTTTACTTTGGCCATTCATTGTCTTTGCTTACAGCTATACAAATGCAACTTTCTCTCATCAGGTAAATGCTTTAGATATTTCTTTAAATATCTTTTCTAGTTTTGCTTCTATTCTACCGAAAACCACATCACATTTATGGTTCTTATACTATTTATCTTGGATTACCGCTACAATGGTAATCTTTAAGCAAGTATTTAAAAACCAAAAAATAAACGATATAATTCATAAACGTTTCGAATGGATTATTCAAAGGCCTTTTTTAAGAATTTTGTGTTTTTCTATATTAATTTTTATTACACTTTACTTTTTAGGAACTTCTATGATACAGGCTTCTGTGTCTTTAATTCTTGATAAAAACACTTATGTTTACTTTTTAGTTTTCTATGTAATTGGATGGATTTTATATTCCTCTAAACATCATTTAGAAAGCTTTATGCAGTACGATTGGCTTTTTACTTTAACAGCTGTCATTTTGTCTATTATTCAAGGTTTAATAATTCAAATATATCAACTCAATCCAAGTAGTAATTCTATATTATTAATTGCTTTAAGTGCTATAATTGTTTGTTTATTTACTTCTGGAATTATTGGCCTTTTTGTTCGATATGCAAGTCATTATTCAGCAAGAATGCGTTATATTTCAGATTCTTCTTATTGGGTGTATCTGATTCATTTACCATTAACAGCTATAATTCCTGCTTTTATTTGGAATTTACCTTTACCAGCAGTTGCTAAATTTTTAATAGTTGTAATTTTCACAACAATAATTTGTTTTAGTACATATCATTATTTTGTTAGAAATACTTTTATTGGTAAATTTTTAAATGGAAGAAAATATCCTAGAAAATAAACCAATAGGATTTACTGTTTCAACTTTTTATAAAATTCCGAGTTAAGAATTACTTTTTTTAACAATGATTCTATTTTCTTTTGATCTGTTTCAAAACTGAGTCCCCAATGTGGAACTATAATTTCTTCATCTAAAAATTTGATATAATAATCCGTCCATTCATCATCATTTCTCTTCTCAGTTCGCGAGTAATAATTTTTAATAGAATTATTCAATTCATCTACTAATTTTCCCTTTTCATATTTTGTTTTTAAAAACTTAATAGTAAAATCAACTATATCTGAATTACTACCTAAACTGTTATTAAACACCTGAGGCAATAAATAACTTAATCCTTTTTTAGTATCTCCAAGTCCAATATAAATTTCTCCATATAGTTGTGCAGTGCGTATTTCATCTTCGGCATATGCATTTCCGCAAAAATGTTTTAAAGGATACTTTTCATTTATTTTTTTGTATTTCAAAGCAGTTTTAAAATCTTTCTTTTGAATATAAATTCCTGTTAATCGATTGCTAGCTTCATTTTTAAAATTTGCATACGGATTAGCCATTAAACCACTTCTTCCACTTTTCTCTTTATCATTAGCATCACTTTTTAGAATCATTTTTAAGTATTTTATTTCATCGTTCTCATACTCTAGTAATGAACTTATTTTAGCTGAATTATATAACGATTTGTGATACAAGTTAGATTTTGGATATTCTTTAATAATTTCTTCGAAATATTCTAAGGCTGAATCAAGTATATTTTCTCTTGTATCATATAAAACTTGAAATTTCATTTTTCCTGCCACAGAAGTTGTATCTACTCTTGCTATTTCATAATCAAAACTTCCTTCTTCAAGTATTTCAAAAACTGCAATTCCTTTATTAAATAAGATTACATCTTTATTTACTTCTTCGGTTTTTAAAGAAGAACACGAAGCCAATACCGAAACGATTAATGGAAATAAATAGTACTTTTTCATTTTTATAATAATTTGCTATTATTTTTCTAAATTATAGAAAGCTATCTTGTTTAAAAAGCTATAATGAGTAAACGATTCTTTTTAAAGAGTTACTTATAAGTTTTGATGAAAAACTCACTCTCTTTAAGTAAAAAATTCAGATTATAATTTTATTTATTTGAGTATATTCACCTCAAAATTTCGCACAGCAATCTACTATCTAAAATACTAGATTTTAACCACAAAAACTATGAAAACCCTAAAGAAAATCATTGTATTCTTTTTTTGTTCTTATTGCCTTTACTCACAAAACATAAAAGATTGTTCTTCTTGTTCTTTAAAGAAAATCAACTCTATCCAAATAGACGATTTAAGCATAGATGAAATACAATTTTTAATTAATGATTTATTCGCTAGAAAAGGATATAATTTTAAAAATAGTAATATCAGTTATTATTTTTCAGAAAAGAATTGGTATGCACCAGTAAAGGATAACAATGCTATAAAACTCAACAATTTCGAAAAATATAATACAGAAGTATTCAAAAACAAAATTGCTCTTTTAAAAAAAGCTAGGGCAAAAATTATTTCTGAATTAGCACAATTGAAAACCAATATTATCACTGCTAACAAAACAGTTCTTTTAGAAAAAAATAAATTTAAAATCAATGAAAAAAATACGCTTTACAAAAGACTAAAATTAGTTCTTAAAAACATCGATATAAACAATATCAATTGGTTTAAATCTGAAGGAATTTACAAAACTACTATCGATAATGGAAACAATATTATATCCTATTCTATAAGAATTAACAAAAATGACATCACATTTAAATACGATTTCGATCAAGGTTCAGAGATTGGAAACTCAATGTACCCTAGTGAGTATTATATGGAATATACTGATTTATGGGAATTTAAATGGAAGAATGAACAAATAGTTTTTATTAAAACTCATGGAGCAGGATAGATTAATTATTTTGAAATAATTTAAAAAGACAATTGTTAATCGTAATTATAAAGTAAAATGAAAAACAAAAAAGCATTATTAGTAATTGATATGCAAAAAGGTTCATTCACTGAAAAAACGCCAAGATTTGATAGTGATGGAGTAATTGAACGTATTAACAAGTTAACCCAACTTTTTAGAGCATTAAATTTCCCTGTAATTTTTATTCAACATGACGGAAGTGGTTCTGGTGAATTTGAAAAAAACACAACTGAATGGGAAAACTTAGACGAATTAGATATTCAACCTAATGATATTAATATTGACAAATATGCTAATGATGTTTTTTATAATTCTGAACTTCAAAACACATTGAGTTTTCATAAGATTAATGAATTAATCATTACAGGTTGTGCAACTGATTTCTGTGTAGAATCTACAATTCAATCGGCACTTACTAAAGATTATCATATTACTGTAATTGAAGATGGACATACAACTGGAGAAAGACCTCAATTATCCGCTAAGCAAGTTATAAATCATTATAATTGGGTTTGGAAAAATATGATTCCAACTAAAGGGAAAATCCAAGTAAAAAAAGCAGAAGAATTAGAAAAAATAATTTAAAGATGACAAAACTTAATGTTACTCATTTTTTAGGAATTAATAAAATAAGGAAAAGAATGCATGAAGAGGGAATTAATAATCCTAGTGTCGAATTCAAAAAATTCACTAGAGATTTCATCGAACAATTATCTAAAATGCCAATGGAAGAAAAAATGAGTTGTAAAAATGGTTCATTTTTCGATTCTAAAGGAAATATTATTGCAAAACTTCCTTCAAAATAATCTATTTTATTCCCTTTGAGTTGAAACTAAAACTATAATTTGTTGGTTTATTAAAATTTAATTCATGAAAATAGTTTGTATTTCAGATACGCACGGACTTCATAAATCGGTATCATTACCAAAAGGTGACATGATTATTCATGCTGGTGATGTAAGCAACCGTGGAGAAAAGCATGAAGTTGTAGATTTTCTGAATTGGTTTAAAGCGCTTGATTTTAAACACAAAATATTTATCGCTGGTAATCATGATTTTTTCTTTGAAAAAGCAAGTCCTGAAGAAATTGAAGAACTTATACCTTCCAGTATTATTTATCTTAATGATTCTGGTATAACTATCGAAGGAATCAATATTTGGGGATCGCCTATCCAACCTTGGTTTTACGATTGGGCTTTTAACCGACAAAGAGGTAAAGAAATTCAAAAACACTGGGATAAAATTCCAGATGAAACAGATATTTTAATAACTCACGGTCCTGCCTATGGAATTCTTGATTTAACCAATAAAAATGAAACAGTCGGCTGTGAAAACTTACTGAACACAATTAAAAAAATTAAACCTAAAGTTCATTTAGCTGGACACATACATGAAGCTTATGGAACTACTAAAAAATTTGGTGTAAATTTTATTAATGCCAGTATACTAAACATTAGATATGAAGTTACAAATGCACCAATAACAATCGAATATTAAATTATTATGAACAGAATTACAGTTTTTTGCGGTTCAAGTTTTGGAACCGATACTGAATTTAAAATTCAAGCAAGAAAGCTTGGCAATCAATTAGCTCTTGAAAACATCGAACTTGTTTACGGCGGAGCAAATGTTGGATTAATGGGTGAAGTAGCTAACGGTACTCTAGAAAACAAGGGAAAAGTAATTGGTATTTTACCTAAGTTTTTAGCTGCAAAAGAAATTGCACATACCGAATTAACTGAGCTTATTTTGGTAGAATCTATGCATGAAAGAAAAACAAAGATGAATGATCTTTGCGACGGAGTAATTGCGTTGCCTGGTGGTTTTGGAACTTTAGAAGAGCTTTTTGAAATGTTGACTTGGGGTCAATTAGGCCTTCATAAAAAACCTATCGGAATACTCAACAGTAATGGATATTATAATGAGCTTATCTCTTTTTTAGATACTATGGTTACAAAAGGGCTTTTAAAAGAAGTAAATAGAAATATGGTTTTAGTTAGTAGTGATGTTGATGATCTACTTACCAAAATGAAAACTTATAGAGCTCCAACAGTAGAAAAATGGATTACAAAAAAAACACTTTAAAAAAATCAACAAAAGAAAACAGCGAACATTATTATTGGGTGATCAATGCAGCGGATGGCATTTAGTAAAATCTAATGATTTAAGTATTATTGAAGAACTCATGCCTCCAAATACTAAAGAACAAAAACATCATCACAAAAAAGCGCAGCAGTTCTTTAGAATTTTAAAAGGAATAGCAACTTTTGAAATTGAAAACTCGATTATTATAGTTGAAAGTGGAGAAGGAATTCATATACCGGCAAACGTAAAACATAGAATTTTGAATCAACAAAATGAAAATTTAGAATTCATCGTAATCTCTCAACCAACAACTTGCGGTGATCGCTATAATGAAGCGGATTAAAAATAAATATGTATGTTTGAAAAATAAAAATTGATAAAATATGAGAACTTCTAAAACTAAAAAGATGTAACCTTCAGAGTCCAAAGTTGAATTTAATATTCAATACGCTGGTAAATAGAAATAAATAATTAAAAAACACAAAATGAGTAAAATATTTTTTACTTCAGACCATCACTTTGGACATAAAAATATCATCAAATTTTCGGAACGTCCTTTTAAGGACATTGAAGAAATGGACGAGATTTTAATACAAAAATGGAATGAAAAAGTTAAACCAGAAGATGAAGTATATCACTTAGGAGATGTAGGATTATCTTCTTCTGGAAAATTGAGAAAAATACTAGAACGACTTAATGGGAAGATTTATTTAATAAATGGAAATCATGAAAAATCTGCTCAAGCATGTCACTCTAGATTTGAATGGATTAAAGATTATCATGAATTAATTATTAAAGACGATGAATTCGAACGTGGAGAACAAATGATTGTATTATTTCATTATGCACTTCGCGAATGGAACGCTTCTCATTGGGGAACATATCATTTGTACGGTCATTCTCATGGTACTTTGTCAGACGATCCAACTTCTTTATCTATTGATATTGGTGTTGATTGTCATAATTTTTATCCTTTATCATACGAGGAGGTTAAAGCCATTATGAAAACAAAAAACTGGACACCTCCATTTCAAAAAAATAATAGATAATAACTTTAAATATAGTATAAGCCTCATCAATGTGAGGCTTTTTTTATAACTTTATAAAATAAATTGTAACGTAAGATTTACGAATCTTAAATATTGAAATTGAAAAAAATAGAAAAACATATAAAATATCTAATTTCCTTCCTTCTGATTTTCAGTCTAACTGTAACAGAATGTTCTTCTACATATATTTCAAATAATAATCCTAGTTATTTTCAAGTTTCTTTCGCAAAAAAGCAAAAGAAATTAACTTATGAATATGCTAAATACAATACTAATAATAAGCAATTATTAGTAGATTATTTCCTTGAGAAATTTCTTATTTATCTTAATTTTAAAGAGATTCATAATTTTTCAACTAAGAGAATTTTAGATGTACAACATCTTGAATTTCTAAAAATTAGTCATGCAATTTATAAGCAAACTTTTCTAATCAAAAAGTTTATATCTAACAATCAAATTTCAAGTTTATACATAGCATAGCAGACTCCTAGTTTCTATGCAATATGCAATCTCATTGCATCGGTGATAAAATAAATTTTTAACCTTTTATCCTGAAAAAATGTATAACTTAAAAAATAAAAAAAACGTAAGAAAAAACAATTCATTAGTTCATCGAATTAAAAGAAAAATAGCTTTAATTATAACTGCATTCATGTTAGGCATGGCTAACGCTATGCACGATGAAGATAAAATGATTTATGGTAATGAACACAGAATTGAACAAAAAAAGAAAGATTAACACATCTCAATAATAATTAATAATATCTATTTTAATTACTTTTAGATTTCTAAAAACTTATGGAATGAATATTTCTTTCAAACTAATTACACCTCAACAAATAAATTCTGTTTTAAAGCTATTTAAAGAAACAGCTGAAAAGATTCATCAAAAAAATATAAATCACTGGCAATACTGGAAAAACCCACCTATTGAAAAAATTAATTGGGTGAAAGAAGGAATTCAAAATGAAGAATTCTTTTTCATTGAAAATGGAGATGAAAATATGGGAATGGTTAGAATTATGACTAAAGACACTTTGTATTGGGGAGAACAAGAAATTCCTGCAAAATATATTCATTCATTAGTAATTAGAGAAAAATATAACGGTAAAGGATTAGGTGCTATAATTATTCAGCAAATTAGTGATCAAGCTAAAAAAGAAAACTATAATTACCTCCGTTTAGATGCCGATAGTAATAACAGTAAACTCTGTAGTTATTATGAAAATTTAGGTTTCAAAAATGTAGGAATTAAAAAATTAGCCTTATCTACAAATACTCTTTATGAAAAACATTTGATTTAAATAATAAAAGCTGATAAAAAAAACTGTAACAAGCTGAAAATTAAAACGTCCTACAAAAAACATTAATTGCTTGACCATGACTTCTACTAACGAAAAAACTTCTAATTATCGAAATTTTCTTTTTGACTTAATTATTTACCTGAGTGTAATGTTCTTGATTAGAGAAATATACTTTGAAAAAGTTAGTTTTATTATTAATGGATTATTCTGGAGTTTTTCTACTTTGGCAATCGCTATTTGGCGAATGAGAGTTCGTAATATTTCTTGGTCTGACATAGGACTTAAAAAACCTGAAAGTATTCAAAAAACTATTTTTGTTACCATTGGTATTTTAATTAGCATTGTAGTATCTATAATGGTTTTTGAGCTTATTAAAGATCATTTGCCATTTTCAATCACAGAAAAAAACTATGGTGAAAATTCCGCTTCCAAATTTGGAAATCTGAAAGGAAATTGGCTACTATTTTTTACAATCATTCCAGCTGTGTTGGTAGAATCTATGCTAGAAGAGTTATTAGATCGAGGTTTTTTAATTAACTGGTTCGAACGTTTATTTTCAAAAACTACTATAGCAACAATTTTAGCCGTTCTTCTTCAAGCATTAATTTTTGGTTTCAGACATTCTTATGATCTATCAGATCGATCTATAAGAGTAGCTATAATTGGGTTGATAATGGGTATTGCTTATGTTAAATTCGGAAGAAATTTATGGCCATTAATTATTGCACATTGTATTTTAAATACTATGTCGATGATAGACAGGGTAGGTTAATTTAAACTGAAATTGTTATGTAATAAACAAAGCTTTAGTAAAAAAACTAATCTTAGTATTTTTATCAAAAAATTCAACTAAAAATGAATAACCCTATAGTTATACTTTGTGCTATCATTCTAATTTATTTTGTAATTGCTACATTTTTAAAAAATAAAAAAAAGCATCGACGAAAATATTCTTTAGGTTTACAATCTGCTGAAGAAATTGAAAATTGGATAAAAAACAAAAACTATGATCAAATAGAAAATTATATTCTTAAACAAGAATTGAATGATATCACTCAAATCGTAGATCATTTAGCTTTATCGCTTAATGAAGAAGATATTACAACTTGGCATACTAGTGAGAACACCGATTTTTCTAAACTTACTTTAGGTGTTTTTTATTTACACTTAGCATGGATTGCTAGAAGTCATAAATTAGCGAAAGATGTTTCTGAAAAAAATGCAGAAAGTTTTTTCGAATATTTAATAGAAGCTAAAGAAATCTTCAGTGAAATTACTGAAAACTCATTTTTTACTCCAGAATTAAATGCAAGAGAGATTCGTTTGTATATGAGTTTAAGCAATAGCCAATCTGCAACTAATGCCTTTCATAAAGTTTCAAAAAGTAATCCAGAATTAATTTGGCCTTATTTACATTATACGGAATTCATTCAGCCAAAATGGGGTGGCGATGTAGACGATTTATTAAGTTTTTATGAAAATTTACCAGATCATTTCTTAATTCGATCTATAGTAGAACTAAAATTTATTATGGATTCAATTATTATGGACGATAACTATTTCAAAAAATACAACGCTAATATTTACAATTTTGCCCACGATAAAGTAATAGCTATAGATAAAGAGTTTGACAGCACAAATGTTACTTCTGTTCATAGATATATTTTATTTAATTACATGGAAGCGGTGTGTGAACAATTAAATCTTAATAAGCTTCAAAAGAAGTACAAACGTTTAATGGACAATAATTATACGATTTTTCCATACGGCTTAATTCAATAAGTACTTTTTTAGAAGTATTACTTAAACGTAAGTAACTCGTAGGTTTATCATTTTAATTACATTTACAATCTAAAAAAAGAAAGCATAGTTATAGTGAGTTTATTTAACTATATCAAAAGAAAATTAAAGAAGAAATCGATAAAGAAAACTTTTAAAGAATACGGTTATGAAATAAAAGATTTTCTTGTATTTCCGTTAGGCCATATTCAATATGCACAATGGTTACACCCTTTAGAAAAACCTAAAAAGATTTCGATAGAAAACATTAACTTTTATAAATCTATCACAACTAAAAACAGTTTTATTATAGATATTGGCGCCCATACCGGAGACACTACAATTCCTATGAGTTTAGCAGTTGGTAAACAAGGAAAAGTTTTAGCTATAGAACCTAATCCTTATGTATTTAAAATTTTAAAAAAGAATACTGAACTCAATCCTCAATTAACAACTATAATTCCAGAATGTTTTGCTGTTACAGAAAAAGAAGGCGCATTCATTTTTAACTATAGTGATGCTTCTTTTTGTAATGGTGGTTTTTTGTCTCAAATACAGAAAAAAGAACACAAACATAACTATACATTAGAAGTTAAAGGAAAAAATCTAAACAATTATTTAAATCAAAAATATACTACTGAACTTCAACAATTAAGTTTAATAAAAATTGATACAGAAGGTTACGATAAAGAAATTTTAAAAACTATTCCAGATATTTTAAATACCTACAAACCTGCATTAATGGTGGAATGTTATCGATATTTAGATAGAGATGAAAGAAACGATCTTTTTGATACTTTATCTAATCATGGTTATCTTATTTTCTCTATTCAGAATTTTGAATCTTTAGATACTTTAAAAGAAATTAAACGAGAAGATATGATGCATAAAAAACATTTTGAGATTCTTGCTTTTCATCAAACTAAAAAAGATCACTACAAACTTCTGAATTAAATTACTTTGAAAGTGACTCTACATAAAAATCATACATTAAACTCTACTGATAAGTTAACGCTTTTAGCTAAAGAATTAAATATTCATTCTTGGAATGAATTAACCTCGTTTATTGCAAATTTACCCTATGGTAGAAATGAAAATAGATATGATTTTTCTTTAGTTTTATCTGAAAAAAAAGGAAGTTGTAGTTCTAAACATGCACTTTTAAAAGCTTTAGCAGATGTAAATCAGATTCCTAATGTTAGTTTGATCTTAGGAATTTATAAAATGAATCATAAAAACACTCCTGGTATTGGAAATGTATTAGTAGAAAATAATCTAGACTTTGTACCTGAAGCACACTGTTATTTATCTATACAAGAAAAACGTTTTGATTTCACATCTAGCTCATCTTCAATTACAAGGATTGAGAATGATATTCTTTCAGAAATTGAAATCACTCCAAATCAAGTTGTAGAATACAAAGTTCAGTTTCATAAAGATTTTATGAAAAACTGGATTAAAAACAATAATATACCTTTTGATTTTGAAACCGTTTGGAAAATACGAGAACAATGTATTTATAATTTATCTCAGTAATTAATTATATTTATCATAATTAAACTGTTATGGATATAATTATTACAAAAGGAAGAGATCGAAATACCTTAACATGTCAAAGAGAAAACAAGACTTTTACAAGCTATAATTTAGGTCCGAATCTTCCAAATCATGATATAGCTCATTATGTCATCGAAAAAAAGTTTCAATTCAGCAAAGGTTTTTACGGTAATATAAAATCAGGGATGTCTATTGAAGAATTATCTGATAAAGAAATTATTAAAAACTTAGAGCAAGAAGCTTTATTAGCTGAAATCATGACAAGAAATTTACAAGCTATAGGTTCTGGTGCCGCTAAAATTGATGATTATATTTCTTTAGTTACTTGGGAAGCAAATAATTTAAATAATGTTCAAATTCCTGAATTAAATCTTAAAATTATTGAAGAGTTAAAAATAGAATTTGATCATTTATGTACTCAATGGGAAGCTATTTCTGAAGGAGATCAATTGAAATTATCTTTTTAAAATAATTATAGTATTTTTAAACTGTAATATTTTAAATTACATTAAATGATAAAAAGCAGCCTATCCACTTCTTTACATATAATGACACTTTTAGCTATGTTTCCTGAAGAATGGATTTCTTCAAAAATAATGGCAGAAAGTATTCATATAAATCCTGTTTTAGTACGACAAGAATTAAGAAAATTAAAAGAAGCCGAATTAATTCAAAGTAAAGAAGGTAAAAATGGAGGAGTAAAACTTAGTAAAAATGCTAGTAAAATTTTACTCGCTGATGTTTTTAAAGCAATAAAAAAAGATGATCATGTTTTTGAAATAAGAAGTGAAACTCCAGATAAAACTTGTAAGGTTGGAAAAAAAATTAACACTAAACTTAATAGTTTATATCAAGAAATTGACAATGCTATTCTTTTAAAATTAGAAGAAACAACTTTAGAAGCTTTTAAAAATAGTTTCTAATTTTTTTAAACAAAACTGTAATAAAAATAATTACATTAAAAACAATAATATGAGACAGCCATTTCATGAAGGTGAATTAGAACTTCAAAAAAAATATAAAGCTTATCATCCTCCTAAATTAGTAGAACGTTTATTAAAAGATCATATCCTAAATGAGCTAATTCCATTTATAGAACAACAAACTACTATTATTATTAGTACTACAGATGAAGAAAATCATATTTGGACATCGATGATTATTGGTAAAAAAGGTTTTATTAAAGTTCAAAATCCAAAACAGTTAGACATATTTTTAAATAAAACTCAACATAATGAAAAAGATATTTTTTTAACGAACATACAAACGAATACTAATGTCGGTTTATTATTTATCGATACTGCTTCTCGCACTCGATATAGAATAAATGCCAGTGCTGAAATTATAAATGATACGATTACATTTTCTATTACTGAAGCCTATCCTAACTGTCCAAAATACATACAACAACGCGTATTATCAATTTCAGAAGAAAAAACAAGCGTTAAAAGTGAACAAACTACAGGAACTATTTTAAACGATTTTCAACGAAATTGGATTACTAATGCTGATACTTTCTTCTTAGGAAGTGTAAATAAACATGGTAATATGGATGCTTCTCATAGAGGCGGACCAAAAGGTTTTATTCAGCTTTTAGAAAATGATATCTTAAAAATACCTGATTATATTGGTAATAATTTGTTTAATACTCTAGGTAACTTCTTACAATGCCCTAAATCTGGATTATTATTTATTGATTATGAAAATGGAAATGCTTTACAATTATCTGGAAGTACAACATTAGTTTTAGATCAAGAAAACACTGAAGATTTAGAAACTACTATGGGAACTGGTAGATACTGGTTGTTTAAACCTGAAAAATGGATACAAACTAAAACATACTATACAGCAGATTGGGAGTTTATTAGCTTTTCTCCTTTTAATCCTTAATGGTTTTGCTTTTTCATTACTTTTGTAAAAAATTAAGTCATGAAAAAACTATTTATTTTCCTATTCTTTGTAGCTAATATTGTAACTGCTCAAAATGATTTTGAAGGTGTTTTAAAATTCAAGTTAGACTTTAAAGATAAAACTGGTGAAATGTCAGAAGATGAAGTAAAATACTTCATGGGAACAGAACAAACCTATTTTTTAAAAGGGAAAAAATATCGTTCTTCTTTTAATGGTGCTTTTAAAATGAATACATATCACGAAGGAAAAGATACATTATTTACAAAAATGGCTATTAGTGAAAATCTTATGTATAGTCTTACAAACATAGCTGAAGAAAAAATTCTATCACATAAGTTCGAAAAAACAGACGTAAAAATTCTCAATTACCAATGTGAATTATTAATAGTCAAAACTAACAAAGGAATTCATAAATATTATTATAGTCCAGAATTAAGAACTAAACCAGAATACTACAAAAACCATAAATCTGGTTTATGGCATTTTTTTACTGAAAAAACCAATGGAGCTTTATCTATTAAAGCTATTTCTGATTTAGATGATTCTTATAGCTGTATTGAATTAATTTCGGTTGAAAGAAAATCTTTAAATGATAATATTTTTGAAAAACCTAATTTGCCAATAGTTAAAATGAAACTATAACTTATTTTGGTAAAAATTCTAATTTGTTGTCTGATTTTTGAATCTCTTCTTGATTCAATTTCATTTTGATATACTTTCCTTCTAGATATTTCTGTGCTTGATCTTTATAATAAGGACTAAATCTATTTCCACTCTGTCCTGTTGGTAAGATTGAAATACTATTTTCTATATCTGAAAAATCGATAACTCTTCGAGTTGACGGACCTCCAACTACTGTATAAATACCTGAAGCATTTAACCTAAAAATATGATTATTAATTACCTCGTTTCCTCCATTCGTTTCAAATGGTCCAACATTAAAGAATTTACGTAATAAACCTCCTGCTTTTCCTATAGGATGTTCGTGTTCTACAGATAAAACTCTTTTCCATTTCCAAGTATTAAGATCTGTTCCTAATTGTTTCTCTAAAAAGGCAACCGCTTCTTTTAATGACGTTGTTACAATCTGTTTCTTATCTTCTTTTATTTCTTTTGTATTTATGTTATCCCACCAAACCGAAGCTTCTCTATTCATTTGAATGGCAATCATTTTCTTCTGCAATGGTGCGCCGTCTAAAAACTGTAAAAAAGCTTTTTCTCCTAATTCATCTTCATAGGTATTCTCTAAAAACTGATAAATAAACTTTGTATAAATTGTTGGAGCCACACTTTCTTTATAATAGTTACCATCCCAAGCTGTTAAAAATTGAACAGCTTCTTTTTCTTTGGCATTTAAATCGTTTTCATAAATACTTTTTAATGCTGTATGAATAACTTCTTTAACAACTAAAGAGTTAACATTATTCATCATTTTTGAAACGTCTTCCTTTGTAAATTTTTCTTTTTCTTCAATATAAGTTACAATACGTTTTGCTCTATCTTCTGGTAAATAATATCCTGGGTATAATTTTCCTGCTACAGAATCTGGCTGATTGTTTGCAGAATACACATAACCCCAATCTGGATTTATTGCTTGAGGATTTTCTCCAAAATTCAAGAAATTAATAATCTCGTCTTTTCCTGTAGTTCCATCTAAATAAACTTTGGTGTTTAAACTATCTCTAAACTGATATAATTTAGCGGCTCCAAACCAAGCGACGTTATCTTTTGCATCTCCGTACATTACATTTAAACCTGGAGCGTGAATTTTAGAAACTCCTCTTTTAAACTCACTTAAAGAATTCGCATGAGACATTTCGTAACAAACATCTAACAAATGATTAGGTAAATGTGTATAAATCCACTTCATTGCTATTGGACGTTCATCTTGAATTTGTTCTACAATATCATTCATGATAGGACCATGCTGACTTACTCTAACTTGATAAGTACTGTCCTTCTCTTTCTTAACCTTTATTGTTCTTGAATACGTTTTGTAATTTTTATATCCATCGACAGTTTTATATTGATTTTGATTTTCCGGATGGTTTTTTTCTATATAAAAATCAACATCGTCATTTTCTAACATTGTTAATCCGTAAGCATAATTTCTATTGTGTCCTAACAAAGGAAAAGGAGTTAAAGCTAAATTGAATCCATACAATTCAAAGTCTGGTGTTTTAATATGACTTTGGTACCATACAGAAGGCTGAGAAAAGTTAATATGTGGATCGTTAGCAAAAATAACTTTCCCATTTTTAGTTTTATTCGGTCCTAAAACCCATGAATTACTCCCTATAAAACTAGGCACAGGCAACTTTTCGTAAATTTTATTAATTGCTGCAGTCATTTGAGCTTGTACAACAGGTTTTCTTGCATTTTTTATCAACTGACCATGTTCACTTTGAATACCTAATTCAGTTAAATAATCTGCTCCTAAATTCTGTTTAATTTCGTTCAATAACGGATCTGTTTTATGTGCTGCTGCGAAACTAAAAGCCATGTAACCGAAAACATTATACATGTCTTTTAATGTATATTCTTCTTTTTCAACACCTACTAAATGAAACTCTAACGGAGTAGTTCCTTCTTTTATAAATTGATTAATTCCTTTTAAATAGGCTAATGCCAATTGATAAGCTTTAGAATTCTTATCTAAATTATGAATTGTTTTTGCTGCAGCTTCTTCAATACCTAAACTTCCAAAAAACTTATCTGTTCTTATTAATTCTTTACCAAAAATTTCACTTAATCGTCCAGCAGCAATTCTTCGAAC
Source organism: uncultured Tenacibaculum sp. (assembly GCF_947502995.1). Lineage (GTDB taxonomy): Bacteria > Bacteroidota > Bacteroidia > Flavobacteriales > Flavobacteriaceae > Polaribacter. Next base: position 82,193 of record NZ_CANNBW010000002.1, on the reverse strand, counting down.
AACTTCCATCTGCCATAGTCGATCTTGAGCATGTACATAACCAAAAACTTGGTAAGCATCTTCTTGATTCTGAGCGTTAATGTGAGGTACTCCTGCTTCATCATAAAATACAGTTACTTTATCTTTTAAACCCTCAAAAGAAATTTCTCCTTTGTAAGTAGGTTTTAGAAGATTACTGAAAATAAAATATCCTAAAACAAGTAAGGAAGTGATTATTAAAAGAAAAAAAACAAGTTTTTTAAGTACTTTCATTCGTGCTGGTTTTTTATCAAATATAAAGGTTTTAAATTTGTACTTTTGAATACATAAACAAACGTCTAGATGAAAAAAATTCAAATGGTTGACTTACAAAGTCAGTATCAAAAAATTAAAGATATTGTAGATACTTCAATTCAAGAGGTATTAAATTCTTCAGCTTATGTGAATGGTCCTTATGTAAAAGAATTTCAAGCTGACTTAGAAAAATATCTTGACGTTAAACACGTAATTCCTTGTGCAAACGGAACTGATGCGCTGCAAATAGCAATGATGGGACTTGGATTACAACCTGGTGATGAAGTAATTACTGTTGATTTTACTTTTGCTGCAACAGTAGAAGTTATTGGTTTATTAAACTTAACTCCTGTTTTAGTTGACGTTGAACCAGACTCATTCAACATAGACATTGAAGCACTTAAAAAAGCAATTACTCCTAAAACAAAAGCAATTGTTCCTGTACATTTATTTGGGCAAGTAGCAAATATGGAAGCTATTTTAGAAATTGCTAAAGAACATAATTTATTTGTTATTGAAGATAACGCTCAAGCGATTGGAGCTAATTATACTTTTAAAGATGGAACTAAGCAAAAAGCAGGTACAATAGGAAATGTTGGTACAACTTCTTTCTTCCCTTCGAAAAACTTGGGTTGTTATGGTGACGGAGGTGCAATATTTACAAATGATGACGATTTAGCTCATATCATCAGAGGAATTGTAAATCATGGAATGTACAAACGTTATTATCATGATGTAGTTGGAGTAAACTCTCGCTTAGATAGTATTCAAGCAGCCGTTTTAAAAGCTAAACTTCCAAATTTAGATGCGTATTGCAACGCAAGGAGAGATGCTGCTAGATATTATAACAATGCGTTTGCTAGTAATGAAAATATCATCACTCCTACTTCTTCATCTTGTGGAAATATATGTGATACATGCGATTGTCATGTTTTTCATCAATATACTTTACAAATTACAAATGGAAAAAGAAATGAATTACATCAGCATTTGTTAGATAACAATATTCCAAATGCAATTTACTATCCTGTTCCATTACACAAGCAAAAAGCTTATGCAGACGAACGTTATAATGAAGATGATTTCTCGGTAACAAATAAATTGATAGACACCGTTATTTCGCTTCCTATGCATACAGAATTAGATGAAGAACAACTAGCATTCATCACAAAAACTGTAAACGATTTTCTAAAATAAAATGAAAAAGATTCTTGTTACTGGTGGTTTAGGATTTATAGGTTCCCATACTGCTGTTGAATTACAAAATTCAGGCTTTGATGTTATTATAATCGATGATTTATCAAATGCCAGAATAGAAGTATTAGAAAATATTGGAAAAATCACAGGTAAAGTTCCTGAGTTTTTTCAACTAGATCTAAAAAGTAAAGCACAAGTAACTTCTTTTTTTGAAAATAACCATGTTGATGGTATTATCCATTTTGCTGCATTTAAAGCAGTTGGAGAAAGTGTACAAAAACCTTTAGATTATTACGAGAATAATATTGGTAGTTTGGTATACATTCTTCAGGAAATGAGAGATAGAAATTTAAATAATTTCATTTTTAGTTCTTCTTGTACAGTATACGGACAAGCAGATGAATTACCAATAACTGAAAATGCTCCAATTAAACCAGCAGAATCTCCTTACGGAAATACTAAACAAATTGGAGAAGAAATTATACAAGATAGTTGTAAAGCAAATGGCTTAAATGCCATTGCTTTACGATATTTCAATCCGATCGGTGCTCATGAAAGTGCTAAAATTGGAGAACTTCCTTTAGGTGTTCCTCAAAATTTAATTCCATACGTAACACAAACTGCTGCTGGAATTAGAGAACAATTATCAATTTTTGGTGATGATTACGATACTTCTGATGGAACTGCCATCCGCGATTATATTCATGTTGTTGATTTAGCTAAAGCACATATTGCTGCTTTAAATCGTTTACTACATCAGAAAAACGAAACAGCTTTTGAAGTATTTAATGTAGGAACAGGAAAAGGTAGTTCTGTTTTAGAAATTGTTAAAGCTTTCGAAAAAGCTACCAATCAAAATTTAAACTATAAAATAGTTGAACGTAGAGCTGGTGATATTACTGCTGCATACGCTGATACAAATATTGCTAACGAAAAATTAAACTGGCAAACAGAAAAAAGTTTAGAAGAAGCTTTATTATCTGCTTGGAAATGGCAGAATACTCAAACTTAAAATTTGGAGATATTGTTAAACTTTTATTAACTAGTTTTTTATTTCTAACCAATTGTTTAGTTTTGTAAAGTAAATGGCCCGAAAAAAAGAATACATAGAATCTGAAGTAATCGATAAAGCAATGGAACTATTCTGGAAGAATGGTTACGAAACTACTTCTATGCAAATGCTTGAAAAACAAATGGGCATTAATAAATTTTCTATTTATTCTAGTTTCGGAAGTAAGAAAGGTGTTTTTCTAGAGTGTGTGAAATCTTATAGAAAAAAGCTTTTAGCTATTACAGATAAATTAAAAGATTCAAATAATGGTATCGTAGGAATAAAAGAATATTTCTATGATTTTTTAGAATTCGCAAAAGATAATAATGATTTTATAAAAGGATGTTTAGTTACCAATGCAGCTAATGAGTTAAACGAAGATTCTGATCCTGTTATTAAAAATCAATTATCAAATTTCACTAAAGAAATAAGAGGTTTATTTGAAAATAATGTTCGACAAGAAACTGGTTTTACCGAAGTACAAATTCAAGAACAGTCAGATTATTTTATTGTTTCTATGTTCGGTTTATCTTCAGCTTCTAGAGTATTTAACAAGCCTCAATTACACATTTTTATAGAAAACATATTTAGTAATACATAATTTTTTTAACCAATAACTAACCGATTGTTTAGTTATTAAAATCAATTTTAAGATGAGTACATTAACTGTTCACACTATCGAAACCGCTCCTGAAAAAAGTAAAGGACAATTAGAAGAATCTGTAAAAGCATTTGGTATGTTACCAAACTTACATGGTGTATTAGCAGAATCTCCAGCTATTTTAGAAGGATATAAAACATTACATCATTTATTCTCTACACAAACAGCTTTTGACGCTGAAGAATTAACTGTAGTTTGGCAAACTATAAATGTAGAGCATGAATGTCATTATTGTGTTCCGGCACATACTGCTATTGCGCATATGATGAAAGTTAATCCTGAACTAATTGATGCGTTAAGGAATAAAAGTGCGATGCCAAATGCTAAATTACAAGCATTATACGATACAACACTTATTATCTTAAGAAACAGAGGTAATATCTCTCAAGCAGAGCTTGATAAATTTTATGAAGCTGGATATACTGAAAGACACGTTTTAGAAATTATCTTGGGACTTTCTCAAAAAGTAATAAGTAATTACGTAAATCATATTGCAAATACTGAAGTAGATGAACCTTTTAAAAAGTTCATTTAATTAAAGTTTTATAATGTAAAAAGACGATTTATTATAATCGTCTTTTTTATTTTAACAAACTTTAGGGAATTTAACTATTTCTTCATTTAGTATCTTTAAAGCCTAATTTAGAGATATAACCATGATAAAAAACTTAACTTTTGGACTCCTATTTTGTATTTTAATAGGATGTACTTCTTCTGAACAAGAATCCAAAAAAGTAGACTTAAAAATAGATTATGAAAAAATCACATTAGACAATGGTTTAGATGTTATTTTTCATGTTGATAAATCAGACCCCGTTGTGGCTGTAGAACTTATGGTTCATGTTGGTTCTGCAAGAGAAATAGAAGGTAGAACTGGTTTTGCTCACCTTTTTGAACACTTATTGTTCTTAGAATCGGAAAACTTAGGTAAAGGTGGACTTGATAAAATGAGTGCACGAATTGGTGGTTCTGGTGCTAATGGATCTACTTCAAGAGATAGAACTAATTATTTACAAACTGTTCCTAGCGATGCTTTAGAAAAAATGATTTGGGCAGAAGCTGATAAATTAGGTTGGTTTATTAATACAGTTACAGATCCTGTTTTAGCGAAAGAAAAACAAGTTGTAAAAAATGAAAAAAGACAAAGTGTTGATAATAGACCTTATGGACATAGACAGTATGTAATTGGAAAAAATTTGTATCCGAAAGATCATCCTTACAATTGGCAAGTTATTGGTTCTTTAGAAGATTTACAAAATGCTACTTTACAAGATGTAAAAAACTTCTTTAAAAAATGGTATGTTCCTAATAATGCTACCTTAGTTTTATCTGGTGATTTAAATGTTACTCAAGCTAAAGAATGGGTTCATAAATATTTTGATGAAATTCCTAAAGGTGAAACAATTGCTCCGATTCAAAAAAGACCTGGGATTGTTAAAGAAACTAAACACATAGTTTATGAAGATAACTTTGCTCGTTTACCAGAATTAACCTTAACATGGCCAACTGTAGAACAATATCATGAAGATGCGTATGCTTTAGATATTTTAGCAGAATATTTAAGTAATGGAAAAAAAGCTCCTTTAAATAAAGTTTTGGTTGATGATTTAAAATTAACATCAGGCACAACAATGTTCAATTTCAATTCTGAAATTGCAGGCCAAACTCAATTGATCGTTAGAGCTTTCTCTAATACAAAATTAGATGAAGTTCAAAAAGGGATTCAAACAGCATTCGCTGACTTTGAACAAAATGGAATTCCTCAAAAAGATTTAGATCGTATTAAAGCTGGTTTAGAAACAGATTTTTATAACAGTTTATCTAGCGTTCTTGGTAAAGGTTCTCGTTTAGCTTCTTACAATACATATACCGGAGATCCAGGATATGTGACGAAAGAATTGAATGAAACATTAGCAGTTACTACTGCTGATGTAATGGCTGTTTTTAACAAATACATAAAAGACAAAAACTATATCGCTACTAGTTTTGTTCCAAAAACTCAACAAGAATTAGCTTTATCAAACTCGGTAGAAGCTAATGTAATTGAAGAAAAAATAGTTACCGGTGCAGAAGAATCATTCGATTCATCAATAGCAGCAACTTATGAAAAAACACCTTCATCTTTTGATCGTTCTGTTGAGCCTCCATATGGAAAAGCTCCGGAATCTAAAACTCCAAATGTTTGGAAAGATGAATTAAAAAACGGATTAAAAGTATTTGGAATTCAAAGTGATGAAGTTCCATTAGTACAATTCAATTTTGTTATCGAAGGTGGACAATTACTTGAAAACATGGATAAATTAGGTGTTGCAAATTTAACAGCTAGTTTATTAGAAAAAGGAACTAAAAATAAAGATGTAAGTCAGTTAGAAGATGAATTAGCTCAATTAGGTGCATCAGTAAGTATTTTTTCTACTAAAAATAATATTCGTGTTTTTGGTAATACCTTAAAACGTAATTACAAGCAAACATTAGCTTTAGTTCAAGAAATGCTTTTAGAGCCTAGATGGGATGAAGCTGAATTCGAGTTATTAAAAAAAGGTGCAATTACAAATTTAAGATCACAGGAAGCTAGTCCGACTTCAATAGCTTCTAATCAATATAATGCACTTATTTATGGAAAAGATAATATCCGATCTAAAAATGTATTAGGAGATGTAAAATCTGTTGAGTCTATTACAATCGATGATTTAAAAGCCTATTACAATAATTTCTTTTCTCCTTCAATAACAACAATGCATGTAGTTGGTGATATTGATAAAGAAAACATTATTATTTCTTTACAAGAACTTGACAAAAAATGGATGGCTAAAGAAGTAACTATTCCTAGTTTTAAAACTCCTGAAGCTCCTGAAAAATCAACAGTATATTTTTATGATATTCCAAATGCTAAGCAATCTCAATTACGTTTTGGAGCACCAGCATTAGCTTTCAATGATGCGGATTATTATCCTGCTACTGTTATGAATTATATTTTAGGCGGTGGTGGATTTGCTTCTCAATTAACACAACAATTACGAGAAGGAAAAGGATATACTTACGGAGTAAGATCAGGTTTTTCTGGAGGAAAAGATAAAGGTGCATTTACTATTGGTAGTGGAGTTCGTAGTAATGTTACTTTAGAAGCTTCTCAATTGGTAAAGCAAATTCTAGAAAACTATGCTCAAAATTATTCTGAAAAAGATTTAGCAACAACCAAAGGTTTCTTAATTAAAAGTAATGCAAGAGCTTTTGAAACTATGGGAGCTAAACTTAGAATGTTAGAAAATATTAGCACATATAATTTAACTAATAATTATATGAAGGATAGAGAAAAAATAGTTTCTGAGATGACTATTCCAAGAATTCAAGAATTAGCAAATCAATATGTAGATCCTAATAAAATGATTTGGCTAGTTGTTGGAGATGCAGAAACACAATTAAAAAGAATGAAAGAATTAGGTTTTGGAGAACCTGTACTTTTAAATAAACTTCAAGAAAAAGTAAAACAATAAAAGTTAAAAAAGTAAATTTGTTATAAAATTAATAATAAAATGAAAAAAATAAGCTTAAAAAAGATACTAGTATTGGTATGTCTTACTCTTTCAACTTTAATTATTTATAATTGTAATGATGATACCATCCAGGAGCAACAACAAAAAAGTAATGTACTAATTGAAAACATCAACTTCAGTGATTTTGCTAACAATTCAGACTTCAAAAAATATTACAATGAATTAATTGTATCTAAAAAAATATTAAGAAGGAGTAAAAAAAATATAATAGGTTTAAAAACTAATTTAATAAAACATATTAAAACTGCAGAAAAAGAAACTTATACTTTTGTTGTAGAAAAAAATAATTCAAAACTGAATCAATTTGAAAACCTAGTAATTACTAAAAATTTGAATAATAAAGAAATTACTTCTGTATTTTTAAAATACACTATGGCTACAAAAGTACAACTAGATGAAAATGGCAAGCCTTATCCTTTTCAAGGAACCATAGAAGTAATCCCAGTAGATGAAGAAGAGTTAGATGGTGTATTTTCAAAAAGCACGACTAAATGTTATAGAATTGAACTAGTTGTCTGTACAAATAATGTAGGAGACTTTAAGGTCGATCATGAACCAACTGATGCGTGTGTTAAAGAAGAATTCATTAAGACAAAAATATATACTGAATGTAATACAATATTTGGACCTCCTAGCTTTACAAATGAATCTGGAGGAGGGCTAATTTTAGCTCCAAGTTCTGGTGGATCAGGTTATAATACTAATAATGAAAATTCAATAATAACATCTCCTTTACCATCACATTTAAAGACTGAGTTTTTTGAAATGGTAAGTCGGTTAACACCAGAACAGCATAGTTTTATCTATAAAATAGAAAATGCTTCAATTAGAGAAGAAATAGCCGAATTTTATGAAAAGAAAAACTTCTCAAAAGAAGCAGAAGAATTCATCATAGAAGCTATAAATACTATTATGAGTAATGGAGAGGTCAATTTTGAAACACTAATTATCAATAAATTAACTAATGAATGTGCTAAAAAAACTTTTGAAGAACTAGAAAATGGGCTTTTTGAAAATCATCCAATAAAAAATGAAATTATTATTCCTTCTAATAATTTATCTTTAAATTTTAGTCAACATATATTAAAACTTTTTAAAAATAGTGACAGGACTAACTTAATAATACAGAATGGCAACCTTGAAGGCGCTAATGGAAGGACAATTAAATCTACAATTACAATTGATAACTCTTATTTATCTACTGCTACAAAACTTTCTATTGTTCGAACTATAATACATGAATCAATACATACTTACTTAAATGGAATATTTTTCAGTTATCCTGGATTAGAAAATTTAACTTTTAGAGATAAAATGAGAAGATACGCATCTGAAAATAATATAACTACTCCAAATCAACTTCACCACGAATTTATGAGTCAGTTTATAGATGCTATGGCCTTTTCTTTATTTGAATGGGACAAAGAATATGGAAATGGTTTAAATCGAAACAATATTAACGGACCAGACGATTTATTAGGATGGAATTATTATAAATCATTATCATGGGCAGGTTTATTTGAAATGGATTCTAATGGTAATATCAGAAGCATGACAAACTCATTTCAAACTCTAGTACCTAATTCTAACGAAAGAGAAAAAATAGCTAAAATAGTATTTAATGAATTAAAAAATAATAGTGATGCGAAAGGTACAAATTGTAATTAATTTTATTCTTTTTTTTATTTTCTTTTACGCTACAAAAACATTTAGTCAAGAGATTATTCAAGGAAAATATAAAAAAAATAATATTATAGATACTTTTGAAAGCTTTGAATTTAATAAAAATGGTCTATTTTCATTTAAAAAAGAAACTGATGTAGGTATTCATTCCAAAGGAAAAGGGCATTATAAAATTGTAAAAGATAGTTTGTTTTTAAATTATGACTTATCGTATCCTAATAAAAATAGTTATTATCAATCTAGGAGCTACTACAATAGTAAAGACTCTATATCTATAAATTTCTCTATTTTTAATTTCAAAAGCAAACCCTTAAACAATGTAATGATTTATACAACAGGTAATACTCCTTATAAATCATGTGAAACTAGTTTATATGATAAATGCGCTTTTACATTTAAGAAAGGGGATTACAGTAATAGAATTGAAATTCTAATTGATGGTGAGTTTTTAGATCGACAACTAATTATATTGGCTCCTGATAGAAATTATGAAATAACTGCCTATATGAATAAAAATCAATCTATTGGTTTTTATCATCCTAAAACTATTAAAGACGAAAAACAAAAATTCAAAATCTTAAAGTTTTCTGAAGAATATATTGAATTAAAAAACTCAGAAATACAGTTTAAACTAATCAAATATAAATAATAAAAGCAGTCAATATGACTGCTTTTATTATTCTCCGAAGCTTGCTCCACTAGCAGCTACACTTCTATCAATCTTACGCATTAAACCTTGTAAAACTTTTCCAGGACCAACTTCAATCACTTCAGTTGCTCCATCAGCAATCATTGCTTGTACACATTGTGTCCACTTTACAGGCGCAGTTAATTGCGCAATTAAATTTTCTTTAATCTCATTAGGATCTGTAATTGCTCTTGCAGCTACATTTTGATACACTGGGCAATTTGGCGTATTAAAAGTAGTTTCTTCAATAGCCTTTGCTAACTCTTCTCTTGCTGGCTCCATAAGTGGCGAATGAAAAGCTCCACCAACTGGTAATACTAAAGCTCTTTTAGCGCCTTTTTCTTTTAAAACCTCGCAAGCCTTATTAATAGCCTCAATTTCTCCTGAAATCACTAATTGTCCAGGGCAATTATAATTTGCAGCTACTACTACTCCATCAATAGTATTACAAGTTTCTTCTACAACTGCGTCTTCTAAACCTAAAACAGCAGCCATAGTAGATTCTTGAGCTTCACAAGCTTTTTGCATAGCTAAAGCTCTTTTAGAAACTAATGTTAAACCATCTTCAAAAGATAAAACACCATTTGCAACTAAAGCAGATAATTCTCCTAAAGAATGTCCTGCAACCATATCTGGTTTAAATTCTTCACCTAATACTTTAGCAAGAATAACTGAATGTAAAAATATAGCTGGTTGAGTTACTTTCGTTTGTTTTAATTCATCCGCACTACCTTCAAACATTACGTCGGTAATACTAAAACCTAAAATAGAATTTGCTTTTTCGAAAAGCTCTTGAGCGATAGGTGATTTTTCATATAAATCTAACCCCATTCCTGTAAATTGTGCTCCTTGTCCAGGAAAAACATATGCCTTCATAAATTTCTTTTTGTCATTTGTTTTATAATGCAAACATAATCAATTTTAATTTTGTTATTTTCGCTATATGACTGAGAAAAACAAACTACTTGCTCAAAATATATTTCTAATTTTAGCAGCCTTGTTTATTGCTTCTTTGGTAGCTTCAAATTTAATTTTTCAAAAATTCTTTTATTGGTATCCGTTCGAGTTAGAACTATTTGGTGTAAAATTATTTGAAGTTTCGGTTGGTTTATTACCTTATCCTATTACTTTTTTAATTACAGATATTCTATCAGAAGTATATGGAAAAAAGAAAGCCAATCAAGTTGTTATTGCAGGTATTTTTGCTTCACTTTTCTCTTTATTAATTATTTATGCAGGTAAAATTGCCCCAGCTACTGCTTGGTCTCCTGTTAATGATAAAACTTTTAATCTTGTTTTTGGAGCCGCTCCTTTAGCTGTTGTAGCATCTATGCTTGCATATTTGTTCGCTCAATTTATAGACATAAAAGTATACCACTTTTGGAAAAACTTAACCAAAGGGAAGTATTTATGGTTAAGAAACAATTTTTCAACATTTACTTCTCAATTTATAGATACAATAACAGTATTAGTACTTCTTTGTTCGTTTGAAATTATTGCTTGGGATAAATTTTTAGGATTATTAATTAGTGGTGTAATTTTTAAAATTGTAATTGCTGCTTTAGACACTCCTTTGCTTTATATTGCGGTATATTTTTTCAGAAGAAAATTTAAATTAGCCATTGGGGAAGAAATTCAAGATATTTAATTCTTAAGGAACTGTGAATCATTTTTTTTACAAATTTTTAAAAGACAAGTTAGATCTTAATCACAATTTAGCTACTTATTTGAATGTATTTTTCAACTTAGTAATCATTGCAATATTAGGTTATGTACTTTTTAAAATACTTCGTTATTATGGAAGTAAATTCTTAAAAAAAATTGCCAATAAAACTAAAACTGAATTTGATGATATTCTTATTAAAAATTCGTTTTTTTTAAACTTTGCTCGTGTATTAATACTTCTTGTTACTTATGGAAGTTTACAATATATACTTATAGATTTTTCTCATTTCTTAGAATACGCTAAGCGATTTGTTAATCTTTTAATTGTATTAACATTTGTTTCTTTAGTTAAGAGTATACTACAAAGTATAAAAGATTTTTTAAGAACACTTCCTGCATTTAAAGACAAACCGCTAGAAAGTTATGTGCAAATTTTCATGATTCTTTTATGGATCATAGCATTTATTGTTTCTTTCTCAGTAATCACAGGGAAACCTTTATTGCGTTTCTTTACTGCTCTGGGTGCTTTTTCTGCAGTATTACTTTTAATTTTTAAAGACACTATTTTAGGTTTTGTGGCTAGTATTCAAATTTCAGTTTACGATACTGTTCGTTTGCAAGATTGGATTACTATGGAAAAGTTTGGCGCTGATGGAAATGTTATTGAAATCAATTTAACTTCAGTAATTGTAAAGAATTTTGATAACACCATTACTAGTATCCCTACTTATTCTTTAATTTCTGACTCTTTTAAAAACTGGAGAGCAATGAATCACTCTGGTGGAAGACGAATAAAAAGAGCTATTCAAATTAAAATTAATAGTATTCATTTTCTTTCCGAAAGTGAGATTGAACACTTCAAAAAAATTGAGTTAATTAAAGATTACGTTACTGAAAAATCAGATGAAGTTAACCTTTACAATTCATCTAACAATATAGACAAGTCGTTACTTATTAACGGAAGAAACTTAACGAACTTCGGTATGTTTAGAAAGTATATCGATATGTACTTAAAAAATCATCCAAAAATAAATCAGGACTTACTGTTTATGAGTAGACAATTAGCTCCTACGTCTAACGGAGTTCCTTTAGAGATTTATGCTTTTAGTAGTGAAAAAGAATGGATTATTTATGAACGAATTATGGCCGATATTTTTGACCATATTTTTGCTAGTGTTTCTTTCTTTGATTTAGAAGTTTATGAAAACCCTTCTAGCTTAGATATTACTAATTTGAAAACAAATCCTGATGAAAAGTAATTCAAATTCTTTACATCAGCTTGCCCTTAGAAAATTCAAAAAAAATAAACTGGGTGTTTTTAGTTTTAGCTACATCATTTTCTGCGGATTTATAGCTATATTTTGCTATGTTTTAGCTCCAGACAATTCTAATTCAGCTAATCAAATGCACTTAGAAATTCATTCAAAACCTCCTGGTTTTAATGTATTAATGCTTAGAATTCCTAATCAACAACAAGAAGAAACATCTTTATTTACCACATTAATAGAGGGAAAAAAAAATGATTTCAGAGAATTACCTATTTTATCATATTCTGTACAAAATAATATTTTAGAAGTAATAAAATACGCTGATCAACTTCCTAAATCTTATCCTTTGTCCATCTTTAATAACGAGCCTGAAAAGTTTATTAGTAAAAGTACTTTTGTATTTGGAACAGATAAGTACGGAAGAGACTTGTTAAGTAGGTTACTTATAGGTACTAGAATATCATTTTTCATCGGTTTTATCGCTGTTTTTATCTCTTTAATCATAGGAATACCAGTTGGTGCGATTGCGGGTTACTATGGCAAAAAAATAGATGCGTTTATTATGTGGTTTATTAATGTAACTTGGTCTATTCCAACATTACTTTTAGTAGTTGCCTTTATATTAGTCATGGGAAAAGGTTATTGGCAAGTTTTTATTGCTGTAGGTTTAACTATGTGGGTTGAAGTTGCTAGAATAGTTCGTGGAAAAGTAATTAGCGCAAAACAAGAACAATATGTAGAAGCTGCTAAAGCTTTAGGCTTTTCTAACTTTAGAATTATTTTCAAGCATATTCTTCCTAATATCATGGCGCCTATTATTGTTATCTCTGCGGCTAACTTTGCCGCTGCTATTTTAATAGAAAGCGGATTAAGCTTTTTAGGAATTGGTGCACAACCACCAACACCATCTTGGGGAGCAATAATTAAAAATCACTACAACTATATTATATTAGGAAAGCCCTATTTAGCATTAATTCCAGGAATTGCAATTATGAGTTTAGTTATGGCTTTTATGTTGTTAGGAAATGCCTTAAGAGATGCATTGGATGTAAAAAGTTAAGTTTGTAATTTCGCTCATACAAATTAAAACACACACATGAGCTTTATTGTAAATTTTACAACGAGATGGGCAGATTTTGATGCCAACATTCACATGAGACATACAGCATACAATGATTATGCAGCTGAATCTAGATTACGTTATTTTAATCAGTATGGAATAACAATTCATGATTTCACAAAAGAAAAAGTAGGCCCGATTTTATTTGAAGAAAATACACGATTTTTAAAAGAGATACATTTAGGAGAAGATATTTCTGTAAACTTGAAAATTACAGGACTTTCTGGTAAAGGTGAACGCTGGAAAATTCAGCATGAGGTATTTAATAGTAAAGGAAAACTTTCTGCTGTAATTAATGTTTATGGAGCTTGGTTAGATTTAGAAAAAAGAAAATTGACAGTTCCTCCTGTGAAATTTCAAGAAATTTTCACTGATGCAGAAAGGACAGAAGATTTCAAAGAAATTCCGTTAAAAAGTGAGGCGTAAAAAAGATATTTTCAGCATTCTTTTAGTTGTTATTGTTGCTGTAGCATATTATTACACTGAAAAAAAAGAAAAATATAAATCTGAAGAAAGTGTTTCCGTTGAAAAAAACAACAGTAAAAAAAACACACAATTTAATTATTTGCCTAGCTCTACAACTGGGCAAATAATTCATCATAGTGGATATTCATTCTCTTATAGTGAAAAACATGAACAAGCTGAATGGGTTGCTTATTCTTTAGAAAAAGATGATATTGTTTATACTGATTTCAAAAGACCTTTTTTCATTCAAGATCCTAAAGTAAAAACGAAGTCTGCAGATTGGAAAAATTATAAGAAATCTGGTTACGATAAAGGACATTTATGTCCAGCTGCGGATAGAAAATCTTCAAAAAAACTTTTTAATGAAACTTTTTACACATCTAATATTTCTCCTCAAAAACACAACTTTAATGCTGGTATTTGGAATAAATTAGAACAAAAAGTTCGTTACTGGTCTAAAAAGTACAAACACTTATACATAGTAACAGGAGGAATTCTTGATCATGCTTCAACAAAAACTATAGGTAAAGAGAAAGTAACAGTTCCTAATGCTTTTTATAAAGTTCTATTAGATTATTCTGAGCCTGAAATTAAAGCTATAGCTTTTCTAATTCCACACAAAGAAACTTCTGCCCCATTATATAATTTTGTTATTTCTATTGATCAATTAGAACAAAAAACAGGAATTGATTTTTTTCCTGAATTACCTAATCAAATAGAAAACCAATTAGAAAGTAATACAAGTTATAAAAAGTGGTCTTTTAGATAAACAAAAAAGGATTCGCAATTGCGAATCCTTTTTTGTTTACTCGGATATATTAAAGATGTTACTCTTTAAATTTCTTTAAACCAGTTTTTAACCAGTTATAATAACTTAATTTATCTGTATACTGTTGTGGTGTATTTAATACTTCCATATCTGGACTTAACTGTACATAAAAAGGCTGAGATGCATTTTTAAAGTTTACAGTTTGTAAAGTAGCCCATTTTTCACCATATGTTCTAATCTTTTTAATTTTTCCATTAGGCTTCACAAAATCAAATTGTTGATCTGCTGGAAGCGGGTTTTCATTATCATCAACATATAAAGAAATTAATACGTAATCATCTTTTAATGTGTTATAGATGTTACTCTCACTCCATACATTTTCTTCCATCTTACGACAGTTAACACAAGCCCAACCTGTAAAGTCTAATAAAACTGGTTTATTTACAGACTTTGCATAAGCCATTCCTTCATCAAAATCTTTAAAACAATTTAATGCTAAAGGACACTTATTATCTTGTTGCTCGTATACACTATAGAATTGAGGTGGTGCAAAACCACTTAATAAGTTTTGATTCCATACTGGCTTTTGTGTCACACCAGGTCCCATGTAAACAGCGAAACCTAAAACAGCTAAACCTAAAACAATGCGTAAACCAGAAACTCTTCTTACTTTTTCACCTCCAGGGAATTTAATTACTCCAAACATAAATAATGCTGCTAATACAGTAATTAAAATCCAAATTCCTATAAATATTTCTCTTTTTAAGAAATTCCATTGTCCAACTAAATCTGCATTTGATAAGAATTTGAATGCTAATGCTAATTCAATAAAACCTAACATTACAGTAATTGCTTTCATCCAGAATCCAGATTTTGGCAAAGCACTTAACAATTTAGGGAAAAGAGCAAAAAATGCAAATGGTAAAGCTAATGCTAAACCGAAACCTCCCATACCAGCTGTTAACTGCATCGGACTTCCATCTGAAGTTAAAGAACCTGCTAATAAAGAACCTAGAATTGGACCAGTACAAGAGAAAGATACAATTGCTAAAGTTACAGCCATAAAGAAAATACCAATAATACCTCCTATACCAGAAGCACTATCAGTTTTATTACCCCATGAACTTGGTAATGTAATTGAATAAAACCCGAAGAATGAACCTGCGAAGAAAACTAATACAATAAAGAAAAATATGTTTAACCACATATTAGTAGATATTGTATTTAAAATCTCAGGATCTAAGTTATCAGCAAAGTGGAAAGGTAAACTTAAAGCCACATAAATTGCAACAATAAAGAAACCATATAAAATTGAATTCGTAACTCCCTTTGCTTTTTTCTCAGATTGTTTTGTAAAGAAAGATACTGTTAATGGAATTAATGGGAATACACAAGGAGTTAAAAAGGCAATTAAACCTCCTAGAAAACCTAATAAGAAAATATTTAATAAATTTCCTTTTTCACCATCAGTAGCACCATTAGAAACATTTGTATTTAATAACTCTTTATTTTTTAAATCTAAGCTTAAAGAGTTAGTTAATGCTTTACTATTTTCATCAACAGTAGCAACAGTTTCAACAATTTCGCCTCCATTTAATGAAAACGTAAAATCGTTATCATAAGGTAAACAGAATTCTTTACAAACCTGTGCATCTATATTTAATGATACCTGGGTTAAACCTGGATCATCTAATTTTATACGTTGTGTAAGAGTAGCTTCTTCTGCAAAGAAGATTTCATCTACTCCCCATATTTCGCTATACTCTGTTATTGTCTCACTTTCAACAGCTTTACCTACCAAAGTATAACCTTCATCACCTACAGACGGTTTAATTGTCATAGGTAAAGAAGCATCCTTTGGATTGTACTGTGAATAAAGGTGCCAATCATCTTCAATAAAAATAGTGAAAATTAAATCGTACTCAGTATCTGAGATTTTTTTAACAGAGGTTTCTACTTCTAGAGGATCATCCTGCGCAAAAGAGGCGAACGAAAAACCTAGAATAAATAAAAATAGGGTAAAAACTCTTTTCATTGTCATTGGGGTTATTTTATTTACTTATTTTTAATACATCCTTTGTAGAAACTGAAGCAGCAAATCTTCTGTCTTGTCTTTTACCAACAATCCAAATGATTTCATTTTTTTGAGTACAAAGCAACCAAGTACTTTCTTTTTCGAACTTAGATAACTTTTCATCCTTAAAAAACTTACTGATTTTTTTCTTCCCTTTCATGCCTATCGGGTAGAAAAAATCTCCAACTTCCCATTTCCTTATTATCATCGGGAAAGTTACTAAATTTTTGTTAACTAAAATAGAATTTTTCCCTGTTGCTTCATTTTTCAGGGATTTTTCAATAATTATCGTTGTTTTATCGTCTATTTTAAATGTGCCTATTCCTATTTCCTGCTGCATTTTTAAACTCCCATTTAAATTGCGTTTATTTAACAATAAAAAATCTCTATCTCTAAGTAATTCATGGGTTTTAGAGGTAACAATTTTTCCTGTTTGAGATTTTAACAAGTCCTTAACATTATTCCATTCTGTGAAATTATATTCTTTCAACAACTGGTATAAATAAACTTTAGGATTTGATAATTTTAACACTTCAGAAACGCTTATTTTTATCAAATCTCCATCAATTTCAAGTATTTTTTCAGAAATTTCACTTACTTTATCGTCAATTATCTTCTTACTTTCTGATAAATTTTGCGATACTCTCTCAAAACTATTTAAAATGTTTGGATCTATCTCTTTTAAGATAGGAATTAACTTATGACGAATCTTATTTCTTAAATATTTTTGTTCTGCATTACTAGCATCTTCTCTCCACTCTATTTTTTTCAATAATGCATATTTTTCTATTTCTTGTCTAGAAAATTTTAATAAAGGTCTTGCTATATTTTCATTTCGTTTTGGAATACCAATAAGCCCATCAAGTCCAGAACCTCTAGTTAAGTTTATAAAAAAAGTTTCTAAGTTGTCATCTGAATGATGAGCTGTCAATACGTGAGAAAAATTTCTTTCTTCAATTATTTTTTTAAACCAATTATAACGAAGTTCCCTTGCTGCAATTTGAATTGATAACTTTTCCTCTTTAGCATATTTTTCAGTTTCAAAAGATGTTGTTAAAACTTCTACTTGTAGTTTCTTTCCTAGTGCCTTTACAAAATCTTCATCTCTATCACTTGCCTCCCTTCTTAATTTAAAGTTACAATGGGCTATAGCAAAATTGCACTTTAAATCATGAAACAAATGACATAAAACAACACTATCTATCCCTCCAGAAACTGCAATTAAAAAAGGGGTTTCTTTTAAAAAAGGAAAATTATCCTCTATATGAAGTTTAAAATCTTGTAACACTAAATTTGAATAAATTACGCTTGAGTTTTTAGCCAAGTTATAATATCCTGAATTACTTGATCTTTACATAAATCATTATGTAATTCGTGATAACCTTCATTATACAATTTCAATGTTACGCTTGGGTTATTTTTGGCAAAATCCTCGCTTCCTAAATAACTAATTAATTTATCATCTTTACCGTGAAGTAATAATGCTGGTTTATTTAATTTGGAAGCATTTTCAATCGCATAAGCCCCTTTCTCTATAAAAACCAAAGAAAAATTTGGACTTACTCTAGAATGAACTAACGGATCATCTTGATATTTTTTTACTTCTTTAGGAATTCTAGAAATAAAATTAGGATCTACTTCATTATCTAAAGTTAAAAATGGAGCAATCTTTTGAATTATTTTACCTATTGACAACTTCCATTTTGGAGGTTCAAAAGCCAATTTCAAAAACGGACTTGTAGCAATAACTCCTTTAATATTATTTGTAGATGAAATCATATAGTTTAAAACTGCATTTCCCCCCATTGAATGGCCGTAAAGAAACATCGGAAACTCTCCTAAAACCTCTTCTGTCTTTTTTATAAATGCAGTAATACTATTCATAACTGCATTATATCCTGGATTATGACCTCTCTTCCCTTTTGTTTTACCATGACCGTAATGATCGAAAGCAATAACAGCAAAATCATGCTTTATCAATTCTTCCGCAACATGAGAAAACCTTCCCGAGTGTTCACCTAATCCGTGAAGTATAATAACTGATGCTTTATAACTCTGAGGTTTCCAGTATTGACCAAAAAACTCGGTTTCGTTGTGCTTAAATTGAATTGTACTATGCATTCTTAATTACTGTTGGTATTTTGAGTTAATACTTGTTTCATTGCTTTTGCCTTTAACAGACATTCTTCATATTCTTTTTCTGGTACTGACTTCGCTGTAATAGCTCCTCCTACGGAATAAGATACATATTTTTTATCAGAATTATATAAAATACTACGGATCACTACATTAAAATCAAAATCACCTTCTGGAGTAAAATACCCAAAAGCTCCGGAATACAAACCTCTTTTTGTCTCTTCTAACTTTTCTATAATTTCCATTGCTGAAATTTTGGGTGCACCTGTCATACTTCCCATTGGAAAAGTTTCTCTAATCACATCTACAGGATGAACATCTTCATTAATTTCTGAAACAACAGTCGATATTAATTGATGAACTTGTTTAAAAGGATATACTTTACAAAGTTCTTCTACTTTCACAGAACCTTTTTTAGCTAATCGTGATAAATCATTTCTAACCAAATCGACAATCATGATATTTTCCGATCGTTCTTTTTCATCTCTAGCCAAATCGAAAGCTATTTTATCATCTTCGATAGCATTCACCATTCTTTTTGCTGTTCCTTTTATAGGTTGAGAAATAATTTTACTTCCTTCTTTTCTCAAATAACGCTCAGGAGAAGCCGACAATAAAAACAATTCTTCATGTTTAAAAAATGTTGCAAAAGGTGGCTCGGAAATCGTATTCAAATTCTTGTAAATCGAATATGGATCAATGTCTACATTTTCAGCATAAAACTCTTGACAAAAATTTGCTTCATAAATATCTCCTCTATGAATATGTTTTAATACCTGATCTAACTTCGAAAAATATTCATCTTTATGAATTCTAAGTTTAATTTTTACTGATGATTTTTCATCTTTTAACTGATTCGACTTCACCGATAAATTCCCTCCCAAAATACTTTCAAAATCATCTTCAATTTCATCGTCAAAAGCATTTAAATATAAAAACTTAGCCTCATTTCCTTTTATTGAAATAATCTTTTGAGGTTGAAAGAAATAAATGTCTGGAAAAGTTAAACCATCATAATTACCTGAAGACAATCTTTCTACATCATTCTTAACATCGTACGACAAATAACCAAACAAATAATCTTTACTGTAAGATTGGTATTCTTTTAATTTCTCAAAAGCATTAAAATAATCAGTTTTAATAGATGTAAATTCTTCTACAGCCAATACACAATCAAAACTTGAGTATTGTTGTTCATAATTATTACTATCTAAAAAAACGACGGTTTCGTGCGTTTGTCCCCATTGCAATAATCTTTTCTTGAAATCTTTAACATTTTCTAGAAAAAAAGTATGTTCAGCTCTTAAAAACATTGAGCAAAAATAGTAAATGAGAATTATTAATTCATTAGAATTTTAACCTAACCATCCTTCTCTATCTAGACTTCTATATTGAATAGCTTCAGCGATATGATTTTCAACTACATCTACAGAATTATCTAAATCCGCAATTGTTCTAGCTACTTTTAAAATTCTATCATAAGCTCTGGCAGATAAGTTTAATTGTTCCATAGCTGTTTTTAATAAAGCTTTTGAACTTTCATTCAATTTGCAATACTCTCGTATTTGTTTTGTATTCATTTGAGCATTATAATGTACATTTTCTAAAGATTGAAATCTCTTTGTTTGGATAGCTCTAGCTGCTGTGACTCTCTCTCTTATAACAAGTGAAGATTCTCCTTTTTGAGTATCTGAAAGTTTTTCGAAAGGTACAGGGTTTACTTCAATGTGTAAGTCAATACGATCTAATAAAGGTCCGGATATTTTACTTAGGTATCGCTGCATTTCAAGAGGTGAAGAATGCATTGCATTATCAGAATCATTAAAATATCCTCCCGGACTTGGGTTCATACTTGCAACTAACATAAAAGATGACGGATAAGTTACTGTAAATCTAGCTCTTGAAATTGTTACTTCACGATCTTCAAGCGGTTGTCTCATTACTTCTAAAACACTTCTTTTAAACTCTGGCAATTCATCTAAAAAAAGTACACCATTATGTGATAAAGATATTTCCCCAGGTTGCGGATAAGAACCTCCGCCAACCAGAGCAACATCTGAAATTGTATGATGAGGATTTCGAAAAGGGCGCTCTAGCATTAAACCAGAATTAGCTACTTTACCGACTACAGAATGAATCTTAGTAGTTTCTAAAGCTTCATCTAAAGTCATCGGAGGAAGAATTGAAGAAAGTCGTTTACTAAGCATTGTTTTCCCAGAACCTGGCGGACCTATTAAAATAATATTATGCCCTCCTGCCGCAGCTATTTCCATACAACGTTTGATACTTTCTTGACCTTTTACATCTGCAAAATCAAACTCAGGGTTTTCTAATTGATTATTATACTCCTTTTCTATATCAATTACAGTTTGCGTTAGCTGATCTTCTTTATCAAAAAAACCAATTACTTCTTTAATGTTTTTTACTCCATAAACATTTAATCCATCAACAACAGCAGCTTCTCGTGCATTTTGTTCAGGCAAAATAAAACCTTTAAAACCTTCTTCTTTTGCTTTTATAGCAATTGGTAAAGCTCCTTTAATAGGTTGTAAACTTCCATCTAAAGATAACTCTCCCATAATAAGATACTCTTTTATCTTATTCGCTTTAATCTGATTAGACGCAGCTAAAATTCCTATGGCTAGAGTTAAATCATAAGCTGATCCTTCTTTTCTAAGATCTGCTGGCGCCATATTAATTGTGATTTTCTTTCCTGGTATTTTATATCCTATGTTTTGTAAAGCAGCTGCAATTCTATAGTTACTTTCTTTTATAGCATTGTCTGGTAATCCTACTAAATGATAACCTATTCCCTTATCTACATTTACTTCAACAATAATAGTGGTGGCATCAACTCCAAAGAGAGCTGATCCAAAGACTTTAACTAGCATATTTTTTTCTTTAACAATTTTGGATAAAATAAATCATTTTCTTTTAAATCAGCAAATAATCAACATTTATAAAATAAAAAAGCGCGATATAAATCGCGCTTGAATTTCATAATCTTTATTTGGATGAAGTGTAAAATAATCCCCCAATTCTTTTACTGGTTCTTTCCCGAAAGAAATCACAAATATTCGATTACACTTACAAAGTTAAGTTTCTTTTACTTTTACTATCTTCAAAAATGTTACAACAACAAAAAACAAAATCAAATCACTGAAAAACAATTATTTAGGTGTTTTTATTTCAAAATTGTTACAACAACAAACGCTAATTAACTTAGCCTGTTTTACCTTTTTTATACTTCTTTGGAGTATCTCCATATTTAGCTTTAAAAGCAGTTGAAAAGTAATTCGGAGAAGAAAAACCTACTGAATAGGCGATATCTGCGATACTTAAAGTTTCATCTGTAAGAAGCATTTCTTTTCCTTTCTCTAACCTAATATTTTGAATATAATCACTTATTGTAATACCCAATAAAGCTTTTATTTTCCTATATAACTGTACTCTAGAAATATTTAACTCCTCTGCTAAGACTTCCACAGTAAAAGAAGAATCATCAATATTAGAATCTATTAATTCATCAATTTTATTAATAAAATCTGATTCTTTATCTTTTATTTTCTTTTTATGTTCTTTTAACTTTTCTTCTTTTAAATTTTTAGTAGTTTCTTTAAAATACTTTTGAAGTTTCTTTCGATTATACAACAATGTTTCAACTGACTGAAATAAAACTGACAGATTAAATGGTTTAGTTAAAAACATATCCACTCCAGATTTAAGCCCGATTAAATGTGCTTCATCAGTTTTTAATGCTGTTAAAATTAAGACGGGAATATGAGAAGTTCTTTCATCTTTCTTAATCATTTCACAAATTTCAAAACCACTTATTTCAGGCAAATTAACATCACTGATAATTACATCTGGAATAGTTTCTAATATCTTATCTTTTACATTTATCCCATCCGAATCATGAACTTCATAAAACTCTGACAATTTATTTTTTAAGAACTCTCTTAAATCATTATTATCTTCAATTACCAATAATCTTTCTTTTTCTTTCTTTGATTTTTTGAACTCGAAACTTTTCCTCTCTATAAGTTGCTTTTGAGGAATAGAAATTTCTTTGATATTAGCATTAATTATTTCTTCTTCTTTTAAATGTGTTTTTCCTTTAGGAATAGAAATAATAAACTCAGCTCCTTTATTTTTTTCAGATATTACGCGAATATCTCCATTATGTAACTTAACATACTCTTTGGTTAAAAATAAACCTATACCTGAACTTGTTTTCTGATTATTCGTTCCTTGATAAAACTGATTAAATATTTTTTCATTTTCTGAGCTAGGAATACCAATCCCTGTATCTTTTATCGAGATAAAAACTTTATTCAGCGTTTCTTCAATACTCACTATTATTTTTCCTCCAATAGGAGTAAACTTGAAAGCGTTAGATAATAAGTTAAACAAAATATTGTCGAATAAATCACGATCTATAAAAACATCTGAATCTTTAATCTTTGATTTTAAAGAGAAGTCTATTTGCTTTTTATTCGCTTCACTATTAAAATCTGAAAATATTGATGTTACAAAAGATTCTATATTAGTTTTAGATGCTTTTAATTTGAAACTTCTACTTTCTACCCTTCTAAAATCAAGCAATTGATTAATCATTCGCAGCAATCTTCTCGAGTTATTATAAATTAAATTAAACTCATTTGATTTCTGTTGAGTTTCTGAACCTATTAATGATTCTGTAGAAGATAAAATTAGTGATATTGGTGTTTTAAAATCATGAGAAACTCCCATAAAAAAGTTATTGGTTGTTTCATGGGTTACCCTTAAATCTTCAGCGATTTTCTCTATTTCTTTTTTCTGACTATCTATTTGATCGATCAGTTTAACTAGTAACCTTTTTTGTTTGATTAACTTCCTTTTTGCTCTTAAGGTTATGATCAATAAAATTATGATAATACCTAAGAAAATTAATGTAGCAATTAAAAAATCTCGTTGAGAATTATATAATTTAACTTGATCATCTATTCGCTGTTGTTGTTTTTCGATATCAAATTCATGAGCCTGAATTAAAGCCAATTGTCTACTTAACAAATCAACATTTGTTGCATCTACAACAACAGATGGTAATAAAATTTCAGAATTAACTTCTTCTCCTTTAATAAAACTAACTGCAGCTTGGATCGCTTCTTTACCTCCAGTTGGACATAAAACTGTTGCTTCAAAAATTTCTTTTTTAACTAAATCTAATCCTTCGTTTTCAGAATTAAGACCTCCTACACCAATAAACTTTACATGCTTGTGTTTAGATGATTTAAACACTTCATACGCTTTTAGTGCTAAATCATCAGAGTGGGCAAAAACATAATCAATTTGCTCTGATTTGTTAAGTAATTCTTCTAAGTTTTCTAGTATTCCAGAACCATCATAACTATCCTGAATAGATCCAACTAGCTCTATACTTTCAGATTCTTTAATAATTTTTCTAAATCCTAAACTAATATGTTTAGTAGGTGTTGTACCAGCCCAACCTTTAATCTCTACAACTTTTAACTTTTTCTTTAAAGATTGGAGATATTTAGCCGCATTTACTCCAACCTCATAATTATTAACTCCGATAAAAGAATCGTAAATACTTATTTCTCTGTCTAAAATAATTACTGGAATTTTATTTTTTACAGCTTTCTTGATTATTGGCTTTAAGGGTTTAGGAGCAATTGGAGATACGATAATCACATCTACATTATCCTCAATGAAGTTTTCAATATCAGAAATTTGTTTGTCAACATCTGCTTTTGAATCAGAAATATTAAGAATGATGTTATTATGAAAACCAGTTTCAATATGCATTGATTGCACAACTGCTTCTTTCCAATTTTCACTTGAAGAAAACTGTGAAAATCCTATTGTATATTTTTCTTGAGTCTTAGAATTACTACATCCTCCTAGCACTAATATAAACAACAAAAAAAATAGTATGTTTTTAACTTCCCCCAACTATTACTATTTTGATTTCTAATATACTAAACTATAAACAAATAAAAAAAAACGCATAACAAGCTTACTATTCTGTAGTCTTATTCGCGTTTTCTACTTGTACGGGTGAAGGGAGTCGAACCCCCACGCCTTGCGGCACTAGATCCTAAGTTTAAAACTAACACTAACCCATATTATAAACCTCTAAAAAACAACGCTTTGAATAATTAAAATTTTAATTATTAATTTATTTATAGGTTCATTAACGGGTGCAAAAATAAATAAAAAAAAAATAAGAAATAACCTCTTTGTATATTAGAAATCTTGGTAGTTTTTTAAAAAAAAATAGAAAAAACTTCAGTAATTAATTCACTCTTCATGTAATACTCCTATACAATAATTTTTTAAAGTAAAAAGTAGTATCCTCTGTTAAATTTTCAAAATCTTGTGAACTATATCAATACATTTTTCATTTTATATTTTTTAAGTAATTCAAACTTGATCTTTTTTTATTAAGTTAATATAAAGTTAAGAAATATCATGAGTCGTAAAAATTAACTAAGTATATTATTCTATATTTTTATAGAGTCTTGCCATCATCTTTATCAAAAAAAAATAAAACACTGATAAACAAGTAAATAAAATAAATTTCCGCGCATTATTTTTTATTATGTTTGCAAAAAATAACAAACAACAAAAAAAACTTAAAAAATGAACAAAAAAATTTATTTTACGATTTTACTATTGGCTCTAAGGCTCACTATCAATAGCCAATGTTCAGATATTGTAGTATTCCCTGATCTTAATTTTAAAAGCGTATTGATAAATCAAACATCTCCTCTAATAGACACTAATCAAGATGGAGAAATACAATGTATAGAAGCTAATAATTTTAGAGGAACTATTGATGTCTCTGACAAATCAATAAGTGACTTAACAGGCATAGAAGCTTTTCCAAACATCACAATTTTGGCTTGTAATAACAACAATTTAAATAGCATAGATATAAGTTCTAACACTTCTCTACAAAGATTATTCTGTAATAATAATTCAATTAGAAATATCAACTTAAGTAACAACAAAAATTTAATAACAATAGACTTGGAACGTAATGAACTAAGAGATCTTAATTTAGAAAATAACACAGACCTCTTAGCCATTAACATTAAAAATAATTTTTTAACAAATTTAATTTTAGATAAAAACATAAAACTATCAGTAATAAATTGTAGAGATAATAATATAGCATCTCTTGATCTTTCAAAAAACAATGAACTGGAAGTAGTTCTATGTGATTTCAATGAATTAACCACTTTAAACTTATCCAATGGAAATAATACCCTAATTAGATCTTTTAGTTCTACAAATAATTCTAATTTAAACTGTATTCAAATTGATGAAAACTTCACGCCTCCCAATACTTGGAGAAAAGACAGTAATACCAGTTTCAACACTGATTGCCAAGCAACTGCCAATATAGAAGATTACTTAAAAACAAACATTACTATATACCCTAATCCAGCCAAGAATAAATTAAAAATTCAGTCAGATATCAATATCAATAGTATTAAATTGTATAATTCCTTAGGTAAAGAAATAGGTTTATATAATAACTCAGACGAAATAGATGTTTCTAACCTATCGCATGGTATGTATTTATTAGTAGTCAAAACAGAAAAAAGTAAAACATATAAACGCTTTATAAAAAAATAATTCTCATTACTTTAAATAAAAAAAACCACCTACGGTTAGGTGGTTTTTTTTATTTAAAGTAATTATAAATTTATTTATAAGATAATTAGCTGATGTCAAAATATTTTCAAAAAAATAACCATCTAAGGGTTTTGTCTACAAATAGATAATTTCATGTGTTTATATTTGCTACGTGATTTGATTTTAACCTCCTAGTTTTAATCATTATGGAAAAACAAATAAAATGAAAGTATTTATTACCGACGATCATGAAATAGTCATTGACGGAGTGAAAGCTTTATTAAAAACTTCCTCTTTTGATGTTGTTGGATCATCCAAAACGGGGCAAGGAGTATTAGATTGGTTAGAGAATAATGATTGTGATATTGTTCTTTTAGACATGAAGCTTCCAGATATGATTGCAGTAGATGTTCTTAAGAATAGTATTAATTTAGTTAACCAACCTAAATTTCTGATAACTTCAGGATCAACTAAAATCAATTTAGTACAAGACACAATTATTCTAGGTGCTTACGGATTCATTACTAAAGATGAACTGAGTCAAAACTTAGAAGAAGCTTTAAACCGAATAAAACTTGGTAAAAAGTATTACAGTCAAATTCTTATTGATTCGATTATAGCAAGACAATTAGAGCAAGAAACAAGAGTTTCAATAGATTCTATTCTTACACCTACAGAATCTAAAGCTTTAAAATTATTAGTCTCTAATGTAGAAACAGAAGACATATGTGAAACAATGAATATTACTAAGAGTTCTTTTAATACATTAGTTTCAAGAATGAGTAAAAAGTTAGGTGTAAAGAAAAAAATTGGGCTAGTAATTCTAGCGATAAAACATAGATTTAATTCAAACTAGAAATAAACTTAAAAAACTATAAAATTTGTACATTTAGTGGTTTAAATTAAATTAAATCACACCATTATGAAAAATGTATTAAAAGTTGTAGTATTAGTTTTAACATTAAGTTTTATTTCTTGTGGAAATAACGAAGAAATAGCAACAACAGATGGACAAGTCATTACAACAGATCAATACTCAATCGACAAATCAGATTCAAGAACTTCAGAAGGCGGAGGAGTTGACACTCCCGATATGGACGAAGATTAAAAGAGTTCTTATTGTTTTAATTTCCTCTATATTTATTGGAGGACTGTATTATTCATATATTCTTATTCCTAAATTCTCTGAAGCTTATAATGAAGCTCAAAAGGAATTTAATGAAGCTAAGAAACAAAATACTATTGCCTTATCTAAAGTAAAAAAGTTAGCTATTGGCACTCCTGAATATTCTGAATATCAGAATGCTTTAAAGGTTAAAAAAGAAAAATACAACAAATATGTAAAAGTGATTAATGATCAAAAGTTCTTCGAGTTTGATTCTTTTCATTTCTTCTGGGAGAAATTTGGCAGCAATACTAGTATTTTAATTTTTGCTATCTGGGTTCTAGTAAACACCTTTAAAGACAGAAAAAGATTACCTGAATGGAGATTTAATTCTAGAGTATTTTTAATTACTACTTTTATGTCTACTAATATGTTTACTTATTTTTGGATCTTTCAAGAGTTTCAAGATTTTAGTAGAGCTACTTATTTCGGATTAACTCTTTTCTTATCTTATTCATTAGGTTTTGTTGTTTACTTTTCATTAAAAGCCAATGAAAGTCTGGTTAAATCTTTAAAGAAGAAATTATTTAATGTATCTTACCATGCAATGATAAATTGTGATGAAGATAGAGTTGACGAAATGGCAAAAGTTATAAACCAACCATTAAAATAAAACATACAATATCTCTATTTTACACTTCTAAAAAAATAATATTTTCATCTAACATGATAAGTAAAGTTAGAGTATTTAGGGTATTTTATAAAGGTTTTTACTTTCTTAAGTCTTTACTAAAAAAAGAAATAAAAATTCAAGAAAAAACTGAACTTTCAAATATTGAATTAGAGTTTTTAAATGTTGAAAAACAACTTGAAACTATAGTAAAAGAAGCTAAGCTAGATATAAAGTACAACAAAGTAAATGAAAGATTTAATGATTTAATGAAACGTGAAGAAATTTAGTTTTCTAGCCTTTTCTCTAGTTTATCCATCATTTCATTTACTTTGTTAAGCTTTTCATCAAGCTCATTCATTTTAGAATCTTTTCTGCTATTGTAAAACAAAGCTAAAACCTTATCAATATTATCTTCATCCTTGAAATCATTAAAGTTTTCAATAATATAATTTAATATTTCACTAGACGTAAATTTAGATAGTGGGTTAATACCTGTTTGATCACCCTCTTCTGTTTTAATCATTGTTCCATTTCCAGTAATTATCCAATTCTTATTAAATTCTGGAAAGTTTTTTATGAATCTATCTATTAAATTCTCCGTTAGGTATCTTTTATTACCATTTAGTGCTGCAGATAGATTAGTAGCTTCAAAATCAATTTTCTCAGAAATAGATTTCTGAGTTTTATATTCTCCTACGAATTTTATATGATTTATAACTAATCTTAACCTATTAGCAACTTCCTTCATTTCTATTTATAAATTTTAATTATACTAATAAGTTTGTATAATAGACAAAAAATATACTAATATAATAGTATAAATACTAACATCTTAGTATATTTGTAATGGTAAAAACAAATATAGTAAATATACTATATATAAGGCCAAAATTACACTAAAGTGGTAGCAACAGAAAACTTAGCAAATACAATGCATTATTTCGGAAATCTTTCCGAAGCAGAAAGAGCTTTGTTTTTATCTGTTGTATCACCAAAAAAAGAAACGCAAAAAAAGACAAAAAAACGCAAAAAAATCGAACTCCCTAATGAATATAGTGAAGATTCATTTTACAATGATTTAGTAAAAAATCATAATAGAAAGGTTGAAATGCGATTGTCAAAAATAAAAGGTCATTCTAAATAGTTTAAAACGAGAAAAAACCAAAGGGATGAGTAAATAAATACTTGTCTTTATTCAACTCACAGCATGTACTTAGTGTACACTTCCATTTAGAAAAAATTGACCTATTGTTTTAAAAGCTGTGAGTTGTTTTCAATTAAGTTCATAATGTATTTGTATATGTGTTTAAGTAGTTGTAATCCTAAATGTAGTTTTTCATACTAGATTGGTTGGTTGTTACCAGCTGAGATTCAAAATACTTGGCTGGTAACTTATTTACTTAAATACTATAACAATAAAATTAAATAAAATGAGAATAGGTCAAAATTCAAATCAAAACTGTTCGGTAAAATCACCCTTATCAATTTATTATGCCGAGAATGTAGCTGTATTTTATGTTAAACCCAATCATGAACATACACCTCCAAGTAATTTTAAAAAACTGATTACTTGTAAAGAAGTAATTTTTAAAAAATTCATGGATTACTTAGGAACAATTAAAGATCCGAACATACCTAAAAAGTATAACTACGATGAAATGAAGAAAACTTTAAATGGTTTCTTATATACTATAGCTAACAATTGTAAACAAATAGAAAATGCAGAAGTTAAACAAGCCTCTTAGAAACAAAAAAAGTGGTAAAGAAATTGAGCCCTCTACACCACTTTTACCAAAGGAATGAGTTAATGCCAAAACACCAACAAATCCATGAACAAATATAACAAATTTTCCGCAATTAATGCAGAGAAAAACGCAAAAACTTTATCCGAAATTGGAATTTATAATCAAAAAGTTAAAGAATATTTAAGACTAAATAAACTAGATTATATCACCCAACATACAATAAAATTATTTAAAGATAATGCGCAAAGAAAAAGGATAAACAACACTCAATACAATCTTGCTGTAGAGGAATTTAATAACACTCACGGTCTTTTACTATTAAAAAAAGGTACTGAATTTCAAACCTCTAGCAAATATTACTCCTATATAAATTATCCTTATTTAGATCGTGACTCTATTAAAACAACAATGAAAAATTATAGGTTATATGTTAATACTTATAATAAAAAAGCTGATGAAGAAAACGAAGAAATAAGAAAATATAATCACACGAAAGTGGCACAACATCTTTCATTATCGAAAACGCAAAAAAAACGCAAAAAGGAATTTGAAAGAGCACATTGTAATCTGTTTGTAAGAGACTATAATAAACTTGTTGAAAATGCAAATACAAAAGAGTGTATCATTCCTAAAAAGGTCATTCAAAAAGTAAAATATCCAAGTGAATTGATATTTAACATATTAGTAGGATTCTATACATCACAGTTGAGAACAAGAAACGCTTACTTAATGGAAATGAATAGGCCAACAAGTGTTAAAAAGAATTGTCTACCACAATTAAAGATAGATCATAGAAAATTAGCCACACATAACATAGAAGATATACAAAGAATCGAAATATGTAAAAAAACGGCGCAAAACCACATAAAAAGACTTAGAGAAGCTAATATTCTGATAAACTATGTTAGAATAAACCATAAAAAGCCAATCCAAGTAAATTTTAATCCTCAAATTTTAGTAATTCTTGATGGAAAAGAACCTAAATCTCAAAGCCCTGAAAATAAAAGCTTTTCCAATGTTTTTGAGAAGAAATTGCACAATAATAGTGATAGTACTATTACTTATTTAAAAGAAAAAAAAGAACAAGACTGTGCAAATAGCACAGATTTCAATAAATGTTATTCGATGCTGGAGGAAAACGAAAGCAACAATGTATGTCCTGCGGACGGCTACTATTACACCAAAGGGATAAGAAATTTTAATTCACCAGGGCGCGCAGAAGTCAGAAAAATTTTGCCCGCTTTTTTGAAACCGAAACAAAACGGAAATAAATACGCAATCTTAACCCAAAACTTCCTATCAAAACTTATAGATGATCGAGTATTAGCAGAAAGTTTAGCTAAAAGTGAATTTGACAATTACAAAGGTTTTAGATATGACTATTTAAAAACTGTTTCTCAATACGCACATGTGACAAGTGAAGAATTTAGAGAAATATTAATTCAAGATTTTATCAAATCTGCTGCTAAAATTTGGAAAAATCACAGCGTTTACATAGGAGAATGGAAAAAAACCATAAACATCTTAAAAGATCAATTGTTTTCTAGTATCAAAAACAAATCAGTTTTAATTGAAAAGTTAAAAGAATATAGATGGAAACTAAACTTTGCAAGAAAATGGTTTAGTCACAAAAAAGACTTAAAAGCCTTATTCCCTTACGCTTATTTTGATGTAAACAGAACTAAAAAAAGCGAGATTGGTTTTTACGGCTTACATAAACACTGGAAAAAACACCAAGCTAAACTGGCTGAAAAGGAAATAGAAAAAACAAGATTAAAAAACGCAGCAAACGCAAGAAAACG
This sequence comes from uncultured Tenacibaculum sp., assembly GCF_947502995.1. Lineage (GTDB taxonomy): Bacteria > Bacteroidota > Bacteroidia > Flavobacteriales > Flavobacteriaceae > Polaribacter. The sequence goes on along the minus strand of NZ_CANNBW010000002.1, from coordinate 50,617 downwards.
AAAACGTGCTACTCCACATACTAAATTAACTAAAGCAGTAAATAAATATCAATTAGGAATAATCGATGAAAAACAGCTTTTCAATTACGTCCAGGATAATCTGCCACATGAATACTTGCTTTCATTAACAGATGTATTAAATAATAAAACAATTAATCAATCTTAATTATGGAAATCAACAAAAAATGTACTTGTGGACTTAAAAAGAAAAAATCTTGTCCTAATTGTTCCAGGATTAAAATGGTTATTCTTTTAAAACATAAATATAGAGACCTCAAACTCCCATCTTTAAACGGAGGTAAAAGAATAAATCCTGTATGGTATAACTACCTGTCTAAGAATAGAAAAACAGATAATAACTTGTTTAATACAATGTATAGACGCTTTAATAATTCTGTTTATGTGGGGAAAGTCAACAAAATAAACTTTTACAATAACGCTACTGGAGAACTTTTAATAAGCATAAAATTAAATTAACATGAAATTATCTATAGAATTACAAGCAGATCAAGTATTAAAAGCTTGTGAGTTTTTGGAGGAAAAATGTTCAATAATCTTTGAATCTTTGAATGTAGAGGAAAAGATTAATACTTCAATCAGTTTTAGATTATTAGAAATTCTCAACCAAAAAAAAATGTTGATAATGCGCAATAATGGTCTGTTCACAAATACAAAAATCAAAATATTTTTTCATGAAGCTATAGTATTAAAAAAAGTACTAATGAATAATGTTCAGCTAATAGAAAATGATCTTTTAAAGTTAAACATTCAGAGTTTTATTAATGCTTTAGACAAAAAAACACCTGAAAAAAATGGATAAAATAAATCACAAAAAAATTGAGGTGCATGAATCGTTAACTTCTATGAACTCACTTTCTTATTCAATTATTAGTTATGGAATATTTTATGGCATAAAACAAGCAGCTTTTTTCTTTAAGCTTTTTGAAAACCTAATTTCAAACGAATATTTAAGAGTAATACCATCTTTATTTTTTGGGTATTTCATTTCAAGAGCAATGCTGAATATCACAGCTAATGTTGCTAAAAAATCTGAATGGGTAAGTATTTCAATAGCAGCATTTGATTTTTTAATACTGTGTGTGATAGTCGATTTATTAAATCAAAAGAATTGGATCGATATAACAAACCTTTTAACATTTTGTGCTTTTGTAACCTACTTGGGCTTCTGGCTTAATAATGTTTTCGTAGAAAAAACAAAACAAAAACGCAAAGAAGCTCAAGAAAAGCAAAATGTAGCAGATAACAAGGTTCTTTTAGCAAGTTTAAAGCAAGAAACAGCAGCAGAAAAGCAAAAGCTAACCGAATTAAACCAAAATTTAGCAGACATAAAGCAAAAAACAGCAACAGAAGAGCAAAAAATAAAAGCTATTAACCAAGAGCTTGAAGATAGAACATGTCCACATTGTGGAGATGTTAGAAAAAATAAAAAGTCTCGCGATGCACATGCAGCTCTTTGTGGACAAAACCCCAAAAACATAAAAAATAAGCTCCCACTTTCGTAGGAGCAAAAAAACAAAAGCCCAGTGAAGCACCAAACTTTTGACGTTGGACTCCAAAGATAATGATTCTTCACAAAGGCTTTTAAACTTAAAGCGAAAGCCGAAAAGCTAATAGAGTAGGCAAAATTTTTAATCAAAGAATTATGAAGAAATCAATTTTCAACCTTGGTAAAGTATTAACTAAAAATGAGCAGAAAGAAATAAAAGGAGGAATCACTTGTCATCACGTATCTGCTGATTTTGATATTAAAGTATCTGAAGATCATTTAGGACATCGATTATATGTTGATGGAAAATTCGTTAAATATCTTTCAGGAAATATTGAAGCCCATAACTATTGTTCTACCGCTAAAAAATTAGAAGCAGATGAAATGAGATAATTAAATACTAAAAATGGGAAAGTTTAAAAAAACAAAATCCATAATACTATCTCAAATTATAAATAATTAACCTAATGTTTTTTTGATATGAAAAACACCACAAACGTAGAAGATTTAGAAGTGATATACACTGTTGTATACTCAAGAAAAAAAAGATTCAAATTCCTTAAATCAATATTGAACTGGTTGGATATAAAGTTTATAAAACTGCAACTAAAGAAACATGGCTAGAAATAATAGACTTATTCAATTAAGAAACCGAAAAGTAAAACAACGTTTTAATCAGATAAGCTTAAAGTTTCCTCATTGGAAATATGATGCAGTTTTAGAAAATCTTTCACTTGAATTTTTTCTTAGTAAAAGAACATTATCAGCAATTTTAAATAACGAAGGAGTTTATAAAACAATTTAACTGTAGATATTATGAGAACCGATTATTTAGAAAAGGTTAAATCAAATTATATCAAAGCCTTTTTGATCCATGAAGTTTCAGTTTGGATAATTAACAACAGCATTGAAGAATTTTGTAAGAAAACAGGAATTTCTGAAAACGCATTGGAATACATGGTTCACTTAAAATATGCTTGGGATATTGATGAAATAATGAAAGTTTCTGATTTACTAAAAAAAGACCTACTAATATTTAATCACTCGTAAATTAAAAAACGTAAAAACAGTAGTCAAAACGATATGAAGAAAATCATCACTCTTAATGAATTAACAGCTGAATGCGGTTATTTCACCTCAGACACTAATCTAAATAACGGATATGGCTGTAAAGAAAATGAAAGTAAAACATGTCACGCTTATAATTGCCCTGTAGCTCATCAATTAGACTATAATGATTTGAAGAATTGTTCAAACATGGATGAATTTGATCACATAGAAAGCCAAGATGATATGCCTTGGGGCTGGGGTGATGATTTAATGGGGATTGACTTAAAACAAATTAAAAACAAATAGTAGTTAAGTGAGTAGTGCATTAAAACATAAAAACGATTTTCAAACACCAACAGATGTTGCAAAGTACATGGTTAACATGTTGCCTTCAGATATTGTTGATGTTTTAGAACCTACTGCAGGACTTGGTAGAATAAAAACAGAGTTAGAATTGAAAGGTTACAATGTAACAGCCCCAGAAGATTACTTTTTACTGGAGAAGAAAAAATTTGATGCTGTTGTTATGAATCCACCATTTTCTGGAAAATCGTTAATAGTTGATAATGCACCATTAAAATTTCACGGTAAAGGTATGCAAGCAGGCTATATGATTCTTTGGGAATGCATGCAAATGGCTGATACAGTAATTGCGCTTATGCCTTGGTTTACAATTTCTGATTCTGATCCAAGAATGAGAAGTATAAAACGATACGGTTTAAAATCAATTACGGTTTTACCAAGAAAAACATTTGACTACACAAAAATTCAAACTTGTGTACTGGAGTTAAAAAAAGGTTGGACTGCAGACACAATATTTTATGCTTATGAATTTATGCATGAAGGAAAAGAGTATCAACCTTTATCATTAAACCTGTAGTATAAAAAATAAAGATAAACAAGAATTTGACTAAAGACCATGGAAGTAAAAAACATTTGGAGTGTATTTGAAGTTGAAAGAACAAAAATGGACAGTCTAGAAACATATAAAGAGAGAATTTTTTATTACGGTGATTTCTCAAACCATGATTTAAGTAAAGATTCTCGATTTATGGAATTTAAAAATAGAAGAAAACAAGTTGTTTTTATTGGTTTAATAGACAATCCTGATTTTCCAATTCAATACCCTTTGAAAACAATAGATAATCAAATTATAGACAAATTGTAATTATCATGATACAAGAACTAAGCTTGATTAAAACTAGATGGTATCTTATCAAAGATGATAAAAGAAAAATGATACCTACGAAATATCATCATTTAGTTGATAATGTTTCGCTAAGTGACCTGAACTTCGATAGAGTTTTTCTGACCAAAAAAGAACGTTTCCTGTTTGAAGTAGAGAATTTAAAGGAAGGATTGAAAGATTCTGAGCCTTATTTATATGAGTTAATTTCAAAGAAAAAAATTAAGAAAGTTTACGAAGTGAAATGCAAAGAAAGTGAGAATCGTTTCGAAATCAAGCTTGGTAATTACTCGGTAGTATGTTCAAAAAAGGTTTTTGATTACTCCGATGATAAGTTAAAAGAACTAAAACACTTGTATCATTAAAATTGTAGATTTAGTTTTCTTCATTTATGTATGTCATTCCTAATGCTATTACTATAGAGCAAGCTAAATAGATAAATATAGTAGAATGAGTAAGAACAAGGATTAAAGAAACTAATAATAAAAGCATCATTATGGACCTAAAACTTTTTTTCATAGTGAATTGTTTGTTTGAGTTTCAAAATTAGCAAAAACAAAATAAAGCAAAAGAGTAGTTAGTCAAAACTAAAGTTCATTAAAATATTGATAGAAAAGAAATCAAAAAAGATGCTGGCATAGCAACCAGCACCTTATACAGGTTAATCGATGGCTTTAACCATCAAAAGACAAACTGCAAATCCTGCTAGAAAAGTTATGATAACATTACCTCCTTCTAAACTTAATGATTGGCATTTTTCTCCTGAGCATTGCGAATAAGTCACAACTGGTTTCATACAATTTTTACCAAAGAGTTTTAAGTAAAAAGGAATTGAGCTCCTTATTACTGCTCAATGACTATAGCTAATATAACGGTTTCTTTTTCTATCAATAATATAATAACAAACAAAAACGCAAAAAGCAAAATATACTAAAACAGTAATTAAATGAACCGAGAAGAAAAAACGACAGGATAAAAAAAGTCTCTCAGTGCGTTCGAGAGACTTTCTAATCTCATGCTGAGATTCGGGGGAAAGAAAGTTATTTAAAAGTAAACTAAAAATCAAAATCAGCAAACAGGTAAAACACTGATTTTAAATTAAATTATAAACTAATCGTAGCTAATCGACACTACTAAAACAGTCGATAAAGTTCTTAAACATATTGGCAGAAAAGATTCATAAAAAAACACCTATGATAACAGGTGTGAAAAATTAGTTTAATGATTTTACAATCAAAAAACCTAATGCAACACCGAATAAAACAGGAGCAATAATATTATCGCCTTTAATTGCTACGGTGTTATATTCTTTTTCTTTACAATTACTAATCATAATTGTATTCAAAAGCATTTTTAGGTTCAGATTTTGAACAAATGGAATTAGAGTCCATTAGAAGCCTGAACCTAATTCAAAAATAAGTTTCTTTTCTGCCTTTTTTAAAACAAAAAAAACAGTATAAATTATGCTAACATTCGTAGTCGCTTACTTAATAGCTAAAGGACTAAATGATTTAGGGAATTATAAAGAACCAAGAAAATAAATTATAGTTACAGCAAGAGTTTAATTTAGTTAAAATAGAAATAGCCTTAAACAAATTAAGGCTATTTTATAGGTAACCAATAGCTTGCTCCCCCGAACAACTATGATTAGTTATTAAGACAACATAATATTCAAAAAGTCACTAAAAAAATATAATTAATGAATATAAGATTTAGTCCAAGCTATAAATGTCTCAATGACAAGTTTTTGATAAAAAAAAATCTTTTGCTGTAGAATATCGGAATTAAAAATATGATTCAAACTTTCTGTTTTAGTAATAACATTTCTGATTTTTCCTCCAAGAACTTGCTTAATTTCAAATTCAATGATGTCATCAATCATTCCTTGATTGACTTTAACATTCACAAATGGATGATTCAGAAGTGAATCTTTAGCAGACTCGAACACTTCTCTACTTTTTGCTTGACATATATATTTAAGTTCGATCATTTCACAAAAGTACAAACAGAAAAAATAAAACCCACCCAAAGATTGAGTGGGAAAATTGCTATGAAAAAGAAAAAGTGTCTAAAACGTCTTTTAGACATTATCAAATATAAAAATTTAAAATAAACTATAATGAAAATATCACAGAAAGAAAACGGCAATATTTTAATACAAGATTTAGAAAATAATTTTGTTGCGTTAATGCCTAGATTATTTGTGTTTTGCCATCCAAGAAAACAAAATACAATTATGATAAATGGATCTGGGGATTCTAAAGATGAAGTTAATTCTATTGAAGCAGATTTAACTAAAGGTGTTTTTGTAAATGGAGATCTTTACAATAATATCGATACACTTACTAATAAAATTAACAATGAAATAATTGTTTCAGGTAATAGGATTTCAAATTCAGATAACACCGATGGCTCACAAACAGACCAATTAAGTTTAGTGTTTGATTCTATTAGAGATTATGAACAGATGTATGAATTTGCTAAAAAACATAGTAATACAGTAAGTCCAATCAAAATAGATCAATCTGGAAGAATAAATAAAGAAGAGTATGTAATACAGTTTACAGATCGTATTGTTAAAATCATTCTTACTTACTATTACTTACCAGGAGATCAAATCTCACATATTTTAATGAATGGTACAACTGGTAACATTCCTCTACCTTTAAAAACATATAATTACGGATCTAATGGGGAAATAACCCATACCTACGAAGTGTCAACCTGGTCTAGAAATAATTCGTAAAAACCTAATAATCCCTTTTAAAAATGAGTAGTTTTTTAACCGAAAATAATTTAAACAAAGAATTAGACATTGAAAAAATAAAGACTTACTTAAAAAAGAGTGACTTCTATAATTTTTTTATTGACTATGTTCCAGGATCGTTTGATTCTATGAAAAGAGAAATGAGTGAAATTGTAGCAAAGAATAGAAAAATGACAAAAGAAAAAGCTCTACTGGTTAGATCTTTTAGAGTATCAGAAGCTAAAAAATTCATTATTTCAAATGACTTACAAGAACATTTTTTTAAAAAATAGTTTACTTTATTTTACATTAAACTACTTTATTCTGTATTAATTTCAATTAGTCTTATCAACTTAAAATAGTCTAAAACCAAGGAAAAATCTACTTGTAATATTGTAACTCAAATTATATTAATTAATACATATTAAATTGAGTCCTGAAGCTATAAATGCACTATTACACAGAAAAATCAAATCGGGCGTTGAGTATGACCACTTAATGCCCAAAAGTGATTGTAGTAGTGTTTTTATTGCTAATGGAGATACCAAAGTAGCTATAGATAATATGGCTATTTGGGCTTATAAGTACAAAGAACATACTAAGCTTCTCGCCCAGGAAGTATTCAAAAAATATTCTCTTAATAATCTATGTAAGGAACTCCACATTTTTCTGTACGATCATTTTCAGTATAAATTAGATGGTCATAAACAAAAATTACGCAGTCCTGCATGCTCATGGTCGACTAGATCCAAAGGAATTGATTGTAAAAGTTACAGCATTTTTGCTAGTACAATACTTTCAAATTTAGGATATTCTCATTATTTAAGGCGAGTTATCCAAAATAAGGGCGAGGGCTATAGTCATGTTTACGTTATTGTACCAGTAGATCAAATAACAAATGATCTAAGTAAAGGTTACTACACAATAGATGGCACAGTAAACCTTACACATGAAATCAAAACATTTGCCCAAGACGATGTTTTTATACTTGCAGAAAATCAAACTTTAGGTGGTGGAGTTTCAGCAGCTTTGGCTAATTCTGCTGCTAAAGTAATAACTGTAATAACTGACTTACTCATTCAAGGATTAATGAATGAGCTTTTCGGTTGTTCTGATGCTGCTTATGATGCACCTGTAGTACAACTAAAATTAAAAAGAGATCTCCTAAACCCTTTAACAAAAAGATTAGAAAACTTAGGTCATGCTATAAGTATTAATAATGCTGTAAGAATAGAGCATATATTTAATAACTTACTAAAAGAGATAGATTTAGGCATTGCTCATTTAAGAAACGAGACAGCATATAGTCAAAGAGACGAATGTATCGCACAAACTCTAGCTAATGCTTTAAAATATGTTGAAGAAATAAAAAAAGTAGTTGACATCTATTTTATCAACTTCAAAAACAATTATCCTCATTTTCAAATAACGGAACATTATGGACAAGCAAATGTAAACCAACGTAATTTATATTTTGTTGTTGAAAATGACACAAATCCAATTAGTGCTGAGTATCGTTTTATAACAATTAAAGAGGAAAAAAACGAGTATTCGATTAAACCAATATTTGCTTTTAGAGCAAATAAAAACCAATGGTTAACAGATAACATAAAATATCTACAAAACACTTATAAAGACGGTCGAGAAAAAGCTTATCAAAAAGAAATAACTCCTTTGCTAAACCAAGCAATTGCACTAAGAGAAAAGTATTATTTAGGAGGTGAATCTTTGTACTATTTAGAGCAACCTATTCAATCAAACATGAATGATGTTTGGATGAAATACGACACCAAATACATTGAATTTTTAAAAGAAAGAGCTAAGAAAAACTACGAAGCCAATGAAATAGCTTTAGCTGAATACGAAAAACGTTTTGAAGAAGAAGTTTATCAAAATGAATTGGCCAAGAAACGCAAAAAAAATAAGCTAGTCATAGGGATTGGATTAACCTTGGCTGCTACTGCATTAATTGCTATTAATCCTGAAAAAGAAAAAGAATAAAAGTTATGTATTACAATTTAACACCCACTACTTTAAATGGTTGGTTTGATGGGTTTTGCCCATCAAATGGAATTGCTGACGATTTTACAAGAAAAGCAAAAGGCGTTTGGGCACAAGAGAAAAATTTACAGAGTCAAATTGAAGCTCTAAAGAATGGTAAACAAGCAGCAGAATGGGAAAACTTAAAAAACCATGTAAGAAAACTTGACGATGAATTAAAAGAATTAAACAGAGAATTAGAAAAAGAAAAAGCAATTGCAGCTGGAATTGGCGTTGACATGACAGCTTTAGGTGCATGGTGTAACGGTGCTGTTTCACGAAGAAAAAAAGCTGAAGCTTCACTCAGAGAAGCAGAAAAAGCTTTAGGAATTGTTAAAGGTGCTTTATCTACTTTGATGAAACAACAAGGACAAGGAATTGTTGAGACTGCTAAAGTAATCCAAATAAACAAAAAGAAGATTGAACAGGTAAAAGGTGAAATACAAAAAGTTCAAAATGCAATAGAGGTTTTTAAGGCAGAAAGAGACAATGAAAGAAAAGAATTAGCTAAAAATCAAACTGAAAAAGACAAAGCTCTTAAAAGTGATTTAATGGGTAAAGTAAAAGATAATCTTCCACTGATTATTGCTGGCACTGCCGTAATTGCTGCTGGAGTAGTTCATTACAGACGAACAAAGAAAAGTAAAAAGAAAACAGTTAAAAAAGTAGAAGCTTAAAAAATTGCACTATGAATTATATGAAACGTTTAGAATTAGAATCATCTCCAATTGGTGTTAATAATTCTTACTCAAACTTAGGGATGACTACCCAAAACACTCCAATAACAACAACCTCAAAAGGAGGTGGTTTTTTCGATGGCTTTAACCTTAACGGCCTTTTAGATAATTTATTAAAAGGAGGTATGACCTGGGCACAAATTGAAGCAGCTAAGAACGGAAAAGATATATACGTTCAAGGTGATGGAGGTCAAAAAGAAAATATTTCTCCAATTCTGATATCAAAGCTTCAGGAAATGTCGGCCGAACAAAACAAAACGACAAATGAGATCTTAAAAATGATGCAAATTCAAATGTTAGGACAAAACAATAACAAACCTGATGAAAATAAGGATAACACCCTTATGTATATAGGTATTGGTACTGGTGTTTTAGTCTTACTTGGAGGTGTAATCTATTTAGCTAGTAATAATAAAAAGAAAAGTTAATTAAACATGAAAAAGAAAGAAATTCAAGACACTTTAGTTACTGCAACAGCTTTAACCGTTGGATCTGCTGGATCTAGAATTATTGCAGACAAACTACCAACTGACAATATACATTTAAAGCGTGGTGGTATTGTATTAACATCTGTTGTTGGTGCATCTGCTGTAGGTCGTAAAACACCAGGGAAAGCTTTTGTACAAGATATCGCATTGGGAGCAGCTGCAACTCAAATCGGTTACTGGATTAAAGATGCAATTGGTGACAAAGTTCAAGATAATGCTTTAGCTACAACAGCTTTAGGAAATCCTGTTGGTTCTTATGATAATCCTGTACAATGGAGAATGGGATATGTAGACTTACCAAAAACAGATTACACATATCAAACAGACGCACAATTTGTGATGTAATCATTTAAATAATTAAATAAAAATCAATAAAAATTAATAAAAAAAGAAAATGCAACAATTAAATTATTATTCAAACTCAGAAGATTTTTTAAAAGCTTTATCATTTTTTCAAGCAGCAAATAATAACAAGCAAATTTTCAATGCTGATGATGTTATCAAGCCAATGCCGTCTGAATTATATGTGAACCGTGAAATTACTGTAGCTGGAGGAAAAAAGCCATTACTTATTGGTTCTACTGATAACGAAACAGGTGTAACTAATTTCGATGGAAATAAGCTAGAAGACGGAAGAGCTTTTGTAATTAATGGTATCGCAGTAAACATTGGTATAGGGAAAAAAGGTGTTAAACCTTACAATGTAGATTACTTAACAGAAATCTCAAAAGAGCAAAAAATACCTTTTCAATTTGCTAATGTATTAGTGAAGCAAAAAGATGAAATTTTAGTTAGAATGCCATTGTCATCAATTGAAAATGGTAAAAAGGATTTTAGCGGATATAGAGATATTGCTTTATCACTGATTGCTCCAGGATCAAAAGTTGAAGTAGAATTAGAATTTCCCGATGAAGTAGAAACTCCAACTTTAGATGCAGATAAAGCATTCTATGTCTCTGTTATTTTCAGAGGTTTTGAGAGTTATCAAAAGAGATAATCATAAAAAAGAAAAAGTAAAACTAAAGCCTTACGAACTATAAACGTAAGGCTTTTAATAAAAAAATTATGTTACCAGTTTATCATAGAGTAAAAGTCAATAGTGAGTTATTAGAACCTGATAATATTTCAATTGACCCTCAAAATCCAACCGCTGGAATAACAAACTTTCTAAGAGGTCATGTTATAACAACCTTACCAGCGGGAAAAGTTGTAGGTGTAACTTACAATCCATATCAATTACAAGAAATAGTAATACCTAATCCAGGAGGTGGCATTGTAGCTCCAAGATTAGAATTGCCTTACACTTGGTCTCAAACAGATATTTCCATTTTAGACTCTAAAAAAAGAAAAGTTACTGAACCAACAGATATTAGCGACTTCCGTCATAAGTCAGGAGGGCATACAGATGGATTTAAAAACATTCATATGGACAACACTTCTGATGCTGTTATTCGAATTGAATGGGAAACAATTGGTAGAGTTCCTATTTGCGGTGAATTTGTGTTTTTAATAGAACAAGACGATTGCGAATGTAAATTATAAATCTATGGAGGAAGCAGCTTTTTTATCAGAAACTTACGAAAATGACTTTGCCATTGATATCCAAAAATTAAACGAATGTAAAGGTATTTACAAACTTGAAATTTTTGTTCCAAGAGAAAGTACTCCCCTACTTCTAGATGATGGATCAAAACAGTATATCAGGGAAGATATGAGTGAGTTTAAAATAGAATCTCCAGTTCCTTTAAAATATGGTTTATTCAAATTTAAGTTCCAAGAAAAAACAAATCTATCTAATAAAACATCAAAGAAAATAGCCACTGTAAGATACCTGTATTGCAATGAATAACGACTTATTAAAAAAATTATCAGACCATTTATTAGCCGATAGTAATAATGCTATTCGAGTTCAGAGCTTTAAAAATAAATTATCAAAGGGTAAAGCTTCAGCTAACAAGTTTGCTTTTAATCTACCTGATATTATTGAAAAGTTTGGAGGTGTTGATAATCTTTTAAATGAGTTACCGAACAAAGGATTTAGTAAACAGGTGAAATTCACTTTAGTAAAATGCTATAAAAAGAACGAAAGGATCTCTTATCACACAATAGAAGAAATAACAAAGGATTTAACAGAAGAAAAAGTAATGGAAACTCAGCAAAATTCAATAGCTCAAAATAACAATCAATCTCAATTTCCAATTAATTATCCTAATAATCAAAACAGTTCTTTAGGTGTTTTAATGGGTAACCCTGAAGTATTCAATAGTATGATTGAAGCCAGGAGAAGTGAAGATTATAAAAGGAGAGCAGAACAAGCTGAAGAAAAGTTAAAGAACTCAGAATCCGAAAATAGAATACTAAAAGAAAAAATTTCTTCTTATGAGATAAAGTTAGCTACAATCAAAGATAAATCTGATTTAGAAAGAGAACGTGATAAACTGGAAAGAAAAGGCTTTTTTGATAGTGAAGCTGGGAGTTCTGTATTAGAAACATTAGGTGCGTTATTACCTAAAGTTGTAGATGTAGTTGCAGCTCAAAAAGGGGTTCCTCCAGCTCCAACTTTAGGAAATCCACAAGTACAAGTTTCTGAAACAAAACAAATGGCTATTCAGATTATTCAATCTCAAAACTTTAGTGAAGATCAAACAAATATTGTCAATTACATACTTACAAATTGGCAACCTGATTTAATACAAGGTATTCAAGATCTAATTTATAAAAGAGAAAATAATGAAAGTTAAAACACGTCAAGAAGCTTTAGAAAAATTAAGTAAACTACCTGAAAAAGCATTGATTAGAATGGCTGAGCTATCGGAAAACAAAAATGCTTTAAAATACTTTACATGTCCTATCAAGCACGGAGTTGTTAAAGGTTTCCTCAACAAATAAAATATTGCTATGAAAAAGAAAAAAATACCGAAAATTGGGGGAATTGTTAAGAAAGAAAATGTAAAAAAAGCGGTAGTTAAAGCTAACGCAGCTGGTAATTTCATTGTTGAAAACAAAACAGCATTTTTTGTTGTTGGCGGAATTATTCTTGGTTATATGGCTATTAGAAAAATTCAAAAGGGGTTTAACTCTGTAGGAGAAGTTTTTGCTTCAGACGAAGTAGACTTTATTAAACCAGTTATAAATCCCTCCTCCTCTAATACAACTATTACTAGCAATGATGCAGTTAATATAGCCAAAGCATTGTTAGATGCCTTTAACCAAAAAACAGCGTTTCACACTCCAGCTACAGATGAAAAAAAGATAAAAGAAGCTTTTGAAAAAATTAAAACTGGTGACGACTTCAAACTTGTTTTTAACGCATTTGGACTTAGAAAAAGAATGGGTGGTGGAACGCCTACACATTACCTGGATAAAAAATTTGCAGATTCCTACGATTTAATTTATTGGCTGAAAGCTGAATTAGATTCTTATTGGGATAGAGAAGTGTATAACATTGTTAAACAGCGTGTAGAAAGTGCTGGCCTAATTTTTTAAAAAAGAAAAAGAAATGAGTAATCCTATTTACGGACTAGCATGTCCTCAAACAAACCACCTAACTAAACCAGTTTTAAGCCCAAGAGAAAAAAAATGCGGATGTATGAAACCAGTTAAACACCCACCTATTAAGTACGGAGATCCTATCAACAATATTTTAAAAGATTATGGATCATTAATCATTGACAATTCAACAGATACACCTTTTTCAACACAGGTACACATTTATAACCTGGATAGTGGAGAGGGAACTGTTACAGATGCGAATGGACAGTTTATTATACAAGCAAAACCCACAGACAAATTAAAAATTAGTCATGTAGGATTTGGAGAAATAATCGTAGTTGCTAAAGATCTAACAGATAAAGTAGTTCTAAACGAATCAAATGAAAATTTAGACGAAGTAATTATCGGATCAAAAAAGAAGTCTAAAAATGGAGTTTTAGCACTTTTTGCTTTAGCTGCAACATTTGGAGTAATCTATTTGAGTGCTGACGATAATAAAAAAGTAACAAATGCTTAAATTTTTATTAGAGCATTGGCAGGCACTAGCTAATACAGTTGGTGCTATTGTTATGTTTATAATCGGACGTAACACCAGGAGAATTAACACAAAAGAAGCTGAATTTTTAGCCTACAAAAAAAAGCTTGAAACCTACGAACTTGAATTTGCTTTAAAAACAGATATGTTGGAAAATCTTAAAAAAGATTATGAATCTAGATATATCTTATTAGAAAGCAACTTAAAAAAAGTCGAAACACAAAACATAAAATTGCTTTCGATTATCAAAACACAAGAAGAAACACTCGAACAATACGAACAAAAATTTGGATCTATTGAGAACAATTAAAAATTTCATTTTTTCTACCCTTGTTATTTTAGTTTTTACGGCTTGTGCTTCAAGTAAGCATAAGCTTGTAAAGACTTCTCAAATTGAAAAAGATACGTTAATCTCTAAAAGTAATTCTATTGATATCAAAACAATCACAAAGCCAATTCATGACTTTGTGTTTATTCCAATTGAAACTGGAAATGTGAAAATAGATAGTGTAATACATAAACGTTTTTCAAACTTTTCAACGTACAAAAAAAGTGGAGAAAACAGCTACAAAATAAAATATAACACAAGTACTAAAGGCTTCGATATCACCAGTGAAATTGCGGGAACTGAAAATTCCCTGGTTAAAAAAAATGATAGCCTAAAAAACACACAAAACAAAGATGTTAACAGGGAGTCTGAGCAGATTAAAATTAGATATCGTTTACCTGGTTGGTTATTGATACTTTTTTTAATCTGTTTGGTAGCAGTTTATGTCCTATCAAAATTAAGAATTATATAAAATGAAAACTAAATCAATTGTTTTGTTTACAGCTGGAATTGCTGTAGTAGGATTAGCTGTTTTTGGCCTAAACAAAAAGGAGGAAATCGAATATGTAGTAGATAATCTTCAGTTCAAATTAGCACGTATTAAAAACTTCAAATTTTCATTAAAAAAGTTTTCATTGGATTTAGGTATTAGAGCTGTGAATCCTACCAGTGAAGATTTAATCATTAACACTGGTTTTGTCAAAGCTAAAGTGTTACGTGCTTACGAAAAGAAAACAGGAAAGCTATTAGCATTCTCTAACCTGGACACCTCAAAAATACATTTACCAAGTGGAGGATATTATGATCTTCCTTTAATTCACATTGAAATACCATCACTTACTGGTGCGCAATACTTATTAAATGGATTATCAAGCAAAGAAGAAAAAGATCTTATTGATAAGTTTTCATTTGAGCTTGATTTGAAAGCATTAGGCGTAACTAAAACTATAAAATTTTAAAAGAAAAAGAAATGGCAAGCTATGAACTATTTAAGAACTCAATTGAACAAGCTGAGGGCGGATATCAAAATTTCAAAAAAGATGAAGGAAATAAAAACTCTAAAGGTGAAAGAGTAGGAACAAATCATGGTATATCAGCACGTTTTTATGAACAAATTATCGGTAAACCTCCTACTGTTGAAGACATGTTAGCTATTACAAAATTTGAAGCTCATATTCTTTTTAAAAATGAGTTTTGGGATAAATCAAAAGCAGATCAAATCAACAGTCAAGCTGTAGCTGAAACTATTGTAGACCATGCAATTAATGCTGGTAACGGAGCTGCTGGAGAAGTAGTGCAAACCACACTAAACAAGTACTTTAATAAAAATTTAATAGTTGATAAAAGTATTGGAAATAAAACTGTTCAGGCTATAAACTCAGTAAATTCAAACCAGTTATTTGAAAAATTGTCAATTGCTCGATTAGAAGATTATAAAACCAAACCAACTTATTCAACATTCGGACATGCATGGAGAACTAGAGTTTATGATCTAGCTAAAAAGTTTGGTGTAGAAATTAAAAAAAAAAGACCGAACTAATAGTTTTTGGAATTATAGGTACTGCTATTGCAGCTTATTTAATTTATGAAAATTCAAAAAAAATTGATGATAACAACAAGTAAATTTTACCAATTACATAACATAGAGGTTGAAAGAAGTGTTTTAACTAATTTATTGAGAGAAGCGAGAGAAGAACAAAACACTAATGTAGTATATAGAATTTCAAAAGTACTGAATGAAAACCCTGATGATATCGAATTTACTTTGAGTATCAAACAATTTAATGAAGCTTCAGCTATAAATTCAAATTTAGCTGAAGCTTTAAATTCTAAAGGAGAATTAAGACAAGGATTTGTGTTTAAAAACGGATCTGTTATTCGTGTTGCAGATCCTATTGAAAATAAAAACGACAACCAGGAAATTACACCTGAAGTATTAGCTGGATTTGATTACATACAAGCTGATGACGAAGATTTAGAAACTGCACTAGGAAAAGCTGTATCTCCTAAAGAAATTTATAAAATGATAACTGAAAAAGTTATCGAGGGAGTTAATAAGGCAAAAGGAAATCCAGCAATGCCTTGGGATGAAAAGTTCCAGGATAAAGGCGGTTTTTTAATACCTCATAATTTCGACTCTAAAAAACCATACAGAGGTGTTAACGTTTTGTTACTAAAAGGCGGAAATCCTTATGCTGGATTTGAAAACCCTTACTTCTTAACATTTAAACAAGTTAAAAAGCTAAAAGGAAAAGTAAAACCAAAAACAAAAGGATCTCTTGTGGTTTACTTCACAAAATTGTACTCGTTTAGAGATGCAAAAAACAAAAAAAGTTTTTCTACTTACAACAAAGAAAAGATGATAGAGTTTTTCAAATCTAATGGTTATGATGTTAAAAAATTTGAACTATTAGTATCTGTAATACCGATTCTAAAATATTATAAGGTATTCAATGGAAAAGATATTGAGGGAATAGATTTTGGATTAGATAAACTTACAGATTTAGAAAAAGCTAAATTAGGTTATGTACAACCAAGCAAGGCTCGCCACAACGAAGATAAAAACAGTATAGCAGAGTTAATTTTAAAACATTTACCTGATCCTAAAGTTAAAATTTCTCATCAGCAAAAAGGAGCTTATTACTCTCCAACTACCGATACAGTAAACATGCCTAAGTTTGAAGCTTTTGATTCTGCTAATGATTATTACAGAGTCTTATTTCATGAATTAATACACTCAACAGCGCACCCTAAAAGATTGGATAGAGAACTTGGTGGAAAGTTTGGATCTGTTAAGTATGCAAAAGAAGAATTAATTGCTGAGTTTGGATCTGTTTTTCTTTCAGCACAAGCTGGAATTTTATGGTACACACACCAAAACCATGAAAAATATATTAAACATTGGTTATTGGCAATTTCAATGATGGAAAAAGATAATACTCTTTTAATGAGAAGTGCTACAGCTGCTCAAAAAGCAGTTGATTATTTATTGCAAGTAGACCAAGATGGCCAACCGTTATTTTTTAAAGAGCTTTCTAAAATTTCAATAAAAGGACCTGAAGAACAAAAGGCTTTACCTCCTAAAAAAATAAATACTTACCAGGAATGGAAAGATATGGTTAAACCTTTTTATAATGAAAAGGTTTCATTACAGTATTACAAAGAAGCTTTCAATACTACGCTAAATAGTAAAGAAGCTTTAATGAATGATGTAAATAAAACTTATACTCTTGATAAATTAAAGAGAATGTTTTATGTAAATAGAGATAGAAAGAAAGAATATGTAGATGCTTTTTATTCAGAATATTTACTAAGATTTTTCACATATGGAACTATTAGCTATTCATTTAAAGAAACCTTTGAAAGCGTATTAAAAAGGATTGTAGATAAAGCAGATCAAAAGTACTTAGATGAACTTTTAAATGACCTTAGAAAAGCTGAAGAAAAGAAGAAGAAAAGATCTGAACATTTAAAAAAATCAATAAGTAATCCTGAAACTTTAGAAGAGTTTATAAATTTCGTAAAATTAAGAGGGGAAAGTAAATTAACTCCAGAACAATTAGAAAAATTCGACAAGCTATTTGTTGAAGCTTATCACAAAAAGCTAGAGTTAAAGAAAATTGAAGTACTAGAGAATAAAAGCAAACTAAATAATAACATAGATATCTCTAATGTTCAATTTGAATATAATGAAAGTACGCATACAAAAACTGGAAATCAAATTCATGTATTAACTTTTGTAGATAGAGTTGAAAGAGAAGTTTATAATAAATTAAACAGTGTAGCTAGATCTTTTGGTGGTTATTATAGTTCTTATCGAAGAAATGGAGCAATACCTGGTTTTATATTCCAAACAAAAGAAAAAAGTGATTCTTTTCTAGAAGCTACTAAAAATGGAAATAAACCTTTTGATTCAACTAATTATTTAAAAGAGAAAGCAGAAAAGCAGAAAGAAAAATTAAATAAATTAAGAGTAGCATGTTTAGATAGGATAGCAGCGGCTTATGAAAATATTGAACGCCCAAGGCTAACAAACACTAGGCGTAGACAAAATATTAGTAGTTCTGTTATTTATGACCAGGAAGAAATAATAAGAGCGAATAAAATAGCTATAAACTTAATTGATAAAATTTTAGATAACAAAGTTATTGGTTTAAAGGGGTTATCACATTTAACCGAAGTAAATAGTATTATTTCTGTCATAGAAAGAGCTGCTTATGACTGGATGCGAGATCAAAAAAACAGAAACTTTTTTACTTCAACTTCTCCAAAAGTTGAGAAATTAATCAAAGAAGAAATTGAATTTCATGATATCCAAAAATTTTTAAAGCCTACATTGTTAAACTTAAACAAACAAGTCTTTCAGAGTTTAATGTATAAATATGAAGAAAAGAAAGGGTTTAAAATGATTGCTAAAAGGCTTTTAAAAAAAGCTATACAATTGAAAGACGAAAAATATACAATTTATGTGCCGTCTCAATTGATATCTGATTTTGATAAGATTGTAAAAGAGGAATCAAAAACGAGTATTAGTGATTCTATTCAACGTCCATACACGAGATATAAGAGACTTTTAAATATTATTGGAAGTAATAATTATAAACTATTAAGACAAGCTGCAAGAGAGGTTTTAAAAGCATATAAAGAAGTAGACATTTATAATTCTGAACAAAAAGAACAAAACAAGCTTAAATCACTTCTAAATGAGGTGCAATTGGTAAAAATAGATGGTTTTTTTCCTACGCCTGAAAAATTAACTAAGGAGATCCTAAATAATTTAAGGATCTATGAAGATGATACTATTTTAGAACCATCTGCTGGTATTGGTTCAATGGCTGAAGTAATAAGAAACGAATACCCAAAGAATGAGCTTACACTTATAGAAAGAGTTGATACTTTACATGAAATATGTGTATTGAAAGGATTTAATTGTTTAAACACAAACTTCTTAAACCATTCAAAAAAATATGATGTTATCATAATGAATCCTCCTTTCGAAAAAAACCAGGATATCGAACACGTATTGCATGCATACTCTTTATTAAATGACGGTGGCCGTTTAGTAGCTATTATGGCCAATAATAAAGAAAATAGTAGTATTAAAAAGCGAAAAGAATTTAGTGAATTTATAAATAATAATGGTTGGATGATTAAAAATGACCCTGGTAGTTTTAAAAGTTCTTTTAAACCTACTGGAGTAAATACAATTACAGTTTATTTAGAAAAAACTAAGACTTTAGCTCAACCTAAAACACCGATAATCAAAACAGTAAAAGAAAACAATATTCCGGTTGTTTCAGCTTCAAAAGAAATTCAAAAACCAATTGTTCCGGTTGTTCAAAACCAAGTATCTAAAATTCATAATACCGAAGTTAGAACACCTGGTAAAAATACTAAAGTGTTATCTTCTAATGATATCAACAATATGAATTTTGATACTTTAAATTTTACTGGAGAATGGGCTGATTTTATGCAAAATCCAGCTAAAAATTTAAAACTAGCTATTTGGGGGAAACCTAAGAATGGAAAAACGGCTGGTGCTACCAAGTTTGCGAACTACTTAACAAATTTTGGAAGTATCTTATATAATTTTGCAGATCAAGGCGTAAATAAAAGCACTCAGGATTTATGGAAACTTTCAGGTCTTGATAAAAAAGATAATGCTTATTTAAGTGATACAAGAGATTTAAAAGAATTAGACAGATTGTGCGCCAGTGGATTGTATGATTTTGTATTTATAGATATGATTAATACTTACATTTCTAGAACTGGAATAAAATACTTTGAGTTTGAAGATCAGTTTATAAAAAAATATCCTAATATTTCATTTATACTAATATTTGAGGTTACTAAGAGTGGTAATTTTAAAGGTGACCAAGGCTGGACTCATTTACCTGATGCACTTATAACGGTTGAAAGTTTTGTAATGCAAAATCAAGGTCGTTATGGTATTGGTGAGTATGTAGTTTGGAAAGAGGGATTAAAGAAATTCAACCAAAAAAAATATGATGAAATATTTGGTAATGATAACCAGGATAAATTAGAACAGGAAGAAGAAACAGAAACAAGTGATTTCTTTGAAGTTGTTGTTTAAATAATTATTTTCGATTTATGAAAAAAGAATATACTGATGCTAAATCTTACGCTAGAGAAACACTTGATGCTTTCTATGAAATGGATGATAAAATAAAGAAACATTTATTTGGTAACAATGTAAAACGTGTTTTCGTTGGGTATGGAGAAAATGGAGAAAAAGCACAGTCAAACTCTGATGAGTTTACTTTACCTACAGATAGTGGAATTGTAATTGAGTTTAACGACGGTAGGTGCTTTAGTGTATATCCTTTTGATAATAAACTTCAAATAGAAGTTAATACTGATCTAAAAACAGATACGGATAAATTTTAAACAATGAGGCGCATATAAAAGAAGTGTTTGAGAAAAGTAGTGGAATTTAGGAAAGAAATAATTACTAAAATTTAACACGTTAATCAAGAATAAGAAATAAAAAAGGGGAAAAACACCCATTAAAAAAGTCAGTTTGTTTAACTGGCTTTTTTTTGTTTCATTTGTTTACTATAGAGTTTTTAACTTAAAAAAACTAGTAGAACCTCTTAATAACAATAACATTAAGAACTATGAATATATGTAATTACATATATTCATAGTTATGGGTAATTAAATTAAGATATATGATTTTTCTAAGTCACAATTATAAAGACAAACCAATAGTTGAGCCAATCGCTCTAAGACTATCAAATATATATGGAATTAATAAAGTCTTCTACGACAGTTGGTCGATGCAACCAGGTGATGGTATAATTGATAAAATGAATGATGGTTTGACAGATTGTTTGTTCTTCTTGTTTTTTGTTTCAAAAAACAGTTTGGCTAGTAATATGGTAAAATTGGAATGGCAAAATGCACTTTACAAGGCGACTCAAAATAAAGTAAAATTGATTCCGGTAAAACTTGATGATTGCTTGATGCCCGCAATATTAATGCAGACATTTTATATCGACATATATGGCAAAGGTCTTGATTTTGGAATGACACAAATTGTAGATGTGTTAAACAACAAAAATACTTTCACCCCAACTCAACAGACCTATGAAAATGTTAGAGGATATATATTGCCATCTTCAACCAATAAAGAGATTGATTTAGAAATTAGAGCGGAAAGCTATACAGAACCTGTTTCTAAATATATTATCCTAATTGAAAACCCAGAAACCGAAGTTTCTATTGACACAACAAATCAAATTAAAATGCAAGCACCACAATTCATGCAAAATGTTAATGTTGCAGATAATTATAAGTGTAATGGAGTTTATTTTCGACTTTCAGATTCCACAGTGCCAGGTTTCCCCATTAAACTTAAATTAAAATCAAAGAAAGAAGCATCTATCAAATTTAAAGGGATAATGAGAGCAGTAGCAGAAAATCAGATACGAATGATACCAACAATACAAGAATAAAACCCATAACAAGGTGTATAATGCATAGCACCCTACGGGATGCTATGACACCATAGACAGAACGTTGTGGTGCATTTAGAGAAACAAACATCAAAACATTAAAATGAAAGAATATTTAGAAAAACTGAAATACGCAAAAACTGAACCTGAAGTTGACCAAATTTTAGATGAAATAGTTCCTATCCTGAAAAGTCAAGGAGTTTCACCAGCTGAAATAATGATGTATTTCAAAATGGGTGGAAATGATTTTGACTTTGTTCCAAAAACTCAAGACCATAGAATGACTCATTCAAACGCTGGAAAAGCTCAAGAAATTATGAGAAAACTAATGGCTAAATTAAAAGAATAAATGAATACTGAAACTGATTGGATTTCCGCTGTATCAAGTGCTTTAACAACAATAATTTCGGGTGGAGTTTTGTGGGTTGCTTATTATCAATTTAAGCAAGTGAAAATTCAGCTAAAAGGACTTGCGGAGAATCAAAAGAACAATACACTAATGACTGTTCTTGAACTCGAAAGTGAATTGAATAAAAGAAAAGAGAGTTTTGATAAAGCCAACTTTGAATTAAGAGAATACAATTTGGAACTCGAAAACTCAAAGAAAAAAATTAATAATGACCTTTTAGAAATTTATAATGATAAAATCGAAGTTTCAAAAGAGAATTATTTAAACTCACTAGATAGACTTTCGTATTGTATTCTTCACGATTATCTTTCAGATAGAGATTGGCGAACTGAATATCGAGACACTATTTTCGAGGCAGTAGATAATTACAAAGAAAAGTATGACATAAGTTCCAGATACAGGAATACTATTGACATCTATAACAAATGGAAAAGTGAATAAAAACGACACCAAAACAATTTGTATAATTCATTGCTAGTTAGAGCCTACTTACGAAAGTCCTTGCTCGCAAACTTTCTATCTGTGATTTATTTATCACTGAAGAACTTAAACTATGCTACTAATCTTATAAGCACAATAATAATTGAAACTAAAATAAATGGATAAATTAATCTTATTTAATGAATGATCGCAATTTATAATTAATAAACATTCAACGAAAAAGTATTTAACTGAATTAGATAATTTGAATAAAAAACACCTCATATAGGAATATGAATATTAACGATTTTACAGAAAAATATTTACTACAATTCAATGTTGTAAAAGAAAAATTAGATTATCGCTTTATATTAAATCTAATAGAAAAAGATGGAATGATATTGATTCCAGAACAAACAAAAGAATGGACTTATTCGGTATCAAAATTCGAGAGAGATATGATAAACCAACAAAATGGAATTCAAATTGGACCTTTTACAAGTGAGAAACAAATGGAAGAAAGAGTGAAAAGGCTTCTTATTGAACTTTTATTTTGTGGTTTTAT
This sequence comes from uncultured Tenacibaculum sp., assembly GCF_947502995.1. GTDB lineage: Bacteria > Bacteroidota > Bacteroidia > Flavobacteriales > Flavobacteriaceae > Polaribacter. The sequence continues at coordinate 27,636 of NZ_CANNBW010000002.1, read as the reverse complement.
AACAGATTTTTATCCATTGGATAATAAGAATAACGTTGATTTTCTTTTTAACTAATTTAAAATAAAAAAATACTACAGTTAACACTGTATAAAGAACATAGGGCGGTCTAAGATTACTCGAAAGGTTTGAGCTAATCCGCTATGCCGCCAAATATAAAATTTGGTGTTTCAATATTGATGATAAACACAAAACATTATATTGGGCTTAGTTATAAACGTGGAGTTACTGCTAACTCGCTACCCTACGTTTCTTATGCTCACAGTTGTAGCACATTTGAAAAAAAATCGATATGAATAAAATTTTACTATTTGGAATTTTACTAACATTTAGTCTAACTTCTTTCGGACAAACATTACACTTATACGGTGGGAAAAACCACGATGAGTATTTAGGCTGTCTGAATTGTAACAGTTATGACAGAAATTCTATATGGAATGAATACGGAACATATGGAAATAGTTACAACTCGAAATCAATATGGAATGAATATGGAACTTACGGGAATGAATATAATTCTTACTCACCTTGGAATGAATATTCAAATGACTCACCAGTTGTAGTTGATAAGGACGGAAATTTTTATGGATACTTTACTTTGAACGAATATAAATCAAAAAGAGCTGATTTTGGATTAGCCTTAACTATTTATAAATATTATGATTTGATTAGAGACGACGTTGGTAAATGGTACGACAAAATATTTGAATAAAAAACGTGCTACAACAATGGCTATAAGTAATTGCTTGTTCTCGCCTATTTCTGAAAATCCTCGCGGATTTTCAGTTTGGTTTGTACTTGCAAAGTTTCGTGCTAAAACACGCAACTACTCATAGCCGAAACCGTTAGCTGCAACCAAAAGAAACATTTCGTAAAAAACAATGAGTAAAGGAAATAATAATCCAAAAAGGAATAAAAATTCTCGGTATAACATTAAAAACAGACCATTTGAAGATAAGTTAAGACCATTCATAACTGCTGATATTGATAAAAAAATAAATGACCTTTTTTCACAATCAGTACGAAAAATCCGAAGTGAAAATACTGAATTCAAAAAAGAAGTCGAAAATCTAATTGGAAGAATTGAAAATGAAAAAATCAATCAAAAAATATCTGAATTAGAAAACGAACTCAAACAAATTGACGACAATTATGAACTTGATGAAATAAAACTTAAACTAAAAGATTTAACTGAACTTTCTTTGAAATATAAAAAGGACATTTCTTTACTTAAAAGAAAATGCCTTCCTTTTATTAATGTAAAAATAAATGACAACAAACCTTCTGAGGTTGGTATTGTTCATTATCAATTTGAGGAATTGATCGCAATAGTCAGTACAGGTTTAAACGTATTTTTAACAGGTCCAGCTGGTTCTGGTAAAACTACAGCAGCAAATCAATGTGCAGAGGCTTTAAATATTCCTTTTTATTTTACTGGTGCAATTGCAAGTGAATTTAAGCTTACAGGTTTTATCGATGCTAATGGAAAAATAGTTTCAACAGAATTCCGAAAAGCTTATGAAAAAGGTGGTCTTTTCCTATTTGACGAAATAGACGGAAGTTTTCCTCAAGCTGTATTAGCATTCAATGCAGCGCTTGCAAATGATTATATGGATTTTCCAGATAAACGCATAAAAAGGCATAAAAATTTTTACTGTATCGCTGCTGCCAATACTTATGGGCAAGGTGCGGATAGACAATACGTAGGTAGAAATCAACTTGACGCAGCTTCAATTGACAGATTTGTTTTCATCGATTGGAAATATGACGAAACTTTAGAAAGAAAACTCGCCCAAAATGATAAATGGGTTGACTATGTTCAATCAATAAGACGTGTTATTGAGAAAAAAGAAATTAGACATATTGTTAGTCCAAGAGCTTCTTTTTTTGGCGCACAGCTTTTAGAAAATAATCTTAATCGGGAGTTGGTTGAAAATTCTGTTTTATGGAAAGGATTAGATAATGCAACTATTGAGTTAATTAAAAATAATTTGTAGGGTCTTTGAATACAATAAATAAACATATTATTTACGATGACCTTTACGATTTTTGGTTATATGCATTTAGAGAAAGTGACGCTTACAAAAAAACATCTCGTGGATATTCGCGAGAATGGAATGGTAATGTTAGTTGGTTAGAAGCAAAAAAACTTGCTTTACAAGGTTGGCAAGATGGTTTAGAACAAGTCAAAAAATATCAAACTGAAATTACACCACAGATAACAGAAAAAGTAATTCGTCCAAGTCAAATTTATGATGTTGCTGGTTATAATGTAGATGTTGGTAGATATTTATCAAACGACCCAGAATGTTTTGTGTCTCGTGAATTTGTCGTCAATAATTCACCTGGAAGAGTATTTACACTAGTTTGTTCAATATCATTTTCAGCTGCTATAAAATCTGAAACAATTATTCAAAGAGGTGCAATAATTTGTGCTTTAGTAGATGCTATTGAATATGCAGGTCATAGAGTCGAAGTAATATGCAACGATGCTTCAAGTTTTTCAAGTAACTCTGAATATCGAAAAGGGAAACATAAAGAAAAAGGTTGGTTTGAGGTTGATGTAACTATAAAAAAACCGAATCAACCACTTGAAATGATTGAACTCGCATTTTGTTTAGCTCATCCAGCAATGCTGAGGAGAGTAATGTTTTCAGTTGCAGAAATTGAAGGTTGGTCTGACTTCGCTTGTAGTTATGGTTATCCTGCTGAAGCTACTACAAAAGGAGATTTGTATATTGAAGAAATATTTAGCGGAACAGTTCCTAACAAAAAAGCAATAAATTGGGTTTTAGAACAATTAAAAAAATTAAACATAGAAATTAAGCATAAATAAATTATGAGTAAGAAAATAACCAACAAACAAAATAAAGCGAACCAAAGTAACGCTAATAAAGGAACAAAAGGCACGAATAAACAATATTCACAAGTCCAAGGAAACAGAGGAAAACAATTAAATCCAAACAACAAAGGAAAATAATGGTAGCTGCTAATAACGTGTATAACTCATAGGTAATTAGTTACTTAAACAAAGTTAAGGTATATTTGGAAGGTCGCCAAATTTTTAAATTTGACGATTTCCGATAAAAAATAAATAGTAAAATTTAAAAATCTGGCTGTACTTAATCCGAAAAGAATTACTAATATACACGCCACAAGTTATATGCAAGACCGTTACACACATTTTAAAAAGTCAATGATAGAACAATTAATCAAGAAAACAAATACCACGGATTTTTATCAAAATGGACATTTTCATTTGACTGAATTAAAAGGTCGAATCGGATACTTTAAAACAATGGAGTTTAACTTTATCTTAGAAGAACGAGACAATTACGGAAACATTAGTAAAGTTGAATATTGGAGATTAATTACTCATAATACAATTAAATTCAGAAAACTTTTCTCGGAGCAATATTTACCTTATATCAAACTAAGAATTTTGGATGAACATCCACTACTTTGGACTTTCCACAAAAACGAATTGGAATGTGAATTGCAAGGGTTTCCGAATAATCCGAGTCAATTTATTGGAGATTTATACTTTGCTTACGAACAGAATTCAGGAAACTGGATAGAATTAAACAAGCATTTTTTCAATGTTAGAGAGCATTTCAAAAATAATAGAAAAATGAATCTTAGAATTCCTGAACCTTTGGCTAAACCGATCAGAGAAGTCTGTGAAAAACACGAAATTGGATTCAAAGTAGAAAACGTAATTAAAGATTATAAAAAAGGTTATGCTTATCGACCTAATGCGAAATTATTGATTTTCGGAAATGAAGATGTAAGTTCTAATTATTTTAATTTAGGGCAACCTTACATCATTGGAGATGAATTTATCGCGAATAAAAAATAAAAACCCACTCATTAAGAGTGGGAGAGTTTATTTCGAAAGATAACTTGTATAACTGTATTTAGTTTCCCCCCGTTAACTAAATACAGTTATATAGTCGTTACATAATCATTTCACTTACAAGCGAAAATAATTACAACATTTCGTAATCGTAATTTTTACTCCAATCTTCAGGCAACTGCCCTCCTATTTCACGCAAATATTTCCTTGTAGTTTGTTCGTTATCATGTCGCATGATAGCCTGTATTTTTAAAACTGCTTGGTGTTCACTTAAACCTTGTTTTGTATACTGGTAATACAAACTTAAAGCTGCTGTATGCCTAAAAGAATACACTCCATATTCAGAACTTAATTTAAAATGATCTTTTACTTTTTTAAATCTTCGTATAAAAAAATCTTCTCTCGATTTTTCTTTTTGCGTTACCCAATAACCAGGTTTTTGATCCTTTCCAAACAAAAACATTTTCGCTTCATACTGCTGCAGTTTCAATTCACCTAGATAAACCTGCAAAGGCTTAACAATTCTAACATATTCCCTACCTTTTGTTTTTGTATTTATATCAATTACGTTATCCTGTAAATTAATGTTATTAATTTCAATTCTTAAAATCTCAATAGGTCTTAAAAATGTATACCACATTACTTTAAGATACTGATACAAATACGGCTCATTTTCTCGAACATATTTTAAAATATCTTCTAATTGTGATGTGTTAAACGGTTTATTCTTTTTTGGTGTACTTTTAAGTAGTGGTATCTTTTTTATAAAATTATCAGCTATGATATCTTTTTCAACTAATTCAGTGAACATAGAAGATAAGAACCTCCTATGATTATTCCTGGTCGTATTGGAATCTGTTTTAGTTTTAAGTAGATCTGATAAATAAAATGAGATATGCTTTTTTGTAATCTCAGTTATTGACTTGTCATTTATCTTTTTATCCGTAAGCCATTTTATAAAAGAATCTAAGTAACTTTTATTAACATCTTTAGTTGTTTCCTTCCAAGTATTTTTCCTGTGCTCAAAAGCCAATTTTAAAGCATCTACAGCAGTGTAAGATTCTTTTTCTACATCAGCATCAACTTTAACCACTTCAAAAGGATTAAATCCATCTTGTAAATATCTTCGTAAAGCCCTTTGTAAGTTTCTAGCAGCTTGCTCCCTCCCTGTTTTGGTTTTTATCCTATTAATTCCTTTTCTCTCTGTAAACTTATCCATTTTACCAGTAAAAGGGTTTCTGTAGTAATAATATACATGCCAAAGCTTTTTAACTGTGACGACTTTTTTTCCGTCAACAATTTCAGTGGGTCTATATATTTTTGGATCTGAATACAATTTACTTAAAATGTTTACTCTTACTAAAAGTAATGTTTTTATAGGTTCATTAGCAGGTTCACTAGATTTTTTGAGTGTCATAAAAAAAATGCTTTGAGATAAATAATTACTCAAAGCATTGTTATTGTTGACTTGTACGGGTGAAGGGAGTCGAACCCCCACGCCTTGCGGCACTAGATCCTAAGTCTAGCGTGTCTACCAATTCCACCACACCCGCTAATACTAAAATTTGGTGTGCAAATATACACAAACTATTCAAATCTCAAACTTAAAAACACGTATTTCTAAAATTTTCTTTTTTTATTCTAGTAATTTGCTCTTTTACAAACTAGTTCTTAATTATTTTTTCTAGAAAAAAAGTAACTTAGCATAAATAATTAAAGACATAATGCACACCGTTAAAGAATATATTGAAAAAAATAAGAAACGTTTTATTAATGAACTTATTGATCTTTTAAAAATCCCTTCTATAAGTGCTGATACAGCTTTTTCTCAGGATGTTTTAAACACTGCTGATTCTATTATGAAATCTCTTAAGGAAGCTGGATGCGATAAAGTAGAGTTATGCGAAACGCCTGGATACCCTATTATTTATGGTGAAAAAATAATTGATACTAATTTACCTACAGTTTTAGTTTACGGACATTATGATGTTCAACCAGCAGATCCTTTAGAATTATGGGATTCTCCTCCTTTTGAGCCAGTTATCAAGAAAACAGAACTTCATCCTGAAGGAGCAATTTTCGCAAGAGGAGCTTGTGATGATAAGGGGCAAATGTACATGCATGTAAAAGCATTAGAATATATGACTTCTGAAGGCAATTTACCTTGTAATGTTAAATTTATGATTGAAGGCGAAGAAGAAGTTGGTTCTGAAAGCTTAGCCTGGTTTGTTCCAAGAAATGTTGAAAAACTAGCCAACGATGTTATCTTGATTTCTGATACAGGTATGATAGCTAACGACATACCATCTATAACTACTGGATTAAGAGGACTTAGTTATGTAGAAGTTGAAGTAACAGGACCAAATCGTGATTTACATTCTGGTTTATATGGTGGTGCAGTAGCTAATCCTATTAATATTTTAACTAAAATGATTGCTTCATTACATGATGAAAACAATCATATTACTATACCAGGATTTTACGATAAAGTTGAAGAACTTTCTCAAGAAGAAAGAAATGAAATGGCTAAAGCTCCTTTCTCTTTAGAAGAATATAAAAATGCTTTAGACATAGATGACGTATATGGAGAAAAAGGGTATACTACCAATGAAAGAAACTCTATAAGACCAACTTTAGACGTTAATGGAATTTGGGGAGGTTATATTGGTGAAGGAGCAAAAACTGTTATTGCTTCTAAAGCTTACGCTAAAATATCTATGCGTTTAGTTCCTAATCAAGATTGGGAAGAAATAACAACATTATTTAAATCTCATTTTGAAAGTATTGCTGCTGATAGCGTTAAAGTAAAAGTAACTCCTCATCATGGAGGACAAGGTTATGTTACACCTATAGATAGCATAGGATATCAGGCTGCTAGCAAAGCATATCAAGAAACTTTTGGAGTTACCCCAATACCTCAACGAAGTGGAGGAAGTATTCCTATTGTAGCTTTATTTGAAAAAGAATTAAAAAGCAAAACTATTTTAATGGGATTCGGATTAAACTCCGATGCAATTCACTCTCCTAATGAACACTTCGGAATATGGAATTATCTAAAAGGTATCGAAACCATACCTTATTTTTATAAATATTTCAGCGAATTACATAAATAGCATTTAAAACCCCTTTTTGGGGTTTTATTTTTTTATTAAATTCGCAGCCTAAAAAAACACTATGAAAAAACTTATTTTACTTGCTTTCTGCTTTTTACAATTAAGCATAACAGCTCAAGATGCTGAATTATCGATACTAACTATACCTGCTGAATTAACAAAAGACGCTAATGCTGTAATACGTGAAAACTACATTGAAGTTGACATTGAAGATTCAGACAGAATGACTGTATACAAAAAAAGAGTTGTTACTGTTTTAAACAAAGAAGGAAATAGCGAAATTGACACTTATGCAAATTATGATGACGATACAAAAATCACTAAACTTTCCGCTAAAGTTTATGATAAATTCGGGAAAGAAATAAAAAAATACAGTAAAGGAAAGTTTATAGACGTAAGTGCTGTTGATGGAGGAACTTTATACTCTGATGCTCGTATGAAATACATCAACTACACCCCTATTCAATATCCATACACTGTTGTTTTTGAATCTGAATATTCTACATCTTCTACAGGTTTTATTCCAAGGTGGTACCCAATCGGTTCATTTTACATTGCTATTCAAAAAGCAGAATATAAAATTAACAACCCTAAAAATTTAACCATAAGAAGAAAAGAAAAGAACTTTTCTGGATACCCAATAGAAAAAGTTTCTAAAAATCAAATCCACTATAAAATAGTAAACCAACCTGCTACTGAATATGAAAGAAGCACAGTTGGTTTTTCTGATCTGTTTCCCTCATTAATGGTTGCTTTAGATCAATTTACTTTAAAAGGTGTTTCAGGTGGCGGATCTAACTGGAGTGAATTTGGAAAATGGATGGACAGCAAACTTTTAAATGATAAAATAGTTCTAACTCCAGCTACAGTTGCAAAAGCTAAAGAACTTATTAAAAATTTTGATAATGACATTGATAAAGCCAAAGCCATTTACAACTATATGCAGAACAAAACTAGATATATAAGTGTACAAGTTGGAATTGGTGGATGGGAACCTATTTCTGCTGAAGAAGTAGATAAATTAGGTTATGGAGATTGTAAAGGTTTAACAAATTACACTAAAGCTTTGCTAAATGCTGTAGGTGTTAAAGCTAATTATAGTGTTGTTTATGCTAAAGAACGAAGAGACATTGATAAAGACTTTACATCTATGCAAGGTAATCATGTGATTTTAAATATTCCTAATGACAACGGAGAAGATATTTGGTTAGAATGTACTAGTCAAACTATGCCGTTTGGTTTTTTAGGTGATTTTACAGACAATCGTGATGTTTTAGTGATTACTCCAGAAGGTGGTGTTATTAAAAGAACTCCTGCTTATAAAAATGACTTTAATTCACAACACACTTCTGCTAATATTATTTTAAATTCTAATGGAAGTTTATCTGGTAAAATTGATATCACATCGAAAGGAATTCAATATGACAATAAACAAGCTTTAGATAAAAAGTCTAAAAGTGATTTAGAAAAATATTACTTATCTAATCTTTGGGATTACAACAATAACATGAGCATAAATAAAATCGACATTAATAACGATAAAGACAATATTGTTTTTAATGAAAAATTAGATGTCGCTATTAATGATTATGCTACTTTAAATGGAAATGAATTTTTATTTAGAGTTAATGTTTTCAACAGAAACTCTTACATTCCAAAACGATATAGAAACAGAAAACTTCCTTTACAAATAGAAAGAGGTTTTAAAGACACAGATAAATACACCATAACAATTCCTGAAGGTTTTAGCATACAACAACTTCCCGAAGAAAAAACTATCAGTAATAAATTTGGAGAATATAAAATATCAATAAAAAAGATCGATGATAAAACTTTAGAATACAATAAATCGATTTTAATAAAAGAAGGAACTTACCCTAAAGAAGATTATAAATCATATAGAAAATTCAGAAAAAGTATCGCAAAATTAGAAAATGCGAGAATAGCTATTTACAAAAACTAACTTATCAATACTATGAAAAACTTGATCTTATCTGTGCTATTTTTAATAGCATTTACAAGTAATAATTTTGCCCAAGAAATAAAATTTGGTAAAGTCTCTAAAGAAGCCATTTTACAAAAAGAACACCAAAAAGATTCTACTGCTACGGCAGCTTATCTTTACAACAAAAGAAGAACCGCTTATTTGTACGATCAAAACAATGGCTTTATGATGACTACAGATATTCACAAAAGAATAAAAGTGTACTCCAAAGATGCTTTAAAAAAAGGAACTTTTTTAATTACCTTATACAATAACGGAAGTACTAGAGAAAAAATCATTAAAATAAAAGGATACGCTTTTAACGATGAAAACGGAAAAATTGTAAAAACAAAATTGAAAAGTTCTCATCAATTTAAAGAAAAAATAAATGATAATTTCACTTCTGTAAAAGTTGTATTTCCAGATGTAAAAGAAGGAACTGTTATCGACTTAATGTATACAGTTACTTCTCCTTTTATCACAAGTATAGATCCTGTAAATTTTCAATATGACATTCCTGTTGATCTTTTAGATGTTTCTATAGAAACTCCAGAATACTTCAATTTTAGAAAAGCTTCTAAAGGATATTACGCTGTTCCTGTACAGTCGTCTCGTAAAAGAGGAAAAATTAACATTACGTCAAAATCTAGATCTGAAGGATTTGTAACAAGAACGAGTTTTAGTAACTCTTCTATTGATTACACAAAAAATGTAGATCACTATAACGCTAAAGATATTCCGGCATTAAAAGACTCTGAACCTTTTGTTTCTAATATTAATAACTATAGAGGCGGTATTAAATATGAATTATCTTTTGTAAGAATGCCAGAAAGCTCTCCTAAATATTACGCAACAACTTGGGAAGATGTGAGTAAGAAAATTTATTCATACAGAAGCTTTGGTAACGAATTAAATAAATCTAGCTACTATAAAGATGAATTGGCTGCTACACTTAGTACAGCTAAAAGTGAATACGAAAAACTTGGAGCCATTTTCCAACTTGTAAAATCGAAAGTTAAATGGAATGGAAACTATGGAAAATATACAGAATTAGGAGTTAAAAAAGCTTTTAAAGATGGAGTAGGAAATGCTGCAGACATCAACTTAATGTTAACTTCAATGTTAAGAAGTGCTGGATTAAATGCTAACCCTGTTTTAGTGAGTTCTCGTTCTAATGGAGTTCCTATTTTTCCTACTTTAGATGGATTTAACTATGTAATTAGCATGGTGGAATTTGCTAATGGTAAATACGCACTTTTAGACGCAACTGAACCTTACTCTTTACCTAACTCTCTACCTGTTCGAGCATTAAACTGGAATGGTAGAAAAGTATTGCAGAATGGAGCTTCTTCATGGGTAAAATTAAGTTCTTCTTCACATTCTACAGAAGAAAACAAGGTGAAGCTAACTATTGAAGATGATGGAACTTCCACTGGTTTTGTAATACAATCAAAAACAAAACTTACTGCCATGCAAAGCAGAAAGCGTTTTAATCATTTAAAAGAAGATGAACTAATTTCTAAGTTTGAAGAAAGTTACAATATAGAAATCGACGACTTTAAAAGTAGAAATGAAAAAAACATAGGAAAACCATTAAGTAGAATGTTTAAATTTTCTTCTGAAGATTTAGTAGAAGAAATTAATGGGAAATTATACATAAACCCACTTTTATTCTTAACAATGGAACAAAATCCATTTAAAAGCGACGAAAGAAAATTCCCTATTGATTTTGCAACACCTTGGAGTGACTCTAACAAAATTTCTATTAAAATACCTGAAGGATATAAAGTTGAGTTTATCCCAGAACAATTAGCTATTGGTATTCCAGATAATCTTGGTTTTTTCAAATTTGTGGTAACTGAAAACGGAAACACAATACAGGTGAATTCTAAATTACAATTTAATTCAGCTATAATTTCTCCAACATATTACCCTACAGTTAAAGATTTCTTTAAACAATTGGTAGCTAAACAAAACGAAAAAATTATTATCTCTAAACAATAAGTATTTTATGAGATACATTACTGGATTATTTCTACTTTTTTTAAACTTATCTGCTAATTCCCAAGCTAGTGATATTCAAAAATTGGGTTTAACAGATTTAAAAGAAGTAGAAATGTCTTTTTATCAAAAAGATTCTACTGCTAAAGCTCTTGTTCTAGAAGAAAAAGGTCACGAATACATTGATCAAGAAAATGAGTACTATTTTAGACGCGACATATACAAAAGAGTTAAAATTTTTGATCAATCTGAAGTAGATAGAGCCACAATTTCTATCAATTCTTACAAGAAAGAAAAAGTTCTAAACATTAAAGCCATTTCTTATACTTCTGAAGATGGTTTATTAAAAAAGATTTTTCTTTCAGATCAACATATTTACGAAAAGAAACTTTCAGAAAACTGGACTCAAACAAGTTTTACATTACCTAATGTAAAAAAAGGTTCAGTAATTGAATACACTTACAGTCTTATTTCCCCATATTCTAAACTAGATGATTGGGAATTTCAATCTGATATTCCTAAAATAAAAAGTGATTTTACAGCTACTATTTTAGGAAATTGGAAATACAATATTCGCTTACGAGCTAATAAACCATTAGATCGTAAAAGTAATCATGTAGAAAAAGATTGCGTACGTCTTTCTAACGGCTTAAGTGGTGACTGTTTAGTTTATGAATTTGGTTTTGATCATGTCCCTGCTTTTAAAGGAGAAGATTACATGCTTTCCGAAGAGAATTTTAAATCCAAAATTATCTTTGAACCTATTTCATACACAACTATAGACGGAAGAGTAAAGAAGTACACAAAAACTTGGAAAGACGCAGATAAAACTTTAAAAAATAATTTCTTTGACGGACAAACATCTAAGAAAAGTTACTTTAAAAGAAATCTACCTAAAAATCTTTTTACCAATCGAAACGATTTAGAAAGAGCTAAAGCTATTTACAAGCATATTCAATCAGAATTAAATTGGGATGGTGAACTATGGTCTAGTGATAAAATCAAAATTAGAAATGTTTACGAAGATAAAACTGGAAGTGTAGATGGCATAAATCTTTCACTATACAACGCACTTAAAGCTGCAAAAATTGAAAGTTACTTAGTTGTTTTATCAACAAGAAAAAATGGAATAGTAACTAAACTTCACCCATCTGTTTCTGAGTTTAATTATGTGCTAATAAAAACTGTAATTAACAATGAAGTTTATTTTTTAGACGCCACAGATAAAGATTTATTATTTGGTGAAATTCCTTTCCGCTGTTTAAACGGTGAAGGACGCGTTTTAGATTTCGACAAAGGAAGTTATTGGGAACTCATAAAACCGAAATTTAAATCTTTTATTTCCCATAACATTAACCTTAGTTTTGAAGAAGATGGTTTAAAAGGGAAGATAGTAACTTCTCGAAGAGGCTATTATTCCTACAGTGAACGCGTGAAACTTTCTTCTAAATCTGAAGATAAATACATTGAAGATTTTGAAACTAAGAATCCTTTTTTAGAAGTTGACGACTTCAATAACATTCCTACACAAGAAGGGAAAGAAACTTTTAAAACTTTTTTATCTGTTAGTATTCCTGATGTTGAAAAAGAAAATATTATTCGCTTCGTTCCTTTTGTAGTTGATCAAATAACAGAAAATCCTTTTAAATTAAACGAAAGAAATTACCCTGTAGATTTTGGTTATGCTTTTACACGCTCCTACATGATTAATATAGATGTACCAGACGGATATAGCATTAGTAAACTCCCAGAAAGTAAAGGTATTTCTTTACCTAATAAAGGAGGAAGAGTTGTATTAAGTGTAAAAAGCACAGAAAACAAAATAAACATATATTCAAAATTCTTTTTGAACAAAGCTATTTACAATCAGCAAGAATATCATTATTTAAAAGAATTCTATAGCAATATTATTAATATTCATGGAAGTTACATCGAGTTAAAAAGAAATTAAAAATCCGCTTTTCAGCGGATTTTTTTATAATGAAATGTACATTGTACAACGCATCCATAATTGATTCTTATTTAATTCTCTAACAAAATCTGCAGCTCTATACTCTACTCCAAATTCTATCTTATTACGTTTGCTTAATCGATACCCTAAATTTGGTGCTAATCTTATTTCTAAATTCTCATCATTAAATTGCCATAAATATTCATTAGACAGTTTTAAATACCATTCAAAAACATCAATTTTATCTCCATTCAAAGCGCGTTGGATTGTAAATCGATATCGTCCTCTTAAATTAATCACATCATCGTAAAACTGTTCAAAAGCAAATCGATGGCCCATTTGAAATTGCTCAAGACTATGAATAATATTATAATGTTGTAACGACCTGTACTCAACTTCACCATCTTTGAATCGAAAAATGAATCCAAAATTTAACTTGTTATTCATTTCTGTTTTTAGTGAAAAAATAGTTGAGACATCAACCAAACTATGCGTCAGTTCGAATTCTTTATCATAAAAAAACTCTCTAGACTCTATACTATTCACCCATTTTATTTTAGGTGACATTTTAAATGAAGTAACAACTTTAGGTAAAACTCCAGCAGAAAAATTAGTTTGACTAGTAATTTTCCCAACAAATAAAACAAAAAAGAAAATAAAAATACTACGCATTAAAATTCTAAATTATCTGAATTCAAAACTTTAAATTCAAGTTTTTTAACAATCTCACCTTTGCTATTCATTAAGATTTCGAATAGTTTTCGCTCCTTCCCTATTTTACCAGAAACCACAAGTTCAAAAAAACAAGTACTGTAATTCCCTTTTGTTTCAAATGCTTTAATTCTTGATAACAATTCTTTTCCTGAAAACTGAAGTTGCAATTTCTTAATCTTATATTTTGAAAAAACCTTTTGTAATCCCTTTTTAATCATTTCTTGGTCAGGTTTGTTCAAACTATTTACCCTTACTTTTATTTCAACATCTAATATTTCCCCTTTAGCATCAAACTCTAAACTATATTTTTTAGCATTGTAATACGTTTTTGCCTCAAAAGTTTTTCCATCTTGACTTTCTTCTCCATACCATTTTACTTTCTTTTTAAACTGAAACTGCTTAAGAAATTGAACAGCAGATATTGGAACTTCTTCTACATTTAACCTAAATTCTCGCTCATATTTATACTGAGAACTCATTGTAAAACAAGTAAACAAGCTTATTAAAACAACTAATTTCATATTGCAAAAATAGAAAGTTGTTACAAAAAAACATATTCTACACTTGTAGAATAAAATTTATTTTCTACATTTGTAGAACAAGTTCTAATTCTGTAGAAATGAAATTATCAAAATCTGAAGAGCAAGTAATGCAATATTTATGGAAACTAAACAAAGCTTTTATGAAAGATTTGTTATTAGAATTTCCTGATCCAAAACCTGCGAACACAACTTTAGCTACGCTTTTAAAGCGTATGAAAGACAAAGGTTTTATTGATTATAAGCTTTATGGAAAATCTAGAGAATATTTTCCTTTAGTAAAGAAAACAGACTATTTCTCTAAACATGTAAATGGTTTGATTAAAAACTTTTTTAATGATTCTGCCAGTCAGTTTGCTTCATTTTTCACTAAAGAAACCGATTTGTCTGTTGATGAATTAAAAGAATTAAGAAAGATTATAGATCATCAAATTAAAGAACAAAACAATGATTAATTACCTTCTAAAGTTTACGATTTGTCTTGGAATACTTTTGATCTTTTATCATTTTGTATTGCAAAAAGAAAAGATGCACAACTTCAATCGTTTCTTTTTAATTGGAGGTTTATTGTTTTCTTTTCTGGTTCCTGAGTATACAATTTATGTAGAACCTACATTCACTACTGATCTTATAATTCCTCAAACATCAGGAGAAACCGTAAGTTTTACAACAAATCAAATTGACTCAGAAATTAATTATTTTGATTTCACTTTACTTTTACAAACGATATACATTATTGTAGTTGGTATTTTGCTATTTCGCTTCTCAAAGAATCTTTATAATATTTTTAGCCGAATTAAAAACAACAAAATCATTAGCTATTACAATGCCAAACTTGTATTGGTTGAAGATGAAATAGCTCCGCATACTTTTTGGAACTACATTTTCATTAATAAAAACGAATACCATAATAAAACTATAGAAAAAGAACTTTTTACACATGAACTTACTCATGTTACACAAAATCATACTTTCGATATTATTCTCATTGAGCTTTTACATGCTATTTTTTGGTTTAATCCGCTTTTTATTTACCTAAAAAAAGCCATAAGATTAAATCATGAGTTTTTAGCAGACGCATCTGTTATCGATACTTACAACAATACTATTACATATCAAGAGCTTTTATTAAAGAGAAGTTCTGATTCAAAAGAATATTACTTGGCCAGTAATTTGAATTTTATTTTAACTAAAAAAAGATTACTTATGATGACTAAACAAAAATCTGGCAAAGCAATTTTGCTAAAAAAGATGAGTGTTATTCCATTGCTATGCGGACTTTTATTTTCACTTGCTGAACGGGCTGAAGCTTATAACAATCCTGTTGAAATTGAAACAAAAAAGAAAGCAAACTCAGAACTTTTTCTTGCTTCCGTTGAAAAAAATGGTAATGAAATTAAACTAAAATGTTATAACTGTGAAAGATGGGCTAAACTAGCTATACCTTTAAATGAAGAACATATTATTACCGATTTCGGTTTTACAAATAAAAACCGCATACCTGGAAGTGAATATGCTTTCTCTATAAAAGCAACCGAGAATGATATTACATTTTCTGGATTAAAAAACACTGCTTGGATAAACCTTAAATTCCCACTGCTTAACGGTAAAAAACAATACCTGAATCAAAACGGAATCATTCCTTACAATGAAGTTTTAGTTCAAAAACATTTAGAAAAAGAATTAAAAAAAATCGATGATCTTAATCTTAAATTCACAGCCCAAGAAAAAGATACACTACATCGTAAACTTCCTAATGGAGAAACTATAAAAATATGGGAAGACAAAGATTCTATCCCAAAAAAACGAATTGTTAATCAAAAAAAGAAGACACTTACCTACTCAACTAAAGAAGGAAAACGAATAACTAAAAAATTTTCAGAGTTAACTCCAGAGGAGAGAAAAATGTTACCTCCTCCTCCACCTCCGATGAAAATTTCGAAAAACAAAGTGAGTGCTAAATTACTTAAAGAATTACAGAATACTAAAAAATATGCTATTTGGATCGATGGGAAAGTTGCTAAAAACTCAATATTAAAAAACTATAAATCAACTGATTTCAAACATTATTCAGGAGGTTATATAAAGAAAAATGTTAGAAATAAAAGATTTCCTCAGCCGTATCAATTCTATTTAATTACTAAAGGAAATACTAAAAATTATCCAACTGTAAAAAAAGGAGATCAAACAAATATTCCGCCGCCACCAAAACCAAAGGATAAAAAAGAAAAAGGATTCTATGACAAAAATGGAGAAACACTTTATTTTATAAAAAATGAAAATGGAACTACCTACTACAACCGCTTCGGACAAGAAGTAACTAAATCTGGAGAATTAATTACACCAGAAAAAAGTTCATCACCTCATGGTGCAATAGTTAGAAAAGGTGATTCTACGAATATTCCACCTCCTCCAAAAAGAACATATCCTAGAGTTAAAAAAGGAGAAAAAAGTGACATCCCTACACCATCGAAACATAAAACGAGCAACAAAACTTGGCAAGTTTCTAAAGAAGTAGTCTATCCGACTACATATAAAAATAAAGAAACGAAAAAAGTTATTCTAGAAAAAGAGACTCCAGAAAACATTAATAATAATGTTTTAACTAATTATTTCTTGGAAGAGAAAAAAATTTCAAAAAATAAGTACTATGATTTAGCAAAGAATAAAAAAGAGTACTTCATCGGAGGAGCTTATGCAAATAGAGAAAAAAGTGTATTAAACATGTATTTAACCAAAAGTGAAGACAAACTAACGAAATTGCTGAATTCAGATAATATCAAATAATAGTTAAAAGCCTCTTAAAAGAGGCTTTTTTTTGTAACAAACACCAAGCTAGATCGTTATTAATAGTATGAAACGTTTCTTTCTTTTATGTTCAGGTGTAGATCTCGACCTGATACAAAATTGCTCTAATGGTGAACAAAATAAATATGCTGGTATTGGAGCTACAGTATTTTTCACTGCCTTAATGGCTACAATAGCCAGTAGTTATGCTTTATACACCGTATTTAACAATATATATACTGCTGTATTCTTTGGTATTGTTTGGGGGTTACTCATCTTTAATTTAGACAGATACATAGTTTCTACACTCAGAAAAAAAGACAGCTTTGTTAAGGAATTTATGCAAGCTTTCCCAAGACTTTTATTAGCTGTAATAATCGCAGTAGTGATTTCTAAACCTCTGGAATTAAAGATTTTTGAAAAAGAAATTAATCAGGTATTATTGACAGAAAAGAATCAAATGACCTTAGATAATAAAAATCAAATTGCGGCACAGTTTACTCCTGAAATAACAAAGCTTCAAACTGAAATTTCAGATTTAAAAGAAGAAATTAATTTAAAAGAACAAGAAACCAATCAACTTTACGAAACATATATAGCAGAAGCAGAAGGAAGAAAAGGAACCAAACTAAAAGGTAAAGGTCCTGTTTATAAAGAAAAAAGAGAAAAACATGATGCTTCATTGGCACTACTTTCTGAATTGAAAAAGAATAATCAAGAAAAAATCAATGCTAAAGAATCAGAAATCGCTTCTTTAATTCAACAACAAAAAGACTCGGAAACAAATTCTCAACCAATTATTGCTAATTATGATGGATTAATGGCTCGAATAAATGCTTTAGATCAACTTCCATGGATGCCTTCTTTATTTATTTTCTTATTGTTTTTAGCTATAGAAACATCTCCAATTTTCACAAAACTTATCAGTAGTAAAAGTGAATATGATTATAAATTAGAAAATAGAACTTCAGAGATAAGAACTTGGATTCAACAACAGATAGATCAGAGAGAAAAAATAATGGATACTGATACACATATCAATACTGAAATTTATAACGATTTAAAATCGGAAGAAGAACTTTACAATTACAAACAAAAAATGGCTCAAAACCTAATGAAATTACAAGCCGATTCCTTTTTTGAAAACCAAAAACGCTTATTGTAAGACAGTTAAAAAATAAAGTCAAAAAAAACTCTGATTTACTGAGAATTAAATCTTAAATTGCAGCTTTAATATTTAATACATTTTTTTATAATGAAACAAGGAACGGTAAAGTTCTTTAATGAATCTAAAGGTTTTGGATTTATTACAGAGTCAAATTCAGGAACAGAGTATTTTGTACATATCTCAGGACTAATAGATGATATCAGACAGGGTGATGAAGTAGAGTTCGAACTTAAAGAAGGAAAAAAAGGATTAAACGCTGTAAGTGTTAGAGTAATTTAATATATAACAACATTTAATTTTTAAAAAGCATCTGTTTTTTCAGGTGCTTTTTTGTGTAAATAAAACTGTGAATGAGCATTTTATTCAAATAAGTTTTATAAATTTGCACACTCAAAATTCGAAATATTTTCGAGTTTAAAAAATTAATAGATTAATAATCAAGGTCGTGAACCTTAAAATTTAACAAGTATGCCTGTAAAAATTCGTTTACAAAGACACGGTAAAAAAGGAAAACCATTTTATTGGGTAGTAGCTGCTGACTCAAGAGCAAAAAGAGACGGTCGTTTCTTAGAAAAACTTGGAACGTACAACCCTAACACTAACCCTGCTACAATTAATTTAGATGTAGATGCATCTGTAAAGTGGTTAGAAAATGGTGCTCAACCTACTGATACTGCAAGAGCTTTATTATCTTATAAAGGTGCTTTATTAAAGCATCATTTAGCTGGAGGTGTTAGAAAAGGTGCTTTAACAGAAGAGCAAGCTGAAGCTAAGTTTACTGCTTGGTTAGAAGAAAAAGCTGGTAAAGTTGCTGGTAAAGTTGATGGTTTAGCGAAAGCTAAAGAAGATGCTAAAGCTAAAGCTTTAGAAGCTGAAAAAGCTGTTAACGAAGCTCGTATTGCTGCAAAAGCTCCTGTTGTAGATAGCGAAGATGCTGCTACTGAAGAAGGTGGAGATAGCGAAGAGTAAAAAATTATAACGATAATGCAAACTAAAGATTGTTTTTATCTTGGTAAAATCGTTAAAAAACACAGTTTTAAAGGCGAGGTAATTATTAAGTTAGATACTGATGAACCTCATCTTTATAAAAATTTGGAATCAGTTTTTGTCGAATTAGGCAATAATCTGGTTCCTTTTTTTATAGAAAAATCATCTTTAAGTAAAAGCACGATGTTTCGTGTTAAATTTGAAGATGTAGATTCTGAAGCTGATGCTGATGCGATTATGAAAGCTGGGATTTATTTACCTCTAACTTTACTTCCAAAACTTACTGGAAATAAATTTTATTATCATGAAGTGATTGGCTTTACTATTACCGATAAAAATTTCGGTGACGTAGGAACAATCACAAGTATTAATGATTCAGCTGCACAGCCTTTATTTGAAATTGATAGAGATGGAATAGAAATATTTATTCCAATGATTGATGATTTTATTATTAAGGTAGATCGCGAAAATAAAACTATAGCAGTAGAAACTCCCGAAGGACTTATTGACTTGTATTTAACTGAATAACAGTTACTTATTTAGTTCATTCGTCTTTTATTTTCTATTTATATAATTTAAAATATCTAGTATATCTTGTTCAGTGAGATGAGGATTTTTGTGCTCTGATTTGTTAGAATTCCATTCAGCATTTAGAGCTAAAACATCAGGGTCTTTTTGTTCAATTAACACTTGCTCATTTTTTACATACTGAATTAACCATTCTTTTGGATATCTGTCTTTTACCCCTGGTAAAGGATGACCATCACGAGCATGGATTTTATGACAGTTAGTACAACTATTTTCTCTCCATAATTTCTTCCCTTTTTCCTTTGATTGTTTTAAAGAATTAGAAACACTAACTACTTCTTCTTTTTTAGAGGTAAAATTGTTTACATCACTATCATCAATCGCTGTTTCAATTTGTACTACCCAAGCGATCATTAATACTAAGACAACTGATATTATACTACCTAAAATTATATTCCCAGATAACTTCATATTTCACAACTTTATGAATTAATTCACTTTAAAACTATTTAAGTAACTTAAAATATCATTTAACTGATCATCAGTTAAATGTTTTTTGTCATGCTTTCCGTTGGACTGATTAAATCGTTGTCTCAAATACAATACTACCGAATCTTTATCTTCTATTAAACTTTTTTCATCTCTAATAAATTTATACAGCCATTCCTTTGAAACTCTATCAATAACCACACGAAAAAAACCATCTTTTTTATCTGGTTTATGGCAACTATAACAATCTTCTTGAATAAACAAAGTTCTACCTCTAGATATAGATCTTTTCAACACTTTTTCAGAAATCACTTTATCCGTTATATCTTCTTTTTCTTTTTTTGTTTGTATTTCTACCATCCAAAAAATGAAGAATAATAAAATACATGATATTATTACTCCAAGAATAAAATTCCCGCTCATTTTCATAGTCTTTTTATTTAAATTTCATACAATTCAATAGGTAAATGATCAGGATCATTAAAAAAGAAAAAGCGTTTTCCTGTAAACTCATCTACTCGTATATCTTGAACAATAATATTTTTACTTTCCAAATACAACTTCCAATTTTCTAAATCTTTCACTGCAAATGCAATATGACGCAGTCCGGTTGCTTCAGGAAACGAAGGTCGACTTGGAGGATCTGGAAAAGAAAATAACTCTATCAAATATGTACTATCTAGAGCTAAATCTAATTTATATGATTTTCGTTCTTCTCTATATATTTCTTGCTGAATTGTAAAACCCAATACTTCTGTGTAAAAATGCTTAGACACTTTATAATCGGAACAAATAATAGCTATATGATGTAAACGTTCAATTTTCATAATCAAAATGTAAATTCATAAACACAATCTTTCTCTCCTTCAAAAACAGTTTCTAACCCAACATATTCAAAGCCTAATCTCTTCAATAATTGTTGTGATTTTTCATTCTCTGGAGCTGTAAAAGCTAGTACTTTTTCTTGTTGAAACTTTTCCTTTATATAGTCTATCATTAACAAAGTAGCTTCACTCGCATATCCTTTTCCTCTTGCTTTAGGTAAAAATCCGTAACCTACATCAACAAAATCTAACTTTTCACGCTGAATAGCAGAAGACATTCCTATAAACTCATTTGTTTCTTTCAATAATACCGAAAAGAAACCTAACCCGTTTAGCTTAGCATTCTTTGCTAAAATATCTTTCAAGTACACTTCTGTTGCCTCTACAGATTTTAATCCTTTATCATGAATATATTTTATCCAATCAGAATCGTTAAATAATTCAAAATAAAAAGGAGCTTCATTAACTTCAGCTTCTTTAATAATTAACCGTTTACTTTCTAATATCATACTATTATTTTTCTCAATAATACGATTTTAAAAAAAGGTTATATCTTGAGAGCCTAATTTTTTATCATGAAAAAACTACTACTCATCTTTATCGTAATTATTTATTCTTGTGCTACTTCGAATGAAGAACAAGATAAAAAAGAAATAATCGCACTTATGAAACATCAAGAATCAGACTGGTCGAGACATGATTTAGATTGTTTTATGCTAGGATATTGGAAATCGGATTCTTTAAAATTTCAAGGTAAAAATGGTGTGACTTATGGGTGGAAAAAAACACTAGATAATTATAAGAAAAGTTATCCATATGCCGAAGATTCAGGTAAACTAAAATTCAAAATTAGAGCGATTTCTAAAATTGAAAGTAATAGTTATTATGTTATGGGTGAGTATCATTTAACTCGAGAAACTGGAAAATTAGACGGAATATTTATGGTGATTTTCAAAAAAATAAAAGGAGAATGGAAGATTATTGCTGATACTTCGTGCTAACTTATTCAAATTAAAGTTTACTTTCGCAAACATAAAGCGAATTGATGAGTTTACTAAAAGAATTACAAGATAGAAGCGGACATAAATGTGAATTATGCGCAGCTACAACTGATTTGAATATTTATGAGGTTCCACCAATTTCTACTGGTGGTGTAGATGGAAGTATTTTGGCTTGTTCACACTGCATATCTCAAATTAACAATCCGGAAACAACTGACCCGAATCACTGGCGTTGCTTAAATGATAGTATGTGGAGCGAATTTTCTGCTGTAAAAGTTGTTGCTTGGAGAATGTTAAATCGTCTGAAAAAAGAAGGTTGGCCTCAAGATTTGCTTGACATGATGTATTTAGAAGTTGATGAACTTCGATTCGCCGAAGCAACTGGTGAGCATTTAGATGAAAGTGAAAAAGTAATTCATAGAGATAGTAATGGAGCTATTTTACAAGCTGGCGACTCTGTCGTATTAATTAAAGACTTAAAAGTTAAAGGTTCTAGTATGGTTTGTAAACAAGGTACTGCCGTTAGAAGAATTTCTCTTGATGCTGAAAACGCAGAATATATAGAAGGAAAAGTTGACGGACAAAATATTGTGATCGTAACTAAGTATGTGAAAAAATTATAACTCAAAAAAAAAGCAGCTATAAAAGCTGCTTTTTTTATTATTTCTCTGCGTTATAATATACTTTGTAAAACTTCATTTTTTTATCCTCATCGTAACCTCTTTCTAAATATTCTGAAGCTGCATCTGGTGCATCAATATCTATTTTAATCTGAATATTTGTATCTAACTTAATTTCTGTTTTAAGCTTTCCTTTTTCTTTCTTTAATACAATATCAGAAACTTCGAAGTTATTTCTTACCAATACATCGTTTAATTTCTCAAAGTGTTTTTTATAATCTTCGAACATATCTTTATGCTTTTCATCTTCAAAGATTTCATCTTTAAAAGTATGATAATCTACACTTTCATGTTCTTTAAAATAATCAACTGTATTTGCTAAGAAGTTTCCTTGTTCATGTTTACCATATTCAGGTTTAATAATCTCTTCAGAAAAATCTCTACATAACTCTAAATAATGTTGGGTGTGTAAATTTCTATCATCGGCATATTTTACATTCAAGAAATTCTTAATCCAATATTGTGCATCGTAATTATTATTATCTACAGATAACACGACTGTTCCTTCTGTATCAGAAGAATTTAAGATTAAACAACCTTTATCTAATTTTTTGGTAGAAATTCCTTTCTGTACAACCACATCAAAACTATCATCATCTAAATACGTTTGAAAGAAATCAACTTTATTTTCAATTTTAAAAACTCCAACAGCTTCTGTTAAGACATCTTTATATTCTAAACCTTCAAACAACACTACTAAAACATCACCTGTTTTAATTTGTGCTGAATTTGACTGTTCATACAAATGGTTAACAATATTTTTTGAATGCTCTATAAAAGTCTCTTCATCTTCGAAAATCTTAGAAGCATAGTTATTAATTTCATTTAATCGAACATCTGCATGATGATTAAAACGATAACTCTGTGTTACAGTTCCGAAAGGTTTTAACAAAAAAGGCATTAACAATTCATAACTTTCTTCATCAAAACGAACTAAACTTTCTGATAATGAATTTTTACCACTATTGTATTTATTAGCTACCTTGTGAATAATACACTTTGTAAGTTCTGCACGAGTTCTTTTAATCATTTTTTCAAAAAATTAGATCACAAAAATACGTATTTTCGTCATTGAAATTTGCTAAAAAAAAACTTATGAAAAAAATCTTTATTTTTTTGTGTACTCTTTTCTTAATTAGTTCTTGTGATGTTGCAGAAGAAATTTATGTAAATAGCTTTACTGGCTTCAGAAAAAATATAGAATTTAAATTTAAAAACTATACACAAAACACATATGACAATATAAATGTAGCTGTAGGAAAAATTTCTGAACATCAAATATTCGTTGAATATTCTCAAGAAATAAATACTATTCTCCCAAAAGAAAACAATGACTTTACAGAAGTAAGTTCAGGAAAATCTTTAAATTGGTCATTAGAGTATTCCAAATTCTTAAAAGAGCATGGTGATTTAGGTTGTTTTATTATAACAATTGATAATAACAAAAAGCTTTTTATACAATTTATTTATGAAGAAGATGGTGTTTTTACAGGTACTAATACAATTGAAGAGTATGAAATATTTTTAACAGAAACTGATATAACCTGTACACAACAAACTGAGGTTTTGAATGGAATACCGGCAGAGGATTATGAAATTATAATACAATAAAATCACAATATGAAATTATTAGGAATTGGATCTAGAATTAATCATTCTGAATATGGTTTTGGAGTTGTTACTAATGTAGACAGCAAACAATATTGGGTAACTTTTCAGGAAAATGGATTAGAAACTATAGAATTTGACTCAGATTTTGAAGTTATTGAAGCCGTAGAAGACGAAGTAGATACCATAAGTTTTTATGAGGTAGAAAGTACACTTAGAAACATTTTAAAGAAATGGAGTGATGTTTCTGAAGTAGTACCTATTGCTGATAAGTTTAAAGGTGGTAAACTTATTATTGAACCTTCAGACGCTAACTTGGCTTCTAAAGAAATTCCAATCGATACTTTTTTTCATAAAATCGTAATGGTACGTGATAGAATACGTGTTATGGAACAAAAGATTAACTCTAGTAAAACATTAGACGATCAAGATAAAATTGATTTACAACAATATATTACAAGAATCTACGGAAGTTTAACAACCTTTAATGTCTTATTTAAATTGAAATCAGACAATTTTGTTGGTGTAAAATCTAAGTAAAACAAAAAAGTGCGATTGAATTTATTTAATTCTTCGCACTTTTTGAGGGAAAAAAGGGATTTAACCTACGGGCTAATTACAATGTAAAATTAACTCTTGTAAGTAATCATTGTAATTATTTTAAGTTAACAAAAAGTTACTTTTCAAAATCAATTTTTATTTGTTCTGGTAATAATCGAAATGATTTTCTATGGTACTTTGTTGCTCCAAAATTCCTTATTGCTTCTCGATGTTCTTTAGTAGGATATCCTTTATTCTTCTTCCAATTATACTCTGGAAATTCTTTATGAATTTTCTCCATAAAATCGTCACGATAAGTTTTAGCTAACACAGAAGCTGCCGCTATACTCATAAATTTAGCATCACCTTTTACAATAGTTTCATAAGGAATCTCTTTGTAAGGTTTGAATTTATTTCCATCGATAATAATAAACTCTGGCTGTGTTTTTAATCTCTCTAAAGATCGATGCATTCCAACAATAGAAGATTGTAAAACATTTAATTTATCTACTTCTTCGTTATCGATAAAACAAACAGCATGAGCAATTGCATTCTCTTCTATAAAAGGACGTAAAATATTTCTCTTTTTCTCAGAGATTTGTTTTGAATCATTTAATAATTCATGATGAAAATCTTCTGGTAAAATAACTGCAGCTGCTACAACAGGTCCAGCCAAACAACCTCTACCCGCTTCGTCTGTTCCTGCTTCTAAAACAAAACCACTAAAATTCATTTGTAACATAAAACAAATTAACAGTTTTCATAGATATTATTCACATAAATTTTCGTTTTATTATTTTACATTTGCCCTTATGAAATATATCATTGGTATTCTTTTCGTTATTAGTTCTTTTACTATAAATGCTCAAATAAGATCATTAGGAAGTGGTGTAGGCGGATTTAATCAAGGCATTAATAGATTAGACACAATTTCCAACGATGAAATCAATGTAAAACTAAGTGGTAAAACTAAGTTTACAGATTATAAAATTATTAGTTTTAAAAAAGACACAAGTTATGTTGATACTACATTAACAATTAGAAAAGAATATAAATTTAACTTCAGAAGAAAGGACAACTTCGAATTATTACCTTTTCAAAACCAAGGACAAACATTCAATAACCTAGGCTATTCATTTAGAAGTATTTCTCAATATCCTGATATAGGTTTTAATGCAAAGCAATTTAACTACATGAAAATTGAGGATATTGATTACTATCAAGTTCCTACTCCAACTACAATTATTATGTATAGAACTGGACAAGAACAGGGCCAAGTTCTAGATGCTTTATTTACTTTTAACCTTTCTAAACGTTTAAATTTAAGTTTTGCTTACCGAGGATTACGTTCCTTAGGTCAGTACAGACGTTCACTTTCTAGTTCAGGTAATTTTAGATCAACTTTATCGTATCGAACTAGAAAAGATCAATATCGTATCCGCGCTCAAGTAACAGCACAAGACTTTGTTAATCAAGAAAATGGAGGATTAACAACTCAAGCTTTAGAAAACTATATATCTGAAGATCCAAACTTTAGTAATAGATCTCGACTAGATGTTAATTTAAATGATGCTGAAAGTAATTTTGAAGGTATTCGTATTTACGCTGATCAAAACTTTAAACTTTTTTCTAGCAAAAAAGATTCTACTAATACCAAAAACTTCACAAACTTAAAAGTGGGACATATTCTGCATTATGAAAATAAAGAATATAGATTTGGACAGGCTAGTTTAACTACTGACTTTTTAGGAGAGGCTAGTAAAGCATCAGGAGGAATAGACGAAAGAGTAGATTATAAATTAATTAACAACCAAGGTTATTTAGAATTTAATTCAAAATACATTCTAGGTAAGTTTAAAGTAAAAGCAAATTATACAACAGTTAATTATGGCTATGATACCATATACAACGGTAATGTATTAATAAATAGAAGTAAATTAAGTGGTGATGCTGTTACCCTTGGTGCAGATTGGAATGGTCGTATAAAAAACTTCAAAGTAAATGCTAGTGCAAATCTTACTCCCGGAAGTGGTTACTTAGCTGGTAATCATTTTAGCGGAGAAGCCATCTACGAAAAAGATAGTTTGTTTACCGTTAAAGGAAGTTTACTTTTAGTTTCTAAAGCCCCAAGATTTAACACTCAATTATTTCAAAGCACATATAATGATTATAATTGGGATAATAATTTTAAGAATGTTGATACTAGGAATATTGGTTTTTCTTTTAATTCTAAATGGGGAAATGCTAGTTTAGATTTTACTAATATTGAAGATTATGTTTATTTTGATTCAGATAATTTGCCGAAACAATTTGATGAATCGATCACCTATTTAAAAGTGAAAGTAAATAAAGAGTTTAAATTCTTTAGAAATTTTGCTTTTGATAATACTTTAATGTATCAAAACGTATCTAGTGGTAATGCTGTTTTTAGAGTTCCAGAATTTGTAACTAGAAACACATTATATTACACAGGAGAATGGTTTAAAGGAAAGCCAATAAAAGTCCAAATTGGTGGAACTTTTAATTTCTTCACCAAATACAAAGCCAATGCATTTAATCCTGTGATTAATGAATTTACTGTTCAAAATGATTCTGAAATTGGCTTCCCTTCTTTAGATTTATTTTTTAACGCACGAGTTAAAAGAACGCGTATTTTCTTTAAAATAGACAATATCAGTTCTAACTTTTTACCAAGTAGAAACTTCTTCTCTGCTCCAAATTATCCATATAGAGACATGTCTATCCGTTTCGGATTAGTTTGGAACTGGTTTATATAATATAAAAAATCTGTGTCGTCCTAAAATAGGTTGACAGTTTTAAAAAGTATTATTTAAACCAGAGAAGCTAGCTTCTCTGGTTTTTTATTGT
>NZ_CANNBW010000001.1 GCF_947502995.1 uncultured Tenacibaculum sp. | reverse complement strand
ATAAAAAACCAGAGAAGCTAGCTTCTCTGGTTTAAATAATACTTTTTAAAACTGTCAACCTATTTTAGGACGACTCATCATTTTAAATTTAGTTCTCTTAAATATCTTTCTCGCTAAGTTGTTTCTTAAGATTAGAAATCTCATTTTTAAGTTCTTCTAAATACTTTTTTCTTTTCTTTCTTCTTTTTATGATAAAAAAGATTAAAAACGATAGTACTATCAAGAAAACAAATAACGTTGTAAATATGGTATAAAGTTGTTTACGATAAATTTTTTCATAACTATAATCTTCTCGTTTAGTTTTCTCTTTAGTTAAAATCAAAGAAATATTTTTATGAATAGAATCCATACTCTTAACAACCTCTTTATATCTTGAAGAATCTAAATCTTTCTTAAAAAATTCTATAGAATATTTTGCATAAATAGAGTCGTTTTCTTTCCAAGAATTCTTATTGTATTTGATCCAATCATTTTCAAGTTTAACAGTATCAGGAATAAACTCCATCCAAGGTAATTCTTTTGTTTTTAGTAAGTAATTTGTTTTTTCTAGATAAGGTAGATCAAAGAATTCTCCTAAATCTTCATCATATAACTGTTTTATTTCCGACCATTGTTTTAAAAAAGGTGGAGCATAAGATAATGCTTCACTATTGTAATGAATTGATTCGAATTTTTCTGTAGGATTTTTAGATCTGAATTTAAAAACAGAAAAAGGTTTATCGTCTTCTATAAAATATTCTTTCTCATAATTCTCTCTTCTTCTGTAGGGATTTTTTAAAACATCTTCACTAATCTCATCAAACAATTTTTCGATACCATACGTATTATAAACCCAATTATAATCATTCGCTACTTCGCCCTGTAATACTACTTGGGAATTGATACGGTATTGATCCTCTTGAAAATCATCTTCATTTTCATAGATAACTGTAGTAATATCTACAGTACTATTAGATTTCCAATCTAATTTTGTAAGTTCATTTACGCCTTCTTTAATTCTTAATCCGTATCGAAAGTCGGAAACAGTCTTATCTTTTAAATTACCTTTTTGTGGACTTTGTGTTGCATCAAAAATGTATGATTTACCGTTTAATTCATATTCAACAACAGCATGATCAAATATTTGACCACTATAAACATTTAATATTCTTTCATCTAACCCGTCTGATTTAACAATTAATGGCCAAGACGTGACACCTAAACATTCTAACATTTTTATTGTTAATAATGACTTGGATTTACAATCCCCTACTCCTTGTTTTAATACTACATCTGATT
The DNA here is from genome assembly GCF_947502995.1 of uncultured Tenacibaculum sp. Taxonomy (GTDB): domain Bacteria; phylum Bacteroidota; class Bacteroidia; order Flavobacteriales; family Flavobacteriaceae; genus Polaribacter. The sequence continues at coordinate 284,019 of NZ_CANNBW010000001.1, read as the reverse complement.
TCTTAGGCTCGATTAAATCATAATCTAAATAGTGAATATCTTCCTGAATATAATTTAATATAGCATTGATTTTTTCTTCTTTACTCTCAATACCTTTTGTTATAATTTTAACCTTTTCTTGAACTGCTATTGAAGGTGCTTTTGCTAGTTCATAGTTTTCTATATTGAGGTTGACATATTCACTCCAAGAAACTTTATCAAAAAAATAAACTTTTTTTTTCGCAGAATACCAATCTGGAACTGTTGGATATTTTATCTTTTGATCTGTTTCAATTTTGAATTCTGCTGAAAATAATCCTTTTGATTTTGCACGAATAATTTTAGGATCCCAATTGACCGTATGAGTTTTTATAGGTTTTGTATTTAAAATCCTAATGTAATTAGCACCCCTTAAATTATGCTTAAAAGGAAAAATTTGATAATGTAAACTTCCTTTTAAATCAGGCTGGCTGCCTTTTTCTGTATAGCTAAACTCAATAATATCTCCTTGTTTTACACCTTCAAAATAGATTTTTATTCTTCCATCATTTGCATAAAAATCTCCTGCTATTTGTTTTTCATAAATTTCTTTTTCTATATGTAATTTACTATTGATTCTAATAATTTTATTTCCTCTATGAAAATTCACATTATGTATCTGTATACTTTGAAAATCTGGTTCATACCAGAAATAAAAAGAACGAATTTTATTGACACCTTTGACAGTATTTACATAATAATAATACTTTTTAAAACTTTCCTCTGTTGTATTGTTGTATTGACTTTCAAGCTGCAATAAAACTAGGTCAAGATCATATTCTCTTTTAAGTTTCGGAAAAGGATATTTTTTAACCCAAGATGGGATTGGTTGTACGCTATATCCCTCAAGCTTTTCTTGTGCAAAACCTTTAAGAATCGCACTAAAACTAATGATGAAATGAATAAGAAGGATTCTAAATATTACTTTTGATATATTCATTATTTAAATATTCAATTTATACTAAATTTTCCCTCGTCTTAGTATCTAAAACTTTTAACAATGTTGGCATACGAAAATTACCATGCATATCTTTAATAGCATTATAAGCATCATTTAAATCTAAACCTATTGCAGAAACATATAATGGTTTTTTACTTTCTCCTCTAAATAATTCTCTAGCATACTTATTTTCAGTATTAAATTGAGATTTTGCAACTCCAATGACAGGAATCTTTTTCTCTAATGCTTCATACAAATAACCTCCTAAACCTAATTTTCCTTCGTTATTAAGAATTGCATATCCATCAACAATAATTAATGTTATTTCTTCAAGATCAAATTGTTTTAAAAGACTCAAAATACATGGCATTTCTCTTTTATAGAACTCTCCTGGAACATACTCTGATACTCCATCAATAATTTCATCTGTGATAGCTATAGAAGTTTCATCTGTTATCTTATTAAAACTAACACAAACTGTCTTTGCTTTACTTTCATAATAAAATGTATCAAAAGCTAAAATCATAATCAATTTTTTTACAACTACTTTAGTTTATTAATAAACAATAATGTTTTCGGGTCTCCTTCAAAACCTCCCTCATATCCTGTTAACAATATATCTTGATCTCCATCTCCATCTATATCTCCTGTATGAATAGAACCTTGACTGGCATAAGGAAATGCTTGTCTTTTTAATAAAATAAACTTCCCTTTTTTATTTTCATATATATCTATCGCATCTTCATAATATGCTGAACTATCTAATGCTTTTCTACCTCCAGAAATAATCAAATCTTTATCTCCGTCGTTATCTAAATCTACAAAACACGATACTCCTAAATTATATTTTAAAATATCATTTTCTATAGTCTTAAAAGCTTTACCTGTATTGAAATAGAACAGTGATTTTTCGAATACAGCTCCAGAATTTTCTGTAATATTTGTCATAAATACATCCATATTTCCATCATTATTGATATCTACAGGATGAATAATTCCTTGATCTGTATTTTTAAACACATGTGAAATAGAAGTATATCCTTTACTTGAATTTTTAAAGAATAAATTATTTTTTTTTAAGTAAGGTTTATCTCCTTTGTATGCCAATTCATCTCCTTGTAATAATACTTCATCATCACCATCATTATCTATATCAAAAGCAGCAACACCGTATTCATAAACACTTCCAGCTCCTTTTAGTTCTCCTTTTAAACTAAAATTCCCTTTCTTATCATTAATGTAATATTCGATCTTTTCATTTCTTTCAATTAAAAGATCTGCATATTTATCTTTATTTACATTTAAAAAACCTGCATAAACACAATAGTTTTCTCCACTTATTTTTTGATGTTTTTTAAATATTCCTTTTTCATTTTTATAAATAACTACACCATTTTCTTTCGTTCTATTTAATTCTTGACCAGTAATTACAACATCTAAATCATTATCCTGATCTATATCTGCAACATCAATTTTTCCATATTCAATACGCATGAAAGTAGATCTTTTATCTAATGTAAAATTTCCTTTACCATCATTTGTATAAAGAAACGTATGTGTATTTGAATCTTCAGCTAAAGTTTTATTGTAACCAGATATAATGAGATCTAAATCTCCATCTAAATCATAATCAAAAAACACATTATTGGAATCTGCTAAATCATGAATATTATGATTTTCTTTTTGTTGAAAAACAAACTTATTGTTCTGAGCAATGCAGTTATAGGATAGCGATATTGTTAATATTAGTAAAATCTTTTTCATGAATCATTTGGTTTATTTAGTAAAAGTAGTTAAAAATTAAATGATCTTTTTAGATACAAAAAGAGTGTTCATACAAATGAACACTCTTACTTTTTTCTTTTTCAATTCAATACGTTTATAGCAAATTTCCCCTCTTACTTGTTTCCTAACATTAATAGTTCGTTACAAACAACTTCAGTTACATAGCGTTTCTCGCCTTGGTTAGTTTCATAACTTCTGGAGGTTAATTTTCCTTCAATCATTATTTCGCTTCCTTTATCTAAATAGTTTTCGATAATCTCAGCGGTTTTGTTCCAAGCAACTATATTATGCCACTGCGTGTCTGTTACTTTCTGACCTTCTGAATTTTTGTACGTTTCGTTGGTAGCAATAGAAAATTTTGCTAACTTTTTTCCAGAATCTAAATAAATGATTTCTGGTTTGTTTCCTAAGTGACCAATTAACTGTACTCGATTTTTAAGTGCGTTCATTCTATTAATTTATTGTTTTAAACAGTTAAGACTAATTTGCCGTTCTGGTGAACTGACACTGCAAAGATGCAACCTATTTAAAGGTAGACTCGGTTGCAAAACATTTACTTTCGGTTGTAAACGTTTGTAGTCGATTACATTCGAATATATTTGTATCTTTGAAACTTATGGAAGCAAGAAAATGTTTAGAATGTTCTGAGCCTTTAAGAGGAAGAGCTGATCAAAAGTTTTGTTCTGATTATTGTAGAAATTCGTACAATAATAAAGTAGATAAGGATACCAAAAACTTAATTAGAAATATAAACAACAGACTTAAGAAAAATTACAAAATACTTTCTGAATTAAACACGAAAGGAAAAACCAAAGTATCTCGTACAAAATTGTATGATAAAGGGTTCGATTTTAAACTGTTTACTTCGCTATATCAAACCAAAACTGGTAATACATATTATTATGTTTACAATCAAGCTTATTTAGAGTTAGAGAATGAATTGTATTTATTAGTTAAACTAGATGATTAGTTATTTTACTTCGAATGTAAAAAAATATGTTCCTAACAATCCATCTTGACTATTAACCTCTATACTTGCTTGGTAAATTCCTCTTACTTCACTTGTAGTAAATTCAATCTCAAATTCTCCTTTTTTGTTATTCAACAAATACGGATTCCAATATAAATTCGTTCGTAAATCTTGAAAACCTTCAACTTTTTGTTTTTTATTATAATTATAAAAACCTTTTAGCTTTAATATATTACTCTCTACTTTTTCTTTTGTTTTACTTTTAGATTTTGGTGCTTTGTAAACAATTTTTTCTCCTCCGTTTATTAAATAAATACCTCCTTCTACAGGTTTATATCCTTGCTTATGATTTACACAATTTAGAATATCATACTCGTAACAAACATAATCGAAAACAGATCCTTCGTGCAGTTTTTTAACTCCAAATGCTTTTACATTTTTCACTTTTTTTGTCACTACAACTTCATCCAGTGAATTTGAGTAATCGAAACTAAAATCTTCAGAATATTTTTTAGAAATTTTCTTTCTACTTAAAAAAGAGATATTATTCGATATATTAATAAAGTCCCTTTTTAGAAACTCTTCAGATTCTAAAAGAAAATCACTTTTTGTAAATAAATGAGAATCACTACTGCCGTAAGCTACTGTAAAATATTCACTGTTTATTTGTTCTAATTTTGATGGAGATATTTTAAAATTCCCAAGAGAATCTACAATTATAGAATTATTATTTACTCCAGCTATAACAGGAATTCTTTTATTTCTTTCTGCAATTAAATTGTTTGCTAAACCTCTTCCGTATAATTTTCCAAAAATACTTTCTTGATAGGATTTCGTATGCTTTTTATAATTAGAATCATTTCTAATATAGGTTTTAGTTAACATTAAATCATCTAAAATCCAAGGGCTTTTTTGTATAAAATATTTTCCTGATGATACAATTCTTTCATTCGAATTTTTTATCAATTGATAGTAAGAACATAAATCCATGCCGTTCTCTAATAAAACACTTTTATCATTAGAGATTCTTATAGTAGCAACAGCTCTTTTATTTTTTTCAAGATGATCTGAGACTTTAAATCTAAGTTTGATTTTTTCTTTTGGTTTATACCTTCTTCTAATTGTTTTTAGCGGTTTAACGTAAAGTTTTTTATGTTGATTAACAAACACATCTCTGGAAGCTAAAACATTATTATTAACATCTAACAACTCAACAAATACAACGCCAGATGAAAGATCTTGTACATGAATTGGAAAACTTGTAAGATTTTGTAATGAAGTAATTATCTCTTCATGAATTTCTTCTCCATTTTTATACGCTTTTACTTTAAAACTTTTGTCATTTCTCAAATTAATTGGAAACAAATCAACTTTTAAAGTTTTGCCTTTTTCTGTAACCTTTAAATACACTCCAGCATTTGTAAACTCAGGAAAGGGAATACTATATTCTTTATTGCTGACTCTTGATTTTATAAAGTACTTTTTATCTCTTTTAAAATTATAAGTGAATGCAGCGATTCCTTTCTCCTTTAAATCTAGTTCTTGAAGTTTCTTTTCTTCTTCATATAAATATACTTTACTTTTTACAGGTTCATTCCATTCGTTAATTATCTTTATACCTACTTTTTGTTCTACTCCAGAAAATAATTGTCCACCTTCAGGAAAAAACTGAACATTGAATTTATTATTAAAATTTGGAGATGGTAAACTTATAATCTCTTCTCTTTTCCCAGAATCATCAAAAACTGTAAATACCAATCTGCTAAAATCAATATCAGCAACATCTTTCAACTTAAAAACAACAATTCCTTTATTATTTGTTTTTATTCTTTGTTTCTTATTTTTCCCTGATTTTGTTTTGTAAACTAATTGTGTTTTTAACTTCTTGTAAGGTTTATATTTTCTATCATATACTTTAAAATTTGCAAATAATTGATTAGAAATACTATCACTTACAAAATCGTAAGCTATATGTAATCTTTTGTAAAAATTTTGTTCTATATGAAAAGGTTTTTGAGCACGTATATTCAAGTTTTTATTTATGGAATGCACAGTCATAACATTCAAAAAATATAAACCATTTTTAAAATTATCTTTTAATTTATACACTCCTTTACAAACTCCTCTATCAATAGGAAACTTATGACTAAACTCAACTTCTTTATTAATATTGAGAATTTGTAAATACAAGATTTTACTTGTGTAAGAAGGCTTTAATGTTTTAGTATTTAAAACAGTTACCTTAAACTTTATTTCTTCTCCTGAAGTATAAATGTCTTTATTAGTTTGAATATACAGAGATTCAAGTTCTTGATGTTGTATCTTATATTGAGAACTAATGCAAAAAATATTAAATATAAAACATAAAAGAATGATATAATTTTTCATAGTCATCGAAGATTATTAGCAAGCAACTTAATTATCACTAAGTTATAAAAAACATGTAACATTTTGATAGTTAGTGCTACTTATAGTTAAAAAATTGATATTATGCATATTCTTTTTATTGTAATTCCTTTAATCATTCTAATCATATTTTTAGTTAACCATTACAGTAACAAAGAAGTTTTAATTAGAAAATTAAAAGAAATACCAAGTTCCTCTGTAAACAATTTAAAAACAAATCAGCTTACTAAAATTACTGGTAAAGCTTTGCATGTGAACGAGCCTTTAATCGCTCCTTTTAGCAAACGTAAGTGTGTATTTTATAGAATTAAAATAGAACAGAAAAAACATAATGGAAATACTCCTACTTGGGTTACTGTAGCCAAAGAAGAAAAAATTGAACCTTTCTTTTTAAACAAAAATGGTGAATTCGTAATGGTTCAACCTTCACAGGATTTAAAGAATTTTAAAGCTCATTTGGTTGTAGACAAAAAACACTCTACTAATACTTTTAATGGTGCATCACCAGAATTTCAAAAACTATTAGATAGATATAACATTAAAAGTAAAGCTTTTTTAGGCTTTAATAAATCTTTACGTTATAGCGAAGCTATTGTAGAAATTGGTGAAGAAATAACGGTTGCTGGAATTGGTAAATGGAAAACTTTAAATGAACCTATTGAAGGTTACACATACTCTAAAATTGCAACACTAGAAAGTAACGATAATCAACAATTGCTGATTACCGATTTACCTAAAGAGCGAATAAATAAAAGAAAGTAATATTATTTCCAAGAGTTACCTTTCATTTTTAAGGCCGCCTTTAATATATCTTTTTGACTTATTTGTCCTACTAATTTTCCGTTTTCTAAAATTGGAAATCGTCTTCTTTTAGAATTTAAAAACTGATTGGCTGCGTCGAAAATATTCATATTTCCATCTATGGTTTCTACTTCCGTAGCCATTGCCTTTTCAACAGTATTATCTTTATCTACTGGCAAATTATAATATCTGCTTTCAGAAATATGTTTAATACAATCTCCTTCAGAAATTATTCCTATTAGTTCGTTCTTTTCATTTACAACAGGACCACCAGAAATTCTATTCGCAACCAATGTAGCTATCACATCTTCTAAAGATTGACTTTTTGAAAATGTAATTAAGTTTTTAGTCATGTAATCAGATACTAAAATTGGTTCAGTTTCTTTCTTGAGCACTGCTGTTCGTTTACCTTGAAAACTCTTTATCCCCATAATTAATTGATTTATAAGATATTAAATATAGTGATTTCCAACTAATTATAAAAATGAGCTTGTTCTATATAATTTTTCTATTTTAGGAATATTAAAGCTTAACCATGAGAACTTCTACCAAATTATTATCGCTACTTATTATTATTACTACCATTTATTGGAGTTTTTCTGATATGTCTCCTAGTTATTCTACGAAGAAAAACGAAAACAATCTTACTGAGTTTTCTATGAAAAATGCTTTAACACATCTTAAAGTTATTTCACAAAAACCTCATAATGTTGGTAGAACAGCGCATAAAGAAGTTCAAAATTACTTAGTTAATGAATTAAAAAAAATTGGTTTACAACCAGAAATTCAAACGAAAACGATATTTAATAATAAGTGGAAAACTGGAACTACAATTGAAAACATTATAGCAAAAGTTAAAGGTAGTTCTAATGGTAAATCACTTGTTTTATTAAGTCATTATGATAGCAATCCTCATTCTTCTATTGGAGCTGCAGATGCTGGTTCTGGAGTTGTTACTATTCTTGAAGGAATTCGTGCTTTCTTAGAAAAAAACCAAAAACCAAAAAACGATATTATCGTTATTTTTTCAGACGCTGAAGAGTTAGGTTTACTTGGAGCAAAAGCATTTGTTAATCATCATCCTTTTGCTAAAAATATTGGATTAGTTTTAAATTTTGAAGCTAGAGGAAGTGGTGGTCCTAGTTATATGTTAATGGAAACCAATGGAAAAAACAGTAAACTTTTAAAAGGTTTTTTAAAGGCTAACCCAAAACATCCTGCTGCAAATTCACTCATGTACAGCGTTTATAAAATGCTACCTAACGACACTGATTTAACCGTGTTTAGAGAAGATGGAAATATCAATGGATTTAACTTTGCTTTTATTGGTGATCACTACGATTATCATACTATACAAGATACTTTTGAACGATTAGATAGAAACTCACTAGCTCATCAAAAAGAATATTTAATGAGCAATTTAAATTATTTTTCTAGTGCAGATTTATCAGATTTTTCTAGTAATGAAGATTATGTATATGTGAATTTTCCTTTTCTAGGATTATTAATATATCCTTTTAGCTGGATTTTTACTATGCTAGTAATCGCTATAGTTTTACTAATTCTGATTATAGGTATTGGAATACGAAAAAGAAGACTTACTTTAAAGGGTATTACTAAAGGTTTTATACCTTTTTTAATCGCTTTTGTTTCTTCTATTGCCATATCAATTGGCTTATGGAAATTATTGCTAATTGTACATCCTCACTACCAAGATATTTTGCATGGTTTTACATATAACGGTTATCAATATATTGCTGCTTTTACATGCTTAACATTATGGATTGTTTTTAAAGTTTACAACCTATTTAAAAACAACAATCCGCTTGATTCTATAGTTGCTCCCATTATTATCTGGATAATTATTAATATTTTGATTTATGTGTATTTAAAAGGAGCAGCTTTTATGATTATTCCTGTTTACTTTGCTTTATTTGGATTAGCAATTTTAATTTTCAGAAAGAAAAGAGCTCCTAAATCAACATTATTTGCAATTTTATCTATACCTACAGTTTATATTTTTAGTCCACTAATTAAAATGTTTCCCGTAGGATTAGGTTTAAAAAACCTATTTATAATTGCTGTTTTTACAGTTTTAGTTTTAGGTTTATTAATTCCGGCTTTTCAAGAGCATAAAAAGAAAAATTTATGGCAATATTTAGTTGGATTTCTTTCTATACTATTCTTTTTACTTGCAACTTTTAATAGCGGATTTTCAAAAGATAAAAAAAGACCTAATAGTTTGGTTTATATTCAAGACTCTGAAGATAAAACTGCTTTTTGGGGAACTTACAATAAAACCTTAGATAATTACACCAAACAAATTTTTGACACTGATTATACAAAAGGAGGAATCCCTAATGCAGAAACAAAAAGTAAATACAACACAAAGTTTAGTTATTATAAAAAAGCAGAATTTAAAGCTATAGCAACTTCAAAAATCGAGATACTTTCAGATACAATTATTGGTAATAGTCGTAATGTGAAATTACAATTGAATCCTAAGAGAAAAGTTAGCAAATATGAAATTTACAACAACAAAGAACTATCTATAAATTATTTAAAAGCTAATTCTGGAGTAATAATAGATCAACCTACCGAATTAAAAAACCAAGCTTTAATGGTTTTTCATATGGCTAATGCAGATGAAAATTTAACTATTGAGATCTCTTTTAATAAAAATCAGAAACCAAGTTTTACTATTAGTGAGATATCTAATGATCTACTAGAACATAAAAAATTCAACTTAAAACCAAGGTCTGAAGAAATGATTCCAATGCCATTTGTTACTAATGATGCTATTATATGCATTACAGATTTTAGTTTTTAACAAAAAACTCATTAGAATTTAAAAAATAGGAAACAGTTTATTAGTTATCTTTGCACCTATGGAAATACCTTTTTTATTCATTGGCGGACCTGAGATCTTTGTAATCATGCTATTTGTTGTGGTTGTTTTTGGTGCTGATAAAATCCCAGAAATTGCTAGAGGATTAGGTAAAGGTATTCGTCAGGTAAAAGATGCAACTAACGATATTAAGCGTGAGATTAATGAAAGCGCTCAAAAACAAGGTATCGATACAGAAATTGTTTCAGATATAAACAAAGAAATCAACGACGTTAAAGATAACCTCGATGATTTAACTGGTCCTATTAAAAGAAACATGTAATTTTTACTTTACTCTACTAATTGTTAATCCATCTCTAATTGGTAACAAAACAGTTTCTACTCTAGTATCTGTAGCCAATAACTTATTGTATTCTAACAACATTTTAGTATCTATATCTTTCGGATTAAGTTCTTCTACAACTTTACCACTCCATAAAACATTATCTGATAAAATTATTCCGCCTTTGTTCATTTTATCTATGATCAGCTCGAAATAATTAGGATAATTAGATTTATCGGCATCAATAAAAACCAAATCAAATTTCTCGTCAATGCTAGGAATTATTTCAATTGCATTTCCTACATATTGTTTTATTTGATCTTTAAATTCAGATTTTTGAAAATACTTGTATTGTAATTCTTCTAACTCTTCATTTTTATCTACTGTATACAATACACCATCCTCAGCCAATCCTTCAGCTAAACATAAGGCAGAATATCCTGTATAAGTTCCTATTTCTAAGATTTTCTTTGGGTTAATTAATTTAGAAATCATACTTAAAACTCTTCCTTGAAAAGCTCCACTAAGCATTCTTGGGTTTAAAATTTTTTGCCAAGTTTCTTTACTTAACTCTTGAAGTAATTGAGGTTCTTTTTCTGAATGCTCAACCACATAATCATCTATTTTTTGAGGTAAAAAATGCATTTTAGTTGTTTTATAAAGTATAAAAAACGGAATCCACACTGATGTAAATTCCGTTCAATCTAACAAAAAATCAAAAAAACGGTTTTATTAAAAACCGAAATCTTTAAGAAGACATTTGCTCCTTTAATTTTTCTTTAAGTAACTCTTTATCGCTATCTGTCATGCAGTGAACTTCACTTTTGCAATCCATTGCTTTTGCTTTAAAAATATCCGTTAGTTTTAAATTTTGTTTGGTATATTTTGCACATTTATGACAAAAAGCGATGTGTAACTGAAGCTTCATTCTTTCTATGAAAGTAGACTCATTGTATTGAGATTTATTACAAATCTCATTAGCTTCTTTACATGTAATTTTAAAAAATTTAAACATCTTTTTATTTATTAAACCAATTTTTCTCCATACAACTCCTCAGTTGAGTTCTAGCTCTATGGATTATTACCCATAAATTGGACGGAGTAATATCTAACTCCTTACAAATTTCTTCAGTTTCAAACTCTTGTATGGTTTTCATTCTAAAAACCATAGCATATTTTTCTGGCAGACTATCAATACAAAGATCTATTTGATTTTTAAGCTCTGCATTTTCTATATTCTTCTCAGCTTCACTATTCCAAGATTGTGGTACTCGTTCTTCTATCCAATTCCCTTCATTCTCTCCATCTTCATAGAAACTCATTCTTACCTCAGCTTGTCCTTTCTTCGAATTGATTTTTCTGTAATAATCAATAATTTTCCTTTTAAGAATAGAAATTAACCACGTTCTTTCTGTCGACTTTCCTTCAAAATTTTTAGCAGAACGTAATCCTGCAAAAAATGTCTCTTGTACAAGGTCTTTAGCTGTATCACTATTATTTACCCTAACTACGGCATAATTATACAAGTAGTCAGAATAGTTATCTATCCATTTATCAGGACTTAAGGTATGCATTTTACTCACTTTATCCACGGGGTCAAATATACATTAATTTTTCTCTAGATTTTGGCTACAGTTTTCTCTTCTCCTCATATCAACCAAATATATAATTTCCCAAGAACCATTATTATTAAATAACTGAAAAGAATTTGCTCCACAATGACTAAACTTATCGTTTAAATAAAACTCATAAGGTGTCCATACCGAAGCTAAATTTCCATCAATTTTTATAGTGAAGGATAGAAGTTTTTCAAAGTAAACATCAGATTTCTTTTTAGAAGCTATTGCTTTTAGTAACTTTTCTTTCGATTCTGTAACTAAAACCTTTTTTCCTTCTTTATTCGTATACGTAGTTTGAACTTTAATGCTTTCATGTAATGTTTTACTTACTAAAGAAGAATCTCCTTTATGTAAACCATCAAAAAACAAATTGACAACTTTTTTAATTTCTTGTTTTTCAGTAGATTCTTGGGAGTTCATAACAATGAAATTAAAAATAAAAAAAACAATAAGAGAAAACTTACGCATGGAATTAATTTATGTAAAACTAACAAAAAAGAAAGTATCAAAATCAAATTAACACAATATTAACGAGTTTGCGGTATTTTGTATATTTTTACCTAATTATTATAACAAATTACACATGTCTGTAGCTAAAAAACAATACAAGAGAGTCACGGTAAAGTCGTTGATCGAAATGAAAAACAACAATGAAAAAATTTCAATGCTTACTGCTTACGATTATACTATGGCCAAAATAGTTGATGGTGCTGGAATTGACGTTATTTTAGTTGGAGATTCTGCCTCTAACGTTATGGCAGGTCATGAAACTACATTACCTATTACTTTAGATCAAATGATTTACCATGCAAGTTCTGTTATTAGAGCTATAGATCGTTGCTTAGTAGTTGTTGACTTACCTTTTGGTACTTACCAAGGAAACTCTAAACAAGCTTTAGATTCTGCCATTCGTATTATGAAAGAAACCGGTGGTCATGCTGTAAAACTTGAAGGTGGTGCAGAAATAGAACAATCAATATCTAGAATATTAACTGCTGGAATTCCTGTAATGGGTCACTTAGGTTTAACTCCACAGTCAATTTATAAATTCGGAACATATACTGTAAGAGCTAAAGAAGAAGCTGAAGCTCAAAAACTAAAAGAAGATGCTAAATTATTAGAAGAATTAGGTTGTTTCGCTTTAGTTTTAGAAAAAGTTCCTGCAAAATTAGCTCAAGAAGTTGCTGAAAGCTTAACTATTCCTGTAATCGGAATTGGTGCTGGTAGTGGTGTAGACGGACAAGTTTTAGTAATGCACGATATGTTAGGAATGACTCATGAGTTTAACCCTCGTTTTTTACGTAGATATTTAGATCTACACACGGAAATGACCAATGCTTTTAAACAATATATTAGTGATGTAAAAAGTGTAGATTTTCCTAATGAAAATGAACAATATTAATTTAATGCTATGAAAAGAAAAAGAATTGTTTTAGTCGTTTACTTGTTGCTATCCAACATCTATATTTTTTGTCAGACAGGATTTATAGAAGTAGAAGTTAGAGACACTATAAAATTAAAAGCCTCTAAACTTGAATATTCAATAGAGATACCACAAAATCAGGATTATATTTATGACAACAATGAAAACAACATTGCTGAAACTAGAAAAAAAATCAAAGAGAAAACTAAACAACAGGTAAAAGAAATAGAACAGTTTCTAAAAAAAGAAAATTATAATTATAGGTTACCTGAAAATGGGTATCTCGTCAATAACAATCCTTTATTTCAAACAAAATCTTTTATTATCACTTTAAAGAATAAAACTGAAATAACTAAAGTTAAAAAGGATTTTGAAAAATTTGACTACGTAAATATTAGTTTTAGAGAAGCCTTTTTTCAATCAGATTCAGAAACCGAAATAGAAAAAAGATTATTTAAAAAACTAATAGAAAAAGCTACTAAAAAAGCATCTATGATAGCTCAATTATCTAATTTAAAACTAGGAAAGATAATAGAATTTAAAGAGATAAAAGAAATTGACAACCTTAATTTTAGCTTCATGGATTTATACATTTTGAGCAAGAAAAATCCTAAAAGTTCAAGTCAAATAATCTATTCTAGTACACAAAAAGCAATAGTTGTAAAATTCGCTGCTAATCAATGAAAATACTCCATTTAGATACCAATCACGATTTAATGATTCAACAATTAATCGAATTAGGTTACGAAAATCATGAAGATTATACTTCTTCTAAAGAAGAAATCGAAGCTAAAATTCATAATTATGATGGTTTTATAATTCGAAGTCGATTTACTATTGACAAACAATTCTTAGATAAAGCAACAAACCTAAAATTCATTGGTCGTGTTGGAGCTGGATTGGAAAATATTGACTGTGATTATGCCATTTCAAAAGGTATTCAACTTATTTCTGCTCCTGAAGGAAATCGAAACGCAGTAGGAGAACATGCATTAGGAATGCTTTTATCTTTATTCAATAAACTAAACAAAGCCGATCAAGAAGTACGCTCAGGAAAATGGCTTCGTGAGGAAAATAGAGGAATAGAACTCGACGGGAAAACAGTTGGGCTTATTGGTTACGGTAACATGGGAAATGCTTTTGCTAAAAAACTTCGTGGTTTTGATGTTGAGGTACTTTGTTACGATATTAAAGATGGAGTTGGTAATGAAAATTGCAAACAAGTTTCTTTACAAGAACTTCAAGAAAAGGCTGATGTATTGAGTTTACATACGCCCCAAACAGAATTGACCATCAATATGGTTAATAAAGAGTTCATTAATAACTTTAAAAAACCGTTCTGGTTAATTAATACAGCAAGAGGAAAATCTGTAGTTACCAAAGATTTAGTTTCCGCTTTAGAAAGTGGTAAAATTTTGGGTGCAGGTTTAGATGTTTTAGAATACGAAAAAAAGTCTTTTGAAAATCTTTTTACTGAAAGTGAAATACCAGAAGCTTTTCAAGATTTAATAGATTCCGACAAAGTATTGCTATCACCACATGTTGCAGGTTGGACTGTTGAAAGCAAGATAAAATTGGCACAAACTATTGTAGATAAGATAAAAAAGTATCATTCTTAAACTTCACTTTTCAATATATTGATATACAGTTATTTTCACAAATAACAAAAAGTAGTTTTACTTACAAAACTGCTATTCTTATGGATCCCCTAAATTAACGCAATTATTAACCTAGGTTATTAATTCTTAATTATTTACTAAAGCTAAACAATAATTAGCTTCAGACTTCGTATACCAATATATCAAATTTTAAACCTCAATTTATTAAAATGAAAACCCCTAAATTTATTTTAGCTACAGCAATAGCTTTGCTGAGCTATAATGCTTATGCACAACCCGCTCCTCCTACAGGAAAAAAATGGAAAAAAATCGAATCTTTATCAGACGAATTCAATAATGGATTTAACACCAATAAGTGGGCAAAAAATATTCCTGGTTGGGAAGGACGAAGACCAGCTCGATTTGAAACAGCCAACGTTTCTGTTTCTGATGGAAATCTAAAATTGGTTGCCAAAACAAAAGCTAATCCTTTTTCTGGATGGACACATGAAGGTGCAGCTGTTCGAAGTGTAAATAAAGCTCCGTATGGCTACTACGAAACTCGTATGAAAGCTAACAAAACTTTTATGTCTTCAACATTTTGGTTAATTAATGAATCAAATTCTGCAACAAGCACTTGTGACAGAAGAGTTACAGAACTTGACGTTGTTGAAGTTGTTGGAATTGACACTAGAAATCCGAATGGAAGTTTCCCAAACACTATGAACTCAAACTCGCACAGTAGACAACCTTGGTGTCCGAATCCTCCGGGTGGACAAACAAGTAATTGTCCGTGGCCTGCAGGATGTAATTATACCAGAGGAACCAAAGGAAACAAAGCTAAAATCGGTGCTCCTTCTTGGAAAGATTACCATACTTATGGAGTTTGGTATAGAAACAAAGATCAAGCTACTTTCTATTTAGATGGAAAAGATGTTGGTACAGTAAATTTACCTTCAGATTTTAATTTGAACATGTTTTTACGTTTTGTTGTTGAAACATACGATTGGAATCCTGCTAAACCTGGAAGTGACGGAATGAACAGACCTTTATCTGAAAGAACTACTTATTATGACTGGGTAAGATCTTACGAACTTGTTGATGATAATAGTCCAATTACTGATAAAGTTAGCTTTAAGAATCCTCAGACAAATGTTACTTCTCAGAAAAACTACACTTTCAATATTAATTACGAAGCAAACGCTTCAAGAGATGTTGTTGTAGAATTTTGGTCAGCAACTAAATGGTTAGGTAGTGAAAAGAAAACTGTAGCTAAAGGAAAAGGCACAACAAACATCACTATAACTTTACCAGGAGCTCCAACATCAGGAAATGGTTACATTTATAAAACTCACATTAGACCTGTAGGAACAACTTGGAGAGAAGCTTTAGACAGAAAGCAGATTAACAATGTAACTGTTTTGCCAGCACAACTTATTGCTAACGGAACTTATTTTTTAACTTCTACAATTTCTAATCAGAGATTATTATCTAGAGGTGCTGAAAATTATAGTGCTCGTATGCACGATCCTGGAAATTGGAACGATCAAAAATGGGAATTTAAGCATCTTGAAAACAACATATACACAATAAAAAACACTGGAAATAATCGATATTTAGAAGTTTCTAACAACGGATGTTTTAATGGAAAAGATGTGAGTACAACCAATCAAGCTTCTTTAGATCATCAAAAATGGACTGTCGTTAAAAACACAAACAATTCGTACAGTTTAAAACCTAATCATTGTTTAAACTCTGCTTTAGATATTGCTGCTGGAGCTATAAATGCAAATGTTCAAATTTGGGGTCACAGTACAACAAATAATAATCAGAAGTGGAAAATTTCACCTACTACATCAAACAGAAATGCATCAGGAACTATTACTATCACTGAAGAAAATTCTAAAATTAAGATTTATCCAAACCCAACAACTGATAAAATTACAGTGAATGGAATTCTTAAAAACGATATTATACGATTGTATGATGTAAACGGAAAAGAACTACTTCAGAAAAAAGCAAATAGCAATACAACTATTTTAAACACTAAAACACTAGCTAAAGGTTTATACTTTATTTCTGTATCTGAAAGATATAAAGCTCAAATCATTAAAAAATAATACTAAAAAAAGGTCGTTTTAATAACGACCTTTTTAAATTAGCTTTAATAAAAACTGAAAATGAAAAAACTAATCCTCACTTTATCGATTTTAACCATTACTTTTTCTTGCTCAAAAGAGCCATCAATTGATGTTGAAACTATAACAGAATTATCTCCTTCCGATCCAAATAATCCGAATCCGTTTAATGGAACTATGGATCCAATTAGTACCGTTCCTTATACTGATATTTCCAACAATACTTATATTATTGAATTGGAACGATGGAATATTAAAAACAACAGATCTAATGCTGTAGAAACTACAGATAATCTTCAAGAAGCTATTGATTGGGCTACAAATGAAGGTTATGGAATTATAAAATTACCTAAAGGACATTATTTAATCGGAAAATACGGAAACGATATTTATCAAGCTGGTATTGAATTACACAGTAATACTGCTTTTTTATTAGATAAAGATGCGATTATAGAAATGGCACCAAACAATAAATGGAATTATTGTGCAATTGCAGTTCGTAACAAAACTAATGTTGTTATTTCTGGTGGAACCATTCTTGGTGATCGTGACAATCATACATATACACCAAGAGCATCGGATGGTAGTCAAGTTCACGATGAAGGACATTTAATTTGTATTGAAGGAAACAGTAAAAACATTACTGTACAAAACACCACTCTTGGTAAAGCAAATGGAGATGGAATTTTACTAGTAGGAAGTCCAAGAAACGAACCTCAAGAATTACAAAACATCCATATTAAAAGAAATCATTTTACAAACAACAGAAGACAAGGTGTTTCTATTGTTGGAGGAAAAAATATTCTAATAGAAGACAATGAAATACATCACACCAACGGAACTTCTCCTCAATTCGGAGTTGACTTAGAAGGTGCTGGGCGATTAAATGAAGATATTACGATCAAAAAGAATTACTTCCATAATAACAGAGGTGGAGATATTGTAAATACAGATGGAAAAAATGTAAAAATTGATAATAATATTCTTACTCAAGGAGAAGACAGTCAATATATAGACGGACCATTAGTGTACTGGAAAAATGCTGACATGGTTGTAACAAATAATAACATTACCATGCGAACTGTTTCTGTAAATAACTGGAACGGAATTATTATGTATTCTAACGATAATCCTAAAACCAATCCGGCTACAACTTTTATTGAAAATAATATTCTTAATAACTGCGGAATGTATATGTACAAAGGAGCTGATTTAGTTATTAAAAACAATTTAATGAATCACGGACATTTAGCTTTTAAAGAAATGACTAATCTTATATTAACCAACAATAAAGTAACTCACGAAAACAGATGTTGGGCGTATCGTTTTTTACAAGTTTCTGGAACAGCTTCTGGAAATACATTAAACGATGAAGATTTTGACATTCCTTTAAGTAATACTCCTTGGGACGGTTGCTGGATTAACTAATTGCAATACTATTTTCTCTTTTTGTATATTAGTTTCAGTATAATTCCAATTTTTATTTAAAATGAAATACGAAGCGAATACTCCACAAGAATATATAGATCAACTTCCGGAAGATCGTCAATCTGTTGTTCAGCAATTACGAGACGTAATTAAAAAACATCTTCCTGAAGGTTTTGAAGAAGGTATTAATTACAATATGATCGGATATTATGTACCGCATTCAATATATCCAGATGGTTATCATTGTGATCCAAAATCACCTTTGCCTTTTATGAATATCGCTTCTCAGAAAAACTCTGTGAATTTATATCATAGTGGAATTTATGCCAATCCAGAAATACATGATTGGTTTGTAAGTGAATACCCGAAGCATTGTAAACGAAAACTCGATATGGGTAAAAGTTGTGTTCGCTTTAAAAAGCTAGATGATATTCCGTATGAATTAATTGGAGAATTATGTAGTAAAATAACAGTTGAAGATTGGATTTCAACATATGAAAAAAATGTAAAGAGATGAAAAAAGGTAAAGTAACAGGAATTGGTGGCGTATTTTTTAAAACTGAAGATGTAAATTCAACTAAAGAATGGTATAAGAAACATTTAGGTTTTAATACTGATGATTGGGGATGTACATTTTGGTGGAAAGATAATGATGGAAATAAAGCATCGACACAATGGAGTCCGTTTAAAAAAGATACCGATCATTTTCTACCTTCAAAAAAAGGATTCATGATCAATTACAGAGTTGAATATTTAGAAGATTTATTGGAACAACTCAAAAATGAAGGTGTAACTATTCTTGGAGAAATTGAAGAATATAGCTATGGTAAATTTGCTTGGATTGTTGATTTAGACGGCAATAAAATTGAACTTTGGGAACCAATTGACGAAGCTTTTTTATAATTCTTGAGCCTGAGCTATTAAATCTAAAGTAACTTCGAAAATTGGTTTATTTACCATTTTACTTTTTAACCATGCATAAAAACTCATCACAAAGATATCTTCTTGTTTGGCTCCAATCCACTCAAAAGAGTTTTCTACAGTTTGAAAGAATTTGTCTGAAGTAATCTCTTTCGGGTTATCATAATAAAGCGCTACATATTTCAAGAAAATCAATACACGCTCCTGACCTACTTCCTTTATATACGTTCCGTACTGTCTTTTAAATCTTGACAATCGATTTTCAAAAACATCAAAATTATCCAACTCAACAAGCAACAATATTTCAATTAAACTCTTTTTAATCACCCATTCTTTCCCAACTTTTTCCAAATACCATTTGTCTGTATGATATAATTTAGATAATAACTTGTACGACTCTTTTATTGCTCCTTTCTGAAAATAAAATACCACCAAACTTAAATGAAGGTCCAATGCTCCAACAACATCTGAATGTTTCTTTTTCAAAATAAACTCTAATCTTTCAACAGCCTCATTTTGATTATTCATATAATTCAAATTCAGCGTATACAATAACTCATATTTTAATCTGAATGTACGTTCATACTTTCGTTTATTCTTTAAAATTTCAGCATCCATAAGCTGCAAAAAACTTAAAGACTTTTCAAACTGTTTGGTTCTAAACAAAGTATTTGCAATCATATACAATACATGAATATGATAAAAACGCTCTTTTTCTTTATTTGGTTTCTCTTTTAAAAACGCATACATATCCAACATAAAAGACTCTACTTCTAAATAATCTTTAGTTATAAATGCAGAAATACTGGCTATAGTTAATAATTGATAAAGCGATTTAAAAGAAAGTGTTTTATTAATATCTATATTTTGATCATGTAAAATTTTTAAAACAATTTTTTGAAAATCAACTACCTCTCCTTTTGCAGAAATCTGATGTAAGATTGCTCTTACTTTTGCATATACAATATTGAGTTCTTCTTCTAACTCTGCTTGTTTTTTATTTCTTCTAAATACTTCAATTAACTCATTTAAATTTTCTTTTTCATTCTCATGTGAAAATTGAATTCTTAAATGATAAATTTCATTCAGATAAGGATATAATTGATATTCTTCAGCAATTTTAGTTGCCTTTTGTAATAATTTAAATCCTAAAGCATATTGTTGCTGTTGTAAAAAAGAACGTGAAACTAAAATGTATTTTATTACGGCTACTTTCTCTGAATTCTCTTCTTCTAAATTTAAAGCTGCTAAATACTCTATTAAAGCTTCATACAATCGTTTTCTAAGTGCATGATACGCATCTTTTTTACCGCCAGAATATAATACTTCACACATTTCTTCTGATGACAGTTCATTTGCATATATCAACTTAAAAAGCTGAATATTTTTCACATCAGTTCTTTTATTTTTTTTACTTAGAAAACTAATAAACCGCGTAGAATCTTCTGTAGAAAACGAAGAAATAATTGCATTTAAACTCATTTTTAATCGTCAGTTTTAAATATAAAAATTCAATAAATATAAGAATTAATTAAATAATTAAAATTTATATATCATCAGTTTTAATGAAATTTAGTTTTCTATACTTCTTGATCACTTCTCATCTTTGTAGTGTAATTATTTAAAATAAATTATTATGGATTATCAAACAACAATTACAAACAAAGACGCTACAAACAAAAAAGAAAAAGGAAAAGAAATTAAAATTTACGATCAAAAGCCAACAAGTGCTTTTGTAGGTGCATCTTGGGCATCTTTATTTGTGGGAACAATTGCTTTTTGTATCGGTTTATGGAATGCCGATATGTTATTAAATGAAAAAGGATACTACTTTACTATTTTGTTATTCGGACTATTCTCTGTAATCTCCGTTCAGAAAGCTGTGAGAGATAAACTAGAAGGAATAGAAGTAACCAACATGTATTACAGTATAAGTTGGGCAACTACAATTATCTCTATACTTCTTTTAATTATAGGACTATGGAATGCCGAATTAGAATTAAGTGAAAAAGGGTTTTACGCAATATCATTTATGTTAAGTATTTATGCTGCAATTGCCGTTCAAAAAAACACAAGAGACATTGCTTTTATCGAAAGAAATCAAAAGAACAATCAGAAAGATTTGTTTTGATAGTTCGATTAGTTAC
Source organism: uncultured Tenacibaculum sp. (assembly GCF_947502995.1). Taxonomy (GTDB): domain Bacteria; phylum Bacteroidota; class Bacteroidia; order Flavobacteriales; family Flavobacteriaceae; genus Polaribacter. Next base: position 262,655 of record NZ_CANNBW010000001.1, on the reverse strand, counting down.
ATAGCTGATCAAAAAACCCAGCAACATAATTTTGCTGGGTTTTCTTTTTATTTTTTTTAAATTTGAGAAGTAACTCACTTTAAATCAATAAAAATGTCTGAAGAGAATAAGAATTTAGAAGATCAAGCAAACGAAGCAACAGAAAACATTGAAAACACTACTGAAGAAACAACCAACGAAACCAAAGAATCTGCTAAAGAAGCATTTAATAAAGCAGCAGATAAGGCAACAGAATTAGCTGGGGAAGCCAAAGAAGCTTTTAATGATGCTGCAGAAAAAGCTGGTGAATATGCAAAGGTTGCTGAAGAAAAAATTTCTGAGTTTGCTGGTGATGCTAGTGAAAAACTTGCTGATTTAGCCGACGATGCTAAAGAAGCTCTTGATGGGGCAAAAGAAAAAGTGAATGAAATGCTAGCAAGTGAAGAAGTACAAAAAATGAAAGCAAAAGCTAATGAATTAGCTGGCGATGCTAAAGAGGCTTTAGATGACGCTGCAGAAAAAGCTGCGGATTTAGCAGAAGATGCTGTTGAAGAATTAAGAGAAGTAAAAGGTAAAGCAAAAAATCTATTCCAAAGATTATTTGGAAAAAAGTAATAAAAACAAAAAAACTAATCCTTTTACAAGGATTAGTTTTTACAAAGTCTAGGGATTATCCAAGTTGAATTACTACTAAGGAGTAATTGTTTCTTCTTGAGCTAACAATCCGAAGAATTTATCTAAATTCGGTAAAATAACAATTCTTGTTCTACGGTTTCTTGCTCTATTCTTAGCTGTAGAATTATCTACTAAAGGCACTGAACTTCCTCTTCCAGCAGCAATTAGCCTATTTGAATCTACATTATATTTTTTCTCTAGTAAACGAACTATAGAAGTCGCTCTTTTCACACTTAAATCCCAGTTATCTTGAATCACTGCATTGTTGATTGATCTAGAGTCTGTATGTCCTTCAATCATAACGTCCATACTTGGCTCTGAGTTAATTACATTTGCTAACTGTTCAATAAGTTTATATGCTTTTTTCTTTACTCTATAACTTGCTGTATTGAATAATAATTCATCAGAAACAGAAATCATAACAACTGTTTGATCAATATCAACATTAATATCTTCAGAATTTTCTAATTCAGAAGTATTAATTGATTTCTTTAAGTTATATGCGATAGCCACATCCATAGAATCTTTTAATGTTTTAGCATTTGCTAACTCTGCAGGATCTACTTTAGCTAAAGTTTCTCTCATTTTCTTTTTCATAGAATTAGACATTACAGCAGTTTTACCCACCATATCTAATTTTACATTATTCTCTTCTTTTAATGAAGAGTTATAGTTCTTCAGTGAATTGATTTTTTCATTATAATTATCAACTCGCTTTTCAATTTTTGCAAATTTTGCTTCTAGCTCTTTCTTCTCGAAAGCAGTTTTTTGAAGATTTCCTTTAGTATCTTCATACTGTTTTTGTAATTCTACATATTTCTTCTTAGAAACGCATGATGTAAATGCTAATGTAGAAACACTTAGGAGGATTATAGCTTTTCTCATTATTAAAATTTAAATTGGTTGTTACTTTAACGGAAGCTTTTACCAAATATTATATAAATAAAAAATGCCACTCTTTTTTAGAGTGACATTTACATCTTATGTAAAGTGAAGACTTATGTTATTGGCAAGGTCCTAAACTTAATACAACACCTCCTGCACAAAATCCTTTTAAACTCCCGCCAATACAGGCGATTAAAGCTCTTCCACCTGATGGACAATTTTGAGTTAAAACACCTCCATTAACTTTTCTTTGCTCTTGCTTTTCTAGTACTTTCCCTAAATTTAAAATTGTTTTTCTCATTATAATTATATTTTAAAAATTCACTTAAACTTACCTGAAAAACAACTCTTTAGAACATAACTTATGATAAGCGTAAGTATACACAGGATAAAGCTTCTTATTTAGAGTTTAAGCGTACTTATTAATAAAACTCATTAACTTAGTTTTATTTCTGGCAGACACTATTATTCTCTCATTATTATCTAAAATAACAGCTTCTTTTTTATACACTTTTTTCACTGATCTCATATTTACCAGTATTGATCTATTAACTCTAAAGAATCCTTGATCTCTTAATAATTCTTCATAATATTTTAAAGATTTAGAAACGATATACTCTTTTTTATCATTAGTATAAAAAATTGTATAGTTTCCACTGGCTTCACATTTTGCAATATTATTTACTCGTATACTCACATACGATTCATTTACGTGAATAAAAAGTTTATCTATTGTATTGTTTTTTCTCACGCTTGAAAGTGAAGAAAAACCACATTTAGACAAGACTTGTTCTAAAAAATCATTTAGATTAATTTTTACTGAAGAGTTAAATACCCCGAAATCTAACTTAACTTCATTTAAAGTGAAACTTGAAGAAGGCGTTAAGGTACTTTTTAAATCATCGTCTTCATTTACAGCAATAGCACTTAATTTTTTCATCATTTTTATAGTTTGAACGTAACTTCATATTTGAAGGTTCTTATTTACATTACGTTCCTAACAATGATAAAATGTTACTATTAGCTGTAATTACGACAATAAATTAAAGGTAAAAAATACCTTCAATTTATTTATTTAAATTTTCTAGAGCTTTACGTTCTAACTCAGCTTGAAATTCCTCTAGAACAGGTTTTACAGTACTTTCTGGTAAATCTGCAACTTTAATATACATCAATCCATCAATAGCATTATTAAATTTAGGATCTACATTAAATGCAACTAATCGAGCATTTTGTTTGATGTATTTTTTAATTAAAACAGGAATTCTTAATGCTCCTGGTTCAACTTCATCTATAATTTTATCAAACTTATTCATGTCTGATTGTGTTGCATCAAAAACAAAATCTTTATCTCCATCCTTTAGTTTTACTTTAAACTCTTTTTTCGGATGAATATATTGAGCCACATATGGATCGTAATAGTGAGATTTCATGAATTCAATCATTAATGATTTAGAAAAATCTGAAAACTGATTACTAATACTTACTCCTCCCATTAAATACTTGTACTTAGGATAACGTAAAGTTACGTGAACAATTCCTTTCCAAAGTAAAAATAATGGCATTGGTCTTTGTTGATATTCTTTTGTAATAAAAGCTCTACCCATTTCGATGGTATTTTCCATCATTGGATGCAACTCTGGCTCTATTTTAAATAATGTTTGAATATAAAAACCATTTATACCGTAACGCTTATAAATATCTTTTCCTAATCCCATTCTGTAAGCTCCAACAACTTTTTTTGCAGTGTTATCCCACAATAATAAATGGTGATAATATTTATCGAACTTATCTAAATCTAACGGATTATTTGTTCCTTCTCCTACTTCTCTAAATGTAATTTCGCGTAAACGTCCTATCTCATGTAAAATATTAGGTATCTCTTTTGTATCAGTAAAAAACACTTCGTAATTTTTACTAATTAATAAACGTTTACCATGATCTCTTAAACTATCGACTTCTTTTACGAATAACTCTGGATTTCTTTGATTACTAATCTTCTTTGCTTTCTTCGGAAGTTTTAGTTTTTGTGTAGAAATTAACCTTTGATTTGTTTCAAAAGGATTTGCTAACATGTAAGTTTTCTTTCTTAAAAACTCATAGAAAGCTGGTATTTCTTTATAAGTATCCTGATCTTTAACAGAAATAGGCTTACCAATTCTTACCTTAATTACTCTCTTTTTTTGTGATAATAATTCAGATGGAAGTTTAGCTGTTCTTAACGTATCACTAATTTTAGATAAGAAGTAAAATAAGCGACTGTTTTTAGCGTGGAAATAAATAGGAATTACAGGAACTTTAGCTTTCTTAATTAACTTAACTGCTCCTTGTTCCCATTCTTTATCTACCATTAACTTACCTTCTTTGTAAGTTGAAACTTCACCAGCTGGAAATATACCTAAAGGTTTACCTTCTCGTAAATGTAATAGGGCATTTTTAATACCAGCAACACTAGATTTAGCATCCTTATGATCTTCAAAAGGATTTACTGGCATTACATAAGGCTTTAATGGATCTATCCTATGTAACAAGAAGTTAGCAATAATTTTATAATCTGGCCTGTGTTCTACTAATAAACGTAACAATAAAATTCCATCGATACCTCCTAAAGGATGATTAGAGATTGTAATAAACGGTCCTTCTTTAGGAATACGTTTAAAATCATCTTCTGGTATTTCAAACTCTATTTGAAATTCATCTAATAATCCTTTTAAAAATGGAAGATCATTTAAATGTTTATGTTTATTATATACTTTATTTGCGGTTGATATGCGCAAAACTTTCATTAATAACCAGCCAATAAACGTACCTACAAAACCTAGTTTATCAACTTTTATTGCTTTTGCGACTTCTTTAGATGTAACTAAACCCATATTAAGTTTGATGTTATCGTAAGTGGCAAATATAGGAGAAAAATACTTTGGTTATGCTTTTTCTTGAATTACTAACTGCGCTGTTTCTGTATTAATTTGTCTTATAATTGCTTTTCCTTTTGCTCTAATACTATTAATTGCTTCATCATCAAAATGTCGTATCGTATATAACGTAACATCTCGATAGGATTTAATTGTATAGAAAGATTTTAATTCATCATAAAAAGCATCAAACATATTAAACTTGTCTTCAATACAAACTGAAAAGCTTATCGCAGAATTCTGAATTAAATTTACTTTTAACTTACAATCGTGTAGCTTTTTAAAGACATCACTAATATTATCTTCTACCATAAATGAAAAATCTTTAGCAGAAATAGAAACTAATATTTGATTCTTCTTTACAATATAACAAGGAACTTCAGGAGTTATTCCTTCTGTTTTTAAAACTGTTGTTCCTTCTCTATCTAAATCATCGAAAGAACGAACATATAACGGAATTTGTTTTTGTTCTAACGGTTGAATTGTTTTCGGGTGTATTACAGAAGCTCCGTAAAATGCCATCTCAATAGCCTCAGTATAAGAGATTTTTCTTAAAAGTTCTGTCTCACTAAAAACTCTCGGATCTGCATTTAAAACTCCTGGTACATCTTTCCATATAGTTACGCTGTCTGCTTCTAAACAATATGCAAAAATACCTGCTGTATAATCTGAACCTTCTCTACCTAAAGTTGTTGTATATTCTCCATCATTTCCTAAGAAACCTTGAGTGATATTTAATTTTGTAGTATCTACTTTATCTTTTATTATAGTTTCTGTAAGTTCCCAATTCACCTTAGCATCTCTATAATTATTATCTGTTTTTATATACTCGCGAACATCTAACCATTGATTTTCCACACCAATTTTTGTTAAATAAGCACTTACTATTGTTGTTGATAATATTTCTCCAAAACCAACAATTTGATCGTATATATAATTATAATCTTCAGACGTATTAATAGCCATTCTACCAGCTAATTCACCAAATAAGTACATTACTTTAGTATACACTTCGTCACCTTTATCGAAAAGACCATCTAACATTTCAGTATGAAAATCTTTTATGGCTTCCAGTGCAGGCTTTACATCATCTGTACTTTCTGTATATGCTTTAATTAAACGCTCAAAGGCATTTGTCATTTTTCCCATTGCAGAAATTACCACTAAAGTATTTTCTGTTCCTTCATGTTGTAATACACGTACAACATTCTTCACTGCATCAGGACTTTTTACTGATGCTCCTCCAAACTTAAAAATTCTCATTTATAAATCTTTCTAAATTTTGTTCATTCATTTGAGCAACGTCCCAATCTCTTAAAACTTTTGCTCCACTTTTTTCATAAAAATCAATTGCATTTGTATTCCAATCTAATACTTCCCAAGCTACGCGTTTATACCCATTATCTGAGGCATATTTCATAATTGACTTATACAATTCTTTTCCAGCTCCAATTCCTCTTTTAGATGCTGTTACCATTAAATCTTCTAAATGAATTGCTTTACCTTTCCATGTAGAATATCTTTCGTAAAATAATGCCATACCTATAATAGCACCATTAGTTTCTTCAGCAACAAAAGTGTTAAATCTTGGATTCTCTGAAAAACCATCTTTTATTAAATCTTCAACAGTAATTTCTACCGCATCTGGTTCTTTTTCAAAAACAGCTAACTCAACAATTAAATTATGAATTGCTTGAACGTCTTCTTTTTTTCCTTTACGAATAGTAAAACTCATGTTTAAAATTTTTAGGCAAAAATAGTTTTTATAACACCTTGTTGAAAAAAATAACAAATTACAACACATACAATTGTTTTGTTGATTTTTCCACTTTAACAATTCCTGTAAAATACTAAACTAAAACGTTGTAGTTATAAAACAAAGTTATCATCTTTGTAAATAGATAAAACAGTGTACTCTTTATGGCTAAAAAAAATCAGACCCTCGGCGAATTTATCATTGAAAATCAAGCTTCTTTTAAATATACCTCAGGTGAATTATCTCGTTTAATTAACTCCATTCGTTTAGCAGCAAAAGTTGTGAATCATGAAGTTAATAAAGCAGGACTTGTAGATATTATTGGTGCTGCTGGTGAAACTAATATTCAAGGAGAAGATCAGCAAAAACTTGATGTTTATGCAAACGATAAATTTATTCAAACATTAACTAACAGAAATATTGTTTGTGGAATTGCCAGTGAAGAGGAAGATGATTTTATTATTGTTAACAGTCAAGATGAGAATCATCAAAACAAATATGTTGTATTAATAGATCCATTAGATGGTTCTTCTAATATTGATGTAAATGTTTCGGTTGGTACAATTTTTTCTGTGTATAGAAGAGTTACTCCTGTAGGAACTCCTGTAAAACTAGAAGATTTCTTACAAAAAGGTAGTGAACAAGTTGCTGCCGGTTATGTGGTTTATGGTACTTCAACAATGTTAGTATATACAACTGGAGATGGTGTAAATGGTTTCACTTTAAATCCAGCTATAGGTACATTTTATTTATCACATCCGAACATTCAGTTTCCTGAAGATGGAAAAATTTACTCTGTAAACGAAGGAAATTATATTCATTTCCCTATTGGTGTAAAAAAGTATATAAAATACTGTCAAGAAGAAGAAGGTGACAGACCATATACAAGTAGGTATATCGGATCTTTAGTTTCTGATTTCCATAGAAATATGATTAAAGGCGGAATATATATGTATCCGAAAAGTTCTAAAAACTCTAATGGTAAACTTCGTTTATTATATGAATGTAATCCGATGGCATTTTTAGCGGAACAAGCTAAAGGAAAAGCAAGTGATGGGTTTAATAGAATTATGGAAGTTCAACCAACAGAGCTACATCAAAGAATTCCTTTTTTCTGTGGAAGTAAAAATATGGTAGAGAAAGCTGAGGAATTTATGAGAGAATATTCTGAATAATAATCGTTTATTATTACTATAATTTTATCTTATTACTATATAAGAATCAAATAGGACTAACTATTGTTAGTCCTATTTTTTTATGGTAACTTCGTATTAGTTAATTAGTAATCAAATAAACAAAAATTATGGCTTTTGAATTACCAGAATTAGGATACGCTTACGACGCGTTAGAACCAAATATAGATGCAAGAACTATGGAGATTCACCACTCTAAGCATCATAATGGATATACAAATAAATTAAACGCTGCAATTGAAGGAACAGATTTAGAAGGTAAATCTATCGAAAATATTTTAACGAACTTAGATATGAGCAATGCTGGAGTTCGTAATAATGGTGGTGGTTTTTATAATCACTCATTATTCTGGACAGTAATGAACCCAGAAGATAGAGGATACTTATCTGGCGAATTAAAGGATGCTATTGAAGCTGAATTTGGTTCTAAAGAAGCTTTTATCGATGCTTTCTCTAAAGCTGCAGCTACTCAATTTGGTTCTGGATGGGCTTGGTTATGTGTACACAAAGGTGGTAAAGTAGAAGTATGTTCTACTCCAAACCAAGATAACCCATTAATGCCTGGTGTTACTTGTGGAGGAACTCCTATCTTAGGATTAGATGTTTGGGAACATGCATATTACTTAAACTACCAAAACAGAAGACCAGATTATATTGATGCTTTCTTTAAAGTAATCAACTGGAATGAAGTTGAAAGAAGATACGCTGAAGCTAAATAAAACGGCTACAACTTTAATACAATAAAAAAGCACCCAGAACGGGTGCTTTTTTGCTTATACCTTTTTTCGAAAATCGTAAACTTTTTATTCTTATTAGAAGTTTGTTTGTTTAAAAATGGTTGTACAATCTTTTCAAATAGTTTAAGCCTGCCTTCAATTATTAGTCCTTGAAGACAACGTTAACAAATTAAAATACACTAAAGAACTAATTTAGTTTGGTTTGGCTCTTACGAGCTGGTTTTGTTTATGTTTTTTCAATAAACATACTTGGGATTAAATTAAACTTATACCAATCGGTATATTTTATTTTAAATTTTTTTAATTTTTCAATTCATTATCTATCATCTTCTTCATCACCTCTGCTAAATCAAATAGATAAGTCTCATCTTTCATTATATGAGACATGTACACTGCTCCTTCTATCATATAGGAAAATCTTTTTGCATAAACAGCACTATCAACATCTTTTTTAACTTCATTTGTTTCTTTAGCTACTTCTATCAAATTTGTGAACTTTTCTAAAATTCGCTCATTATAAGATCGTACTAATTTAGATATTGAATTTTGCTGATATTCTGAATCAACACCAATATTTAATATTGGACAGCCTCCAAATTTTTTACAATAACTATAATAGTTTTTATAAAAACTAGAAACATTAATCAATCTATTTAACGCTGTTTTCCCCTTTGCAACATGTGCATTTAAATCTTTTAAAACGGTACGGATACAATGACGAAAAGCTTCTATTGCTAACTCTTCTTTACTTTCAAAATGCCCATATATAGCTCCTTTTGTTAAACCAGCTGCTTGAGTTATTTGTGATAAGCTCATAGCTGAATATCCTTTCTTATTAAATATAGGAGCAACCGTTTCAATAATATGTAATCTTGTCTTCTCAGATTTCAACATATAAGGCAAATATATAAAAATATACCAATTGGTATATTTTTTAACAAAAAAAAATTCCTCATAATGAGGAACTTATTTTTATTTATTTAATGCTTGATCTAAATCTGAAAGCAAATCTTCTATATCTTCTATACCTACACTTAAGCGAATTAAAGAATCTGTAATTCCCATTTTTAAACGCTCTTTTTCAGGAATTGAACCATGTGTCATGCTTACCGGATGATTAACTAAACTCTCTACTCCACCTAGTGATTCAGCCAAAGTAAATACTTTTACATGTTCTAAAAACTTAAAAGTAGCAGATTTACTTTCATCTTTTAACCGGAAAGAAACCATACCTCCAAAATCTTTCATTTGCTTTTTAGCTATTTCATGATTTCCATGACTTTGAAATCCTGGATAATATATTTCTCCTACTTTTTTATGATCACGTAAAAATTCAGCTACCTTTCTTCCATTTTCACAATGTCTTTGCATACGAACATGTAATGTTTTAATTCCTCTTAAAGCGAGGAAAGAATCCATAGGACCTGCAATTGCTCCTGCAGCAAACTGAATGAAGTTAAGCTCTTTACCTAACTCTTCATCTTTTACTATTAGAGCTCCCATAACTAAATCGGAATGACCACCTAAATATTTAGTAGCAGAATGCATAACAATATCGGCTCCTAAATCTAACGGTTGTTGTAAATAAGGTGTTGCGAAAGTATTATCAACAGCAATTAAAATATCTTTATTTGTCTGTTTCACTAAGTTTGAAACTTCTTCAATATCAGCAATTTTCATTAATGGATTTGTTGGCGTTTCAATCCAAATTAACTTAGTAGATTCAGTAATAGCATTAACTACATTACTTGGATCATCCATATTTACATATTGAAATTTGAGTCCGTATTTTTCAAATAACCTTGTAAACATTCTGTACGTACCTCCATATAAATCGTCTCCAGCTATCACTTCATCACCTGGTTTTAACAACCTTAAAACGCAATCTATAGCTGCTAAACCTGAAGCAAAAGCATAACCATGCGTTCCGTTTTCTAAAGATGCAAAAGCGTTTTCTAGAGCAGTTCTTGTGGGATTTGCTGAACGTGAATACACATATCCTTTGTTTACGCCTGGACTAGATTGTGCATATGTAGAAGTTTGAAATATTGGTGTCATTACTGAACCTGTAGCTTCTTCATGTTGCTGACCACCATGTATGGCTTTTGTATTAAACTTCATCAAGTAAAGTTAGATTTATACTAATTTAGATAATGCCATTATTGCTCCTAAATGAATTCCTTCGTGTAAATTATTAAAAGCAATTGCATTATCGATTGAACTTAACACGTATCCTGTACTTGTTGGGTACTCTGTATATTCTTTAAAAATTCCTTCTTTGTAATCTTCTTCTAAAGTATCTGGCAAACCAGCTAACAATTCTTTAACCTCTTCAAACTCTTCTACTGATAATTCTTCTGTTGGAGCTGTTCCTTTTCTATATTTTTCAATTAAATCATCTGGAATTAAACATTGTAAACCTGATAATTTATAATGTAATAATTGTTGAGTTACTACTAAATGAGCAACATTCCATGCTATATTATTATTAAATCCTTCAGGAATTTTATGTAATTGCTCGTGAGTTAAACCTTCTATTCTTTTTAAAACAAGTTCTCTAGATTTTCTTAAAATATCAAATTGTGTGTTCATTTTTCTGCCTATTTTAGCGTTTATAAAGATACACTTAATACCATGAAGAAAGTTTATTTTTTACAAACTTGTGATACTTGTAGAAGAATTTTAAAAGAAGTAAACCTAGAAGGTTTTGAAAAACAAGAAATAAAATCGGATCCTGTTACTTTTTCGCAATTGGAAGAAATGTATAGCTTTTCTAAAAGCTATGAAGCTCTTTTTAACAAGAGAGCTAAATTGTATAGAGAAATGGATTTAAAAAATCAGAATTTAACTGAAGATGATTATAAACAATACATACTTGATGAATATACTTTTTTAAAGCGTCCTGTGTTTATTGTTGATAAAGAAATCTTTATTGGAAACAGCAAAAAAACTGTTGAAAGTTTAAAAGAAAAGCTTCTCTAACGAGAAGCTTTTTTCAATTTTAAGATTTTTCCATTTCGGTAATTAAAGAACTAAACTCATCTTTAGATAAATTTGTTTTTAACCCTAAGAAGACCAACTCATCTCCTTTATCTTCTGTCATAATAATAATTTCACGAATTTTATTTTTATGCTCTAAAAAGAAAATCTCTGCTTTATCTTTTCCATCTTTAGTTCTTACTAAAGTTTTTAAGTTACTACTTTCAACAAAACTTTTAAAATCGCTAGATACACTATCTACTCTTTCTGTAAAAGTTAATATTTTAAAGTTTCTTGCCTTTTTAATTAAAACTTCTTCTTCATCTAAATCATCACTATCAATAAACATTCTTGCAATGAAACCTGGAACATTTAACGATACTTCTGCATTCTCTTTATGAGATTTATAAAAACTTTTGAATGATATCTTTTGAGCATTAATTGCTACTGCCAAAAATACTAGTACTACTGTTACAATTCTTTTCATAAAAAACTTGGTTTACTTTATATTTAAATTTTATTAAAGGCTATTGCTTATTGATCTTTCGAAATTTTAGTTACAACTGATGCTAACTCATCTTTAGTTAAAGTAATTTTTAAGCCAATCATCACCATTTTTTCTTCATCACTATTCGCTCTAATAATAATCTCTCTAACCAAATCATCTTTCTCAATAAAAAATATTCCGGCTTTATCTTTTCCGTCTCTAACTTTCATCAAAGTTTTCAATCCTTTTTTTCTTGAGAACTTTTTAAAGTTTCTTTCCGTTGTATTGTTTTCGTTATTAAAAATAACAATTTTACAATGTTCTGCTTTTTTCATTAATTCTTCGAACTCTTCCGTTTCTTCTTCATCAGAAAAGAAACCTCCTAAAGAAACAGGAACGCTCATTGAGAATTGACTTTCATCTTTATTCGCTTTATAAAAATCTGAATAAGCAGTGTTTTGTGCATTAATCGCAAATGCGATACAAATTAAAATAGTGGTTATTAATCGTTTCATAATACTTGGTTTTTGTAATGAAGACGACACCTATAATTTTTTGTTACACAAGAATTTTATTTTTAATTGACATTCAACCAAGTATTCGTTCTCAACTCAGCGTTCTCTCTAATATCTTGCCAAAATAAATTTATATCTCCAGCATGATAATTTTTTAAAAACGACATAAAGAAACGCAATGGAAACTTCGGATTTGTACTCCAAACTAATCCATCTGTAATTTGGATTGTTAATGCTTCTTTGTAAATTTTACCGTTTGTATATAAGAAACCCTTGTGATCTTTAAATACAGTTGTTGTAGACTGATCCCAAGTAATTGGATTTGTAGTTACTGATCCTTTATACCAATCTTTATCTTTTTTTGGATAATGATTTTTCTTGTACGTATTCCATGAAATAAAGCCTCCAGTCTCTTTTGGAGATTTCATTAGTTTTATTGACGAAAACTCATTTTCTTTTACTCTAATTCCTGGAATATAAGCTGCAATTAATTTTTTTTGTAATTCTTTTCCATCAAAAAAATCTTTTAATAATCGTACTGTATGCGTTGTTCCTTGGCTGTGACCAACCATAATAATTGGTCTTCCTTTATTGTATTTCTTTAAATACACCTCAAAAGCGCTTTTAACATCTGAATATGCTAAATCTTGAGCCTCTTTTCCTCCTTTGTTGAATAATCTGTAAGAACGAATATGAGCTTGACGATAAAACGGGACATAAACTTTACCTGAAGTTGCAAAAGCTGAAGCTTGCATTAACACAGCTTTATTTAAAACTGTATTATTTTGTTCTTTGTCTATAATTGAAACATTCCAACGGATATCTTTTTTACTTGTGTTTAAAGTAGGATATACATAAAAAACATCAGCTTGTAATGTATCTAAACGATTAGACGCATAAGTTTTAAAATTCTCTTGATATTTGGTTGGTAGAACTGCCCAAGAACTTTCTTTGGTATAATCTGGTTTAACAGGAATATTATCTTGTAAAAAAGCTTGCGTTTTGTATGTTGAACGACAACTGAAACACAACAGTGATATTAAAATTACATATAAAACTGATCTCGCTTTTTTTACAAACATTTTATTTTTTCTTATTTTCTTCAGAAATGCTGTTCAGTACTAATTTTGCTAGTTCTTGATTTCCGAAAGTAGATTTAGGGTTGAATATAACTTGCATTAATAATTCTTTGGCTTCATTAAACTGTCCGTTTAAATTTAAAACTAAAGCTTTATTAATAGTAAGAACTCCTTCAGTTTCAATATCTGGATTCTCGTTTAATCCCTTTTCTATAGCTTGAAGTCTTTCTTCTCCTTCTAAAAAATTTGAGTAATCTTTCCAAGCCGGAGCTAAAGAAGGAAAATTATCAACTAATAACTTTAACATTTGAACCTTTTCTTGTGGATTATCGATCCACTCTAAAGTCATATAGTTCTTATACAATCCTTCACTAAAAACTCCTGTTTTTTCTTTTCTTAAAACATCTATAGCTGTTTTAGAGGTAAAAAAACCATTTGGAGCCACTTTATCTGTTAACTCATAATATTTTAACGCTTTTTCAAAATCATCATTTAACAAATATGTATAAGCTAAATCATAATACGGATAAGCCCATTCAGGTGAGTCTTGTATAGCTTCTTCAAGATGACTTATAGCTTCAGCATAATCTCCTTTCTGCCCATATTCTCTTGCTTTTTGATGTAATTCTTTAGCCTTATCAGAAGATTTATTTATGCTATAAACGGCATAATTATACCTGCCTGTAGCTTGTGATAATTCCTCTTTTGATATCTCATTTCCTTGTTGATCTGTAAACTTAATATCACTTATTTTTTGAGAACGAGAACTACTTTGTTCTATACTTTTAACTTCTTTAGATCCTGAAATACCTAAAGAAGTTAAAAATTTTGATAAAGCCTTTTTCATAACATTTTATTTTTTACTTATAATCTTCGTACGATTTTTCTTCTACTAAATCTGAACCAGTTAACGTATTAATATCTTTTTTAACTACTGAACGATCATCGTTAGTAAAGTATACTGCACGAGCTAGATTAACAAACGTTTCACCAAAATCTTTAGCGCGCTCACACTCTCTAATATCATCTTCTATTTTCCACAATTTTTTATTAATCTCTAATAAATCATTGTGTAGTTTTTTCAATTCATCTTGATCTGAAACTTCATTATAAATATGATCTACAACTGGTGTTAATACATCATATTCATTTTGAATATTTTTAAGTTTGTTTTGATCTTTTATCTCAGTTAACTTAATTGCTAAAATGGTATACTTATCTATTATTTCTCCGTTAGAAACTTCAATCTTCATTATCTTAATTTATCTTTTATATTAAACGAAACGACGTTCTATTATTTCTAAAAAACGTATTTCATATTCTTCTTTTGTACTCCAATCATAATCTGGCTTCACCATCTTACTGATAAAATTTTTAGCTTCTCTTTCTGTTTTAAATGTATTTAATTGCGAAACCACTCTATTAAAATCGGTTTGATTCCCATCAAATAAATGTTTCACAAAAGCAATACGATCGTTAAGTCCAATTTGTATTGTAGACTGTAAATGATCATTTACAGTTTTTTTAGGTTCTACTTTTTGAAATAAATCTGCCATTACATCTACTGGCAAAGTATCTTTTAATTCGTCTTCTAAAGTAGGTATTTTCGATTCTGTAGGTACTTCTTCTTTTTTCTCTTCTTCAGGTGCTTTTAATTCTTCAATAAATTTAGCTTCATCAAAAATTGTAGGATCATCGTTTCCAAACAATAAATTTTCAAGTTCATCAAAAGGTTGCTCTTCTATTTCTTGAAGTTTACCTTCAACTTTTTCTTCTTTTACTTGAATTAAAGTTGGTTCTTCAATAATCTCTTCAATAACTTCAGGAAGTTCTTCTTCTGTAGTTTCTTCAGTAATTTGTTCTTCTAAAACTTCAACTTCCTCTTTTGCTGACTCTACAAATATTGGAGTTTCTTCAATTATTTCTATTTCTTCTTCAACTTCTTCTGTAATAACTTCAGTTTCTTCTATAAACTCTACTTTTTCATTTGTTGATTCAGCAATAGAGTTTTCTTCTACAACATCTACCTCAACGTCATTTTGTTCTGTAACATTTAGAACTTCTTCAACAACTTCAGATTTTTCTTCAATTGAATTAACAATTGGTCTTTCTTCAATTACCTCAACTATTTCTTCCTCTTGATTTACAACATTACTATTCCTTGCTGTTTCAATTTGCGTAACTACCTCAATCAGTTCTTCTTTAGTTTCTTCTGCCTGAGGTGTTGTATTAATATACTCTTCTACATAAGCCAATACGGCTAACTTTTCGTAAACTTCATATGCTTTTTCTTTTAATGCAAAAACATCTTCTTTGTTCTTCATCTTTAAAATGCTATGCGCTAAACTAGTTAGGTCTGAAGCCAATTTTTTGTGCATAAGTTATGAGTAGGTTTTATTTTTTGCTCTTAAATTTTAATAAATTTGTTCCCTTATCGAAATGTAAGACAAAAATAATTATTTGAGCATTAAAATTACAAAATGTTTCTTGAAAATACAGTAAATCATACAGAACAGTTTGGGTGGATAGAGGTAATTTGCGGCTCAATGTTTTCGGGGAAAACTGAGGAATTAATTCGTAGATTAAAAAGAGCAAAATTTGCCAAACAAAGAGTTGAAATTTTTAAACCTGCTATTGATGTAAGATATGATGAGGAAGAAGTAGTTTCTCATAACGACAATAGAATTCGATCTACACCAGTACCAGCTTCAGCAAATATCAGATTGCTTGCTAACAATGTTGACGTTGTAGGAATTGATGAAGCTCAGTTTTTTGACAATGAAATTGTTGCCGTTTGTAACGACCTAGCTAATAGAGGAATTCGAGTTATTGTCGCTGGTTTAGACATGGACTTTAAAGGAAATCCGTTCGGGCCAATGCCTGCTTTAATGGCAACAGCAGAATATGTAACTAAAGTTCATGCGGTTTGTACAAGAACCGGTAACTTAGCACATTATAGTTTCAGAAAAGCTGAAAGTGATAATATTGTACTTTTAGGTGAAACTCAAGAATACGAACCACTTAGTAGAGCTGCTTACTACAAAGCCATACAAGAGCAAAACGCTCAACTTAAAGAAGAGGAAGAATGAACAACCATGTTACCGTATTAGAAATTGATGCAAATGCTGTTTTGCATAACCTTAGTTACTTTAAACAGAGATTACAGCCTACAACTAAAATTTTAGCTGTTGTTAAAGCCTTTGGTTATGGTAGTGAAGCTGTTGAAATAGCTAAAATTGTAAAAGATCATGTGGATTATTTTGCAGTTGCTTATAGCCATGAAGGTATCGCTTTAAGAGAAGCAGGAATTGACACTCCAATTCTAGTACTACATCCACAAATACCAAATATTGAAGCTATTGTTAAATATCGATTAGAACCTAATTTATATAATTTCAAAATTTTTGAAGCTTTTTTAAATTATGCTAATGATGTTCCTTTGATGAATTATCCGATTCATATCAAATTTAATACTGGGTTAAATAGATTAGGTTTTTGGCATTCTGATGTACCTAACATTATTTCTACACTAAAGAAATCTAACAATGTTATTGTACAATCTATTTTTTCTCATTTAGCAGCTAGTGAAGATCTTAATGAGCAAGAATTCACCGTAAATCAAATTAATAACTTCGCATATATTGTAAAACAAATCTATCAGCATTTAGGTTACGAACCTATGCTACATATTTTAAATACTTCTGGAGTAGTAAACTATCCAAAAGCTCAATTCGACATGGTACGTGTAGGAATTGGGTTATATGGTTTTGGAAATGATCCTAAAGAAACGGCCAACCTTAAAAATACACATAGTTTAAAAACTATTATCTCTCAAATCCATATGGTTCAACCAGGAGAAACAGTTGGTTACAATAGAGCTTTTGTTGCTAGTAGACCTACTCGAAGTGCTACAATTCCGATTGGACATGCTGACGGTATTTCTAGAAGATTAGGGAATAAA
Organism: uncultured Tenacibaculum sp.; assembly: GCF_947502995.1. GTDB lineage: Bacteria > Bacteroidota > Bacteroidia > Flavobacteriales > Flavobacteriaceae > Polaribacter. The sequence goes on along the minus strand of NZ_CANNBW010000001.1, from coordinate 245,494 downwards.
AATGGTTTTGTTATTATTAATAATAAACCTGCTCCTATTATTGGAAACGTTTGTATGGATATGATAATGGTAGATGTTACAACAATTGATTGTAAAGAAGGAGATGAAGTTATTCTTTTTAACCATCAACAACATATTGAATACATGGCTCACAAATGCAAAACCATTCCATACGAAATATTAACAGCTCTATCTCAACGAATTAAAAGATTTGTGAAACGTTAAAAAATTCTTAAATTACAACCAGTAATTAATATTTAAAAAATCTATTCAAATGGGAATGTTAAAAGAGTTTAAAGACTTTGCCATGAAGGGTAATTTAGTAGACATTGCAGTTGGTTTTGTAATGGGTGCTGCCTTTAACAAAGTTGTTTCTTCATTCACTGGAGGAATTGTTTCTCCATTAATTGGCCTAATCTTTAATGCTGACTTTAAAGATTTAAAGTATGTAGTTAAAGAAGGCGTAGCTGATGCTTCTGGAAAAGTATCTGGTGAAGTCGCCGTATTGTATGGTGAATTTATAACCAATGTAATCGACTTTATCATTGTTGCTTTTGTAATGTTTATGATTGTAAAAGGTGTTAACGCAATGAAGAAAAAAGAAGAGGAAGCTCCTGCTGCTCCTGCTGGACCAACTCAAGAAGACTTATTGGCTGAAATTAGAGATTTATTAAAGAAGAACTAATCTTCAAAATCACTATAAAGTTTAAAAGGCTATTGACTAACATCAATAGCCTTTTTTATTATTCCTTTTAATTGATTTCTTATTAATTCTTAATATATTTTTCTACCGCTACAGCTTTTTTAGCATCATTTTTAAACTTTAAATAATACATTCCGCTTGATAAACCTTCAATAGAACCATAACCATCTGTCAATTTTACCGTACGAATTAAAGCTCCACTTAAATTAATAACGTCAACGGTATTTAATTCTAAAAGATGATTATTATGAATTTCAAATTTTCCATCACCAATGTTGTATTTTAAAATTGGAACATTACCTTTTTCTAAAATATCTTCTGTTGTACTTAATGTACTTTCCACTCCAGAAAACTTAACCTCTGCTAATCCCATAGATTGAAAAGCACTGTTGAAATGATTTAAAATAGTAAACTTCACAAGCCTTACTCCTTCCTTTTTAACATCGAAATTTTGAGCAAAATTACCTCCAGGATAAATAGCAATTTTAGTTGCATAGGTAAAATCATCAATATCATCTGTAGTTGATGTATAGATTTCTATATCTCTTAGCCCGGTTTTAACCGATTGTGCAGGGCTATTCCAGTTCCATAAATGAACTTGATCTATATCTTTTGCTTCGCCTAAATCAAAAATAATTTCACCAGAGGTATAACCTCTTTCTGTAAACCACATATTACTTTCATCTTCATCATGCGGAGTTCCTGGTATTATATCACTAGTTGAAAAACCAGCGTTATTAATTAAATTATTTGCTACAGATGGATCTTTTTCAGTTGGAAAACTTACTATTGAAGCAGGTGAAAATAAACCTTTCTTATCTCCTGCAAAATCATGGAATGTTAACTTCGGATTTTTAATTTCTATTGGATATGCATTTGGTAAAACACCTTGATCATTAAAAAAATTATGAATTCTATTCATGATACTCGCAAACCATTCAGACTTATCTGCAAAACCATGAACTTGCTCACTACCTAACCATAAACTAGCAGGTACACCTTTGTAATGTAAATATTGCACCATTTGGTGTGCTTCTGACACTCTTCCATCATTCGTTCCTGAAAAACATATTACTGGAGGAAAGTCTGAACCATATATTTTGTATGAAATAGGATCTGTTAACTTGGCAATCTCTTCTCCCCAATCTGCTTTTATTTCGTTATAATCATCTGTTGGTATTTTTATAGCCGGATCTATTAAAAAGAAAGCATTAGGTTTAGGAGACACACTTAAATCATCATTAGAATCATCTAATCCTTCAGACAAAAAAGTAGACATTGCAATATGCGATCCTGCAGAAGCTCCAGCTGCTGAAATTTCATTCGGATTAATTCCTAGCATATTACTGTTAGATCGCACCCAACGCATAGCACTTCTAGCATCTAAAACACAACTTTCTACACTTCCGTAAGTATAAGAAACAGATATTGCTACCATTCCTTGCGATGCTAAATAATTACACCATGGAAACATTTGAAAATACGATCCAGACACCCAACTTCCTCCATGAAACATTACAATTGCTTTTCTTCTATCAGTATTTACCCAAGAATCCGGATAATACACTCGTAAATTAACATCTTTTCCATCTGTTTGTTTATACACAAATTCTTTATAAGTAGTATTATTTATCTTAGGACTTATAATCATTTTTACTTTTGCCGTAAAACCACCATCTTCAGTAATTGCACTAAGTATCACTTCGCCTACATTCAATGCTTTTACTAACCCGTTTGCATCAATAGTAGCTATACTTTCATCACTAGATGTCCATGTATAGTTTTTATTGGTAGCATTAAATGGTCTTATAATTGGTGGTAACAACAATAATTCATTTCCTTGATCTATAGTTAAAAACTTTTGTTCTTCAGCTACAAAAACTCCCGTTACCGCTACTGTATCATCTGCTTCTGCTAAAACAGTAATATTACTTTCTGCTTCAAATCCTCCATCTTCAGCAACAGCTTTAATTGTTACATTTCCTGTGGTTAAAAAAGTTAATTTCCCAGTAGCATCTACTGTTGCTATAGATTCATTACTAGAAATCCAAGCAACATTTGTATTGGTCGCATTTGTTGGTTGAATAATTGGAAATAATTGTAACTCTTTATTTTTTTCTATAGCTATATTCTCTTGATCTTCATTAAAAGCTACCGAAGTAACAGCTACAGTTGCACCGGTGTTAATCTCGAATCCTTCCTTAATCCATCTATTAATTTCAATAGCTGTATATTCATTTTTCCAGTTATGCATATTTAACTTACGAAGATTCTTATAGAATGTTTCTAAAGAATCTAACCCTAATACTTCAGTAATATATCGCTCGAAAGATCTATCAGGATCTACATAATTTGGCAATGTTGTATTCGTTATCTCTTCTGATGTTTTATCTTTCCAATTACCAACACTTTGTAAATCTCTTTGAATATATAACGATGGTGTTGCTCCCTGACCAGAATAAATATTCCCTGAAAAAGCTAAATCTTCTGAGGTAAAAGTTCTATTTACAAAAACATGCTTCGAACGATCGTGAGTATTGTGCACAATGTTATCACTTAAAGTACTGTTAATAAACTCACTTTTATCTAAATAAATATAATTGGTTGATTTTAAGTTGTAAAGTATGTTGTTTTCAATTTGTACATCTTTATTCTCACCTCTTAAATACATTCCAACTCCAAAATGAGAAGCTTCATTTACATTTTGATGTACAATAAAATTATCTTTAAAAATTCCATTTTCCCAATCATCAATCTCAATAGCCCAACCTAAAGTTCTATTTGTTTGTTTAGATTCTCCTAACGAATTAAATACATTATCATTTACCAATAAGTTTTTAAATCGATAAGCACCTGTACGCACATTACCTCCTAACGAAATTCCTATTTCGCAATCGTAATAAAAGTTGTTTGTAATTGTAATATCTGTACTACTGCCTTCTCCTTTATTCGCTGTAAATTTTGTTCCAATACTACTTGGTCTGTAAAAAGAATTACCGTCAAATACCGTATTTTTTACGGAACTAAAATATAAATTGTGATTAAAAATAGTAGCCTGACCTCCATTCTGATCGTTATTACCTGCTAACGATTTTTGATACCATCCGTTATGATCAAAAATATTTTCTTCTAAAGTTATATCGTTTACCTGATTTGTAAAAATACCCGACGAATGGCTGTCAGCAGCATAACTATCAAAGAACAAGTTTCTTCTTAATCTAATATTGGTAACTCCACCTAATTCTTTAGACGAAATATTACAACCTTCGGTAAAACGAAAAGCACAACCTTCTACTAAAACATCATTTACAGTTCCTGCAGATGCTCCATATATAAAAAAACCAGGAATATTTCCTTTAAATGAAGTAAACTCAATATCGTTTGGATCACTTTTCTTTGCGTAAAAATCAATTCCTATTACGTAAAAATGATTCAATTCCCCTAAACTTCTAAATCCTATTTTTCCATCTAATAAAATTAAAGGCAATTCTTTTGAAGTTCCGTAAGTTGCATACACAAAAGGAGCTGTAGCTGATGCTCCACTTTTTGGTTCTAATGTTTCTGTAAAAGTATTTCCTCTTTTTAAAAGAATCCACGCTGCCTCACCGTTGGTAACATTTGTTATTGCTGCTTTTACTGTTTTAAATGCTTTTATTGATGCACTTGGTAAAAAAGGATCAGCACCTACTACTCCATCGGTATGAACATATATTTCGGCGGTATCGTCGTCTCCTTCTTCGCTACTAACATATATAATTTTAGAAGCATTTTCGGGATTTAATTTTGTCCAACCATTACTGTCTATGGTTTGCGAAAAAAGATGAAAGCTACTAATAAACAATATTAAATAGCTAATTTTTGATAAAAGTTTCATTGGGATTATTAATAATTTGATTCCACAAGATTAAAACATGGCATATTAACGTATTACCCTGTTTTCAGTGAAATTATACATAAGCACATACATCACTTATACAAGACAAAAAAACCGCAACTAATTTATATTAGTTGCGGCATTATCCAGTTTAAAACATTAGATAAAATTATTTTTTAATCACTTTTTTGCTTGAAATAACTTTACCTGCTTTATTATAAATTTTTATGATATAATATCCTTTCGGAATTTCCGAAATATCAACTGGTTGTTTTACATTTTCCACTTGCTTTATTAAAGCTCCAGATTGATTATATAATTTCACTTTTGAAACCTCATTAGCATTTGAAACTCTTAAAACATTAGTCATAGGATTTGGAAATAGAGTCACTTCTACATTCTCATTATTTGTAGTATTGGCAACACTCCCATAAGTTAGATTTAATTTTGCTGAAGCTACTGTAGCATTCTCTTTTGAAGCAAAAGCAAAATCATTACCTCCACTTAAACTTAAAATTAAACTCAATTGATCTTCTGTAATTTTAGAAGCATCTAAAGGAATTGTCACCACTTTAGAAACTCCAAAAGAAGTATTTACTTGACCAAGAACACCATTATTATTAGGTTTATTTGCATTTGAAAGCGATGTTTCAGTCCAATTAGAACTCGAACCTTTATGCACAGTTAACGCTCCGCTACCAGCATCTGAATATACTATAAAAGTTAACGAAGCTTTTTTCACCACTCCAGAAACAGCAGAAAGATCAAACAATAAATATCCAACTCTTTTTCCACTTTCTATACGGATCATGTCAGAATTAAAATTCTTACCATTTTGTAAATATGAATCATGAATAGGACTCAATTCTAAGTCTTGATCTAGAATTTGTTCAGCTTTCACAATTACCTTATCTAGATTATACAAATAACCTGTAGCTCCTTTAAATACTAACTTTAAAGCTTTCGTTCCAGAAGTTAATCGAACACTTACACTGTACTTTTGGTAATTGTGCCAAGTATTATTTACCGGAATAGCAACACTACCTACAGAAATACCATCATCTAAAACTTCTATTTCTCCTCCAACTCCATTGCTTGACGCGTAAAATTCAAACAAATAATCTCCTGTATTACTAACATTCACATTGTAAGAAACAGTATCTCCATTTTTAATGAAACCTAGATTTTTACCTGTTGAATTTGGTGTATTTTCAATTTTTACACTTCCTGATTTACTCGAATAATTTTCTGCTTCAAAATTTCCTGGTAATTGAATAGCTACACTTACTCCTTTTACTTCTATTGAAACAGAATTTGATGTTGTTGTAGCTCCATCATTATCTGTTGCTTTTGCAGTAATTTCATAGTTTCCTGTTTGAGCTATCGTTACAGAAGTATTATAAGGAGCTGTATTCTCAGTTGCTATTAAGTTTCCATTTGAAAAGAATTCAACTTTAGCAATATTCCCGTCTGAATCGGAAGCATTTGCTGATAATTGTATCGGTTCATTAACAGTAAACTCGTTACCATTTACTGGCGAAATAATTGAAACTTGAGGCGATTGATTATTTCCACCACAATCCACTAATACCTCAGCAGGACCAACACCTGTTGGCTTTGTATATGTTTTAGATAACACAAATTTATCCATTTCAAAACCATCTTCTCTCATTGAAAATGAAATTGTATGAATACCTGCCGTAGGAACGTTGATAAAAATCTTTTGCGGTTCTCCACAATGATTTGCACCAGTTCTCTGCTTACTTTCCCAAGTCCAAGCATTTTTACCAGTACACCATTGCATTCTTTGTCCAGATTCTGGCCATGTTCCGTCAATACCAACATGAACACCATTATCTTCTGATCCTGTCGAATGAGCTCTTACCCAAACAAAGTATTTACCAGGAGTTGTAAACTTTACTCTATAATTAATAATCGCAACTTGACCTGGAGTATTTGAAAAACTTTCTCCGTTAACTAAAGGATCTCCGTGTGTAACTCTAGTATCAGGTAAAATCTCTAAATATCCACTTTCACTAGCTCCGTTTGTATGTAAAGCATCTGGATCTGGACCCGGTAGATTACTATCTGTATTCTTATACCATTGTCTTTTTCCAGTTTTAGACTGACTTAGAAAATGCTCTGCCTCAACAGCAACTACTCCATTTTGTTCTAAAGCAGCACAATCTCCGTCACCTCCGCCAGTATCTCCACCACCGTTTTTATTGGTAATCAAAGCTACCCAATCGTTATTATCTGGCGCAACTAAATTATTTCCTAAAGTTTGTTTAGCTGATAAATTACCTCCAGATCTTGGATTAAACCATTGCACATTGTATTTATTATTTCCTGTTGGTAAACTTAAACCTGTTGAACCTCCATTTGGTCTGTAAACCGCATAAATTTCACCAGCTTTTGCAAATACAAAATCTCCATTATCATTAGTTACACCATCAGCACTAATCATATCAATTAAATAAGATTGTAAGTTTTCATTAAAGAAATCTAATGCATAGCTACCTTCTTTATATTTCTTACCTCTTTTTCTATGATCGTTACCATTAATATCTCCATCATCATTTAAATAACCGCTGTAGTATTCAACTCCAGCTCCACCTGCTAATAAAGTACCCCAAAGCACTTTTTTTCTTACATCTTTATCAGATACACGAATTCCTTGTGAAGCAGAACCTTGCTCATCATTTGCGACTACCCATTTTTTCCCAGAAGCTCTAGATTTATTTAACCAGTTAATTACATCATTATGAATTGAATTCTGATTCGATTGTAAAGATGCTCCTGTTAAATCTGATGCGTTTCCTAAAAGTGGAGTATAACGTTGATCTTTTTCTCCTGGATACGTATGAATAACAATATTATGATTGTACGGATCTAATTGCTTTATATAAGTTGCTGTAGCTTTTACCACATTATTAGGCAAAGTAGTTTCTTCAGTAATGTTCCAGTTTAGTGCTAAGTGGTGAGAAAATCTAGCGATTAATTCTCTGTAATACAGTTTTCGTTGTCTTCCAAAAGTATTACCATCCATCTTATTATCGTTCTCAGTTTCCATGGTTTTAAAGTGAAGATAGATACCTTTTTGATCTGCATACTGCATCACTTTTTCCCATTGTGCCATTTTAGAAACATCGAAACGATCTTTATGTACTTTATTCCACTGTTGCGATCTTCCTGTGTTTCCATATTCTTGTAAAGAAACTTTTAAAATATGAGGAAAAACAGCACCACAATCTCCACTGGTATTCCAAGTTAAAAACGACATTACGTTTGCTCCTTGGTTATGCAGATAATTTACCATTCCTAAAATTTCTGTTCCTTTACCATTAGCCCAGGTATACGAACTAGCATCACTTGCTACATAATCTTGTTGATGAGGTTGCCAAGTTTTACTACCTATTTTATTTAAGTTATTCGTATAACTTGGTGTAGCATCAAAATCAACATAATTGAATGCATTTTCAGGTGAATCGGCACCAGCTTTCACAAACCATTTTCCATTCGGATTTTGAGGATTAGTTCCAGTGTGCTTTAAATAATGTTCTCCTATGTACTGTAATCTTCCTAAATCTTTATTTCGAAAATCTCTTCTGGTTTTGTTAGATTCAGTAATGGTTAAGTTTCCTGAAGCTCCATTCATAAATCCTGCACTAGTTCCGCCGCCATTAATAGCTACGTCTGCACCTTTTTTAAAGGAAGCTGTCCAACTCCATTGACCAGTTTGATCTGGAGTAAAATGAACTCTCCATTTATTTCCAGATGAACAACTATTATCCTCAGCATTTCCACAGGCAGCAAAAAAACCAGGAACAGTGTATGATCTATTGCTTGAATTATGAGTAAAAGTTACTTCTAATCTATAATCTGAAAACGGATTAGGGTTTGCGGTTTCAGAAGTATTGGGTCCGTTAAATGTTAGTGATATCTTATGCCATCTTTTAAGCTCTCCTGAAGTAGTTTGAGCATAACCTATAGCAATAATGAAGAAAGAAACGATAATGTTTCTTACATCAATTAATTTCATGATTTTTAGTTTTAAATGTCTTTTAAATATGGTTGTTTAATAACCTATTATGAAGAAATAGGGGAATCAAAAAAAATATGAAGTACAAACAGTTACACAATAAAACTGTTGTTTAACTATGTAGAAATAGTTAATTAATTTATATACTAATTTATTCTTATTTGGGGTTTTAGGGGACTGTTTATTTCTTTAGTATTTTCTTAGGGGGATCATTTTTATTATCTAAAACTAGATAATTTTCGTTTGAAGTTTGTTTTTTAGGTTTTCATATACTTGTAGTTTTTCATTAGATTAATATTTGGTATATAAGTTAACGTAAAAAAACAAAAACTCGTATAGCTACGAGTTTTTAGTATTAAAGTTTGCGTAAATCTTATTGGTGTTTACCTTTATTCCAACCGTGCTTTCCTAAGTATTGTTCTCCACTTTCTACAGCACCGTCTTCAATACTTGTTCCCATAGAATCATTCCATCTATTTAAATATCCGAATAAAGAAATTACTCCTAACATTTCTACGATTTCACCTTCATCCCAATATTTGTATAATTCTGTCTTTATCGACTCATCTACATTATTAGGTACTACCGAAGCAGCTAACGAAAAATCTAAAGCAGCTCTTTCAGCATCTGAAAAAGCAGAATGCGTTCTATATTCCCAAATATTATCTAACTTTTCTTGTTCAGCTCCATAACGTTCAGCAGCTCTAATTGCATGTGCTTGACAATATCTACAACCTGTAGCATTACTACTTACCCACGCAATCATACGTTTTAAAGCAGAAGTTATACGACCATGATTTGCCATAACAGCTTTGTTTAAGTTGATAAAAGCTTTAGAAATCTCTGGTCTTCTTTGCATTGTAAGAACTGAATTAGGACAAAATCCTAATGTTTCATTATAAAAATCTGATAACCTTTTTGTCTCCTCATCGTGATTCGGATCTAAGGGGGTTACTAATGGCATAATTATTTTTTATTTAAGTAATTTTGTAATTTAATACAAGTAACAAAAAAAATCTCACATGGCATCGAATATTGTAACTACAGAATGGAAGAAAAATTTACTTTTTCAAAGTGACAACCCAAATGGAGCACAAGTTTTAATGGATACTTCTTTTGCAAACGGCGGTAATTCTGTTGGAGCTTCCCCTAAAGCATTAATGTTATCTTCTTTAGCTGGATGTTCTGGATTAGATGTTGTTATGATTGCTGAAAAAATGCGTGTTTCTTTCGATGATTTAAAAATAGTCGTTGAAGCTAACTTAACAGAAGAGCATCCTAAATATTATGATAAAGTTCATGTAAAATATTTTTTCGAGGGTAACAATTTAGATCATGATAAACTAACTAAAGTAGTGAACTTATCTATTGAGAAATATTGTGGAGTTATGGAAATGTTTCGTCAGTTTGCAAAAGTGACTACAGAAATTATTTTCAACAACTAACAGCATGACTTTTTCGCTATGAAATGGACTTTAAAGCCCAAACCTGATTTTAATATTGTAAATACTTTAGCTAATGAATTAAATATAGATTTAAAATTAGCTGAAATCTTAGTTCAAAGAGGGATCAAAACTTTTGATGAAGCTAAACATTTTTTTAGACCTTCTTTGGAAGATCTTCATGATCCTTTTTTAATGAAAGATATGTATGAAGCTGTTTCTAGAGTTGAAAAAGCTATAGAAAATGGAGAGAAAATTTTAATTTATGGTGATTATGATGTTGATGGTACTACATCTGTTTCATTAATGTATTCCTACTTAAAGAATATTCACCCTTATTTAGCAACATATATTCCTGATAGATACAAAGAAGGATATGGGGTTTCGTTTGCCGGAATAGACTTTGCTCACGATAATGAATTCTCTTTAATCATTGCTCTCGATTGTGGAATTAAAGCCATTGAAAAAGTTGCCTACGCTACAGAAAAAGGTATCGATTTTATTATTTGTGATCATCACAAACCTGGAGAAAAAATACCTGATGCAGTCGCTGTATTAAATCCTAAACGAATAGACTGTGAATATCCTTATAAAGAACTTTGCGGATGTGGTGTTGGATTTAAATTAATTCAGGCAATAGCACTACAACAGAAACAAACTATAGACGATTTACTACCCTTTTTAGATTTAGTCGTTACTGCTATTGGAGCAGATATTGTTCCTATGACTGGTGAAAATAGAGTTTTAGCTTATTACGGTTTAAAAGTGATAAACGCCACTCCGAGAATAGGTATTCAAGCGTTAACCCAGCACATAAATAAAAAAGAACTTTCTATAACTGACGTTGTTTTTATTATAGCTCCTAGAATTAATGCTGCTGGTAGAATTAAACATGCTAGCTACGCTGTAGATTTATTAATCTCTGAAGATCTTGACTTGGCAAGAAATATTGCAAAAGAAATTGAAGAGTTTAATGCACATCGAAAAGAGTTAGATCAGGAAATTACAAAAGAAGCTTTGTATCAAATAGAAACAAACAGTGAAGAGCATAATTTCACTTCCACTGTTTACGATGAAAGTTGGCATAAAGGCGTTATCGGAATTGTTGCTTCAAGATTAACTGAAACATATTATCGCCCTACAGTAGTTTTCACAAAAAGTGGTGAATTTTTAGCTGCTTCTGCAAGATCTGTTAAAGGTTTTGATGTTTACAATGCTTTGGATGCTTGTTCTGAATACATTGAACAATTTGGTGGACATAAATATGCTGCTGGATTATCTATAAAACCAGAAAATTACAACGCTTTTAAATCAAAATTTGAAGAAGTTGTAAAAAATACGATTCAAAAAGAACTATTAGAACCTGAAATTGAAATTGATGCAGAATTACACCTTAGTAATATTTCTCCTAAATTCTACAGAATAATAAATCAAATGGCTCCCTTCGGCCCATTAAATAGAAGACCTATTTTTCAGTCTAATTCAGTAAGAGACAATGGTTATGGAAAACAGGTTGGACAAGATAAAACTCACTTAAAACTAACTGTTTTTCAAGGAAATCCTAAAAACTGTATTGGAGCTATCGGTTTTAGCTTAGGAAATAAAATAGAACATGTACAACAAGAGTTTGATATTGTTTATCAGCTTGATGAAAATACATGGAATGGAAATACATCTATACAACTACAATTGAAGGACCTAAAATAACTTATTTAGATTAAATAAAAATAACATATATTTGTTTCATAAAACAACAACTATGGAGCAAGTAAAAACAATTTATACAAATGATATTGGGATTTCATTTCAATGGATTAACTCAAAAACAGAACTTACACAAGTAGTCTTTAGAGATGTAGGTTTTCATTTAACTTTATCTGAAATTGAATCTTTTCTAGATTTTACAGTTGATGCAAAAATGCAAAGTAAATGTAGTGAATGTAAAATGGGAGATAATTGCCGATCACTCTTGTTAAGGACTCCATCAAATAGAGTAAGTTTAGCTGTTTCTATGATTGATTTGGGACAAATAGAAGATTTATTAAAAGGAACTCTTTTCCAATTAAAATTCAATGACTACATTGAAGAAATATGTAGAAATTAAATAAAAACAGCTTAGGTTGATTTAGTATCAACCCAAGCTGAACGGATATATAAAAACAATCAATTACTTGAAAATTCAAGTGATTGATTATCTCAAGAAATCATTCTCCTTTAAACTGAAAAGACTCTGTCTTTCTATCACTTTTTAATCCGTGTTCTACTTTTATTGTAAAAAAAGGATATTTATCTTCTTCAACTTTAATAATTTTTGGATTGAAAACACCTTCAATTTTGTACAACTTACTACCAGTATATCTATCCCCATCTGGTGTCACAGAAACCATATAACTACTCATAAATTCATCTGATTCAGAAATCATTTTTCCTTTAGAAAGTTTAGAGTCTGAGAATTTATAAACTGATAAAAATAAACTGTTATTAAATAATTCTTTATGTAATGGTTGAGTTGAATACATACTAGAAAATATGTAGTTCATATTAACATCTGTTGTAGATAAATCAACTTTCTTTTGCGCATTACATCCTAAAATCGCACTAAATACAGTTATAAAAAATAGTCTTTTCATGTTTTTGTTTTTTATTATTTTCTTACTGAAATATGAATATGATCTTTATGCCCACCTACAGGGTAATTAAAATTCCATCTATTCGTATTTAAATCATATTTATGTTTAAAATGTGGACCAAAATTTTCTCGTATATATTGAAAACTATCGAATGCTTTTTGTAATTCCTTTATCTGATTTGTCACTCCTGTAACAGCCATTCTTTTACCATTAATTCTACTTATATCTATTGCTAAACCTAAAGGATGATTGCTTGTTGCACTATGCTCTCCATTTGTTGTAGCAGATATGTATATACTTGTTATTTTTTCTGATGAACTTAAATTATTATTAGCCTTTTCTAAAGCAAATTTCATCCCTTCTACTAAAACTGGTGAAACTTCTTGATCTGCATTTTTATTATCAGATCTTGTTGTTCCAAAATTTATATTAATCGAACTTCCATCTGATAAAATTAACGTATCTGGTATTGATTCTTTAGGTCCATCATAAAAATAATTATCATCAGACACTTTTGTTTTAATATACCAATCATCAAAATTTACATCACCATTATCCATAAGAACATTAATAGCCTCTTTTATAAACTCTTCTGCTTTTAGAGAAAAATTATCTCTCTCGTAAAAAACGCCTATTTCTTTTCTAATAGATGAATTCTCTAATTCATATAAAAATTCATGCTGTTCAGGAGTTAATCTATCAACTAGTTCAAAAAACTCAGTTTTTAAATCTGATGGTAAAGGCGATGTTATTATAGTACCTCCACTATTAGAAGGACTTCCTGAACCTCCAGAAGAACCACTATCAACTGCAATTATTCCTCCTCCAGTTTCATTAGTAAAACTTGGTGGGCCAAATGTAGTTGCACATTCAATAGATTGAGCTGTATAAATATTCTCTGGCCTTGTACATGCTTCTGTTACTTGATGATCTGAAGTATAATCTCCTCTATTATCATTACACATTAAAACACCAACTCTAAAACAAACTGTAGTACTTCTAGACAACAAACCTTCTATAATTTGCTCTTCTACAGGTATAATTTCTAAAGCTCCTTGAAATGGATATGGTTCCCCATTTTGATCTACTTCTAATTCAGTAGCCATTTTGTACTTTAGAAAAGCTGCTGTTATTTTATCCTCTTGTAAATCTTTAGTGATCACTAAGTTTTCGTATTCATTCCTTTGCAAATGATCTTTATCAACAGCAAAGGTGTACGACTCTATCTTATCAGTTTTAATTCTACGAATTAAAGTAGTATTAATACCAATTCTTTCTTCACTTCTTTTTAAAGTTTCTCCCTCACTAATAACTTTATTGTAAAATTCTTTTAGTTCTTGTTTCCGGATAAAACTATTAAAGTTAATATCTTCAATTTCATAATTTAAATTTTGTTTTTTCTCTAACTCAATTTCTTCTTCATTGCAATTTGCAAAAAACAAAACTGTTCCTAAGCAACATAGAAACAGTTTGATGTAACTTAATTTTTCTTTTAGCATTTTTTTAAATTTTTACTTTTTCAATACAAAAGTAATTATACTAAAAGAAACATGAGTACGGGCTACCCACACTTTTGGTGTGGAAAAACCGTACTTTTTATTTCTCTTTTATCAAATATAAGTAGACTGGGTAGTGATCACTATAACCTCCAGAATACTGTCCGTTAGAAAAACTTCTAAAAGGATACCCTTTATATCTACCTTGTTTTTGCATTAAAAAACGCTTGTTAAAAATACCTGACTTAAACATTTTATAGCTAGAAAAATCTTTTCTTCCTTTCTTATTTAATAAAGGAGAAGTAAACATGATCTGGTCAAAAAGACTTAAATTATCTCTGTAAGCAGTTGTATTTAAACCTTTCTCAAACATTTTCTCATAAGGATTATAAACATCTTCTCGAGCTACATCTTCTTTATCTGATTTTGTTTTAATTACTTCTTTAAAAGATTTATTCATAGGATCATCATTAAAATCTCCCATAATAATGATTTTAGCATCTTTATCGTTCTCTCTAATTCTTTCCATAATTTGAGTTACTTTATATGCAGCTTTCTCTCTTAATGGACTACTTTTAGCTTCTCCTCCTCTTCTCGACGGCCAGTGATTTACCAATATATGTACTAACTCATCATCTAGATATCCTGAAACCCAAAGTATATCTCTGGTATATACTTTTTTATTATTTGAATATATATTAGGATTTACTGCTTCATAATGAACTGGCTTAAAATAACGTTGTTGATATAATAAAGCTACATCAATTCCTCTTTTATCAGGAGAATCGAAATGGATAATACCATAACGCTTCTTTTTTAGATGTTTATTTTTTACTAAATCTTCTAAAACTTGCTTGTTCTCAATCTCTGCTACTCCTAAGATAGCAGGACTTGTTTTAGCTTTTTCTGCACCTAGTTCGTTAATTACCTTTCCAAGTTTATCAATCTTATCCCAATATACTTTAGACCTTCCTGCTTTTAGCTCCATCATTGGACTAAACTCGTCATTCTTAGTAACATCATTAATAGTGTCAAACAAATTTTCAACATTATAAAACGCTACTGTTCTAATTTTGTACTCCTTTTGAGCGCTTATAGAAAACACGCTCATTATAGAAACTAATAGTACTATTAATTTTCTCATGAAATTATTTTTTAACGGCACAAAAGTAAAAACAAATTTCAAGCCAATTCGCTGATTGTGTATAATATTCTCATTTGTTAATATTAACTTAACATTAACAACCTCGAAAAAAACTAAGTTTGCGGGCATTTTTTTTAAAAAATATAAACTTTTATGAAACAAATTATCTTAACAGTATTGTTTTGCTTTACAATATCTTATGGGGCAATAGCACAAAGTACTGTAAAAGGAGTTGTTAAGGACAGCGACTCAGAAAAGGTATTACAAGGCGTTTCAGTCAGCATTGAAGGAAGGAATGACAGTCAGGTTACTAACATTGACGGTTCTTTCGCTTTACAAAATTTACCTGACGGAAAATTTATTGTTACCTTAAAAAAAGTAGGTTATGAAACTCAAAACTATCCAGTTACTTTATCTGGTAGTGTTGTAGATTTAGGAGACATCTTTATGTATGAAGATGAGTTTTCTGAAAACCAAGACTTAAGTACTATTATTATCGCTGATGATGAATTAAACGACGATAGTAGTGCTGCAGACAACATTTCTAGTTTACTTCAGTCATCTAGAGATGTATACTTACGTGCTGCTGCTTTCGAATTTAGTTCTTCTTTCTTTAGAATTCGTGGTTTAGATTCTGATAATGCTAAACTATTAATCAACGGAATAGAAATGAACAAATTAGAAACAGGTCGTCCTGAATGGGCAAACTGGGGTGGATTAAATGATGTTTTAAGAAATCAAGAATTCACAAATGGTTTAGCTCCTTCTAATTACACTTTTGGTGGTGTTTTAGGTTCTACTCATATCAGCACAAGAGCTTCTCAATACCGTAAAGGCGCAAGAATTTCTTATGCTTCTTCAAATAGAAGTTACAGACATAGAGTTATGGGAACATACTCATCTGGATTATTAAAAGATGGATGGGCATTTACAGTTTCTGGAAGTAGACGAGCTGGTAATGAAGGTTTCGTAGATGGAACTTCTTATGATGCCACTTCTTTATTTGCTTCTGTTGAAAAAATATTTAACGACAATCATAGTTTAAACTTAACATCTATTTTCGCTTCTAATAAAAGAGGGGTTGGTTCTCCTAACACTCAAGAAGTAGTAGATTTAAAAGGTATTCGTTACAACTCTAACTGGGGTTATCAAGATGGAAAAATCAGAAACTCTAGAATAAAAGATGTTGAGGAGCCATTCACAATGTTAAGCCATTATTGGAAAATTAACGACAAAGTAAATGTAAATACAAACGTTTCTTATCAGTTCGGAAAAATTGGTAGAAGCAGAATTGATTTTAACGGAGGACAAAATCCTAACCCTATTCAATTTAGAAACCTACCAAGTTATTGGTTATCTATTAATGATTTAGCTGGAGCTTATGAAGCTGAGCAACGTTTTTTAAATGACGGTCAATTAAATTGGAATGCTATTTACGATGCTAACATTAACAATTCTCAACAAGGAATTGATGCTGCATATGTTTTTTATGAAGATAGAGTAGACAACAATACTTTAAACGTTAATTCTATTCTTTCAGCAGATCTTACAGATAATATTACTTTAAACGGTAGAGTACAATACACAAAATCAGAATCAGAAAATTTTGCTAATGTATTAGATCTTTTAGGTAACTCTGTTGGTTATGTAGATGTTAATGGTTTTAGCAGTATTGGTACAAACCAAAGACAGAACGATTTATTAAATCCAGACCGTATTGTAAATGTTGGTGACAGATTTAAATACAACTACAACATCAACTCTGAAGTGATGAATGGTTTCTTACAAGCGCAATTCAAATACAATAAATTTGACTTTTATGTAGCGGGAGACATCACAAAAACTTCTTACCAAAGAGAAGGTTTTTATCAGAGTGGAGCATTAGACCCAACTGATTCTAGAAACTCATTAGGAAAATCACCAGAAGTAGACTTTACTACTTTTGGAGCAAAAGGAGGATTTACTTATAAAGTATCTGGTAGACATATTTTAGATTTTAATGCTGGATATTTAGAAAAAGCTCCAACTGTAAGAGATGCTTTTACGCAAGCTAGAGAAAGTAACATTATTACAGATTTCTTAACTAGTGAAAAGGCTTTATCTTTTGATGCTAGTTACATCGTTAGATCTCCTAGATTTACTTCTAGAATTACAGGATACTATACTACAATTGAAGATAGCGTAGAGTCTAACTTCTTCTTCTTACAAGGAGGACAAAGCGAAGGATTCTCTCAAGAAATTGTAACAGGTGTTGACAAACGTCATTTAGGTGTAGAATTAGGTTTCGAATACAAATTAACTTCTACTTTAAACTTAAAAGGAGCTGCTAACATTGGAGAATATGTTTATAGCAACAACCCTAGCAATGTTCAATTAGCAGTTAGAGATATCAATACTCAAGAATTAAACATTAATAATTTAGGAGAAGCACAACTGAAAAACTACAGATTAAACTCTGGTCCACAAAAAGCATACTCTTTAGGTATCGAGTATCGTGACCCAGATTACTGGTGGGTAAGTATGACAGGTAATTATTTTGATGATACTTATATTGGTGTTAGTCCAATCTTAAGAACAGATAGATTCTTTACTGATGTTGATGGTGTACCACTTAACGACTACGACCCTGTAGAAGCTAAAAGATTATTACAACAAGAAGAATTTGGAGGTTACTTTGTTGCCAACGTAATTGGTGGAAAGTCTTGGAAAATAAGTAGAGATAATAAATTTATTGGATTTACTTTAGGAATTAGCAACATCTTCGACCAACAATTTAGAACTGGAGGATTCGAGCAATCTAGAAGAGGAGACTTCACTTCTTTAAGTGAAGACTTTAGTAATCCTAAGAGATTATTTGGTCCAAGATATTGGTATGGTAGAGGTGCAAACTACTTCTTTAACGTTTATTATAGATTCTAAAAAAATTAAAAAAATACATTTCAATTATGAAAATTAATTCAATTAAAATAATAAGTGTAATCTTAGTTACATTATTACTATCATCTTGTGTTGATGATAACTTTGACGTACCTACTCCTTCAGGTAATGAAGAAAACAGAGAGTTAAGTATTATCTTAGGTAATATTGCTAATGACACGAACTGGAATTTAGTATCAATTGCTGATCTTAAATCTAGATATAATTCAGGTGATGCTCCTTTAGCCATTACAGCTAACGACGTTGTAAAAGGTTATGTTGTTTCTTCTGATCGTACAGGAAACTTCTTCCAAGAAATTTACATTCAAGATGCTGCAGAAAACCCAACTGCTGGTCTTAGAGTAGTTTTAAACTTAAGATCTAGTTACACAAGATATAACATAGGTAGAGAAGTTTATGTTTACTTAAATGGATTATACTTAGGAGAAACAAACTCTGGTGACGGAATTATCTCTGTTGGAGGAAAAGTAAACCCAGATGATAGTGACGAAATAGATGTTATTTCTGAAAATCAATTAGCTAATCACGTATTTAGATCTACAACTACAGAAACTATTGTACCTAAAACAATTAAAGTAGCTGAAATTGGAGCTAACTTAATCGGAACATTTGTAAGAATAGAAGATGCATTTTTCCCAGCTGAATTAGATGGATTAACTATCGTAGATCCAAACGAAGATTTCGATACTCAAAGAACTTTATCTGCTTGTAATGGTTCTGGTTTTTCAGAATTTATTTTAGAAACTAGTTCATTTGCTAACTTCTCACAAGTAACAATGCAATCTGCTGAAGGTGGAGCAATCAGCGCTATCTTAACCAAAGACTTTGGTGGTGATAACTTCGTAGTTGTTGTAAACGATGTAGAAGATATTCAATTCAACGAATCTTTATGTCAACCATTAGATTTAAGCACTTTTACTCCAATTTTTGAAGAAGATTTCGAAGGAACTCCTGGTTCTGGTGATATCGCAATTGCTGGGTGGACAAACTACAGCGAAGAAGGGACAAGATTATTTAGAAGCTATAACGATGGTGATTCTGGAAGTAGAGCTGCTAGTATTGGATCATTCAGATCTGGAGATGCAAGTTCTATCACTTGGTTAATTACTCCTTCTATTGATTTAGATGCTACTGCTAACGAATTCTTCTCTTTCGAATCTTCAAACAGTTTTGCTGACGGAAGTGAATTAGAAGTATTAATCTCTACAGATTGGGATGGTACTGAAGCTAATATTACTACAGCTACTTGGACAACTTTACCTGCTGCTGTTGTTACAGATGGAGAATTCTTCAGAAACTGGGTAAACTCTGGTGATGTAGATTTATCTTCTTTCTCTGGTAGTGCTTATATCGCATTCAAATACATCGGAAGTGGAGACGCTGGATCTGATGGAACTTTTGAAATTGATAATGTAAAAGTTGTTGCTCAATAATTAAGAGTAAAAAACTAAAACATATACTAAAAACCGAGTTTTGAAAACTCGGTTTTTTTATTGAAATTTATCAAAAACAAACCATGTCTGCTAATAGTCGATTATCGAGAGCTTTTAAAAACGCAAAAAAACTTCCGCTTAATCAGGATTCAAAATACATACTTTTCTCCGATTGTCATCGAGGTGACAATAGTTTTGCAGACGATTTTTCTCACAATAGAAAAGTATACAACTATGCCATTTCTCAATATTTTAATAACGGATTTACATACATAGAACTTGGAGATGGAGATGAACTTTGGGAAAATAAATTTGATTCTATCTTCAACGCTAACAAGGACACTTTTTTACTATTAAAAAAATTCTATGACAAGAATAGAATTCATTTTATTTGGGGAAATCACGATATGGATTATAAAAACCCAAAACATATTAAAAAAAATCTAAGTCACTATTATGAATCTGCTACAGAGGAATTCAAAGAATTGATGCCTAACGCTCCTTTTTATGAAGCAATAAAACTAGAAAACAAAGACCACAATTCTATTTTTCTACTTCACGGTCATCAAGCAGATTGGTTTAACTACTCTTTTTGGAAATTGAGTCGGTTTTTAGTTCAATATTTATGGAAACCACTACAAATTATTGGAATTAAAGACCCAACAAGTCCTGCTCAAAACTTTAAAGAACTAATTAAAGTAGAAAGACACATAGAAAAATGGATTAGACGTAACAATAACCAAGTAGTTGTTACCGGTCATACACACCGACCTAGATTTCCTCAACCTAATGAATTACCGTACTTTAACGACGGAAGTTGTGTACACCCAAGATGCATTACAGGTATCGAAATAGAGAACTATCAAATTACGCTAATCAAGTGGCATATAATTACTAATGAAGATGGTACAATGCAAATTGTTAAAACTATTCTTGAAGGACCTGAAAACTTAAGTAATTATGTAGATTTGCAGCATTTCATAACAATTACGTAACATACCGCAAATCGTAGGTGTTTACTTTTGTCGAGTTTAATTATCTTAATATAAGAGATGGGAGATCCTTTTATTTTAATGCTAGTTGCACTGGGAGCACTAGCAATTTTAGATTTAGTTGTAGGAGTAAGTAACGATGCCGTTAACTTTTTAAACTCAGCTATAGGTTCTAAAGCTATTCCTATTAAAACCATAATGATCATCGCTAGTGTCGGTGTATTTTTTGGTGCTGTATCTTCTAGTGGAATGATGGAGGTTGCAAGGAAAGGTATTTTTAACCCGAATATGTTCATGTTCGAAGAAATCATGTACATTTTTATGGCAGTTATGATCACAGATATATTACTGCTTGATATTTTTAATTCTTTAGGAATGCCCACATCAACTACGGTATCTATCGTATTTGAATTATTAGGAGCAGCGGTAGCAATAGCTTTAATTAAAATATCTGGAACAGATCAATCTGTAACAGAAATATGGAATTATATCAACTACGAAACTGCAAGTAAAATAATTTTAGGAATCATCTTGTCTGTTGTTGTAGCTTTTAGTGTTGGAGCCATCGTTCAATATTTCTCAAGAATTATTTATTCTTTCGAATTTGAAAAAAAACCTGTCTATATTAATGTATTATTTGGAGGATTTGCAATCACTGCAATTACCTACTTTATTATTATTAAAGGTTTAAAAGGAACTCATTTCTATGGAAACATCAAAGATTTAATTGAAGGAAATTCAACAGCTATTATAGCAGGAAGCTTCGCTTTATGGTCTGCTATTTCACTTGCTTTAATTAAATTTTTTAAAATAAACATTTTAACAGCTATTATAGCTATTGGTACTTTTTCTTTAGCAATGGCCTTTGCTGGAAATGATTTAGTAAACTTTATTGGAGTGCCAATTGCTGCTTTAAATTCTTACAATGCCTGGCAACTTTCTGGAGAAGCTGCTAATGAATTTTCAATGGGTATTTTAGCTGAAAAAGTTCCTTCAAACGTAACATTATTGTTAGTAGCTGGAGCTATTATGGTAATTACTTTATGGACATCTAAAAAAGCTAGAGCTGTTATTGAAACTGGAATTAACTTATCTAGACAAGGTGATGGTCATGAAAAATTTAGACCTAATAACTTATCAAGAATAGTAGTTAGAGCCGCTATGTTTACAAACTTAGGTTTTAATACTCTTATTCCAGAAAAAACTAGAAATTATATCAATTCAAAATTTGAAAAACCTGTAATCAAATTACCTAAAGATAAAACTTACGAATTACCAGCTTTCGATTTAGTAAGAGCAGCTGTAAACCTAATTATGGCCAGTATTTTAATTTCTATAGCAACATCTATGAAATTACCTCTTTCTACTACTTATGTAACATTTATGGTAGCTATGGGAACATCTTTAGCTGATAGAGCTTGGGGACGCGAAAGTGCTGTTTATAGAGTTGCAGGTGTTTTAAATGTTATTGGAGGATGGTTTTTAACAGCTATCATTGCCTTTACAGCAGCAGCTATCGTTGCTTCTTTAATTTCTTGGCATCAAGCTATGATACCTGTATTATTATTAGTTGTAATTGCAATGTTAGTAAGAACAACTATCCAATACTCAAAAAAGAACAAAGAAGAAAAGCAACAACAATTTGTAGAGCGTGCAGAATTACTATCTATCAACGAAATTATTGATGAAAGTTCTGAACACATTGCAAACGTAGCTCAACGTGTGAATAAATTATATTCAAACGTTGTTAACGATCTTGCTACTCATGATTTAAATAAATTAAGAAAAACAGAAAAACACGTTTTAAAATTAAATGAGGAAATAGAGAATTTAAAAAACGGTGTATTTTATTTCATTAAATCTTTAGATGACACTTCTGTAAAAGCTAGTAAGTTTTATATATTAATTTTAAGTTATTTACAAGATGTAACTCAATCTATCAGTTATATTTCTAAAATAACATTTAATCACGTAAACAACAATCACAAAAACCTTAAGAAATCTCAATTAAAAGACCTTAAGAACATTGACAATAAATTAAGTGATTTATTAACAAAAGTAAGTGAGACGTTTGACCAAAAAACTTTTGATAATCTTACTTATATATTAGATGATCAAAAAGATTTAACTTCAGACTTGTATAACTCAATCGAAAACCAAGTAGATCGAATTCGTACAGATGAAACGAGTCCTAAAAACACTACATTATACTTTAGTATTTTACTAGAAACTCAAGATTTAGTTGGAGCTTTAGTTAGCCTTTTAGAAAACTGTAATGAATTTTACATCTCAACAAAATCTACTTCTGTGAGAATATAAAAAAACACATATAATAAATAAGAAAGCCTTCAAGTATTTTGAAGGCTTTCTTATTTATCATTTAAAAGAGTTTAATATCTCACTAAGAAAATGATTAACATCTGCATTTTTGGTTAATCCTAAACGAACAATTACCATTTCTTGATCTGGTAAAACAAATACATTCTGTCCCTGATAACCATTAAAAGAATACATGTTTTTAGGTACATCTGGATATCTTCCTCCTGCATTTAACCAAATCTGTGCTCCATACCAACCGTCAGAAGTAGGTGTTGGTGTTGTTGCATATTCTACCCAATCTTTATCAAAAAGAGATTCACCATTCCATTGTCCATTTTTTAAATACAACAACCCGAATTTAGCCCAATCTCTTGCTGTAGCCCAAGAATAAGAAGATCCTACATAATTCCCCTTCATATCTGTTTCAACAACCATCGAATTCATTCCAATCTTATCTATCAGTTCTTCATACCAAAAATCTAAATATCCTTGATGAGAATCGAATTGCTTTCTAATAATTGCAGACAATACATTTGTAGTTCCTGAAGAATAATTCCAAGTTTCGTTTGGCTTTCCTACCAAAGGCTTATTAATCTGTAAATCTGTTACATCTTCAGCTAAAAACAGCATTTTTGTTACATCTGAAATTGAATTATAATCTTCTATCCACTCTAAACCACTATTCATTTGTAATAAATTATGAATGGTAATATTCTTCCTTTCATCGTTAGCCCACTCCGAAAAAGGAGCTTTATCATACACATTTAACTTACCATCACATTGCAAAATTCCCATTACTGTACTCGTAAGACTTTTAGTCATAGACCAACCTAGTAATAATGAGTTTTTATCAAAACCATCTGCATATTTTTCAGCTATAATCTTATCCTTATATACAACTAAAAAAGCTCTAGTTTTATAATCATCATTAAACATATCTCCTACTGCTTTGTTTAATTTATCATAATTAACTTCAGTAAAAACAGAATCTATTGGATCTAAATTCCCATACGGAAAAGGAGTATTATTATCTGGAATTGCTCTTTTAGGAACCAAAGGTTTCTCATCTAAATCGACACCATCAACAACCAAAACACTTCCTAAACCTTCTCTATAAATCGCTTTTCTAGTTAACAAACCGAAAGCAGAAGCATAAGCTTCTTTTTCATTTTCATTAACACTATTAGAAGCCAAATCAATTGGTGAAAAATTTGTATCTGTGCTATCTGTAAATTGCAAAGTTCGCTTCGCTAAAAAAACTGAAGAAGCTGTGTTTTTTGCAGAATAACCAGCAATAATGTTTAATTTCGGATAATTATAGAAGACAGCTACTAGCAGAATAGCTATTAAGAGTAGCAATACTCTTTTAAAAATTCTCATAATTTGGGTCGTTTTCACAAATGTAAGAATTTATCTGTTTGATTGTTCTTTTAATAACATAGCCGTATTTTTGTATAAAATTAATTTCATGCTAGATATCAAAAAAATCCGTGCAGATTTTCCTATTCTTGAAAGAAAAGTGCATGGAAAACCATTAATATATTTCGATAACGGAGCTACATCTCAAACTCCAACTGTAGTAATTGATGCTATTGTTGATTATTACTCTAATTACAATGCAAATATTCACCGTGGCGTTCATACTTTAAGTCAAGAAGCCACAGATAAATACGAAGAAGCTAGAATTAAAATTCAAAAACATTTTAATGCTAAGCACGCTTATGAAATCATTTTAACAGCTGGAACTACTGAAAGTGTAAACATAGTAGCCTCAGGATTTTCTTCATTATTACAAGAAGGTGATGAAGTAATTGTTTCAGCATTAGAACATCATTCAAACATTGTTCCTTGGCAAATGATGTGTGAAAAAGCTGGTGCAATTTTACGAGTAATACCAATGGATGAAGATGGTTCTTTACGAATGGATCTTTACGACGAAATGTTAAGCAATAAAACTAAGTTGGTTTTCTGCAATCATGTATCTAATGCATTAGGCACTATAAACCCAATTGAAACTATTATTCATAGAGCTCATAAATTTGGAGCTTATGTTTTAATTGACGGAGCACAAGCTTGTCCACATATTAAACCAGATGTTCAAGCATTAAATGTTGATTTTTATGTTGCCTCTGCTCATAAAATGTGCGGACCTACTGGAGTTGGAATTTTATACGGAAAACAAGAACTACTAGAAAAACTACCTCCTTATCAAGGTGGAGGAGAAATGATAGAAACCGTAACTTTTGAAAAAACAACTTACGCTGGTTTACCTCATAAATTTGAAGCAGGAACTCCTAATATTTGTGGAGGAATTGCTTTTGGCGTAGCTGTAGATTACATGAACGCTATTGGTTTTAAAAATATCCAAAAAGCAGAACATGAACTTTTAAACTATGCTACAGAAAAACTTTCTGATATAGAAGGTTTAAAAATATATGGTACATCTACTAAAACTTCTGTTATATCTTTTAATATAGAAGGAATACACCCTTATGATATAGGTTCTATTTTAGATAAGTTAGGCATAGCGGTTAGAACAGGACATCATTGTGCACAACCTATTATGGACTTTTATAAAATTCCTGGAACTGTAAGAGCATCTTTAAGCTTTTATAACACTAAAGAAGAAATAGATATTATGATAGAAGCTGTAAAAAAAGCCAAAATGATGTTGAGCTAACCATCAATTTTATTTTTTTATATAAAAAAATAACAAAAATTGACGTTTTTGTTGTTTTTTAAACAATTTAAAAAACTTATTTTTCTAGCTAAAAAAGCTCTGAAACCCAGTAAGAACCTGGTTTACAGAGCTTTTTTTCTTTCAAAATTGTATTTCAAAAAAAAATACTAATTTGGCAATCATAAAATTTTAACATTTTTAACTAATTATATATAAAATTTTAACTCCCAATAAAATTTTAATTAGTTAAAAAGGGACACTATTTATTAACACTTTAAAACCATTAAAAATGAAAAGAGTTTTATTAAGTATTGCTATTGTGGCTGGATTATTAATCGGTTGTCAGGATGAAGATACTAAAAACAACGACCTTTCTCAACAAGAAGCTATTGACATGAGCGACTTTTACGTTCAAACTGAAGAGTTGAGTGCTAGATCTACTGATGGAACTGGGGGAAAATGTCAATCTATGAAGGTATTAAACCGCCAATTAAAGGAAAACCCTGGTTTATACAAAAAAATGTATGACATTGAATACAACACAAGAAAATTTATTGCTGGTAAAAAGGGAGGAAATGGAAACGGAAATGGAGGAGGAAATAATGGCGGCGGTGACGGCGGAGGAACTCCTGTTACTGATAACTTAGGCATAATTAATATACCTGTATATGTACACGTAGTTTACAGCAATTCAAATGAAAACATTTCTGATGCTCAAATTTCATCACAAATGAGAGTTTTAAATGACGATTTTAGAATGCAAAATTCAGATGCCAATAATACTCCTGCAGAATTTGCTGGTGTTGCAGCAGATTCTGAAATCACTTTTACATTAGCTGGTACATTTAGATATGCTGACTCTAGAACATCTTGGGGAACAAATGATGCTGTAAAATCTGCTTATCCTCCAGTTACACCACAAACACATTTAAATATTTGGGTGTGTAATATTGGTGGTGGTATTTTAGGATATGCTCAATTCCCAGGAGGTAATTTAGCTACAGATGGTGTAGTATGTGCTCCTCAATACTTTGGAACTACAGGATTTGTTCAAGCTCCTTTCAACGGAGGTAGAACTATGACACATGAAGTTGGTCACTACTTAAACTTACGTCACATTTGGGGAGATGGTAGATGTCGTCAAGATGATTTTGTTTCAGACACACCTTCTTCAGATCGTCCAAACTACGGATGTCCAACCTACCCAACTGCTCACTGTCGTTCGAATGACATGACAATGAACTATATGGATTATACAGATGATGCATGTATGAGTTTATTTACAGAAGGACAAAAAGCTAGAATGAGAGCAGTCTTTCAACCAGGAGCAGCAAGAGCTTCAATTTTAAACTAGAATTCAAACAACAACTTAATTATAAATTAGAAGATTGAGTATACAAAATACTTAATCTTCTTTAAAAACCCTTTCAAATGAAGAAAATAGTTTTATCTATTGTAGCTGCTGCTGCATTATTTATTGGTTGTCAAAACAATGAAAATGAACAACCATTAGAAGTTAGCCCTGAAGCTTCTTTGTTAAAAGCAGAAAAGCAATGTTTTACTATGGATAAGCTAAATGAAAATTTAGCAAAAGATCCAGACTTAGCTAATAGAATGGCCAACATAGAACAACAAACATCAAACTTTTTAGCAAACCAAGTAGATCTTCAACAAAGATTAGTAAATGGAAAAATTCAAATCCCGGTTGTTTTTCACGTTATTTACAGACAAGCAAGTGAAAATTTACCTTTATCTGTTCTAGAAGATCAAATAGCAGCAATGAATGAAGACTTCAATTTACAAAACCCCAATAGAGGAGCTATGCCAGCAGAATTTGCAGGCGCAGAAGCAAATGTTGGAATTGATTTTGTAATCGAAGATGTAATACGTGTAAGCAGTAGAAAAAGAAGTTGGAGACCAGATGACTCTATGAAATTTTCATCTAGCGGTGGAAGTGACGTTGTAAATCCTCAAGAGTTTTTAAATATTTGGATAGTGAACAACATGCCTTATAGAGGTGGTACAATATTAGGATATGCTCAATTTCCTGGTGGAAACTGGGCTACAGATGGAGTTGTATTAGGAAGCAGATTTGTAGGAAGAACAGACAGAACTGCAACTCATGAAGTTGGTCACTGGTTAAATTTACGTCACATTTGGGGTGACGGAGGATGTGGAGCTAGCGATTTTGTCGCTGACACTCCTGATGCTGATGGTCCAAGTAGAGGATGTCCTACATATCCAACAATCGAATGTGGTAGCACTAACATGACTATGAATTTCATGGATTATTCAGATGATAGCTGTATGTACATGTTCACAAATGGTCAAAAAGCAAGAATGGATGCTGTTTTTGCTCCTGGAGCATTTAGATCAACTATGGCAGACTAAATAGACAAAAAAAGCATATATTTATAAGCGTCATACTTAACTATGACGCTTTTTTATTAAATAATAAATCATGAAGTTTTTAATCTCTGTTATAATTTTACTTTCAACTGTGGGCTGTATTTCTCAAAAAGACAATCAAACTTCAACAATTTCAGAAGTTACTTTTAATGCTCACACGAGAGGCGCAATGGAAAATATCAATTTAATTGATAATACTGTAACCTACAAAGATTACAACACAACAAAAACATACTCTATCACTAAAGATAAAAAAGAACAACTTCTTGATCTTATAAAAAATTTAGAATTAAAATCTATATCTGAACTTAAAGCTCCTTCCGATAAAAGAGCTACCGATGCTGCTTTACATGCTTCTCTTCAGATAAGAACAACAAATGAGACATACATATCTAGTGATTTTGATCACGATAATCCTCCAAACGAACTAAAACCTATTATAGATTTATTGAGAGATTTTGTAAAATAAATATTTACTTTCTTCCAAAATCTGCTGGAATTTCTCCCCAAACTTTGGTTTCCCATTTTAAAATCGGATTAGTTACTGGATTTTCTTTCAACCATGCCTCGGCTCTTTTAATTAAATCTAGCAAATCTTTATTAGCTTCGGTAAAAGTTACATTTGTTCTACATTGTTTCTTTTTTACCCAAGAAATTGCAATTTTGGAATCTGAATATAATGGATAATTAGGAAGCTTTTGCTTTTTTAATAAAGCCAAGCCATGAACTAAAGCTAAAAACTCTCCTATATTATTGGTCCCTTGTTTAAAAGGACCTTGAATAAAAATCTGTTTTTTGGTTTTTGTATCTACTCCTCTATACTCTAATATCCCAGGGTTTCCAGCACATGCTGCATCTACAGATAAACTCTCTAACACAGGAGTTCCATATTTTCTCTTTTCTTCTTCTGAAATTTTCTTCTTAGTGGTATCCTTACCTTTATAATCGTTGTAACTCTTTTTGAAAGCTTTTTCAGCTTCATCTTTATCTAAAAAAGCTTTGTACTGAGCACCTTCAAATCCAGAAATTTGTTTTTTACAAGTCTCCCATTTATTAAACACGCCTGTTTTTTTACCTTTCCAGACGACATAGAACTTCTTTTTTTTACTCATTCTTAGATAAAATAATATCTTCTATTACCTTAGGATAGTGTTCATATTCTAATTCATGTACTTTTTTAGCAATATCTTCAACAGAATCTTCAGGGCTCAAAGCAGTTTTTGCTTGAAAAATAATAGCTCCTTCATCATAATGCTCGTTTACATAATGTATAGTTATGCCTGTTTCTGCTTCATTATTATTTTTTATTGCCTTGTGAACATGACTTCCATACATTCCTTTTCCACCATATTTTGGCAATAATGCAGGATGAATATTCACTATTTTATTTGGAAAATTTGCTACAATATGCTTAGGAACTTTCCATAAAAAGCCAGCCAAAATAATTAAGTCTGCTTCTTTTTTTAGGAAACCCAACACTTTATCACTCTTAAAAAACTCCTCCTTACTAAAAACCAAAGCATTGATTTTTAACCTCTTACACCTACCTAAAACTTTGGCATGCTCGTTGTTAGTAAGCACATGAGTAACCTTAGCAGTTCTTTTAGTTTGAAAAAACCCTATAATATTCTCGGCATTACTTCCGGACCCCGAAGCAAAAATTACTATTCGTTTCATAATCTTAAAAATAGCTATGTTGTTACTGCAAAAAAACAATAATTATTAATAAGAGTGTGGTCCTAAACAAAAGATTTTTTATTTTAGACCCCACATTTTTGAGCAAAAATTAGAATAAAATCACAAGATTCGTATTTTTGCCTCGATTTTAAATTTAAAAATTAAAAAATTATGTCAGACATTGCATCTAGAGTAAAGGCAATTATCGTTGATAAATTAGGAGTAGACGATAACGAAGTAACTAACGAAGCAAGTTTTACTAACGACTTAGGAGCTGATTCGTTAGATACTGTTGAGTTAATCATGGAGTTTGAAAAGGAATTTGATATTCAAATCCCAGACGATCAAGCTGAAAATATTGCTACAGTTGGTCAAGCAATAAGCTATATAGAAGAAGCTAAGAAGTAAATTTAATTACATATGCAATTAAAACGAGTTGTCGTAACTGGACTTGGCGCATTAACGCCTATAGGAAACAATATTGAACAATACTGGAATGGCTTAGTTAACGGAGTTAGCGGTGCTGCACCTATAACATATTTTGATGCTGCCAAGTTCAAAACTCGTTTCGCGTGCGAGTTAAAAAACTTTGATGTTAAAGATTATATTGACAGAAAAGAAGCTCGTAGAATGGATCGATTTACTCAGTATGCTATGATTGCTTCAGACGAAGCAATTAAAGATGCTGAATTAAATTTAGACCAATTAAACAAATACAAAGTTGGTGTAATCTGGGGAGCAGGAATTGGAGGACTAGAGACTTTTCAGAATGAGGTGATTAATTTCGCTGCTGGAGATGGAACTCCAAAATTCAATCCTTTCTTTATACCTAAGATGATCGCAGATATCGCACCTGGTAACATTTCTATTAAACATGGATTTATGGGACCTAACTATACAACAGTATCTGCTTGTGCGTCATCTGCTAATGCTATGATAGATGCATTGAATTATATTCGCCTTGGTCATTGTGATGTTATTGTTACTGGTGGTAGTGAAGCTGCTGTTACAATAGCTGGAATGGGAGGTTTTAATGCAATGCATGCTCTATCTAAAAGAAATGAAAGTCCTGAGTCGGCATCTAGACCTTTTGATGCTGAAAGAGATGGTTTTGTTTTAGGAGAAGGTGCTGGAGCATTAATCCTAGAAGAATACGAACACGCAAAAGCTCGTGGTGCTAAAATTTACGCAGAAGTTATTGGAGGAGGTATGTCTTCAGATGCTCACCATATGACCGCTCCACATCCTGAAGGGTTAGGAGTTATTGCTGTAATGAAAAACTGTCTTGAAAACGCAGGTATTAACCCAGAAGATGTTGATCATATTAACACTCATGGAACTTCTACACCTCTTGGTGATGTAGCTGAATTAAAAGCTATTTCTGAAGTATTTGGAGATCATGCTAAAAACATTAATATTAACTCTACAAAGTCTATGACAGGACACTTACTTGGTGCTGCTGGAGCTATTGAAGCTATTGCTTCACTATTAGCTATGAAGCATGGTATTGTGCCTCCTACTATAAATCATAGTACTCCTGATGAAAATATTAATCCAGACTTAAATCTTACTTTAAATAAAACTCAAGAAAAAGAAATCAACGTAGCTTTAAGTAACACTTTTGGTTTTGGTGGACATAACGCATGTATCGCATTTAAAAAATATAAGCAATAATTAATTAGTAATCCATATGAATTTTCTTCGTAAAATAGTTAGACCTAAAACTAAAGAGGACGAAGAATTTTTTTATGAACTTAAATCTTTACTAAACTTTAAACCTATTGTTCTTAATCATTACAAAAAGGCCTTTATTCATAGATCTTTAAAAATGACTGACAACAAAGGGAAACCTATTAATTATGAACGTTTAGAGTTTTTAGGTGATGCTATATTAGGCTCTGTAATAGCATCTTTTTTATATAAAGAAGCTCCTAGAGGTAATGAGGGATACTTAACTCAAATGCGCTCTAAAGTAGTTAGTAGGGAAAACTTAAATAAATTAGGTAAAGAACTCGATTTAATTCGTTTTGTTAAAAGTAATATTAACCAAAATCAAGTGGGAGAAAATATTCATGGTAATATTTTTGAAGCTTTAATAGGTGCTATTTATTTAGATAGAGGTTACAATTATTGCCACCAGTTTATATATGACCAAGTTATTTTCCCATATATAGATCTTCAACAACTGGAAAACAAAATTACAAGCTACAAAGGTTTTATTATTGAATGGTGTCAAAAGACAAAAAGGAAATATGCCTTTGAAAGTTATGAAGATTCAGGAAATCAAAATCAAAAACATTTTAGTGTTCGTGTAATTATTGACGGACAAAAAATAGCGAAAGGACGAGCTACTTCAAAAAAGAAAGCTGAAGAGATGGCAGCCAAGCGAGTTTACTATGCTTTTCAGAATCAAATAACTAATTCATAATAAGCATACAAGAAATCGTTTTCGTTAATTTCATATTATTTTCACATTACATTCTGTAAATTAGCATAAATTATTTTATGCAAATTCATTCACTTACATTAGATGATTTTTCATCTACTGATTATAGTTTAATTGGTATTCATAGTCCTGTAGAAGACTATCGTTTAGCGTATCTTTTGAATTTACATTTGCAACTTAATTTAAAACGATCAGACTTTGATATTGATGTTACAAAAGATAATATCGATGCCTTTTTTTCACTTTATGAATTCACTCATAATGCAACAGAAAACTCTTGGTATCTTATATCAAACTATCATAAAAATAAAGTTGCAGGAAATAATTTAAGTTTATTTTCAGAAAGTCAAACAGTAACATATTTGCTTCCTGAAAGGAAAAAAGTAGATTATTTTTTAAAACTGGAGGGAGATTTTAATTCTATGACAATTAATAAAACCATAGAATCAATAAATAAAATTCCACAAATAGTCACTTCTTATTCCATAGACACAAACAAACTAAAATCTAAAGAGTCTTTAATTTTTTAACCTATGCCACACAACAAAAAAACGAAAATTGTTGCCACGTTGGGACCTGCAACCAATACAAAAGAAATTCTTGCTAAAATGGCGGAAGCTGGTGTGAATGTATTTAGAATAAACTTTTCTCACGCAGATTATGATATTGTAAAGGAACGTGTACAACAAATACGCGAAATAAATGAAGAAAACGGATACAATGTCGCAATTTTAGCTGATTTACAAGGCCCAAAACTAAGAGTTGGTGTTATGGAAGATGGTGTAGAAGTTAAAGCCGGAGACACCTTTATTTTCACCACAGAAAAATGTACAGGTACAAAGGAAAAAGCTTTTATGACATATAAACGCTTCCCAAAAGATGTTAAACCTGGAGAAAACATTCTTGTTGATGATGGAAAGTTACTTTTTGAAGTTGTTTCTACAGACAAAGAAAAAGAGGTTGTTACCAAAGTAATCAATGGAGGTCCTTTAAAATCTAAAAAAGGGGTTAACTTACCTAATACAGATATTTCTTTACCTGCACTTACTGAAAAAGATAAAAAAGATGTTGTTTTCGCTTTAGAACAAGAGGTAGATTGGATTGCTTTATCTTTTGTTAGAAACCCTGAAGATTTGAGAATGCTTCGAGATTTGATTAAACAAAAATCAAGATACCGCGTACCTGTAATTGCTAAAATTGAAAAGCCTGAAGCAGTAGAAAATATAGATGCTTTAATTCCATATTGTGATGGATTAATGGTAGCTAGAGGTGATTTAGGTGTAGAAGTTCCTATGCAAGATGTACCTCTAATACAAAAGAGTTTAGTTAGAAGAGCTAAAAAAGCAAGAATACCTGTTATTATTGCTACTCAAATGATGGAAACTATGATAGAAAATAGCGTTCCTACGAGAGCAGAAGTAAATGATGTGGCAAACTCTATTATGGACGGTGCAGATGCAGTAATGTTATCTGGTGAAACTTCTGTTGGAGCTCATCCTATAAAGGTTATTCAGAAAATGACAGAGATTATTGGAAGTGTTGAATTCTCTCCATTAATTAAAGTTCCTGTAGAGCCACCACACGTAAGAACAAATCGTTTTATTACTAAGTCTGTATGTCACCATGCTGCATTGATGGCTGATGATATAAAAGCTTCTGCGATATCAACTTTAACAAATAGTGGATATACAGCATTTCAAATATCTGCTTGGAGGCCTAAATCTCACGTAATTGCTTTTTCTTCAGAAAAGAGAATTTTAGGTAAATTAAATCTTTTATGGGGAGTTAGAGCTTATTATTATGATAGAGATTTAAATACAGATGATACTGTTAAAGATATAAACGAAATTATTAAAGAGAAGAACTTTGTGAAAACTGGTGATTTTGTAATTAATTTAACTTCAATGCCCGTTGAAGAAAGAGGTATGGTAAACACCTTAAGAGTTACTCAAATAGATTAAAAATAGAAAAAGCCCGTAATTAAATTACGGGCTTTTTATTTTATAAACACTAAAACAAAATTTCTAGTCAGCTAGAATAATTGCCTTATTATCTTTTATTTCAATTGTTCCAGAATTGATCGCTAAAGTTAGTACTTTATCATCTGCTGGTAATTTTTCAATGCTACCATGTAAATCATCAAATACTAAATGACTTTGATTGTGAACATGTACTTTAACTACCCCTTCATTCAAAACAGACACTATCGGTGCGTGATTGTTTAAAATTTGGAACTCTCCATTTACACCAGGAACTACAACAGAATCGATTTCTGATGAAAAAACAACTGCTTCAGGAGTAACGATTTCTAAAAACATAATTAACTATTAAATAATTAATATTAAGCTTCTGCTAACATTTTCTCACCAGCTTCAATTGCATCATCAATTGAACCTCTTAAGTTAAATGCTGCTTCAGGATATTTATCTAACTCACCATCCATGATCATGTTAAATCCTTTGATTGTATCTTTAATATCTACTAATACTCCAGGAATACCAGTAAATTGTTCAGCTACGTGGAATGGTTGAGATAAGAAACGTTGAACACGACGAGCTCTATGTACTACTAATTTATCTTCTTCAGATAATTCTTCCATACCTAAAATCGCGATAATATCTTGTAACTCTTTATAACGTTGTAATAACTCTTTTACTCTTTGTGCACAATTGTAGTGCTCATCACCTAAAATTTCTGGAGTTAAGATTCTAGAAGTAGAATCTAATGGATCTACAGCTGGATAAATACCTAACTCAGCAATCTTACGAGATAATACTGTAGTTGCATCTAAGTGAGCAAACGTTGTTGCTGGTGCTGGATCCGTTAAATCATCTGCAGGTACATAAACTGCCTGTACAGAAGTAATAGATCCTTTCTTAGTAGAAGTAATACGCTCTTGCATAGCACCCATTTCGGTAGCTAATGTTGGCTGATAACCTACGGCAGAAGGCATACGTCCTAATAATGCTGATACCTCAGATCCTGCTTGAGTAAAACGGAAGATGTTATCAACGAAGAATAATACATCTTTTCCTTGATCTTCTCCTGCTCCATCACGGAAATATTCAGCTATAGTTAATCCAGATAATGCAACACGTGCACGTGCACCTGGCGGCTCATTCATTTGTCCAAATACGAAAGTAGCTTTAGAATCTCTCATTGTAGCTTTATCTACTTTAGATAAATCCCATCCTCCTTCTTCCATAGAATGCATGAAATCATCACCATATTTGATAATTCCAGATTCTAACATCTCTCTTAATAAATCGTTCCCTTCACGAGTTCTTTCTCCTACACCAGCAAAAACAGATAAACCTCCGTGTCCTTTTGCGATATTGTTAATTAACTCCTGAATTAATACAGTTTTACCTACTCCTGCACCTCCAAATAATCCAATTTTACCTCCTTTTGCATAAGGCTCAATTAAATCGATAACTTTAATACCTGTAAATAAAACTTCTGTAGAAGTAGATAATTCCTCAAACTTAGGAGCCTGACGGTGAATCGGTAAACCATCTTTTCCTGTTCTTGGCAACTCACCTAAACCATCAATTGCTTCTCCAGTTACATTAAATAAACGTCCATAGATATCATCTCCGATTGGCATTTGAATAGGATTTCCTGTAGCTACTACTTCCTGACCTCTTTGAAGACCATCTGTAGCATCCATTGATATTGTACGAACAGTATCCTCACCAATGTGTTGTTGAACTTCTAAAACTAATGTAGTACCGTCAGTTTTTTTAATTTCTAATGAATCATAAATTTTTGGTAACTCTGAATTTTCAGTGTTAAACTCAACATCGATAACCGGACCAATAATCTGAGAAACTTTACCTTTTATTGTAGACATTACTTTCTGTAATTAAGTTATTGTATTTATTAAGTGTTTATTATCCCACTTTTCAGTGCGCAAAGGTAATTTTTTTATGACAATATAAAAAACTTTATACATAAATTTTAATTTATACAAAAACAATAAAAAAAGCCTCGCTAATGCGAGGCTTTATATAATTTGTAACTTATCTAAGAAAATTATTTCTTTAAGTTAATCTCTACACGTCTGTTTTGTGCTCTACCAGCTCTAGTTTTATTAGAAGCGATTGGATAATCTTCTCCTAAACCTACAGATGATAATCTAGAACCATCGATTCCGTGAGAAGCTAAGTAATCTAATACAGCCTTAGCTCTTCTCTCAGATAATCTTTGGTTAGCTTTAGCAGCTCCTTGGCTATCAGTATGACCTTCGATGTTGAAGTTAGCTCTAGGATATTCTTTCATAATACCAGCGATTAAGTCTAATTTTCCTGTAACACCTGGTCTGAAAGTAGATCTTCCTGAGTTAAAGTAGATAGCTCTAGCGAAGTTTTGTAATTCTTTTAACTTAACTTCCTCGATAACTGGCTTTGGCTCTGGACATCCTTGTCTTGAAGCAACACCAGGAACATCTGGACACTTATCTACGTTATCTTTAACACCATCGTTATCTTTATCTCCCCAAGGGCATCCTCCGTTTTCAGCAGGACCAGCCTCGTTTGGACATTTATCATTCTTGTTAGCGATACCATCACCGTCAGAATCAGGACAACCGTTCATTGCTTTAGTTCCAGCTTCAGTAGGACAAGCATCATCTTTATCAGCAATACCATCACCATCAGCATCTGGACATCCATTTAACTCAGCTAAACCAGCTTCGTTTGGACAAGCATCATCAGAATCCTTGATACCATCTCCGTCAGCATCTGGACATCCGTTGAATTCTTTTAAACCAGCAACTTCTGGACAAGCATCATCTTTATCGTAAACACCATCACCGTCAGTATCTTTTCCACCGAAACGGAAAACAACACCTAAACTGTGTTGGAAATGATCCTGAATTTTATCAGCGAATTCTTTCTTAGCACCAGTTTGGAAATTTAAACCGATATTTTCGTTAAACCAAACATTGAATCCAGCACCTACGTTTAAAGTACCTTCTCCACCTTCTTGAAAAACTCCATTTTCAACTCTACCGAAGTCAGTGTAACCACCCCCAACATATACGTAAGGATCCCACCAACCTGTATCTCCAATTAAGTGATTGAAATCCCACTTAACGTTTAAGTCAGCTGCCCAGTATAATTCGTTAATATCTCTAACAGATGAATATGTCTTTACTTTATTAATAGATCCAGCTAATTGTAAAGTAAACCCATCAGCTAAATATTTTTCAACGCTTACTCTTGAGATAGATGGTAATAAGTTATCAGACCATTCTCCAGTCCCAACGTAATCTTGTAAATAATCTCCAAATTCACTAGGAATTCTAACATCTACAACATTAACACCGAAACCAACAACCCAAGGATTGTTTTCATCTTGCGCATTAACCTTACTAAACGAAAGTAATGTTAACACCGCTGTAAAAATCACAGCAAAATTTAATTGTTTCATTATCAAAAATTTAAATTAAAAGTTCGTTTATATATAACGCAAATGTAAGTTCTAAAAACTTATTTACAAAAGCAAATCTACAAAAACTTATAAAAAAAACAAGTTTTTGTTCGTCTTTTACGAAATTACACTCAACGCTTTTCCTACTTTTTTAAATGCCGCTATTGCTTTATCCAAATGCTCTTTTTCGTGAGCAGCAGACAATTGAACACGAATTCTTGCTTGCTCTTTTGGAACTACAGGATAAAAGAATCCTATAACATAAATCCCTTCCTTTAAAAGCTCATTTGCCATTACTTGAGAAAGCTTTGCATCATACAACATTACTGGCACTATAGCTGCATCTGCACCTACCAAATCAAAACCAGCTTTTTCCATTTCAGACCTAAAATAATTTGTATTCCATTCCAATTTATCTCTTAAAAAAGTATCATTAGACAACAGATCAAAAACCTTTAGTGAAGCTCCAACAATTGCTGGCGCAAGTGAGTTAGAAAATAAATATGGTCTTGATCTTTGACGTAAAATTTCTATAATTTCTTTTTTACCAGTAGTGTAACCTCCCATTGCTCCGCCTAAAGCCTTACCTAAAGTTCCAGTAATGATATCTATTCTACCCATTACTCTCTTTAACTCTAAAGTACCTCTACCGGTTTCACCAATAAAACCTGCTGCATGACACTCATCTATCATAACCATTGCATCGTATTTATCAGCTAAATCACAAATCTTGTCTAATTCAGCAACAATACCATCCATAGAGAATACTCCATCAGTAACAATAATCTTAAACCTATGATTTTGTTTATTCGCTTCAATTAATTGCTCTTCTAATGAAGCCATATCGTTATTATTATAACGATAGCGTGCTGCTTTACATAAACGAACACCATCGATGATAGAAGCATGATTTAAACTATCAGAAATAATAGCATCTCCTTTTGTTAATAATGGTTCGAAAACACCTCCGTTTGCATCAAAAGCTGCCGCATATAAAATGGTATCTTCAGTTTGATAAAACTCAGCAATTTTTGCTTCTAAATCTTTATGAATATCTTGAGTTCCACAAATGAAACGCACAGAAGACATTCCGAAACCATGAGTATCCATAGTATCTTTAGCCGCCTGAATTACTTCTGGGTGATTTGATAAACCTAAATAGTTATTTGCACAAAAGTTGATTACTTCTTCACCTGTAGAAATCTTAATTACAGCATCTTGAGAAGATGTAATGATTCGTTCTGTTTTATATAATCCAGCATCTTTGATATTCTGGATTTCTTTTTGTAAATGTTCTTTTATTTTTCCGTACATGGCTTGTTTGTTTGTGTGGTAAAATTATGCAATTTCTTCCACTAAAATTTCATCATTTATATATATCAATATTTTTTTATCTACCTTGAAATTTAACTGACTTAAATCGTTAGCATATTTATTAATTTGATGCATATGTGAACGATCAGGTTTTCCTGTTTTATAATCGATAACAGTTACCATATTATTATAGAACACTAAACGATCTGGAATAATAATTTCATCCATATCATTTCGTATTTCTCTTTCGTTAACAACCGTTACCCCTTCAGAATAAAAGAAAGTCAATTTAGGATGATTTAAAATATCTCGAATTCGAGCAATAAGATTATCTAAAACTTCTACATCTAAATCTCCTTTACTTTTATAAAAGTTTAAAACTTCATTTACATCTTCCTTCGTTTTTATCTTAGATAGAATATCGTGTGTAATGTTTCCGTAAGCAACAGCCTCTTCTGCATCGGTATTCCAAACTTTCGATGCACTTGACAACAAAACAATATTATGATCTTGCCAAGAAGTAGAAATAAATTGATCTTGTAATTTCAATTTATTAGTATCAACAACAACTTTCTTACTATTTCTTTTTGTTTCTCCAAAAACATATTCATTTACATCTTCCTCCCATCTTCCTACTTTTTTCAAATAAGAAATAAAAGCTCCTGAATAATAATTCATATTTTCACCTGATTTAGTCAATCTTTTTTCCGTAATAATATGTAATTGCTCTAC
Source organism: uncultured Tenacibaculum sp. (assembly GCF_947502995.1). Classification (GTDB taxonomy): domain Bacteria; phylum Bacteroidota; class Bacteroidia; order Flavobacteriales; family Flavobacteriaceae; genus Polaribacter. The sequence continues at coordinate 205,791 of NZ_CANNBW010000001.1, read as the reverse complement.
CGATCTTGTTAATGCAACATATAGTAGATTGAAATTATCTAACTCTAATTCTTGTCGTTGTTGATGGTAAATTTCTTTCCCTAAGTCATTAATATATTCGAGACTTTTACTGTAATCGATAAGTAACTCTTCAAAACCTAAAAAGTCGTTTGACAAATTATGAAACCAAACTTTAGGTTTTACTTGTCGATAAATATCTAAATCGAAAGGAAAAATAACCACAGGAAACTCTAAACCTTTAGATTTATGAATTGTCATTATTTTAACCGCTTCAGATTCATCTGGCGTTGCAATACTTAAATTATCTTTTTTAGAACTCCAAAAATCTAAGAAATCTTGAATCGTAACACCTCTTCCCTGTTGATCTAAAACTAAATCAAGAAAAAATTGCACGTAAGCATCTGATGTTTCTAATAACGAAAATCCGCGAATGATATATTCTATCTTTTCGTAGAAAGGCAACGTATTAAAAAGCTCTAATTTGAAATTCGTTCCCAAATCGTTTAACAACTCTATGAAAGTTGGCAAACCACACTTTACCTTGTCTGTTAGAAATGTATGTAGATCATTATTTGTTTGTAGATGCTTGTGCAAAAAACATAATAATTCGAATCGGTTTTGCTCGTCATTCGGGTATAAAATTAACTTCAAGAAATTAATAATGAATAGCACCTTATTACTATTCGCTAACAACAATGTCTCAGATGAAACTATTGGAATTCCTTTTTCTGATAAATAATTCGCAACAGCAATTCCTTCTTTTTTCTTGCGAACTAAAACAGAAATTTCACTTAAAACGTATTCATTCTGTAACTCTACAATTTGCTGATAAACTTTTTCTGGATATTTATTTTTCTCTTCTTCTTTATCTTCTTTCTTTTCTAAAAACGAAATACTAACACAACCTCCAGTTTTACTATTTTCTTGTTGCTGATTTCCTTCTATAAATAACTCTTTATAATTCGGGTTAGAAAATAAGGTGGCTACATGCTGGAAAAAATCATTATTGAAATTGATAACTTCAGAATAACTTCTAAAATTTCTTCCTAAAAGCTTTAATTCTTTCTCAATATTGAAAGTTACATTTTCAGAAGAACTTAAATTAATTAACTGTTCTGCTTTTCCTCCACGCCATCTATAAATTGCTTGCTTTGCATCTCCTACCAATAGTAAACTACTACTTTCTTGTGCTAAAGCATTATCTATTAAAGGAATTAAATTTTGCCATTGTAAGATTGAAGTATCTTGCATTTCATCAATAAAATAATGCATGAAACGCTGACCAATTCTTTCATATATATATGGTGTAGGTTGATCTTTAATATGATCTGAAATCAGTTGATTGAATTCGGCATTTAATCGAATATTATTTTCTTCTTTAATCGTATTTAATTCCTTATTGACATTATTTAACACCGCTAATGGAACCAAACTTTTTAAAGCTAATTGTTGTAATAATACATCTTGAAAAATCTTTTCTGATTCAAAATATAAATTCAAAAGTTCTGGAAGAATTCCGTCGATTGCAGATTTAATATCTTCAGATTTTGATTTCGAATAGAACATATTTTCTTCTATTCTTTCTTTCAGTTTACTTTGATCGAAAAACTTAGCTTGTAGTGGATCTTTTTGTAAGGCTATAAAATGCTTAGGAATTAAAGAATAATAGAAATCTTTATGATCGAGATTCATAGTAGCAATCACTTCTAATCCTCTTAACCCTATTTCTTTTAATCTTTTTACTGCTTCCTTTTTACTTTTCTTTAGCTTGTCTTGTAAAGCATTAAAATCTCCAACAGTTTTCTGACTTAATTTTCTGAAATGTTTTACATCGTCTTCTCTCAGTAAAACCTTAGAAAATTCTTTCAATTCAAAAGAAACATCCCAAGATTTATCCTCATCTATTTTCGATGCAGAATATTCAATTAAAAGTTTCGTAATATCGTTTCGAACACCAATTTTAGAAACTAAAATATCAACTGCTTCATTCAGCAATGAAACCGCATCCATTTCAACTTCAAAATTTAAAGTTAGTCCAAGATCATAAGCGAAATTCTTAATAATCTTATGCGTAAAACTATCGATAGTTGTAATTGAAAATGCAGAATAGTTTTGAAGAATTGCATTTAAAACTTTCTGACTTCTTTCTTTAATTATAGTTACATCTATTGGAGTTTCTTGCAAGATCAATTCTAGCATATCTGTAGACTCTCCATTAGAAAAAGCGTTTAAGTTTTTTAACACTCTTTCTTTCATTTCTCCTGCCGCCTTATTCGTAAATGTAACTGCTAAAACTTTTTGAAAGTAAAAGATATCTTTCGACTGTAGCAAAATCTTAAGATATTCTTTAACAAGTGTAAACGTTTTTCCGCTACCTGCTGAAGCATTATATATTTGAAAAACAGATGTATCTTGCACGTACTAAATTTTATGCAAGTTAAATAAAAATTACCCTAAATAAATAGGGTAATTTTAATATTTGAGTTACTGCAACTCTTTAATAAGTTTAGCATTGATTCTTATAAAATCGTCGTTTTTCGCTTTTTCTGATAACGCTAAAGCTCGTTTTGCTGAATCTAAAGCTTCTGATTTTCTATTTAAATCTTTAAGTATTAAAGCTTCTCTTGTTACTTGAAAGAATAAAGCTTTATTTGAACTCGTAACTTTTTGAACATAATTTAAAGCTTTGTCTAAATCTGTTTTTGTTTCGTGCAAATAAACTGCCGCTCTAAAATAATCGTTGTTACTAGGACCAGATAAGGTCTTATCTATTGATTTTAATATTTCTTTCTGCTCATCTAATTCTAGAGGAATTACAACTCTTGTCGTTTCCCATTCTATAAAGAGTTTAGCGCTGTTTAACGTAATATCTTGTAAACGGATATCTAACGTCTCTACGTTAGATAACATTTTGTTTACCGGAACCTGAATAGTAAACAAAGGTTTTTCTTTTACATAATTTGTCCATCTAGAACTCGAATAGCTGAACCATTTTATTTCCCAGTTGTTTTTATTTGGATAACTCAACAGCGTATAACTTCCTTTTTCTAATAATTGACCGTTTACTTTTGTTGGTTTTGAAAATGATATTTTGGTAGCTGAATTTGCTCCTGTTCTCCATACTTGATAAAACGGCAATAATTCTCCAAAAATCTTTCTTCCTCTTTTACTTGGTCTCGAATATTCTATAGTAATTTCTGAAAGTCCGACACTTTGTGTGCTTACAGATTTCGGACTTAAACTTGGAGTTTTTATTTGTCCAAATACTACTGCATTGACGAAAAGAAATAGAATGATAATTTTATGTTTCATTTTTTACTGATTTTTATTGAAATATGCTGATGGTGATACTCCCATCAAATTTTTAAATGATTTATTAAATGTTGTTTTTGAATTGAATCCAGCTTCTTGAGCTAATCCAAAAAATGTGAGTTGTTTTCCTTTTTCTGATTCTGCTAATTGTACAAATTCTTTTATTCGATAGTAGTTGACATATTCAAAGAAATTCATTCCTATGTTTTCATTCAATAATCTTGATAATTCTGGACTATGAACTCCTAACATTTCGGCTAATTCCTTCTTTAAAAGTTTGTTATTTAAGTAAGGTTTCTTCTCTAGCATTAATTGTTCTAAATCTACTTTTAATCGTTCTAAATCTTGAACATCTAATTTTGATTGCTGATACTTTTTCTCTTCTAACTCTGGAATTGATTGTAACACTTTTGGATTCAACATTAAATAGTAGGTAATAAAGAAAATGATGAATGTGAAAATCAGCCAGATGTATGGTCTTGAATTTCGTTCTAACATTGGAAATCCTAAGAAACTGGTTAAAAATAAAATCAACCAAACTAGTAAACACAATCCTGTTATTACAAGAAAATTCTTTAAGAACTTTGTATGCGGAACATAAGAAATCTCTTTTCGATATACTTCAGAAAAAGATCGAAAAACTTTAACGCCCAAAAACCAATACCAAATGTTTACGATTAATCCCACAGCATGACACATATAAATCACGTGCATTAACGGAACAACTTTATTTCTCGCTAATTGGGTTTCTCTAGATGGCAAAATAAAATAACTTAAGATGAATATTGAATAGAAAAAACCTGGCAGGTAATGCACTATATCTTTCTTTATAAACTTTTGTTTATGCAACACAGATCTTACAAAAAGAAAAATAGTTGGACCAAATAGCAAGGCAGAAAACTCCGACATAGCAATTAGTCTAAAATTCTTATTGAAAAAACCACCACTATGCAAAACTTTACCTAAAAAACCTACAGAGAGAACAGCAATTAAAATCAACATGAAACTATTAATATACTCCCTCTTTTTTAAAGAAATAAAATAAATACTAATGATAAACAGGCTTTGGAAAAAGCCAAAATAAATAAGTTGATTAAGTATGGTTTGCATATTTTTTGTGGTGAATTTAATCAATTACAAATTGATGTACATGTTTTAAATCTTTATAAATTGACAACGGATGCTTCTTTAAAAAAGACTGAAATGCTTCTTTAGTTTCCCAAGTTACAATTGTAATTAAAGTAGGATTATAATAATAGCCTAAAGGAGATTTTCCGTTTGTTAGTTTTATAATAATCTTTCCTCCTGATTTTTCAACTTCTTGAATCCATTCTTTTATAAATTTTTCACTCTTCTTATTCTTTTTCCAAAACGAGGTTACTACATTATATTTATTTCGATTAATCTCAAATTTTATATCACTTTGTATTTCATAATATGCTAATTCAAAATGTGTAAACAACCTTCTTCTTTGCTCATGAAAATCTGGAACTTCTTTTTCAATAACATTTAAAAAATGCTCTCTTTTTACAATATTTTCCCACTTTCCAAAAATCAAACTCTTCGGAAGATAACTTCCGAAGATCAGCTCATCTGTTTTAAATCCTTTCTGCGGAGTGAAGGAATATTTAACTCCCACAGGAAAAATAGTTTTCTTGTAGCGATCGAACAATTTGTTAAAACCTTTTTTGGTATTACTAATTAAAAGTATATCTAACACCTCTCCTTTTTTAAATTCGTATTGTTGAACACTTTTTTGCGCATAGAAATTACTAGTCAAAAGCAACAACAATACAACCATCAATTTTAATTTCATTTTTTCTGTTTTAAAATTTTCATCAAAACAAAAACAAGCTGCTTTTAAAAACAATTTTTTGATGTACGCATACGGTATATGTACTTATAACACACGAGTTTTGTTGCAAACTCTACATTTTATAACAATTTGTTAAATCCGTTTTCATTTTAAAATTCTCATCTCATTTTTGAATATATTCGTGTAACAAACAAACCTAAATAACTATAATGAGCAGTATCTTAAAAATTGGAATGGCGCAAATTTCTCCTGTTTGGCTGAACAAAGAAAAGACCATTGATAAAGTGAAATCTTACATTTTTCAGGCAGCAGATGAAAATTGTGATCTTGTGATATTTGGCGAAGGATTATTACCTGGATATCCGTTTTGGTTATCGATAACTAATGGTTCTGAATTCAATTCACAAATCCAAAAAGAGATACATGCTCATTATATCAAGAATTCTGTTCAGATTGAAAAAGGCGATTTAGATGATATCTGCAAAATCGCTAAAGAAAAATCTATCGCTATTTATTTAGGTATTATTGAAAGAGCTGCAAATAGAGGAAATCACAGCTTGTATTGCTCACTTGTTTACATTAATGAATTAGGAGAAATTAAATCTGTTCACAGAAAATTACAACCTACATACGAAGAACGACTAACTTGGTCTCCTGGTGACGGACATGGATTACAAGTTCACCCATTAAAAGACTTTACAGTTGGTGGCTTAAATTGTTGGGAAAACTGGATGCCACTACCAAGAACTGCTTTATACGCCCAAGGTGAAAATTTACATGTTGCTGTTTGGCCTGGCGCAGAAAGAAATACTTTTGATATCACGAAATTTATTGCTAAAGAAAGTAGATCGTTTGTAGTTTCTGTTAGTGGGTTTATGAGTATTGAAGATTTCCCTAAAGACACACCAAATTACGATGTAATTGTAGAAAATGCTCCAGAAGTTTTAGCAAACGGAGGATCTTGTATTGCTGGCCCAGATGGAGAATGGGTGATTCCGCCAGCTACAGGAAAAGAAGGACTTTTTACTGGAGAAATTGATTTTCAGAAAGTATTAGAAGAACGTCATAATTTTGATTGTGTCGGACATTATTCTCGACCAGATATTACAAAACTTACTTTAAACACAGAAAGACAATCTATTATTGATTTTTCTAACTAATTACTTATGAGCTTAAAAGATTTGAACACCGCTTTACTACTTGTTGATATTCAAAAAGGATTTGAGGACGAAGATTATTGGGGCGGAAATAGAAACAATAAAGATGCTGAAAAAAAATGCGAAGAGATTTTAGCAAAATGGAGAGCTGCTGAATTACCTGTGTATCACATTATGCACAGTTCTCAAGATCCGAAATCTTTATTACATGAATCGCACCCTGGTTTTCAACTTTGTGATGAAATTAAACCTTTACCAAACGAACCTATAATTGTTAAAAATGTAAATAGTGCCTTCATAGGAACAAATCTAAAGGAGACTTTAGAAGAGAACAATATCAACACTGTTGTAATTGTTGGATTAACTACAAATCATTGTATTTCTACAACAACAAGAATGTCTGGAAATTTAGGTTTTAACACCTTTTTAATTTCTGATGCCACAGCAACATTTGATAGAAAAGGAATTAACGGAGAAGTTTTCTCTGCTGAAACTATTCATCAAACCACATTAGCGAATTTGAATGAAGAATTTGCTGAAGTAATTTCTACAGAGGAATTATTAAAACGATTATAGCATTTAAAACTTACTTTATAAATCAAAAGAGACGCTAAAAAATTAGCGTCTCTTTTTTGTTTTCATATAATTTGATTATTCTTTTTTTGAATATCCGTTATAAATCATATTTGATGTTTTAGCGTCATTCCGAATTTATTCCTGAACCACATAACGCTAACAAACAAGAATTCATGACAAGAACCTGAAACAAGTTCAGGTTGACGTTTGTTTACTATTGCACATTATGGATAAGTATATTCTTTTTTATCCTAAACCAACATCTAAAGACATCATTACGATAAATCCACCTATAAAACCTAGCGTAGCTATATCTGTGTATTTATCTCTTTGTGTTTCTGGAATCACTTCTTCTACTACAACAAAAATCATTGCTCCTGCTGCAAAAGCTAAAGCATACGGTAAAATTGGTGTAAAGAAAGAAACTGCTAATGCTCCTAATACAGCTGCAAAAGGCTCTACTATAGCAGATAATTGTCCGTACCAAAAACTTTTTCTACGACTTACACCTTGTCTTCTTAAAGGCATTGCTACTGCAAATCCTTCTGGGAAATTTTGAATACCAATACCAATCGCTAAAGAAATAGCAGCAATAATCATTTCTGTTTGCTCTACTCCTACTAATGTAGATGCAGCTCCAAATAAAACTCCCACCGCTAAACCTTCTGGTATATTATGTAATGTAATTGCTAAAACTAATAATGTTGTTTTATGCCAATTTGTTTTTACACCTTCAGCCTCTTCTTCTTTAAAATTGATATGTAAATGTGGCAACCATTTATCCATTCCGAATAAAGCTAATGCTCCTAACGCGAAACCAATTGCTGAAGGAATAACCTTTACAAAACCTTCACCCGGACTGTTATCTATAGCTGGTGATAATAAACTCCAAAAACTTGCAGCTACCATTACTCCACCAGTAAAACCTAACATTCCATCTAAAACTGCTCTGTTCATTTTCTTAAAAAAGAAGACTAACGCAGCACCTAAAGCTGTTAATCCCCAAGTAAACAACGAAGCATACAATGCTCCTTGAATTGGATGTTCTTTGGCGAAATTAACTAGTTGATCAAAAAAACTCATCTTTTTTGTATGTATAAATTACTTGCTATTTTATTTGAGATAGTTAGTACTTTCTCATTTACTTCTATTACGAAAGAACCATCAAAAGGTTCTATTTCTACTATTTTAATACTATTTCCTAAACCTATTCCTTGCTTGTCTAAAAACTTTAAAAATTCAGACGAAGTATCATCAACACCAACACAAACTCCTTTTTCACCTATAGTTAACAACGACAATAGTTTCTTTTCTATTTGATGAATATTTCCATCTGCATCTGGAATAGGATCTCCATGCGGATCTTGTTTTGGATATCCTAGAAATGCATCTAATTCAGAAATTAGCTTTGGAGACTTTATATGCTCTAACTGTTCTGCAACTTCATGAACTTCATCCCATGAAAAATTGAGTTTCTCCACTAAAAAAACTTCCCATAATCGATGCTTCCTAATAATACTTGCAGCTACTTTCTTTCCAAAATCAGTTAAAGTAACACCTTGATATTTTTTATATACCACAACCTCCTTTTCAGATAATTTCTTAACCATATCTGTAACAGAAGAAGCTTTCGTACTTAACTGTTTTGCTATAGCATTTGTACTTATACCACCATCAAAATCTATGCTTAAGTGGTAAATTGTTTTAATATAATTTTCTTCGGATTGTGAAAACATAACTGATTTTTCCTAGTGCAAACATACAAAATTTATATTAGTGAAATTCAATTTTTAGGTGAGTCTAAAAATTAGTTTATATTTGCATCGAAATAAATTTTAGAAAAACAAAATGAAATTCATTTATCAAATCATATTTTTACTACTAAGTATTGGTATACAAGCGCAAACAGCAGAAGTAAGCGGCACTGTAGTATCGGGTGAAGAATCTATACCCTTTGCAACAATACTAGTTAAAGGAAGTAATTTAGGCACTACAACCGATAAAGACGGTAATTACAACTTTAAAACACCGACCGGAACAATCACTCTTATTGTAAGTTCACAAGGGTTTCGTAGTGTAGAAAGACAAATTACAGTATCGCAAGGAGAAAATAAAAAAGTAGATTTCAAACTTATTGAAGATATATTAGGTCTTGATGAAGTGGTTGTAAGCGCAACCAGAAATCGTGTTGAACGAAAGAATACTCCTGTTATAGTATCTTCTATAAAACCACGTTTATTAAACGCTACTCAATCCCTTACAGTAGCAGACGGATTAAATTATGCTCCAGGTGTAAGAGTAGAAACCAATTGTCAAAACTGTGGATTTACACAAGTTAGACTTAACGGTTTAGATGGCGGTTACACACAAATACTTTTAAATAGTCGTTCAGTTTTCAGTTCACTATTAGGAGTATATGGTTTAGAACAAATTCCTACAAACATCATAGATCGTGTAGAAGTAGTTCGTAGTGGTGGTTCTGCTTTATTTGGTTCTAATGCTATCGCAGGTACAATAAATATAATCACTAAAGACCCGGTACTAAACACTTGGGAAGTTGGTAGTAATTTAGCTATTATTGACGGAGATGCTTGGGACAAAAATGTTACTTTCAACACTTCTAATGTTGCTGATGATCTTAGTAGCGGTATTACACTCTATGGAACTTATCGCAACAGAGAATCTTATGACGCGAATAATGACGGCTTTACTGAAATTGTAGAATTACGCAATACAACTGTAGGTGCAAAAGCCTTTATAAAACCTAATGATCGTAGCAGAATTTCAGTAAATCTTAATGCTATACGCGAATACAGACGTGGGGGTGATCGTTTAGAATTAGCTCCTCAATTCACAGATATTACAGAAGAACTAGATCACGATACTTTTATCGGTGGAGCAGATTATGAAATAAGTAGTAAAGATAATACCCGTAAATTTCAATTATACACATCGGCTTCTTACACCAATAGAGATAGTTATTATGGTGGTTTAGGTGGTGCTAGAACAAGACAAGATAGTATTACAGCCAATAATGCATTTGGAACTACTAAAGATTTAGCCTGGATTAATGGTGCTCAATTCACGAAACACTTAAAAAATAATGATGTACTTACAACTGGTGCAGAGTATAACATAAGTAACACAGAGGACATAATTCCTGGTTATAATAGATTGATTGATCAAAGTGTAAATTCATTAGGTGTTTTTGCGCAATACGAATGGAAACCTTCTGAAAAGTTTACAGCTTTATTTGGTACTCGATTAGATCATATCGCTGTTGATGGTAAATATACTATCGGCGGAATATCTAGGGAAGCTGATATTAATCAAACAGCAATCTCTCCTAGGTTGACACTATCTTACCAACTTTCTAAAGAAATAAAATTACGAGGTGGTTATGCACGCGGATTTAGAGCTCCACAAGCTTTCAATGAAGATTTACATATTTCTAGTGTAGGTGGAGAACAACAATTTGTTATTTTATCAGATAATTTAGACGCTGAGTTTTCCAATGCGTTTACATGGTCATTTAATTACTCAAAAACGATTAATTTACTACAAGTCGATTTACTCTTAGAAACATTTTTCACTAGCTTACAAGATCCTTTCACCATAGTAAGTACAGGCGCTACATTAGCAAATGGCTCTATTCTTGAAGAAGTTCGTAATGGTTCTGATGCCAGTGTTTTTGGTTCTAATTTTGAATTAGGAATTTCACCAAATCCTAAATGGCGTTTTCAATTGGGTGGAACTTTACAGCGTACTGAATATGATGAACCACAAATACTTTTTGAAAGTGATGGAACCCCTGGAGAAAACGATATTATTATAGAAGATTTTGTTAGAGTTCCTAATTTTTATGGATATCTAAATGCAACTTGGATACCTAGTGAAAAATTCAATGTAGATCTTACTGGTACTTACACTGGTAAGATGATTGTACCATTAGTAGTAAGTGACACAGGGTTTTTATCTTTAAACGAAGTGGATCCATTTTTTGATTTGAATTTAAAACTTGAAAAACATATAGATTTTAATGACAACTTTATGATCACTTTATCAGGTGGAGTTAATAATCTTTTCAATAGCTATCAAGATGATTTTGATACAGGCGCAGGTCGTGATTCTGACTATGTTTACGGTCCGAACCTACCAAGAACATTTTTTGTAGGTATAAAATTTGGGAAACTTCATTAATATAAAAATAATTAGTACTAAGGTCGTTACTCTTATTACAAACTGTAATTCAAAAGCCAAAATAAGTAACGGTCTTAGTTTTATAATATCATGATTTTAAAAAAGATAACATACATACTATTACTTTACTTATTACCTCAATCTATAACAGCCCAACAAAATAGTAGTATTAACTGGATTACATTTCAACAGTTAGAAGATTCACTTTCTGTAAAACCTAAGAAAGTATTTATTGACTTTTATGCAGACTGGTGTATTTACTGTAAGAAAATGGAAAAGGTGGCTTTTAAAAACCCTAAAGTTATTTCAAAATTAAACACTAGTTATTATGCTGTTAAAATGAATGCTGAAAGTACTGATAAGATCTTTTTGGGAGGTGATACCTTTATCAATAAACAAATTGGCAAAAAAAGAAATCCTACTCATGATATTCCTTTACTGTTAGCATCAAGAAACAATAAAGACTTCTCACTTCCTGCAATAATAATTTTAGATGAGAAGTTTAAAATTTCAGCACGATACTTTGAATATTTAGACAGCAAAAAAATGTTAAAAGCTATCAATCAAAATAAATAATTTAATGGGTTTTTGGATCAAACTTGATTCAAAATATTTTTGATAGTTACCTAGAAGATTTTGTTCAAAAGGATTATCAAAAACCAAAAACATACTTCATAAGAAGAGAATTTATTAATAATTAACACACATAATCAATTAATAAACAAACAGCTACTTCATCAAGCCTGAAGTAGCTGTTTTATTTGGCTTAACTTTCAATACTCTTTTACTTAACATAAAATAAACATTCTAATAAACTAAGCATAATTTAAAAGTAACCTTTTGTTTACACAATCAGTAGACTTTTGCAATTGATTTTAGAATACGTAAAAATGAAAAAAATTTTATTGATTGCTTTAGTTTGTCTGTGTCAAATGGTCGTTGCACAAGACAAGGGTACAGTTACGGGGACTGTTACTGATAAAGAAATGAATGGTGAAACCTTACCATTTGCTAATGTATTTATCAAAGGTACTTCTATCGGTGGTAATACAGACTTAGATGGAAAATATACCATTTCTGTTCCTGCAGGAAATCACACTTTAGTTTTTAGTTTTGTGGGTTACCAAACTATAGAAAAACCAATTACAGTTGTAGCTGGTAAAACTTTAGTTATAAACCAAGAACTTGGTGCTAGTGGTGGTGAACAATTAGAAGAAGTTCAAATTACTACTACTATTAATAGAGAGAAGGAAAGCGCTTTAATATTAGAACAAAAGAAAGCTACCATAATTAAAGAAAGTATCGGAGCTCAAGAACTTGCAAAGAAGGGTGTAAGTAATGCAGCTAATGCTACAACTAAAATTTCTGGTGTAACTAAGAGTGAAAGTTCTGGTGACATTTACATTCGTGGTTTAGGAGATAGATATTTATCTACTAGTATGAACGGATTACCAATTCCTTCAGATGATGTAGATAAAAAGAACATTAACTTAAACTTATTCACTACTGGTGTTATTCAAAATGTAGGTATAAGCAAAACGTATTCTAGTTCTAGATATGCTGATGAAGCTTCTGGTAATGTAGATGTGGTTTCTAAAGAATACTCTAAAGACATGTTTTCTGTTAGTTTTAGCGGTGGAGTTAATTCTAACATTTTAAATATGGATGGTGATTTCAGACAAACTATAATTAGTGATGATGTTACTTTAGGATTTCACCAAAAACAATTTGCTCTTGTAGATTTAATTACTCGTCAAGGATGGGATACTAAAACTGCAGATAGCAAACCTTTAAACTTTAGCGGTTCTATTTCTGGAGGTAAGAAGTTTCAATTATTCGGAAAAGGTTTTAGACTTTTCGCTACTGCTTCTTACTCTCAATCTAGCAACTACAGAGATGAAATTTTTAGATCATTCCGTTCAAATATAGAAGATAATGGTTTCTCTACTTTAGAAGATGATTTACCTCAAACTTTAGCTTTTGGTGTAGATCCAAACAGAAGAGATGTAGAGCGATTCACTACAAATTATAATGCTACTGGTTATTTAAACCTAAAAGTAAAATTAAACAGTAATAACAAATTAAAATACAATACTTTATTTGTAAATACTGGAAACGAAATTTTATACGAAGCAGGAAGAAAAGGATTCGGTTATGTATTTGATCAAGATCCTCAAGAAGACGGTGCTTTTGTAAGAGATCAAAACTTTAAGCAAACTTTAATGTTTGTAAATCAATTATTAGGTGAGCACAAATGGAATGAAAGTAATACTCTTAACTGGGGTGGTGGTTTCAACTTTGTTTTAGCAGAAGAGCCTAATAGAGTTAGAAATGAAGTAAACATTTTAGATATTGCTAATAGTCCTGAAATTGAATTTTCTGCTGTAGGTGATTTCCAACAACGTAAGTCTAGTCAAAAAATTGAAGATACTGAGTTTAATGCATTTGTTGAAAACGGATGGAAATTAGGAGCTTTAGATGAAGATGACAATAAACCATTCAAATTAAATTATGGTTTTGATTTTAGATATAAAGAAAGAAACTTCAGATCTCAGTTCATCGGAGTAAGAGCAAGAGGTGTAAACGCTCCTTCAATCGATCAATTATCTACAGTATTTACTGCAGATGGTTTAGCTAGCAACTTAACTTTAAGAGAAGGTATTCCTGATGCTTTCATGGGTGAATTATTAATCTTAGGTGGTTTTGCAAATTTCGATTTTAAATTTGATAATAAATTATCTGGTAATATTGGTATCCGTTACGAAAGAGATCAAATTAATGCAATTTGGGATGTAGCAAACTTCATTAATAGAGATACTAATGTTCCAAGAATTGGACAAACTGAAAAAGTATATAGTAGCCTTTATCCAAGTGTTAACTTAAAATATGAAATCAATGAGAAGCATTTCTTACGTTTTGCTTCAAGTATCACGCAAACATTACCAGAATTTAAAGAAATATCTCCGTTTGAATATGTTTCTCCGACTGGTCGTGTAGTGAAAGGTAACCAGAATTTAGAAAAATCTGATGTATATAACATCGACGTAAAATGGGAATTCTTCCCAAGTAGAGGAGAATTAGTTTCTGCAACAGCTTTCTACAAGCAAATAGAAAACCCAATTAACCTTTCTATTACTCGTGGTTCTTCAGGAAACTTCCAATTTGCTAACACTGGTGAGTCTGCTAACGTATTCGGATTCGAAGTTGAAAGTAGATTAGATATCATCAAAAACGAAGATGAAAAAGGTATTTTAAATTTTACTGCAAACGCAACTAAAATGTGGTTTAATCAGGATTTATTACCAAACTTTAGATACAATGGTAGAACTGAATCTGATTTACAAGGAGCATCAGACTTAATCTTAAACGGGTCTTTAACATATAACTCTAGAACAGAAAAAGAGTTTATTGCGACTTTAGTAGGTAATTACTCTTCTGATAAAGTATTCTCTTTAGGTGGTCCTGAAGATTTTGCTAACAGTGCAGTATTATTTAATGAAGAGATTGTTGAGAAAGGCTTTGTTACTTTAGATCTTATTTTAAGCAAACAACTTTCTAAAGGTTTAACAGTAAAGTTAATCGGTAGAAACCTTTTAAATCCAGACATAGATCAAACACAATTCATTAGAAACCAAAACACTTTAATAGAAACTAACGAAGTAGTTAGAAGATATAATAGTGGTACACAATTAAGCCTAGGTCTTTCATATAAGTTTTAGTAATATCCGCTTAACTGTTTGTTAAGATTACAACAGTTACACAAGTAGTAATTGTAACCTATAATTAACATACAGTTAAAGATTTCAAAAGGATAATAGAATTTCTTTGTAGCATAAAAATGTAACAAAAACATAGAATAAAACAAGTAAAATGAAAAAAGTAACAAAATTATTAGGATTAGCAGCGTTTTCTTTCGCTTCATTAACCCTAACTAACTGTAGCGATGATCCAGAACCAATTGGAAATCCTCCAGCTTCTGAAGTAATTGAAAATTTAAATAATGGTATCATGAGTGGGTCTTTAGAGCAAGATTTTACTTTATCAGCTGGTACTAACTATAACTTAACAAAAGCATTTATCGTTAAAAGTGGGGCAACTTTAACTATTCCTGCTGGTACAAACATTACAGCTGCTGCTGGTGGTACTGAAATTTATATTGCTGTTTTACAAGGTGGAAAAATCAACATTAATGGTACTTCTTCAAGTCCTGTTATTATGTCTTCTGCTTCTGCTGATCCAGGAGATTGGGGTGGATTAACAATTTGTGGTAACGCAACAACTACTGCTGGTGTTGGTGCTGAAGCTGAAGTTGGTGGTTTCATTTATGGAGGCACTAACGATGCTGACAACTCTGGTTCTATTAACTACTTATTAATTAAAGGAACTGGTGCTCAAATTAACTCTGAATCTCAATATAACGGTGTTTCTTTATATGCTGTTGGATCAGGAACAACTATTAGCAATGTTGCTGTTGTAGATGGATCTGATGATGGTGTTGAATTCTTCGGAGGTACAGTAAATGCAACTAACATTTATGTTGAAAACTGTGAAGATGATGCTATTGACTGGACAGAAGGATGGAACGGAACTGTAGATAATACTTACATTTCTAACACTAAAGGAGGTTTCTCTACTGCATTTGAAGCTGATAAGGATAATAATAATCCTAAATTTAACAATGTTACTGCTGTATCTACTGTAGGTGGTACTGCTTTACAATTCAAGAAACAATCAGGAGCTACAATCACTGGTTTATCTTTAACTGGTTATGATGTATCTATTGATATGAAAGACGATGGACCATTAGCTAACGTTATTATCGAAGGTGCTGAAGCTAATCCATTATTAAACTATACTAACCCTCCAACTGTTGATATTGCTAACTTTGCTTGGGTAAACTCTACTTTAAGTACTGATGCTACTTTATTACAAGGAACAGTTTCTGGAACAGTTACTTTAGATCCTTCTTTATCTTATAAATTAAATTCTTCTTACATCGTACAAGAAGGTGGTGAATTAATTATTCCTGCTGGAACTAAGATTGAAGCTAGAGATGGTGGAACTGGAGTTTATATCGCTGTTTTAAAAGGTGGTAAAATAGACATCCAAGGAACTTCTACTAACCCAGTAGTTATTGCTTCTGTAAACGGAAACCCTGGTGACTGGGGAGGTTTAACAATTTGTGGTAAAGCTACTACTACTGCTGGTGTAGATGCTGAAGCTGAAGTTGGTGGATTTATTTATGGAGGTACTGTAGATAATGATAACTCTGGATCTGTAAGATATTTAGTTTTAAAAGGAACTGGAGCTCAAATTAATTCTGAATCTCAATACAACGGACTTTCTTTATACGCTGTTGGATCTGGAACTACTATCGAATACATTTCTGTAATTAACGGTTCTGATGATGGTGTTGAATTCTTCGGAGGTACAGTTAATGCTTCTAACTTATACTTAGAAAATAACGAAGATGATTCAGTAGATTGGACTGAAGGATGGAATGGTACAGTAACTAATACTTACATTACTCATACAATAGCTGGTTTCTCTACTGCTTTTGAAGGAGATAAGGATAACGGAAACCCAACTTTCACAAACTTAACTGCTATTTCTACTGTAGGAGGAACTGCTTTACAATTTAAAAAGCAATCTGGAGCTACAATTAACAACATTTGGTTAGAAGGTTACACTACAAACATCGACATGAAAGATGACGGACCTTTAGCTAATGTAATTATTGATGGTGCTGCAGCTTCAACTACTGCAACTTACATGACAGGAACTAAAGTAGATATTTCTGGATGGACTTGGAGAAATGCAAGCTTATAATCAGAATATTTAAATAAAATAAAAAAACCGAGATCTAATGATCTCGGTTTTTTTTATTTTATCTTTCGTAGTAGTTTCTTTATTTAACTGCAATCTTAGTACTTTCTTTCCAAGATTGAATGCTAGCTATAGCATTATTTTCGTAGTTTATTTCTTTTAATTCATCTTTCTCCCAGATAAACCATTTACCTACTTTTTTACCTCTTTCATAAAAAGCCATTACTTTTTTATCTCCTTTTGCATCATAAATCACCCATTTCCCATGTAATAACTTGTCTTTATAAAAACCTTGTTCCTTAACATTACCATTATTATGAAAGTGAGTTACTTTTATTAAATCACCTTCTTTCTCGTATAAAGATTTTGTTTCCTTTTGAGCGAATACACTACCCATAACTAAGAAGCAAACTAAAACTACTAATTTTTTCATATCTAAAACATTTATTCATTAACATTTATATTACAAATATAACAATAAATTTACTTTTAAACAAGCTTTTGTTTACGTTAAATTAACATTAGGGATTTTTCCTATTTGAATATCAAATAGTTTTATATTTGTAATTAGTAATTAATTAAAAAATTCTATTATGGCAGTAATGAAAGTAATTGAAATTCTAGCTAACTCAGAAAAAAGCTGGGAAGATGCTACTAAAAAAGCAGTAAGTCAAGCATCTAAATCTGTAAAAAACATCAGATCGGCATTTGTACAATCACAAAGTGTTGTCGTAAAAGATGATGAAGTATCCGAATTTAGAGTAAACTTAAAAGTAACCTTTGAGGTTAAATAAGTAAAACAAAACTACTACTATCATAAAATGCGGTATCAAATACCGCTTTTTTTAATTTATTTAATTGACAATAGTGTTAATTAATACCCAAAAACATTTAAATTTTTATTAAACAGGTAGGAGTTATTTATTTTTAACTGTTATACTACGTAATCACGATTAAAAAATTCAGTGAGTATATTGAATTTTGATGTCGATTACTAGACTGTAGAATTGAATAACCCTTTTCACAATCAATCAAAACATGGAAAAAAACTTAGAAAAATTCAAAGATGTATTAATCGAATACGCGCCAAAAGTAGTAGCAGCTTTATTGCTATTAATTATTGGATTATGGGTTATAGGTATTATAACCAAAACGGTTAAGAAATTGATGGAAAAAAGAGGTATAGATACATCTCTTCGTGGTTTTTTAGGAAGTTTAGTTAACTGGGCTTTAAAAATCTTTTTACTAGTAACTGTTGCTGGTCAACTTGGAGTAGAAACAACTTCTTTTGCTGCAATTATTGCGGCGGCTGGTTTAGCAATTGGTATGGCACTACAAGGTTCTCTATCAAACTTTGCTGGTGGCGCTCTTATTATGATTTTTAGGCCATTTAAAGTGGGTGATTACATCGAAGCTCAAGGAGAACAAGGTGTTGTAAAAGACATACAGATTTTTACAACAAAATTAAATACAGTAGACAATAAAGAAGTAATAATTCCTAATGGAGTTTTATCTAACGGAAATATTATTAATTATTCATCAGAAGAAAAAAGGCGTGTTGATTTAACATTTGGTGTTTCATATGATGCTGATATTAAACAAACGAAAGAAGTGCTTTTATCAGTGACTGAAAACACTCCTTTTACATTAAAAGACCCTGCACCAGTAGTTTTAGTAGGAGAATTAGCTGATAGTTCTGTAAACTTTATTACAAGAACTTGGGTTAAATCTTCTGATTATTGGAATGCATATTTTCACATTATAGAACATACAAAGATTGAATTAGATAAGGCGGGGATCGAAATACCTTATCCACATTCGGTCGAAATTCAAAAATAGAGTAAATACAAAAATCATGACAAAAAACATTCTTAAGGTTTTAGTTTTTTTAATCACTACTACTACTTTCGCACAAAGTATAGGTTCTTCGGGGAGTTCAAGAGGTAGATTCTTTAGTGATTTAATTAGTAAAGAAGGGAAAAATGTAGATTACACAGGAGTAGAAGGTTCTCCTTATATCGTTAAAGATTTTTTCCAAGGTAAAATTAATGAATATCCAAATGAAGTACTTTTTAGATACAATGCTTATAGAGACGTTGTTGAAATTAAGTCGAACTCAAAAACATACGAGTTACCAAGAAAAGAAGGAAACAGAGTATATAATAGTAGTTTAAAAATTGCTTACAGCGTTCATAAAGATCCTGTAACAGAAACTATTGGATACTACAAGGAAGAATTACCTTTAAAAAACTTTACTTTATTATGTAAGCAAAAAGTAAAATTCCTTAAGGAAAAGCAAGCTGTATCTAGTTACGAAAATTCTAAACCTGCTAGGTTTAAAAGAATAAAAGATGTTTACTATTTAGACTTTGGAAAAGGTGAATTAAAAAAACTACCAAAGAAAAAGAAAGCTTTCTTCAAGTTAATGGGAGATAAAAAAGACAAGGTTAAAGAGTTTGCTAAAACAAACAAATTAAAACACAAAAGAAAGAAAGATTTATTTAGAATTTTAAGATACTATAGTTCTTTATAATTATTTCTTTTGTGGAGTAACCATAAAATCTTTTAAATAAAAAGGTTCAAAATAAGCGACATCTTCGATGTCGTTTTTTTTGTACTTAGCATAACTTAATTCTGCCATTTGTACTGAAGAAGGATGTTTATCTTCTACGAAAACAAAATTAGGATGATTTAAAATCTCTTTACATTTATCACTTCCATCACCTAACAGATAAACTTTTTTATCAGTATACTCTTTAAAAGAGTTTTCATCTATAACTTCAGCTTTTACTTCTCTTATTTGTTCTTTAGAATTTGTGAAAACTGCAGAATAAACTTCCATACGTCTAGCGTCTAACATTGGAATGATATAAGCCTCTTCTTTTACATCTATAGAAAGTGCTAAAGCATTTAGTGTTTCAACGCTTATTAATGGCTTATTTAAAGCAAAACAAAGTCCTTTAGCTGCTGAAACTCCTATTCGTAAACCAGTGTAAGAACCCGGACCTTTACTTACAGCTATAGCATCTAAACTTTCGATAGAAACTCCAGAAGATTTTACAACATCTAAAATAAATGGATGCAATTTTTCTGCATGAGAATAATTCAAATCATTTAACTCTTTAGATATTATAACTTCATCTTTATTAGAAATACAAACAGAGCAGTTTTTAGTAGATGTTTCTATATTTAAAATTAAAGCCATTAAAATAATTTTTTTGCAAATATATCATATACGTAAAAAAAAACCTCACAAATTAATTTGCAAGGCTTAAAATAAGTATAGTTAGTTGTTAACTTTAATCTAAAATATTTTCTCCGTAATAGAACTTTAAAACTTTTGTTTTAAAAATATAATCAAATTTGGCTCTAATTAAGGCAGATTCTGCATTTACTAATCGATTACGAACTTGATCATAGTCGAATCTTGTCATAGCTCCATACTCATAACTTGCTTGAGCATTTTTGAAAGCTTCATTTTGCGATTCTAAAGATATACTTGCTGCTTCAAAAGTTTTTGCAGCAGCTTTAGCATCTAAAAATGCTTGTTCTATAGTTTGCTTTAAACTTAATTTTTCTGTTTCAAGCCTTAGCTCTGCTTGTTCTTTAGCAATTATTGATTTATGAATTCTGTTTTTAGTTTGAAATCTATTAAAAATAGGTATACTGATTGAAAAACCACCTCCATAGCTAAAGTTATCATTTAACTGAGTAGAAAATCTTCTATCAATTACAACTAATTGACCAGTATCAGGATCTGGAAAAGTAAAGAAGTCAGGTTGACCGAAAGTAGTATTGTAAAATGTTCCTGTACTTAAAGAATAATTTAAAGATGGTATGTAAGCTGATTTTGATATTTTAATAGCTAAATCTGCATCTTCAATATTTAATCTCGCACGCTCTATTTCTGGCCTATCCTTTAGGGCTTTTTCATATACTTGGCTAGAACTACTATACAATAAAGCAGCTGAAGGTGTTCCTACTTCTATTTTCTCTACATCAAAACCTTGGTTATCCAACTGAAGTAACTGAGATAAATTTAAAAGTGCAATATTTAAAGCGTTTTCTTGAGATACAACATTTTGAGCATCTGTAGCTGCAGTAGATTGAATATTTAGTAAATCACCTTTTGGTATAGAACCTGTATCAAATTGAGCTTGAGCCCTATCAATTTGCTTTTTACTAATGTCTGCCTGGAATTTGGCTACTTCTAAGTTTTCTTTAGCAAATAAGACGTTTAAATATGTATTAACTACTCGTAATGCTACATCATTTTGAATAACTTCTAGATCCAGCTTACTCCTTTCAATACCTAATTTAGCTTGTTTATAAGAATTTAAATTCCTGAATCCATTAAATATGCTTCCTCCTAATGAAAGGTTTAAAGATGTATTGTATCTATTTGCTGAACTTCTAGTATTATCTGCTCCAGTAGATAATCCGAATGTAAAATTATGCGAATTAGAAGCACTTAGACTAGGTAAGAATTCTCCATATGCTATTTCTTTGTCTTTTTCAGAAGAATTTATATTTAAAATATTCTGTTTAATCTGTATATTATTCTTCAAAGCATGATCTACACACTCTTTTAATGTCCATTTTTTTTGACTATAGGAAAGTATAGAAACTAATAAAAAAGGAAATAACAGTAGTAATTTTTTGTTCTTCACAATCTTTGTTTATTTAGTAAGTATCGATATGACGACAAAGTAAACAATATGTTACAAAAAAAGAACGAAATTAATTACTAGTTTTTTTTCTATGTCTGTATAAGAAGAATAAAAGTAATCCAATTAATAAATATGGAAATACCATCAAATAGGTAATTCCATTGTTAACTCCCTCGGCAACAGACTCATCACCTCCTTCAATAACGGCTTTACACATTGCACATTGTGCATTTGCTAGCGAAGAAATTAATAATAAAAAAAATAAAATTCTTTTAAACATAATAAGGTGAAATCATGATATAAATAATTACTCCAGTAACTGCAACATATAACCATAGTGGATAAGCAATTTTTGCTATTTTTTTATGCTGTGGAAATTGTCCCAATTTTGCTCTCATAAATGTAAATAACACAAAAGGGATAATTACAATAGATAGCAATATATGAGTAATTAGTATAAAGTAATAAACAGACTTAATGAAGCCTTCTCCTCCAAAAGTAGTAGATTCAGAAGTCATATGATAAGCGACATACATTACTAAAAACAATGCTGAACAAACTATTGCTAAAGTATTTAACAATTCGTGTCTTTTTCTATTTCCTTTCTTTATTGCAAAAACTGAAAACACTAATAAAACAGCTGTAATTCCATTCATTGTTGCATAAATTGGAGGCAAAAAACTTAATGGCTCTACATTAGATAATTTTATTCTAAAAAGTGCTGCTACGACTATCGGTATTACAATAGAAACTATCGTAATAAAATTCTTATACTTCTTTTCTTGAACAGTTAAATTACTCATTTAATAATAATTTTATGTCTTGTTTTAACTCTGTAATTTGATCTGGAAATGTTTCTTCTTCTAATGCTCGGTAATACATTATTGGATTTCCATGTTCGTCGTATCTAGAACGTATAAACCCATTTTTATCAACTAAAGCAAATAAACCTGAATGATAAAAACCTCCGTGATCTTCTCCTCCTACTCCAACAGGTAATTTAAATCCAGTTTCTGATAAATTAAACACATCGTCAACAGGCTTACCTGTTAACATATGCCAATTAACATGTGAAATCTTATAATTATCTGCATACTCTTTTAAAACTTCAGGAGTATCTTTATCTGGTGTAATTGAGAATGATGCAATTCCAAAATTAGGATTCCCTAGGAACTCATTCTGTATTGTAACCATCTTCCTATTCATAATAGGGCATATTGTTGGACAAGTAGTAAAGAAAAACTCGACCACATAAACCTTTCCGTCGTAGTCTTTATTCGTTATAATTTTCCCTTCTTGATTTACAAATTCAAAACTTGGTACTTTATTGAATTTGTGTAAATCAGGTTTTTGAAAATGCTTAACAATTTTAGGAATTGAGTAAATTCCAAATAGTAAGATTATAAATGAAATCCCTATATAAGAATAATTACTTTTCTTCATTTGATATACTTTTTATTCTTCTATCTTCACTTCTATTATTCTTCTTTAATGCTAAACTATATTCTGCTAGAACAACTTTAACATCATCGAACATATCATTTTTTAGTTCAGCTACAGATTGCATATTATAACCATAAAGTTTCTTTTCTTTAAGTTTTTTTATGGTAGATTCTCCTCTGCGTAACGCTACTTCTTTGTCTATTATAAAAGCTTTTTTAGAATGAATATTAGCATCTAATTTTTCATTCGTCTGAAAACTTTCATAAAGCGCATCTATCTCAGCTTTGGAAGCGTATAAAAACTTCCATTTAATCATATTTGTATACTTACCTAATTTCTTTGCCAGCTCTTCTGTTTGACTTTTATAGGCTTCATCTACAAATGAAATTAATTGAAAATCTGTGTATCCGTAAAATTTCTTATAAATCTTTTCATTCAGATTGAAAATTTCACCTCTACTATCTGTAGTATCCTTACCGATAAAATTAACGACAGTAACTTTTCCTTTGAATTTAAACTTTCTATCAATATTACTTACATCTATAACATCCTTTGTAACCACAGGTAGTTTACCGAAATTATAAGTTCCCATTTGAAGATATATATAGAATAATAAAGGAACTATGAATAGGATGAAAAGAACTAAATGTTTTTTACTAATCTTCATTAAAATGTATAGTTTAAAGCAAAAAAAAGGTGGTTAAAACCACCAATTTTATATTGTTACCATTTAATTAATGGCGCTAATGTATCATATAAATAATCGCCTTCTAATAGTACTATGAATAATAAGTAACAAATTAAGAAAACTCCTGTCCATACTATAGATCTTCTAAACCATTTTTTTTCTCCTTCTAAGTGCATGAACGCCCAAGCGATATAGTAAGCTTTAGCTAAAGTAAGGATAATGAATATCCAGTTTAACCAACTTGTTCCTGGACCATGTAAGTGTAATGCATCTGGCTTAACAATACCTAAACCTACTTCTACTACTGTAATTATAGATAATATAGCTAGAACTATCCAGATTCTTTTATTTGACTCGTGTGAATGACCTGCCATTTTAAAATACTTTTAAATATTAATTATACTAAGTAGAAGAATGTGAATACGAATACCCAAACTAAATCTACAAAGTGCCAATATAATCCAACTTTTTCTACCATTTCGTAGTGTCCTCTTTTTTCGTATGTTCCTAAAACAACATTAAAGAAGATAATGATATTAATTACAATTCCAGAGAATACGTGGAAACCGTGGAAACCTGTAATGAAGAAAAAGAAATCTGCAAAGATTGGATTACCGTATTCATTATCACGTAAATTCGCACCTTCAACAACTAATTTTACTTTAGCCATTTGTTTAAGACTTTCTTCTCTAGATAAGATGATTTTCTTCTTAGTTGCTAAATCAATTTTCTCACTTCTAACTTGTAAAGAAGGATCGTTTTTAAACGCTTCTTGTACCTGAGCAACTGAATATTGAGAAATTGTAGCTTCGTTAGTAAACCATAATCCGTTCTTTCTTGAGTGCTGAACTCTTCCGTCAGCTCTATCTCCCTGAACAAAATCAGCTAAAGCGATTTGCTCTCCATCTTTAACGAATTGTAATATATGATTATCTGTAGTTTTAACAGCTCCATAAGACCCTTTAATGAATGTTTTCCATTCCCAAGCCTGAGAACCAACGAATATTAATCCGAAGACAATGGTAACAAACATGTAAAGTGCTACTTTCTTTTGTTGCATTTTATGCCCTGCATCTACAGCTAAAACCATAGTTACAGAAGACACAATAAGAATAAATGTCATGAATGCAACATAATACATTGGGTAGTTACCATGGAAAAAAGGAACGTGAGTAAATACTTCATCGGCAATCGGCCATGAATCTATAAACTTAAAACGTGTTAAACCATAAGCAGCTAAGAACCCAGAAAAGGTTAAAGCATCAGACAAGATGAAGAACCACATCATCATTTTACCATAACTAGCGCCAAATGGTTTCACACCACCTCCGCTCCAGGTCTCTTTATTATCAGAATTTACAGCGATATTAGCTTCCATAAATATCTTTATCAGTTAAATTTTGTTAAATCGTCCGCCAAAATTACACATTTTTAATCATCTAATGAAATAGAAAAAGAAAAATAGATAAATCCATAAAACATCTACAAAATGCCAGAAGATTGCACCTAGTTCAAAACCAAGCATATCGGCAGAAGAGTACTTCTTTTTAAAATGATTATAAATAACAACAATTAGCACAATTACACCTCCTAACAAGTGTAAAACATGCATAAAAGTAATAATTAGTAGTAATGAAACAGATACTGTACTTCCTGGACCTGTAAAATATAATCCAGAACTACGTAGTTGTTCAAAACCTACATATTGGAACCAAACAAATGCTAAACCTAAAATAAAAGTTAGGGTTAGTAAAATAAAAGATAGTTGTAGTTTATCTTGTTTTAGTAATCTATGAGATAAAAACAAGGTTATACTACTTAAAACTATTAAAACTGTACTCACATAAAAAGCTTGAGGTAAATCGAAAGTTACCCAATCATCTCTTTTCATACTTATAATGTAAGCACTTGTTAAACCAGCAAAGAACATTACCATACTTATAAGTGAAACCCATAACATTGGTTTTGCTGATTTTCTTTTCGCTACTCTTAACTCACTATCAACTTGAGCTCTATCCATTAGTGTAAAAATTTATCTATAACATATATTATTGGCAACACTGTGATATAAAACACACTAGCCAACATTAACTTTCTCGCATCTATATTCGACTCTGATTTATACAATTTTATTGCATAAAATAGCATTAAAAGCCCTAAACTTGCTACAATGACTGCTGTTATGGGATATATATATAGACTCCCAGTACTCTTTAAAACTGGTGCAATAGAAATTAAAATCATTACAGCAGTATAAAATATCATTTGAACAACAGCTCCTTTGTCTTTCTTATCCATTGGAAGCATATGTAAACCAGCTTTGTTGTATTCTTCATATTGCAACCATCCGATAGCCCAAAAGTGTGGAAATTGCCAAAAAAATTGAATCATGAATAAAAACCCTGCTTCAATTCCGAATTTACCTGTTGCAGCAACCCAACCTAACATAAAAGGTATTGCTCCAGGAATTGCCCCAACAAACACTGCTAAAGGTGTTACAGCTTTTAAAGGTGTATATGCACTTGTATAAAGAAAGATAGATATTGCTCCAAACAAAGCACATTTCGGATTAATAGCATATAATATTGCAATACCAGATATAGTAAATAATGAAGCTATGGTTAATGCCACAGTGGGACTCATTCTTCCTGCAGGAAGCGGTCTGTTTTTAGTACGTTGCATTAATTTGTCTATATCTTTTTCAATTACTTGATTAAAAGCATTAGATGCGCCAACCATTAAGTAACCACCAATAGCTAACATTAATATAGTTGTATAATCTATAGTTTCTGCTCCTAATAAATACCCAGCAATTGATGTAAATACAACACTTACCGAAAGTCCAACTTTAGTAAGCTGCTTAAAATCTAAAAAAACTGTTTTCAATATCGACTTGTCTTCAACCAAAACTAAACCCACCTTGCTAATTCCAAAATTTTTGCAAAGATATTCTATAATAGTGTAACCACCATGTTTTTTGAGTTTTATTAATGAGTGAAAATATTTTTATTAAAAAAACTTCTTTTTTGTTTGCAGAATAAAAAAACCATTGTATATTTGCACCCGCAATAACAATTGCACAAGTTCTTAAAATTATAAATCAGAAATTATTTATTAAATCTGATTATTATATAAAATACCATGCAGAAGTGGTGGAATTGGTAGACACGTTGGACTTAAAATCCAATGGGCCGTAATGCCCGTGCGGGTTCAAGTCCCGCCTTCTGTACTAAACCGTTGTTAACCCTACGTTTTCAACGGTTTTTTTATGCTTAAAACTTTCCTTCTCTCAACTTTTTAAATTTTCTTTTCAATTCAAAAAAAAAATATTTCTTTTTATTTATCTGTTTTTGATTCAATTAAATATTAAAATCCTTTTTATGTTGAAAAAAGCCACTTTAAATCTCGCTTTTTTATTTGCACAATAAAAAAACCATTGTATATTTACATCCGCAATAACAATTGCACAAGTTCTTAAACAAAAAGCTTACGCGAAAGTAGCTCAGGGGTAGAGCATCACCTTGCCAAGGTGAGGGTCGCGGGTTCAAATCCCGTCTTTCGCTCGAACTCTTATATATAAAATACCATGCAGAAGTGGTGGAATTGGTAGACACGTTGGACTTAAAATCCAATGGGCCGTAATGCCCGTGCGGGTTCAAGTCCCGCCTTCTGTACTAAACCGTTATTAATCTTATGATTTTTAACGGTTTTTTTATTTTTAAAAAAGACAATAGCGACTCAATTAAAATCAAATCGCTATTATTATTACTATTATACTTAAAGCTATTCAGCTTGTATGGAGGTTAAGTCAAATCCGTTATTAAACTTAACATTTCTTGTAAACTGTTCAATCCAATTTTCTTTAATCACTTTTCCATCCCAATCAGCAGGCGCGTATTTACGATATGTAGTTACATAAACTCCATCGATTTTTTCATACTTCACCTTCATTAAACTTGGATCTTTAGCTCCAAAAGCTAACGCCGTATATAAAAACTGATCTATTCTATTCGTTTTCGGATTTACATACAAAATATACTTATCACTTGCATCACCCACATTTTCACCAAATGTCATTTCTACAATTTTATAATTTATTCCATCAACTTTTCGAGATGGTAATAACTTATGATTAACTCCTGGATCTAATAATTTGAACATCATTGCAAACCAGTAGTAATTTGTTTTTCTAAGCGAATGACCAATATAAGCAGGTTGCTGTTCTGTAATCATCTTTCCATTAACTTTAGAAACAGTTGTATTTCCATTGAAAAACTGAGAATGATTTCCTTTAATTTGAGGCAGAGCATAAACTTCTCTCTTTGAATAATTAGCATACGAAACCTCTCCATTAAAAATATAACGTTCGTTAGAAATATCTACAATATTTTTCCCTGTAACTTTAAATGTGTAATCAAAAGAAACATCTCTCAATTTATACAAAGCATCTACTCCTCCATTAGCTTGTACCACATTGGCAATTACCTCTCTTGCGTTTTGTGCTGTTGAATTGACAGTTATTAAAGCTAATACAATTCCTACAATTCTATTAATTTGCTTTTTCATGATTTCTTAAATTTTATTGTTTAATCCGTTAATTATTTCTGAAGGTTCTACACGATTTCTATAATCTCCTCCTTCAGATTTCGCAAAAGAAATTATTCCGTCTTTTTCTATAATAAAAGTTGCGGGTACTGGAAGCTCACTGTTTTCATCAGCATAAAAACTATTATAGTCAAATCCTAATTCAGTCATTTTTTCTACTGATGACTCAGGATTTTTGTGTACCGCTACAAATTGTTTTGCAACAATATTTCCATTATCACTTAAAACTTCAAATTGTAATTCATTCTTCTCTTTAATATTTAGTGATTCATCTGGAGTTTGAGGTGAAATAGCAACTAATGTTGCTCCGGCTTGTTTTATTTCAGAAAGAATACTTTGATATTGGTTTAAAATCAAATTACAATAAGGACACCAAGTCCCTCTGTAAAACGTAAGAACAACTCTTTCTTCTTTTAAAATATCGTATAAGTTAACTGTTGTATTAACCGCATTAGATAAACTGAAATTTGGAGCTTTATCTCCCTTTTTTAATTTTAAAATTGAAGTTTGATCTTTTTGTAATTGATCTGCATCAGAATTCCAAACATTAAGTGCATGTTCTGGAAGCATTTCTGAAAGATTTTCTTTTAATATTTTTAAATCTTTTTGATAAGAAGGAATTTCGATATTTTTCATTGTTAAAAATTTTGTGATGTTTATACCACAAATTTCTTATCAATCCTCATGAATAAAAATGAACTGCAACAAGAAATAATCTTGAACTAGTTCAAGATTATACTATCGACGAGCACGTATTTTACTCAAAAACTCTGCTGAAATACCTAAATAAGAAGCAATAACATATTGAGGTACTCGATTTACAATTTGCGGGTATTTCTTAGCGTATTCCACATAACGCTCTTCTGAAGTTTTACTATTATTAGAAATCACTCTGCTTCTTGAACTGGCAAACGCTTTTTCTGTGATTAATCTAAAGTACTCGCTTAAACTGTGAATCTTACGACACAAACCTTCTATGTCTTCATACTTTAATTGTAAAATAACAGAATCTTCTAAAGCTTCAGCAAAATGCTCTGCAGGTAACTGATTGATATAACTATAAAAATCAGTAAAATACCAATCTTCTACACCAATACTTACCGTATGCTCTTTTCCTTTATCATCTAAATAAAAAACCCTGAAAGCACCTTTAACTATATAATTACGATGTTCACAAACATAACCTGGCTGAATAACAAACTGTCTTTTTTTAATCCTAGAGACTTTTATAATTGAAGTAAATTGCTCTTTTTCTTCTTCGGTTAATTCTACATAACGTGCAATATTTTCGAGTATTCCTTCGTACCTGTCCATTTTATATAAAGTTAAGTTTGATGATTCAATCGTAACTACAATAACATTATATAAGATGATTGAATGTTCTAGAAATAAAACTAATGATTAAAAATGAAATTACGGAAAACCTCAATTTAAAATGTGGTTTTCCGCAATACTTGTATTAAATATATTTATACTTTTCTTATCCCAATAATTTTGTTTACTCTTAAAAATAATCCCTAAGTCAAATGACTAATAAACTTAACACTAGTTTAGGTTTTACCAAAAACCCATTCTCAAAATTTTCTGCAGAAGAAGAAATAGAATTTCATAATGAAATTTTCTATGAACCCCCATTTTATCAAACCTTATTAGATGACCTGAAATCTGGAACAAGTAGATTCATACTTGGACAAAGAGGACATGGAAAGTCTTCCATTATTCATAAACTAAAAGACGATTTAGAAAAATCACAAGTTTTAACAATAATAATAGATCGATTCGATGAAATATCCTTAACCGACAATAAAATCGAATTATTAAACCTAATATTAAGGGAATTTGTAACTAAATATGTTGTATTCTTAGACAAAAATAAATCATATTTAAAAAAACTTGACAATGAAGATAAAGAAGCCATTTGCTTATTAATAAAACTTTTTTTTAAACCTTTAACTAAAACAGAATATGAATCTCGTTATGATAGCATAAAAAAAATAAAAACCAAAAACTGGTTTATAAATATCTTTAATTTATTTGTTAAACCTGCTAATTCATTAATAGGAACAGGAGTGTTAATTACCTCTAAATTAATTTATGATTCTTTAAAACTAACTGCATTTCAAGGAAAAAACTCATATACTGAATATTTATCCGAAATTGAAAATATTAACACTAACGCAACTCAACAGGAAGAAGAGTTAAAGAAAAGTAAACGACATTTAAAAGAGCTGTTGAACAGATTGAATACTATATGTAAAAAAACTTATTATAAATCTTCAGTAGTTCTATTTGATAAAGTAGATGAATTCCAAGAACTAAATCAAGATATAAACAAAATAGCAAGCTTTACTGAAGATATTTTAACAGACACTGAACTCCTCTTACAAAATGATATAGCAATAGCATTTAGTTTATGGTCAGAAGTAAAGCCTATATTAGCTAGAAAAGTACGTTTCGATAAATTTAAAGAAATAGATATTAGTTGGAAAAAAAATGACATGTCTCCTTTAATCAATAAAAGAATAGTTCATTTTTCCGGAAACACTAGAAGCTTTAATAGTCTTTTCAAAAATGATGTAGATATTGAAAGTATTATTGAAATATGTAATAAATCCCCTAGAGACCTAATATCTTGTCTTTCTGACATATATGATTACCAAACGGCAAACGATGATTCGAAGTTCTTTGAAACAGACAATATTTCTAAAGGGCTGATCAAATTCGCCAATCGATATGATTATTTATCAATATACCCTTCAAGAACAGGCAGAAATAAAGATGTAATTAGCATGATAAACATTATTTTAAAAACTAGAAAAACAAACATAACAATATTAGATTTAAACCAAACCTTTAACCAAAGAACAAGATGGAGTCAAGGAAAGCTTGAAAACATGATTAAATATAAACTAATTGAAGAAGACTCTAGATTAGGAAAAAAAGGAGAAAAAATATACAACGTCCTTGATCCGAAATTAATACACTTAATAAAACGAGGAGTTACCAATTTAGGAAATAATTAGAATTTTAAAAACATATTCTCGTTTTCATAATCATAATGGAATTTTCATAGATAAAAAACAATTTTTAACAAGGATATCACCTTGACAAAAAACACCTTGACAACGAGATTTGTAAGAAAACAAAATGCAAAATTTCGAATACATTTTAATCTTAAGCGCTTTAAGCTGTATCTTAATCCAAAAGTTCATCAATACCAAAGTCAAGAGACATTATTTATTAGGATATCTTTTCCTCATACTATTTATTCATCTAATCACAGAAGGATATAGATGGCAAATGATTCCTACATATGCGCTATTAGGTATCTCTCTTTTTATAATTATTAAAGAACCTAAAAAGAAACCTCATATTATAATTCGTACACTAAAAGTTATAGGAATTCTTTTATTAACTGGTATTGGTTTTTCACTTCCTTCTCTCCTACCAGTTTTTAAACTTCCTAAAACAACAGGCTCTTTTTCTGTAGGGACACAAAATCTTTTCTTAAAAACAAATCGTGATGAAGTAATTACATCAATCAAAGAAGATAAGAGGGAACTCATGATAAAGGTCTGGTATCCATCAAATGATAAAGAAGGAATAAAAGATCATTATATTGACAAAGCTGGTAGATATGGCTTTGCTAAAAAATATGGATTGCCCAATACCACATTCAACTATTTAGATAAAATTGAAACTCATGTATTTCACGATGCGACAATACCCAAACAACAATTTCCTGTTTTAATTTTTTCCCATGGATATCATTCAAAAGCTAATGGTTATTATGCTTTACTTTCTGAAATTGCTAGCCATGGTTTTATCATATTTGCTATAAATCATACCTATGAAAGTACTGGCTCTCATTTTCCTGATGATTCTATGAAATACTTTAATTATGAGTTTGCTCATAAAATTGAAAAAGATTCTTGGAATACTATAGAACCATCTATCAAAGCTTTTCAACAAAATATGACTTTTGAAAATCGTCATCCCATAGTTCGAAAAAGTTTAACTTCTTATTTCGTAAAAGATATGATTAAACGCTGGGCTGAAGATATTAACTCTGTTACTGCAAAGTTAAACGAATATAATTCTGAAGGATTTTTTGAAAATAGATTAGATCTTAATAAGATTGGTGTTTTTGGACACTCAAGAGGAGGCGCAGCAGCAGGAGAAGCTTTATTAATTAATAATAAAATAAAAGCAGGAGCTAATTTAGATGGTGTACAGTGGGGACAAATTGTAGACACAACATTTCAAAAACCTTTTCTCTTTCTTTCTTCAGATTGGCCAGAAAAACACCCAAACTATAACAAACACGCATACGTCAATAAAAGTACCTCTTATTTCTACGAAGCTAAAATTTTACAGTCAGGGCACAGCAACTTTATGGACATACCATTTATGATACCATTACAATCAATCAATGAATCAGGAAACATCAATCCAGAAATAGCTATTAACATAAGCAGAAACCTTGTTGTTACATTTTTTAAAAAACATCTCAAAGCAGAAAAAATTGATCTCAACACATTACAATATCCCGAACTAACTTTAGAAGTATTTCAAAACAAAAACCTTAGAAAAAATGACCAAAAACAGTAATATTTAGACCATCTATCAAACTTTAAGAAACTTTAACACAAAAACAAAACACCTTAAGTGTTGATTTACAACGAAATAAAAAACACAGTGAAAAAAACCATGTTTTTCCTGTATTTATACTTTTTAATTGCTTTATATTTGTAGTGTCCTCAGAGACGTTTGAGGACACTTTTTCTTTTTCATAGCAATTTTCCCACTCAATCTTTGAGTGGGTTTTTTATTTAAAGTAATTTTTATTTCACTTTTCGGAATACTCTTTGTAAAGTTCTAGTAAAAAATTCGTCTACATTCATAAATAACAATTATCATGAAGAAAATCGTTTTTATCCTATCCATATTTTTATCAATAAGTGTAATTGCTCAAACATCTACTTTCAATACATTATTAAACAAACATGTAGATAGTAAAGGAAATGTAAATTATAAAGCATTAAAAAAAGATGAAGCTACTTTAGATTCTTATTTAGCGTATTTAAACCAAACAACACCTAGTAGCTCTTGGTCTAAAAACAAGCAAAAAGCTTTTTGGATTAATGCTTATAATGCATATACGATAAAATTAATTTTAGAGAACTACCCATTAAAAAGTATCACTAAAATTAAAAAGAAAGGTAAAAGCGCTTGGAAAATACCATTTGCAAAAGTTGATGGTAAAACATATACTTTAGATCATATTGAACATAATATTTTAAGAAAAAAATTATTTGACCCAAGAATTCATGTTGGTGTAAATTGTGCTTCTGGTTCTTGTCCTAAATTACACAACAAAGCTTTTACAGCTAAAAATGTAGATAGTGAATTAGAAAGCTTAATGAAGCAATTCATAAATGATTCAAAAAGAAACAAATTAAACAAAAAGAAAACAATACACATCTCAGAAATCTTCAACTGGTTTAAAGGAGATTTCACAAAAGAAGGTTCTATTGTAGATTATATTAATAAGTATGCTGATGAAAAAGTAGCTAGCGACGCTAAAATCCATCACTTACCTTACGACTGGAATCTAAACGGAAAATAGTATCTTTAGTTTTCTAAACACATAAGAAATTATCAATGTCTAAAACATATTACGATCCTTCAGACTTAAGAAAGTTTGGAAAAATCACAGAATGGAGCGAAGAACTTGGAAACAAGTTCTTCGACTATTATGGAAAAGTTTTTGAAGAAGGAGCACTTACTGCTCGTGAAAAAAGCTTAATTGCTTTAGCTGTAGCACACACAGAGCAGTGTCCTTATTGTATTGATGCTTACACAAAAGACGGATTACAACGAGGCATAACTAAAGAAGAAATGATGGAAGCAATTCATGTTGGAGCTGCTATAAAAAGTGGAGCAACTTTAGTACATGGTGTGCAAATGATGAATAAAGTGAATAAGCTTGAAATGTAATTTTGCTATGAATTATTCTAAATTATGAATTGAACTTGATTTCGTTTATAATTTTTAATTCACAATTAAAACTCGATGAAAAAATCACTCTTAGCTAGAAATAATGATTTGGCAAATACAACTCGCCAATTAGAAATATTATCTAACGGAATATTTCAAAATGGTGAATTACCAACATTTGCAAATAAAATAAAGGAGACAAATCAGTTTCCTTTGCGTCCAAAAAAGCTAGAAATTTTACAAATAAACTTAGGTTACATGTGTAATCAAGTTTGTGCGCATTGTCATGTTGATGCTGGTCCGGATAGAAAAGAAATTATGACCACTGAAACTATGCAACAATGCTTAGATGTTATTAAAAAAACTGGGGCACACACATTAGATTTAACTGGTGGAGCGCCAGAAATGAATCCAAATTTCAGATGGTTTGTTGAAGAAGCTTCTAAAGCAGGAATCAAAGATTTTATTGTTCGTTCTAACTTAACAATTATTAGAGCCAACAAAAAATACTACGATTTACCAGAGTTCTTCAAAAAACATAATGTTCATGTTGTTTCTTCTATGCCACACTGGACAAAAGGAAAGACAGATAAACAAAGAGGTGATGGTGTTTTTGATAAATCTATCAAAGCACTTCAAATGTTAAATGAAGTAGGATACGGAAAAGAAGGTTCTGGACTTCAGTTGGATTTAGTTTACAATCCTTCAGGAGCATTTTTACCAGGAGATCAAGCAGCTTTAGAAAGTGATTTCAAAAAAGCGTTACATGAAGATTTTGGTATTATTTTCAATAGCTTATTTGCAATTACAAATTTACCAATCAGTAGATTTTTAGATTATTTAATCGCTTCTGAAAATTATGAAGATTATATGTATGCTTTAGTTGAAGCCTATAATCCAATGGCTGTAGAAAATGTAATGTGTACAAATACTTTATCTATAAGTTGGGATGGTTGGTTATATGATTGTGATTTCAATCAAATGCTAAACCTAAAAGTAGCAAGTAAAGTAAAACACATTTCTGAATATAACGAAGAATTACTTCAAAACAGAAACATCATTATCAATCAACATTGTTACGGATGTACTGCTGGAGCAGGAAGTAGTTGTCAAGGAACTGTTGCATAAATCATGAAGACTAAAATTGTATTTTTTCTATCGTTTTTTATTTTCTCATTTACTTTCTCACAAAGTAGTTTAAAACGACTATTGAAAAAATACAATACTGAGTCTGTTCCGTATATTACTGCTGAAGAATTATCAAAACAAAAAAGCAACTATATTCTATTAGATGCTCGAGAAGCTAAAGAATATAATGTTAGCAGTATTAAAAATGGAATCTTTGTTGGTTACCAAAACTTCGATTTAAAAAGAACTACAGATGTAATTTTAGCAAATAACAAAGATGCTAAAATAGTAGTATATTGCTCTCTCGGAGTACGTTCAGAAGACATTGCAGAACAACTTCAAAAAAAAGGATTTACTAATGTATTTAATTTATACGGAGGTATTTTCGAATGGAAAAACAAAGGTTTTACTGTGATTAACACAAATAATAAACCTACAGAAAAAGTACATGCTTTTGATAAAGAATGGGGAAAGTGGTTAAAAAAGGGCATAAAAGTATATGAGTAAAAATTTGCTGATGATTTTTACACGAAACCCAGAATTGGGTAAGGTAAAAACAAGGCTTGCAAAATCTCTAGGAGATCAAAAAGCATTAGATATATATAAATTCTTACTGAATAAAACCAAAGAAGTTACGCAGCATTTATCTTGTGATAAAGCTGTTTTTTATTCTGTAAAAATTAGAAGTAACGATATTTGGGATACAGCATACACAAAACACCAACAATCTGGAGAGGATTTAGGCATACGTATGCAAAATGCATTTACAGAAGCTTTTGAAAATGGTTATGAAAAGGTAGCTATTATCGGTAGTGATTTATTCGATTTAACTCCAGATCATATTAATGAAGCTTTTGAAAAATTAGATCGTAACGATGTTGTTATTGGTCCAGCAGAAGATGGTGGTTATTATTTATTAGCCAGCAAAAAAGTGTATCCTGAAATATTCCAAAACAAAGCTTGGGGAACCTCAACTGTAAGAAAAGAAACACTACAAGACTTACAAAAAGAAAGTGTACATTTATTACCCATGTTAAATGATGTTGATGTTATTGAAGACATTCAACAACACCCTGCGTTTCAACAATTTTTAAACTTATGAAAAAACAACAGCTACAAGAAACTATAAACTACCTTAAAGAAAATGGTATTACAAATCCTAAAATTGGAATTGTATTAGGTACAGGTTTAGGAAAATTAGTAGATGAAATTACAATAGAAACAGAAATTCCTTATAGTGAAATTCCAAATTTCCCAGAAGCTACAGTAGAATTTCATTCAGGGAAATTAATTTACGGAGAATTAGCTGGTAAAAAAGTGGTAGTAATGTCTGGTCGTTTTCATTTATATGAAGGTTATACACCATGGGAAGTTACCTACGGAATTCGAACTATGCACGGATTAGGAATTGAAAACTTATTAATTTCTAATGCAGCCGGAGCTATTAATTTATCATACAATAAAGGTGAATTAATGCTTATTGAAGATCATATTAATTTACAAGGACAATCTCCTTTAGCTTTTGCTGAAACCAAAGAATTCGGAAACATATTTGCGGATATGTTAGAACCTTATTCAAAAAAATTAAATGATTTACTGAAAGGTATTGCTCAAAAACACGACATAACACTACACGAAGGAGTATATGCTAGTGTATTGGGTCCGCAATTAGAAACGCGTGCAGAATACAGAATGCTTCAAATACTTGAAACAGATGCTGTAGGTATGAGTACTGTTCCTGAAGTAATTGTAGCAAAACAATTAAATATTCCATGTTGTGCTATTTCAGTTTTAACTGATGAGTGCGACCCTAAAAATTTACAACCAGTAGACATTGCTGATATTATCGCAACTGCTGGAAAAGCAGAACCTAATTTGGTCGCTATATTTAAAGATTTAATTAAAGAACTATAATGCTCAACAAACAAATAGCTGTTTTAACAATTAGATTAATTCTTGGATTTATTTTCTTTTTCCAAGGATTCGGAAAAGTATTCAAATTTGGATTGGATAATGTTTACAAAAACTTCTTCCAATCTAGTTATGGTGAATTACTTCCTGACTTTTTATTGTTATTTTCTGCTTACTTTACTTCTTTAGCAGAATTTATCGGCGGTTTTTTGTTAGTTATTGGTTTAAAAAGAGATTATGCCTTATATACTTTAGCCTTAGTTTTAGTAATTGTAACTTTTGGTCACGGTTTAAAGGATCCTATTTGGGATTTATCTCATGTAATGTATAGAACAATACTTTTGGTAAGTTTATTATTATTACCAAAAGAACTTGATAAATTTTCTGTAGACTTTTTAATAAAAAAAGACAAGTAAGAATGAGTTATTTAGAAACAACAAAAGATGTATATAAAGAAGCAGCATTAACTCCAGATGTAGGATTATGTTGTACTACTAACCCAATTTGGGAATTACCAGGATTGAAAATCCCTAAAATTATGCAAGAAATGAACTACGGTTGTGGTTCAACAGTACATGCTAGAGATTTAACTAATAGTCCGAAAATATTATACGTTGGTGTTGGAGGTGGAATGGAATTATTACAATTCTCATACTTCTCTCGTCAAAAAAATGGTGTTATTGGTTTAGATGTAGTAGACGAAATGTTAGAAGCTTCTCGAAAAAACTTTATAGAAGCAGAAGAACAAAACGATTGGTTTAAAAGTGAATTTGTTGATCTACGTAAAGGTGACGCAATGAATTTACCTGTAGAAGATAACTCTATCGATGTTGCTGCTCAAAACTGTTTATTCAACATTTTTAAAGCAGATGATTTAAAGAAAGCTATTGCTGAAATGTATCGTGTATTAAAACCTCACGGACGTTTGGTAATGAGTGATCCAACTTGTGAACAACCAATGAATGACACGTTACGTAACGACGAACGTTTACGTGCTTTATGTTTAAGTGGTAGTTTACCAATTGCTGAATATGTAAAAATGTTAACTGACGCTGGTTTCGGTACTATAGAAATTAGAGCTAGAAAACCATACAGAATTTTAGATCCAAAAAATTATCCTACAGATGAATTGATTTATATCGAATCTATAGAAGTAGCTGCAATAAAAGATCCTATGCCAGAAGATGGCCCATGTATTTTTACCGGAAAAGCTGCTATTTACTATGGTGAAGAAGAGTATTTCGATGATGGTAAAGGACACACGTTATTACAAAATCAACCTTTAGCGATTTGCGATAAAACAGCCGCTGCTTTACAAGCTTTAGGAAGAGATGATATTTATTTTTCAGAATCTACTTTCCATTATGATGGAGGTGGATGCTGTTAATAATCAACACGTATTCTAATCAAAAAAAAACGACCTATTAGGTCGTTTTTTTGTTTGTTTAATTTTAACAAATCTGCAATAAAAAACCAAAAAACAAATAAAACAATTAAAAATCAGTTAAATAAGATACAGAGTCGGCATTGTTTTTGATAAAAAATCATATATTTAATTCATATTAAAAACCAATCTAAATCTTAAAAATTATGAAAAAGCTACTTTTGGGTATCGCTACTATAGCTTTAGTTTCGTGCGGTAAAGAACAAACAGTTAACTACGCTTTATTTAAAGGAAATATTAAAAATCCTAACAGCAAAGAATTAGCAATTATAAATAGTTCTAACGAACTGGTTAAAACAATTAAAATTTCAGAAGATGGCTCTTTTACAGATACCATTTTTAATGCTAATGGCCATCATCGTTTCAGTGATGGAAAAGAATCTTCTTCTTTCTATTTAAAAGATGGATATGAACTTTCTTTAAATATGGATGCTAAAGAATTTGATGAAACAATTGTATATTCTGGTGAAGGTAACGAAGTAAATAACTTTCTGGCTCAAAAATACTTAATTAAAGAAAGAGCCGGATCTATGCAAGACTTATACTCTCTTGATGAAGCTGCATATTTAGCTAAAATGGACGACATAAATAAAGAACTTGAAAAAACTTTAGAAAATGTAGATAGTGATTTTGCTAAAGAAGAGAAAATCAATTTAAATTACGAGTATTTATCACACCTAACAAATTATCAGCCTGCGCATCGATATTTTTCAAAAGACAATGAGTTTAAGGTTTCTGAATCTTTCCCTCTTAACTTAGATAAATTAGATGTAAATAACGAAGAGCATTTCAAAAAGTTTAATTCTTATAAAAACATTGTTAATTATCATTTTACTAACTCTGCTCGTATCAACTCGAAAGAAAAAAACATCTCATTTGAAGATGCCGCTATTGAATATATAGAATCACACAAAAGTGAAATGATTAAAAATAGCTTGTTAAAGAATATGGCTTTTCAAATATCGGCGAACAATCCTAAATCAGAAGTTTTATACAATGCTATCATGAAACTTTCTAATGATGAAGGCTTAAAAGAAAGAATAACAAAACAGTTTAATGGAATTAAAAAATTAGCAGCTGGTAACGTTTCTCCTTCTTTTGAAAACTATGAAAATAATGCTGGAGGAACAACATCTTTAGCAGATTTAAAAGGAAAATATGTGTACATCGATCTTTGGGCAACATGGTGTAAACCTTGTAAAGCAGAAATTCCATTTTTAAAGAAAGTGGAAGAAAAATATAGTGATAAAAACATTGCTTTTGTTAGTATTTCAATTGATGCTGAAGCTGATCATGATACTTGGAAAAAAATGATTAAGGATAAAGAATTAGGAGGAATCCAGTTAATGGCCGACAAAGACTGGCAATCTAAATTTGTTTTAGATTATCAAGTTCAAGGAATTCCTCATTTTATTTTAATTGATCCAGAAGGAAATATTGTAAAATCTTACGCTCCAAGACCATCAGATAAAAAACTTATTGAATTATTTGAGGAACTAAAAATTTAAAAATCAATAATATTACAACATATTCATTGTTAAAAAACGACCTTTTCGGTCGTTTTTTTGCTTTATCTAGTAATGTGTTGTAATTTATATCGACTATATACTCCACTTTATAAAAAAGAATGTTAAATAAAAGCACCAATACTGCCATTTTATTGTTTTCTAATACTTCTGAAAAAGAAGTAAAAGAAAAGCAAATACGTAATGGTCAACTTTTATTCAAACATTTACATCAAAAAGCACTTTCTGAAGCTCAAAAAACAGGATTAGACATTCTTGTTTTCAATGAAAATAATCAAAAAGGAAAAACTTTCGGTGAACGATTTTCTAATGCAATTGAAACTGTTTTTAATCAAGGATACGATCATGTAATTACCATAGGTAATGATAGTCCCGAGTTAAATTCAGAACATATCTTAATCGCTCACGAAAATTTAATTCGTCAAAGAAATACTTTAGGTCCGGCTTTAGATGGAGGTGTATACTTAATAGGAATTAGCAAACAACAATTCCAAAAAGATGAGTTTGCTTCTTTACCTTGGCAAACATCAGAGTTATTAAATGCTCTAACAGCCTTTTTCACTCAAAAAACTCTTAATCCTTTTCTTTTACAACCATTAAAAGATTTAGATTCTAAAAGTGATCTTTTTTACTTTCTTCAATCAGGTAGATCTGTTTTAGAAAGTATCATTTTAACTATTATTTCAACATTCAGTATTCCTCTTTATACTGAACATACTTCTTCAGAAGCTTATATAAAAAGTCAGCACAATAAAGGCTCTCCCCTATTAGCTTAATCATATTATTTACTTGTTATGAACTTTTAAGTTACTACTTAAAAGTATAAGCTATGCACACCACTATTTTAATTAACTAAATCATTTTTCATTCGTATGAAAATTAAATTTTTTATTGCTGTTCTTTTTTCTGTTTTATTCAGTTACGCTCAAGAAACCACAGGAAATGTTGAAGGGAAAATAACAGATAAACAAGGACTTTCAATTCCTTTTGCTTCGGTAATTATAACAGATACAGAAACTAACTTTACTTATGGAACAAGTTCTCAAGAATCTGGTCATTATGTAATTGCTAATATTCCACCAGGAAACACATATAAAATCGAAGTTCATTTTATTGGCTATCATACATATATTAAAACAGGAATTACAATTCAATTAGGAAAAACATTAACTATAGATATTCCTTTACAGGAAGAAAATGCGACATTAGATGAAGTTGTAATTTCTGGAAAATCGAATAGGATAAATCCATCTGTTATTAATACCAAACAATTGTTAAAAACTCCTACAATTAGTAGAAGTGTGCAAGATTTAACACGAAACTTATCTGAAGCCAATTTGAATTCATTTGGAGGAGCAAGCAATAGATTTAATAATTTTAATATTGATGGAATAGCAAGTAACGACGTGGTTGGTTTTCAAGAGCCAGCAAGTGGTGCAGCAGGATCTTCTGCAAATGGAACTCCTGGAAGTTTATCTCGTAGTCAGCCTATTAGTTTCGGAGCAATTAAAGAGCTTTCTGTAAAAACGTCGCCGTTTGATGTAAGCATAGGAAACTTTACAGGAGCTAATATTAACGTGGTTACAAAAAACGGAACAAATACTACAAAAGCCGAAGTATATGGTTATGGAAATAATCAATTACTAATTGGTTCTTTTGCTGATGGAATTGAACAAGAAGTGAATAGTTTTTATGACATTCAGTTTGGTGGTGGCGTTGGTGGAGCCATAAAAAAAGATAAACTATTTTATTATGTAAATGTTGAGCAAGCGTTGAGTAAAACTCCTCTTATCGGAGCTCCGGGTTCTTCAGGATCAAATATTAGTCAGCAAACTGTAATTGATATTGCTGATAAATTAAGAACGGATTATAATTATGATCCTGGTGCTTTTGAAAGCAGTGATATTGAAACTGCTTCTACGAAGATTTTTGCTCGTTTAGATTATAATATTTCAGAAAAACACAAACTTACTTTACGTAACAACTTTGTAAAGAGTTTTGCTGATAATTTAGAATGGAACCAAGCGGTTTTTAATTTTGGAAATCAAGGATACCGACATAATAGTATTCTTAACGGTACAACGCTAGAATTAAACTCTAGCTTGTCTGAAAATACATCTAACATTTTAACTTTAGGCTACACAAAAGTAAAGGAAGATCGTTCGTATGACGGAAGAGTTTTTCCGCATATAGAAATTAACGATTCTTCTAATAGAATTTTTGCCGGAACATATCGAGAAGCTTCTATTTACAATACAAACCTGAACACTTTTCAACTTACCAATAAGTTAACGTATTATAAAAATAATCATACGATTACAAGTGGATTATTATTTCAATACAATGATATTGATTATGGATTTTTAACCGCATGGAACGGACGTTGGGCTTATCGTTCTGTCGATGATTTTTTAAATGATACACCTTCTAGAATTCGTGGAGTATACCACGTTACAAACAATTCTTTTGATTTTGTAAATAATCGTCCTTCAGCAACAATTGATGTTTTGACTTCAGCTTTTTATCTTCAAGATAAAATAAGAATCAGTGATAAATTCTCATTAAACTTAGGTGTTCGATTAGACAATCAGTTATTATTAGATGATTTACCTTTAAGTCCGTTAGTTAGAAACACTCCTGAGTTCAGTAATTTCACAAATCAAATAGAAGTAAATCCGCATATCAATCCAAGAGTAAGTTTTGAATATACGCTAGATGAAGACAAGAAATATAAACTTAGTGGAGGAAGTGGATTATTTACAGGTAGAATTCCGTATTTATGGTTTGCATATGCAGAATATATTTCTGGAACAGATTATTTTAATGTAGATATTCGTCCTAATGGAAATACAGTTCGTTTAGAAGAAAATTTAGGAACACTAGCAGCTCAACAGCCAGGTTTAACAGAAATCAATTTAATTGATAATGATTTTGAATTACCAAGAGAATGGAAAACTCGCTTACATTTTGAAGCAAAACTACCAAGGAAATTTAGATTTACAGCTGAAGCAACTTATACTGATGTTTTAAAAGGAATTTTCTTTCAATCGATAAATAGAAGACAAGAATTTGGCAATTACTCTGGAGCAGATAATCGTTTATTTTATAATGGAACTCGCGTAAACGACAACTTTACAAATGTGTTTTTATTAAGTAATACAAACAAAGGATACCGTTATAATATCAATCTTGGTTTGTATAAAGAAACCGATAATTATTCTGGATTCTTAGGGTATACAAATGGAAAAAGTAAAGAAATATCGAGTACTGTTCGTAATTCTTCTGCTGCAAACTTTGAATGGAATCAGGCTATAAACTCTCATGATCCAGATTTATCGTTTTCTAACTTCGATTTGCGTCATAAATTTGTTTCATCTCACAGTTACAATATCAACTTCAAAAACAAACATCAAATACAACTTTCTGCTTTATACACGGGAACCTCTGGAAGCCCGTATTCTGTAGTGTATCAAGGAGATGTAAACAGAGATGGATCATCTAGAAATGATTTAGTTTATATTCCTGAAAATCAAGGAGAAATTCAATTACAAGATATTACTGATACCAATGGAAATGTGTTGGTTTCTGCACAAGAACAATGGAATCGTTTAGATGCTTTTATTGAGAATAATGATTATTTAAGAGAGAATAGAGGAAGTTACGCAGAGCGAAACGGAGGTAGAACACCTTGGAATCATCAATTAGATGCTAAATTTGTATACAATCTTCCTTTTGAAAATAATTCGAATTTACAAATCAGTTTAGATGTTTTTAATGTTTTAAACTTAATTCATAAAAATTGGGGACGATTAGTTTTTGTTCCTAACGTAGTAAACTCAAATTTCAACTTATTAGAATTTAGAGGTG
Source organism: uncultured Tenacibaculum sp. (assembly GCF_947502995.1). Lineage (GTDB taxonomy): Bacteria > Bacteroidota > Bacteroidia > Flavobacteriales > Flavobacteriaceae > Polaribacter. The sequence goes on along the minus strand of NZ_CANNBW010000001.1, from coordinate 161,622 downwards.
TTCAGAATAATCAGCCTGTGTATCAATTTACTTTAGATGAAAACGCTACACCTTGGGTTTTAGATGGAATTAATTCTCGCTGGAGAGCACAACTTGGATTAAAATATCAGTTTTAAAGCTGCCAGATAAAGAAATCTTTTCAACTTATAAATAGGAAAACCGCACTTAAAAATGTGGTTTTCCTCATTTTAATATCATTTATTGTTTTTAATTTTAATTGAAATAATTCATGCAACAATATGACTAAACAATTATCTATTGATGACACTTACGAAGAGTTTAAAAAATTTCAAATTGAAATTGAAAAACATATACACAATGACATAAATGAATCAGATACACGTTCAAAATTGATTGATAATTTAATCATTAATGTTCTAGGCTGGAAAGAATCTAATATAAGTAGAGAAGGTAGAGTTGACTCAGGGTATTTCGATTATAAAATTTCTATTCCTGGTTTTCATTTCATTATAGAGGCTAAAAGAAATTTTAAAGAATTTAGCATACCTAAAAACCATAAATTCTTAAAAATAAAATCTTTATTAAAAGAAAATGAAGAAGTAATTACTCAAATAAGAAATTATGCCGGAGATTATGGTGTTAACTATGGCGTTATAACAAATGGAAAACAATACTTAATACTTAAATTATTTAATTCAGATGGCACATCATGGAAAAACAACACATGTCTTGTATTTAATGGTATTGAGGATATAGAAAATCGTTTTATTGAATTTTACGAAACCTTATCTAAGTTCTCTATAACAAACAATGGAGGTTTTATATATGATCTACCTAGTAATTTAGTCGCCAGTCACACTATTTTATCAAAATTACCAGATAAAGAAAAAGAATTAATAAGAAATCCCTTAAGTTCAAAAATAACTCCTATAATAAATAGTGTTTTTGGTGAAATTTTTAGTTCGGAAATTGAAAAAAATGATGATTTTATAAAAAAATGTTTTATTGAAAATAAAGAAATCAAAAAAAACAGAAATGATATAGAACGATTATTTTCAGATCAAGCTCCCAACATAAGTAATATAGTACCTGCAGTAAATACCGTAAATATTCAAAATCAAATAGCAAATGAAATAAATAAAGACAAAATTAATTCTAAAAATTTAACACCTCCAAAACCTATCATAATAATTGGATCTAAGGGAGCAGGTAAATCAACATTCATTAATCATCTTTTTAAATACCAAAAAAAAGAAGATGATTTAAAAAATCATTTAATTGTTTACTTAGACTTAAGAGTTCACTTTAATACTGTAGATGATTTTGAATCTAACTCAATCTGTAATAATATTTTAGAAAATCTATATGAAAAATATGAAGAAATTGATCTTCACTCTTTAAAATCCTTAAAACGTATATATATAAAAGAAATAAATAGAAATGATAGAGGAATCTGGTCTTATGATAAAGAGAATGATCAAAATAACTACCAAAAAAAACTATCTAACTTTTTATCTGAAAAACAAGAAAATCATCAAAATCATCTTGAAAACATTAGTAAGTATTTTATAAGGGAAAGAAGGAAAAGATTAATTATAATAATTGATAATGCTGATCAATTTAAAGATGAAATTCAAGAAAAAATATTCTTATTTGCGCATTCCCTCAACAAAAGAAGTCTTTGTGGGGCAGTTATTAGTTTAAGAGAAGGTTACTATCATAAATGGAGATTTTCTCCTCCTTTTGATGCTTATGAAAGTAATGTTTATCATATAACTGCTCCAAAATATTCTGAAGTTCTTCTAAAAAGACTAGATTATGCTTTAGAGAACATAAGCGTTAAAGACACTGATATTCAAGCAAAAAATGAACAAGGATATAAAATAAAAATTAATAATCAAGCTGTAATTGAATTTTTAACTGGGTTAAAAAATTCAATTTTTTCTTCACAAAACAGTAAAATAATAAACTTTTTAAATCAAACAACATTTCCAAATATCAGAGAAGGATTAAGAGTTTTTAAACTTTTTCTAACTTCAGGACACACAAAAGTTGAAGATTATATTCTTAGGGAAAGATATAGAACTAATAATCAAAATCACAGTTCTATACCTTTTCATGAATTCATCAAATCCATTAGTTTAATAAATAAACATTATTATAATTCTAATAATAGTATAATACAAAATATATTGTTAACTAATGAACAATCGACAGATCATTTTTTAAATTATTATATACTTCAAGAGCTTATAAAGCTACATGAAAAAGAAGGCTCAGGAAGTAAGTTTACTTCAATAGAAGTAATTTATGATTTATTTTCAGACTTTGGCTATTCAATCAAGACAATAACATCATCAATATTAAACCTAATCAATACATCCTTAATTGATACTGATCAAATTACAACTGATACTGTTAGCAGGGAAATCCCCAAGGATTTAAACCTTGCGATAACTTTAAAAGGCTATTATTATATAAAGGAATTGTGTACTAGATTTTGTTATTTTGATCTTATAATACAAGACACACAAATTTATAATGACGATTTTTTTAAAGAGATTAAATCTTTATTTCCTAATTCAAATGAAGATGGAAAAAGAAATTTGGCTAGTAGAGTATCTACACTAAAAGCATTTATTAAATACCTTGAATATTGTGAAGAAAAACAACCAAATAAATTAAAAACATATTTTGGTAGTTTTATTAAACATATAAAACCTAATTTATTTAAAGATATCTATACAATTGAAAAAAAAATGAAGCCAAATTATATTAGTATTAAGAAGCATTATTAATACTAATATAATTTGGCTTCATTACTAACGAACAACTAGCTTCTCTTAGTTTTTCATTACTATTTTTACTGTTATTGTACTGGGGTTTAAAAGTTCTTTATAATCTAAAAATATTCTTAAAAGTGTAACTATCAAAAATGATAGTTATTGATAATGCTGTAAGCTATAAGTAGTTTTGCTATTCAAAACGACATTAAAAATGAAGAAAATAATTATTAGTTTATTCGTTTTATCCTTCATTATTTCTTGTAATCAAACAGAAAAAAAAGAAGTTTCTAAAATTGAGAATCCTACCAATAAAGCTGTACTTAGTTCTGAAATTATTTGGGAAAAATTAAATCCTGCAAGAGGAGATAAAAGTCCACAAGCTGGAACCATTTGGGGAGATCGAAAAGGAAAAGTAGCTACAGGTTTTTTAGCAAAATTTGTTGATGGTTTTTCTTCGCCTCCGCATATTCATAATGTAACTTATAGAGCTGTAGTTATTGAAGGCTTGATTCATAATGATGATCCAGCTGCTGCAAACATGTGGATGCCTAAAGGTTCATTTTGGACACAGCCAAAAGGAGAATCTCATATTACTTCTGCTAAAGGAAATATAAATATTGCATATGTAGAGATTGATCACGGACCTTATTTAGTAAAACCAATAGATCAAGCTTTCGATAATGGAGAAAGACCTGTAAATATTAGCGCCAACAATGTTGTTTGGTTAAATCACACTAAAACAAATTGGATCGATTCTAAAAGTAATGCTGAAATCAGTTTTCTTTGGGAGGGCAAAAACACGAATAAAGCTAAAGGTTTTTTTATAAAACTTCCAAAACAATTTGACGGGAAAATTAAAACAGATGGTACAATTTTACATGCTGTTATTATCAAAGGGAAATTAAATTATACCTTACCTCTAAATCAAGAAATAAAAACATTAGATCCGGGAAGTTATTTTACATCAACTACTAAAGCAGAACATAAAATAACAAATAATGGTGAGGATGACATTATTATTTATGTTAGAACAAATGGAAGTGTATATGTAGAATAATATTAAAATTTTATACTTCAAAAACATCTTTCTAATTTAAGAAAGGCGTTTTTTATGTAAACTATTTCCCTTTTATTCGACTCTACAATTAATTAACTTTGTTTTCTTGAGTATCTTAGTCGTATGGAGAAATATTTAGAAATTATAAAAAATTCTTACACTGGTTATTGGAATTACATAAAACAATCTGTTTTATTTGAATTGAACTGGGAGAATTATTTCTATGGATTAATCTTAATTTCTCTTGTTGTTTGGGCATTAGAAATTGTGTTTCCTTGGCGTAAGAACCAATCTACTTTCAGAAAAGATTTTTGGTTAGATACATTTTACATGTTCTTTAATTTCTTCTTGTTAAACTTAATTGTTCTGATTGCTCTTTCTAATACTGCTTCTGAAGTTTTTAATGATATTTTAGGATTGATAGGTGTTTCGGTAACAGATCTTCAGTTATTCAATATTAATGATTTTCCATACGCACTTCGTTTGTTTGTATTCTTTATTATTATTGATTTTGTTCAATGGTACACACATACATTATTACATAAATATGAATTTTTATGGAACTTTCATAAAGTGCATCATTCTGTAAAACAAATGGGATTTGCAGCTCACTTGCGTTACCATTGGATGGAACCTGTTGTGTACAAATCGATGAAGTACATCCCTTTAGCTATTATGGGTGGATTTACAGCTCAAGATGTTGCTATTGTACATTTCTTTAATATTACAATCGGACACTTAAACCACGCTAATATTAATTGGGATTATGGTGTTTTAAAATACATTTTAAACAATCCTAAAATGCATATTTGGCATCATGTTAAAGAATTACCAGAAGACCGAAAAAACGGTGTAAACTTCGGTATTACATTAAGCATTTGGGACTATATTTTTAAAACAAATTACATTCCGTATTCTGGTAGAGATATTGAAATTGGTTTTGAAGGTGACGAAAAATTCCCAAAAGATTTTCTTGGGCAAGAGTTGTATCCTATAAACCTAAAAAATCATAATGTGAATTCTTAATTACATCTTCTTTTTTAGTTTAATTACAAATCGTTTACCTTTTGCTTCCTTAACTTTTTCGTTGATCAGTTTTACATCAATAAGTTTTTCTTTTGGAATTAAATCTGTTAGAATTTTATAATCTGATTTTAATTTAATTTGATTATTCTTAGTTTTTTTTAATTCAAAAGAATATTGACCTATATCATTTTCACATATTAAGTTTATCTCTTTTTTACCTAAAATTTCTATATCATATGGAAAGTTTAAAAAACACATCATCAAATCAGAATAACCATAATCTAAATAATAACTTAATTCTGAAGAGTTAACATCATTATCTAACTGATTATGATTAATCAGTTTATCCACAGAAATACTTACTAGGCTATCGTTTATAAATGTAATTGCATTATTTAATGTACCCTTAGCTCTAACCTTATAAACAAAAGGAGCTTTTGGACTCAGTGATCTACTTGTTATTGTATCTATATTTATAGTATTATCTACTCCTTGATATTCTGACAAGGCGTTATAAAAATCACTAGCTTCTTGGTCTTGATCTAACATACCGTAAAAACTTCGTAATTCTGTAGATAATCCTCCCGAAATTTTAAAAATTGATTTAAAGGAAGTTTTTTTCTGTTTAACATCTACCTCACTAGAAATTATTTGATTTAGATAATTAATGTTAGCATTCATACCAGGTAACTTAACAGTTTTGATGGATACTGAATCTACCTTAGCTAACTTTAAATTTCTAGAAATAAATTTATCTTTTTTCCTTCTTTTTTTGGTTAAATGTGGTTTTACTAGAATAACATCTGAGTTATAAATAGAAGTAGGTATTTCATTAATTCGATATTGATAAAAATCTTCGTGAGGATATAATAATTTTAATTGTTTATTTTGATCTTCAAAGGCAAAAAATATATGATCAAACTCTCCTCTTCTAATATAATGTTTACTAATAGACCCTAAACGTTTGGTTCTACCAAAAACAGCCCAATACTCTATTTCTAGATCCTCTAATATTTGCCTGTAAAACCTTTTTATACTTAATGGATCAAATCGTTTTTTCTTTAAAAAATAACCACTAGACTTAATTAATTCTTCTTTTCTAGTAGGTTCCATTTTAAAATTATTTACTACTTCAGTATGCAATAAGTTAAATTTGTAATATTTCGAACTATCTTTAGCTTTCCCTACTACTCTTCTCTTCCACCTTTTATAGTATGAAAACTTTTCATAATCTAAAGCAAATGGTTGAGTAACAAAATTAAACTCCTCATTATAAACATCTTTCCAGGTTCTCAATTTTGTATCTTTCTTGTCTATAGAATAATATAGATATGGCTTTTCGCAAGGCAAACAGTTAAATTCATTTTTTTTAATTCCTTTTACCTTATCCATAGAAAACTGAACATAAAACAAAGTGTCATTAGATACCACTGCTGGTTCTGGAAAACCATTATATGATTTGTATCTCAATAATACATCTGGATGAGTTTTTATAGTATACTGAGAATTTATACTAGGTACATCTGTATATAAATCCACATAATTCTTTAAATCGTTCTTTTTTAATCTTTCATAGTATATATAATTCATTTCAATTGTATCTCCTGGCTCTACAGCTGGAATTGGATAATTTATTTCTCCAAATTTCTTTCCTTTAGTAGTACGTTTGAATACCAAACCAGAATCTAATTTAACTTTGGTTCCATCTGCTTTTAGAGTTTTAACCTTAATGCTTTGTAAATGATTACTTTCATATTCACTTAGATTTAAAAAAGCATAATCTTCAACTCCTTTAGATGTATTTATTACTAATTTATTTGTAATAGAAGTGTATTTCTTATATCCAGACCATTCTTTAGCATAAGTAACATCTTTATAAAAAGATGAATAATAAGCATCTGATTTTTCACAAAGAGTAGTGAAAGGATCATTTCCTTTACTTAAAACAGATTTAAAACTATAAAAAAGTAAACATGTGCTTATGACAATTAAACTAACTTTTCTGTTTTTTAAGTATGATAGGTTCATTTATTATTTTTTTAAATAATTTTAAAATGTCGTTTGCTTTACCGACATTTTCTTTATCTATGTAAATATGATTAAGAATAAAATCGTAATTACATTCGATTTCCAATTCTGATATATACTTAATAATTACTTTAAGTGAAATTCCTTTTTCTTTGTAGTTATATATTTTAGACTCGAAATCTTTTATGGGTTCGTTAATTTTTACTTTTGCTCGAACTTTTTTACGAAATGGATTTGCCAAATTAATCCCCTCCATTAATATTTCTCTATTTTCTGTTTCTATAATTCTTGGTAAAAAATCGATAAATAAGTATTTATTTTCTCCATCATCAAAAGACTTACTGCTAATAGATATATCTCCTTTATATTCTAGTTTTTCAACATTTAACAGCTCTAAATTAGAAACAGATTGATTTCTGAAAATTTCTTCATAAAATGTATTTTCAAAATCACGAAGTTCTTCCTCTTTTTTACCCTTAATTCTACGCTTCAAATAATTACCAGAAATCCCATTATATGAAGTATAAAATGTTCCTTTAATATTTGTATTATCTTCCTTTAATTCTAACTGATATAAAATAGTATTCTCTTCTGGAGTAAAGCTTTTTACAGTATGAAAAACACCTCCATTTGAATTCACAATTAAAATTTTACGATCTTGTAAACTCTCTACGGGTGTTCCTTCTCTGTGAATTGAGTCTGTAGGATCTAATAGAATTACTTTTCCATTTATATAAGCTACAGCAATTACGTGATTCGCAGAACTTAAAGACGGAAAATCACAATCACTAATATGATCAAAAGTAGCAGCTAAAGCTATATCACTTTTAATTCCTTTATATCTTAAAGCCTCCGATAAAAAATTTGATAGATCTTTACAATCTCCTTCTTTATTTAAATAAACAGCATTTGCATGAGTTGGAATAAAAGCGCCCATACCTACTTCTATAGCTACATACTTAAAGTTATTTTTAACATAGTTATAAATGATGTTGATAATTTCAGAGGGATCTTCAATGTTAATTGTTAGTTGGTCTATCTTTTGTTTTACCTGATAGTTTAACCCTTTTTTTGAAGCTACTTTTTCTGAATACCAATCGTTAATATAATTAGTAGGCCTATTTTTATAAGAATCTGGAGTGACTATGATTCGCATCAAAGGATTTCTCATATTTTTATAAACACCAAAAAACTGAAAAGGATCTGGTTCTACTTTTTGAGGAACTACTTTAATATTCCATACTGAATTGGTATTTGTTTTAGTAGAATCTATTTTATAGTAAGGAATAGATTCTTTGTAAATTGTATTATGAGCCAACTCAAAATTTTTAGCAACTTTTATTTTATAACTAAGTGTATCTATTTGATTATAAGAAAAAAAAGGCAAACTTGAAAAATACATTAATTCCTTACAACTAACTGAATAAGAAAGTTTAATTTCTTTATCAGCAGGAATCATGACATATTTAATTTTCTTACTTGTAATATACTCTAACTTAGCATCTTCTTCATAGATCTTTTTAATATATATTGGTTTATCTCTTCTCCTTTTCTTGATAAATAGTTTAATATCTGACACTTTTTCTAATTCTGTATCATAAAATATAGGGTAAAAGCGCGGTTTATTACTTTTTTTAAAAAGAATTGAAATATTGTTTATGAAAGAAGAATCTTCTTTGATTTCTATGGTTTCCTTTATAGATTTTAAATGAATATCTTGACTGTAACATTTGAAATCATAGAAAATAAAAAGTAATAAAATTAGAGTACTTAATATCTTTTTCACTTTTGCATATTTTTATTAGTATACAACTATTATAATTAATTGTGTATACTTTTTAATAAAGCACAAAGTTACTCAAAATGTTTTTTAAATAACCTTAGATAATAATTCAAGTTTTAAGTCTAAAAATACTGTCCAATTCCAAAGACTATACCATTAGTTTTATCAGTTAAGCTAATTCCGTAGTCAATTCGAAAAACTGCGTTGTAAATTTTCTTATTGATAAAACGTAAACCAATTCCTGAATACGCTCTAACATTCTCTGTTTTCCAAAAATCTGAAATCTCTCCACCCGGTTGCCTCCAAGTTCCTACATCTAAAAATCCATTTCCCTGAATTGTTAACCATTTTTTGTCATAAAGTGTATGTCTGTATTCTGTGTTATAAACTATACTTGCTGTTCCACGATCTACGATAAAACCAACACCTCTTAAATTGATATTGTTATCTAAGGCAAATGGAGCAAAAGGAGAATCGCTATTAGAAGCAAAACCGATACGCAAACGATTTGCCCAATTTCCTTTCTTTCCTACTCTATCATAGTAGAAAAAATCGTTCCATGCTATTAAAAATTTATCTTGAAAATTATTTTGAGAAGTTACATATTGTAAATAAAGAATACTTTTAAATCCGTTTAGGTAATGGAAGTAATACTCTAGATCTTCATAAGTATATAAAAGTTTATACAAGATCTTATTAACCTTTAAATCTCTAGGAACTTCTGGACTTGTAGCTCCATTTAAATATTGATATTTTTCTTGAAAATAGTTAACTCCAAAAGTTAGATGATGATTAAAATTAATTTGATACAACCCTAATAATTCGGTTGAAATATTGTTGTACAAATAGTTGGCTGTCTGATTATCGAAAAATAAAGGTTCTTCACTTTTCCAGTTCTGATGACTGAAACCTAATCCAAACTTTTTTGAAAATAAATTAGGAGCTCTAACATTAAACGCATATGTATCATGTCCGTTATTCTGATAAAATCCGCCAACTGCGATATTTCTTCCTAAGAAATTATATTCATAAACACCTAATTTATAAGCAAATCTATTATTAGTTGTTGTCCAAAAAGCTAATTCTGGTAAAATCGTTGAGCTTTCTTGAATGTGAAACTCAAGATCACATTTTCCACCTTCGGTATTTGTCTTTAAATAGGCATGTGCAACAGCTGGTAATCGCTTTAAAATAGTAATATCTTGTTCAACTTTTCTAGTATTATATACATCTCCTTTCTTTGTCTCTGTTATCGATTTCAAAAAAGATGCTTTCGTTCTTTTCATTCCTTTAAAAGTAACTGAACGAACTATCATTCCATCTTCTTGAGAGAGCACGGGAAATGTATAAAGTATTAAAAGCAATATGGTTATTAATTTCTTCATTATTACTCTGCGGTAAAATTTTTGTAGGAATAACTATTTACCCAATTATCTAGACTTACACCTAGTACAATAAACTGGTAATCATTTGCTATTTCTAATTTAGGAGGCGTGGTTGGATTTATCGTTAAAACTACATTAGATGTATCATAATAACGGAAAAATCGATCAAAAGTATAAGTTCCTGATACAAAGATGCTGTTTTGCTCTAATAAGACTTGAAAATAAATAGCATCATTTTGTAATTCGCTTTCATTCCAACGAAATTCTGGTGATAAACGAACAGATGTATCAATTGTAACATCAGAATTATATACTGTTGCTTGTTGTGTATGCTTTATTCGTATAGGATTCGATTTATGAATTTTACCTTCGGTTTGGTATGTAACAACCCCCCAAGCATCTTGTAATTCATTTCTTATAAAAACTGAAAGTTTATTTCCAAAAACACCTTTAGTAGGTAAACTTTTAAGTTTATAATTAGAAAAATCATCAGGATTTACATTTGCATTCTCAGTTTCGTAATATTTAAAATCAAAACTTCCTTCTTCAGGAAAATAATATACCAAAACTGCGTCTTCATTGTTACCACTTCCTGCACACGCAATAACTTCATCTAAAACTTTATCTGAATGACTCTGTAAAAAATCACTTAAAATAGTGTTAGATAAATTGGTTGATTTTTCATCTTTACTACATGAAAAAAATAGTATTAAAACAATAAGTATCCACTTACTGTGCATATAATTTCTGAATTAATTTTTCTGCTGGTTTATTCTGAGGTGTAAATCGATTGTTATTTTCTCCTCCAACTTTTTCGTGATCATGAAACCATTTCCATAAGAATCCGCCAGCAAACCAATCTTCATTCCAAAACTGATTATAAATTGCTTGCGTAGCGTTTTCTTGAGCTTTTAAATTTACTTCTCCAGAAATTCTGTTCGAACTCCAAGGTTCTTTACCAGTGTAATTCACACTTCTATATCCGAATTCAGTAAATAAAATAGGTTTATCAAATTTTTGATACAACTCTTTAATTGTTGTTTTATGAGGTTTCCAACCTTGCTCTAACTCTTCAACAGAAGGCGTTTTAGCTTCACTTAAAGGAAAATAGGCATCTACACCAATAAAATCTAATTGATTCCAAAACGGAACTCTTTTAAACTCATCCCAATTTGCTGCATAGGTTAATTTACCTGAATATATTTTTTTTATTTTCTGAATTAAAGAATTCCAATAATTCGGTCTGTTCATTACAAACTTTTCTAACTCAGTACCAATACAAAGAATATCCGCTTTAACTTCTTCAGCAGCTTTCGCATAATCTAAAATAAAAGCACTATAAGAGTTTTCTAAAACTTTCCATTCCTCTTCAGTTTTCATTTCTATATATCCGGTAAATTCGCCTCTCCAAACCCAAATCTGAGGTTTAATCATAAACTTTATTCCTAGTTTTTTAAATTCTTCAGCATATTGTTTTACTCCTTTTTTGGTTTCACCAAACCATTGTCGAGACGAATTATATCGAACTTCTGGAGATGCTAAATCTTTTATAAAACCAAAAGGCATCAACGAAACATAATTCGCTGACGCCTTAACTACGGGTGTTGTATGTTTATCGCTTATTGCTTCCGAAGAAGCAACAAAGCTTAATCCGTTTATTTTTTCTTTCTGACTATTGCAAGAAGTACATAGTACTAAAAATGATACTAGAAAAATTTGCTTGATCTTCATGCATTAAAAATAGCCATTAAATTACACTTTGTCTAAATTCAAGTTTTAAAATAAAGCTCTTATCCCAAAACTATATGTTTCTCCTAAACCTTGAAAATTAAACCCTCTTACTATGTTACTGTATAAAACTTCTAAGTTTATTACATCTGTTAATTGATATTTACCACCAAAACCTAAAGAAGTATTGTCTTGCTCAAAATCTCCAAAACGCTCAGAATGTTGAGCAAAAGCTAAAACTGTAGCTTTTTGAGTTGGAAAATAACTAATAAAAGCTCCTGGAACTATTAAAAAAGTATTGTTAGCAAAACTCTTATCATCTCCAAAACCATATTCAGTATTTAACTCTGTAAATAATTGCCACTTTCCGCTTGGAAATGTGTAATCGTAAAAGAATCTATTTTGAAACGACCATGCTGTTTGATCTAAAAACACTCCATCAGGACTTCCATCATTATTAAAATCAAAAATAGCATCATCAGTTTCATTTTCTAATGTAGGTATATGTAACGAAGATTGAAATGAGAAGTTCCCTACATTTTTAAAAGGTTGAATTTTTACAGAAGGAGCTATTGATGTTAACCCTTTTCTTTCTGTTCCTCTACTATCATTTAAACTAAAAACTGAAAGTGCTTGTCTTCCTCCAATAGTATTTGAACGATATTCTATAATAGCACCTACGTTGATTCTATTATTTTCTGAAATACCTGTGAACACTTCTAGTGTAGATGTAAAAAAGTTTTCTCTTAAAATATCCCTAGAATCTCCATTATTACCACCTGTCTGTTTTGTTTGTGTGTACAAACCATTAAACCATTTTATGTCCCACTGACCTTTATTTAATAGTTTAGATGGAGTAAATACTTGTAAGTTATTTTTCTCTTCTTCCTGATTTTCTTCTTGAGAAAACACAAAAGAGTTAAATGTTAGTAATGCTAAAAGAATTGAAATTCGTTTCATAAATAGTTTTTTTTGATCTTACACTGAGTCGTTTAAAAAAACATGGCATTACATAAAAACCCTAACTCTTTTTCTTATTTAAAACAATTCTAAATTTAGAACAAAAGTAAATTATTATCTTTTCTATCGACATAGTCAATAGCAATTTTCAAAAACATGGAACACATCGTTATTATCGGTAATGGTATTTCTGGCGTTACTGCCGCAAGACATATTCGAAAGCTTTCGGATAAAAAAATTACCATTATCTCTTCAGAAACTGAACATTTTTTCTCTAGAACAGCACTTATGTACATATACATGGGGCATATGAAATTCGAAAACACCAAACCCTACGAAGATTGGTTTTGGAAAAAGAACCGAATCGAATTAAAAAAAGCCTTAGTAGAAAAAATCGATGCTGAAAACAAACAGTTGTTATTGCAAGATGGAAGCTCTTTTTCTTATGATAAATTAATTCTTGCTACTGGTTCTAAGCCAAATAAATTTGGTTGGCCTGGTCAAGATTTAGATGGCGTTATGGGCATGTATCATAAACAAGATTTAGAAAGTTTAGAAAAATATGCTCCGAACAATAAAGTGTGTAAACGTGCTGTAATTGTTGGTGGTGGACTTATTGGTATTGAGCTTGCAGAAATGTTACATAGTAGAAATATCCCTGTAACTTTTTTAGTTCGTGAGGCTAGTTTTTGGAATGGTGTACTACCTGAACAAGAATCTGAAATGATTAATAAAGAAATTTTAGAAAATCATATTGATTTAAGATTAGGTGTAAACTTAAAAGAAATTAAAGCAGACAAAAACGGTAAAGTAAAGTCTATCGTTATTACAGAAACTGGTGAAGAAATTGCTTGTAATGTTGTTGGATTAACTGCTGGTGTTTCCCCAAACATCAACTTTGTAAAAGAGTCTTCTATTGAAACAAATAGAGGAATACTTGTAAATCGCTTTTTAGAAACTAGTGAAAAAGACATTTATGCTATTGGTGATTGTGCTGAGCAACATGAAGCTATTGGACAAAGAAGACCAATAGAAGCTGTTTGGTATACTGGTAGAATGATGGGAGAAACTGTGGCGCAAACTATCTGTGGAAATAAAATTGAATACAAACCTGGACATTGGTTTAATTCAGCAAAATTCATTGATATAGAGTATCAAACTTATGGATGGGTTTGGGCTAAACCAAAAGAAAATGAAGCACGTTTTTTCTGGAAAGATGAGACGGGTAAAAAAGCCATTCATTTAAATTATGATAAGGAAACCCAAGAGTTTATTGGTATTAATACTTTCGGAATTCGACTTAGACATGAATTTTTCGATAAAGTGCTTACCGAGAAAAAAAGTGTATCTCATGTTTTAGAACATTTTAAGGATGCCAATTTTGATCCTGAATTCTTTAAACAACACGAAGAAGCAATTGTATCGCAATTCAATAAAGAAAACGGTACTAATCTTCAAGTAAAAAAGAAAAGTTGGAAACGCATATTTAGTAAGGCATAAAAAAATTAATGAATACCATGAAAGTAATTAAAAATATAGGTTTAGTAATCTCACTTATTGGGTTTGCTATTTTTACAGCAAGTATGTTTACAGGAACTAATAAAGTTTCTGAAGAAACATTTAATACTTGGGCTTCACAGAAAGTTAAAAGTGAAGTTTTTATTGAAAAAGCGAAACAAGAAATTGTTGGTAAAGAACTTAGTGCTGCTCAATTGTCTTCTAAAATTGTTGATATCGCTAAACAATCTAACGAATATCATAAAAGTCAAAAGGAAATCGCTTGGGATAAAATCATCTGGATAAAATGGAATAAAACATATAAAGATTTTGTTTATCCATTAGTTAGGTCTTCTGCAACTGGATGGGTTGTTCAAAACCAAGGATTATTTTTCTTTTTAACCTTTGGATTAGCCATTTTAGGTGGGTTATTATTCTTTGGAGCTGATTATAAGCTACTAGGACCTGCAGGAATAAAAAACAATGGAATTTTCCAACATTCTGCAACCAATAGAGGTGTTTTAGGAATGATAGCTTTCGTATATTTCGTAGGGTTTTATATGCTTTTGTATTTCTTCCCAAATTACTTAATCAACCCTATTTTATCTGTAAATCCAATCAAGCAAGCTTTAAATGGTAATGCTTCAGATCAATGGTTTTTATATGGATTCATGTATTGTTCTGTAATGACGGTTTTTGCCATCAGAATGTTTATCAAATACAGACATAACAATTATCAAATCGTAAGAACTACTGTCGTATTATTTTTCCAAATTGCATTTGCTTTCTTAATTCCCGAAATTTTAGTTGCATTTAACAAACCTTGGTTTGATTTTAAAAATGCTTGGCCTTTAAATTACACGTTCTTCTTCGACTGGAATATTAATAGTTTAATAGAGAACGGGAACTTAGGAATCTTCATGTTAGTATGGGGAATCATTTTAACCTTAGTGATTGTTCCTGTAATGGTATATTTCTATGGAAAAAGATGGTATTGTTCATGGGTTTGTGGTTGTGGTGGTTTAGCCGAAACTTTAGGAGATCCATATAGACAATTATCTAGTAAGTCTTTATTTTCATGGAAAGTTGAACGTTGGTTAATTCATGGAGTTTTAGTTTTTGCTACGGTAATGACAGCATTAACATTGTACACATATTTTGCAGAAATGGAAACTTGGAAAGAATTAGCTTTTGGTCTTTCTGTATACGATGTACAAAGTTCATATGGATTCTTAATTGGTTCTATTTTCTCTGGAGTTATTGGAACAGGATTCTATCCTATTTTAGGAAACCGTGTTTGGTGTCGTTTTGGTTGTCCTTTAGCTGCTTACATGGGATTAGTACAACGTTTCAAATCACGTTTCAGAATTACAACTAACGGTGGACAGTGTATTTCTTGTGGTAATTGTTCTACCTACTGTGAACAAGGAATAGACGTTAGGTCTTATGCTCAAAAAGGGGAAAATATAGTTCGTTCTAGTTGTGTTGGTTGTGGTGTGTGTTCAGCTGTTTGTCCTAGAGGAGTTTTAAAATTAGAAAACGGACCAGAAGATGGAAGAATTAATCCAACACAAGTATTGTTAGGTAATGATGTAGATTTGATAAAATTAATGAATGAAAAATAAGTTTTTATTATTCTTTTTATTGATTGGCTTCTTAGGAATTGCTCAAAAAGTATATCAAAAAAAGTATTATTCAGACGGTTCTATTAAAGAAGAAGGCTGGATGAAAGATAACTTAAGACATGCCTATTGGAAATTTTATCATCCTAATGGAGAAATCAAAGAAAAAGGACATTACAGTAAGGGCTTAAAAGATAAATATTGGTATTTTTACCGCGATAATGCTTCTAAATTAAAAGAAGGACATTATGTAAATGGTATGCAAAATAAATGGTGGCTTTATTATGATGATAAAGGTACTGTAGAACATAAATGTCAATTAAAAAATGATATTAAAAATGGATACTGTTTAATTTACCAAAAAAGTAAATTAATTAAAGCTTCTAAATTCGTGAATGGTAAAAAAGTAAAAGAGTGGACGGATTTCTCTTCTTTCAAGAGAGAAAATAATCTTAATGATTTAAAGTAATGAAGCAGTCATTAATTAGAGTAATTATACCTGCATATAACGAACAAGATTCTATTCCTAAAGTAATTCATGATATTCCTGATATTGTAGAGGAAGTAATTGTTGTAAATAATAATTCAACAGACAACACTCCTGAAAATGCAAAAAAAGCAGGCGCTACAGTTTTATCTGAAGAAAGAAAAGGATATGGTTATGCTTGTTTAAAAGGAATAAATTATATCACATCAAATAATCTAGAGACTGATATCGTTGTGTTTTTAGATGGCGATTATTCGGATTACCCAGAACAACTTGTTGAAATTGTGAACCCAATTCTTAATAAAAATATTGATTTTGTAATTGGTTCTCGAGTTAAACGACTACGTGAAAGTGGTGCCATGACTCCACAACAAGTTTTCGGTAATTGGTTAGCTACTTTTTTAATGAAAGTGTTTTTTAATGCTAAGTTCACAGACTTGGGACCTTTTAGAGCAATAAAGTTTGATAAACTTTTAGCCCTTAATATGGAAGATAAAACATATGGTTGGACAGTAGAAATGCAATTAAAGGCAATTAAAAGGAAATATTCTTACGTAGAAATTCCTGTGAAATATAGAAACAGAATTGGTGTATCTAAAGTTTCTGGTACAATAAAAGGAACTATATTAGCAGGCGTAAAAATATTAAGTTGGATTTTTAAATACAGTTTTAAATAATGATACTTGAATACATCATTATAGGTTTATATAGTATATCTTTATTATTAGTTTTTTTATATGCTATTGCTCAGTTAAATTTATTATTTAACTACCTATCTTCAAAAAAGAAAGTTGATAACTCACCAAAATTTGACTTAACAAATGAAGATGAAGTTCCTTTCATCACCATTCAACTTCCAGTATATAATGAACTTTATGTAATGGAAAGGTTATTAGATAACATTGCATTAATTCAATATCCTAAAGACAAACTGGAAATCCAAGTTTTAGATGACTCTACTGACGAATCTGTAGCATCAACAGCTGCTCAAATAAAAAAACTTCAAGAAACTGGGTTAGACATTCAACATATTCGTAGAGAGAATAGAACTGGTTTTAAAGCTGGTGCTTTAAAGGAAGGCTTAAAGTTTGCCAAAGGTGAGTTTATAGCCATTTTTGATGCTGATTTTTTACCTAAACCATGTTGGCTAGAAAAAACTGTTCCTTATTTTAAGGATCCTGAAATTGGTGTAGTTCAAACTCGTTGGGGACATATCAACAGAGATTATTCAACTCTTACCAAAGTACAGGCTTTTGCTTTAGATGCGCATTTCTCTTTAGAACAAGTTGGTCGAAATAGCAAAGGACATTTCATCAATTTTAATGGAACTGCTGGTATTTGGCGTAAAGAATGTATTATCGACGCAGGAAACTGGGAAGGTGATACACTTACAGAAGATTTAGATCTAAGCTATAGAGCACAGTTAAAAAAATGGAAATTTAAATATTTAGAAGATGTTGTAACTCCAGCAGAATTGCCAGTTGTAATTAGCGCTGCTAGATCTCAACAATTTAGATGGAACAAAGGTGGTGCAGAAAATTTCCAAAAAATGATGGCTAGAATTATTACTAGTAAAAACATTAATCTAAAAACTAAAGTACACAGTATTCTTCACTTATTAAATAGCTCGATGTTTACATGTGTGTTCTTAATGGGAATTTTAAGTATTCCTATGTTATATATTAAAAACAAATACGGACACTTAGAGTTATACTTTTGGGTAATGAGTTTCTTTGTTACAAGTACGCTTATTTTCTTTGTTTGTTATTGGTTTATGTATAAAAACTCTTTTGGTGGAGGTTTAAAGAATTTTATAAAATATATTGGTGCATTTTTTACTTTCTTTTCTATAGCTATGGGATTCTCTTTACACAATACTATTGCGGTTATAGAGGGACACATAGGTAAGAAAAGTGAGTTTGTAAGAACGCCAAAATTTAACATTAAAACATTAGCAGATAGCTGGAAGAATAATAAATATATCAAGAAACGCCCGTCTTTAAATGTAATTATAGAAGGATTACTTGTACTATATTTTGCTTTCGGTTTGTTTAGTGCTTTTACAGTTGGTGATGGTGATGGCGACTTTGGGCTTTTCCCTTTCCATTTGATGCTATTCATTGGTTTTGGGTATGTATTCTTTAAATCAGTATTTTCTAAAGCATAAATGAATTTTCTAAAAAGAAATTCAACGATATTATTAGTTGCACTTTTTTCTAGTGTACTATATTATTTTTTCGCTTATCATACTGTAAGAACTCAATTTACACAAGTTGTTACAATTTGGTTATTATTGTTTTCAGGATACTATTTACTTACAAAAAAAACAAAAATACCTACGAATTACTATTTGGCAATAGCCATAGTATTTCGTTTGATATTTATTGCTACAATTCCCAATTTATCTCAAGATTTTTATCGTTTTATTTGGGATGGAAGAATGATTTTTGAAGGATTTAATCCATACATTTCTTTACCTGAAGTTTTTATAAATGAAGGAAATTATCCCATAAAGCAAGCAACAGAGCTTTATGCTGGTATGGGAGCCATGAATGGAAGTCATTTTACAAACTATCCACCAATAAATCAATTGTGCTTTTACATTGCAGCCTTACTATCTAATGAATCAATTTTAGGCGCAGCTATAGTAATGAGAGTTATTATTATTCTAGCTGATATTGGAATATTTTATTTCGGATACAAGCTCTTAA
This sequence comes from uncultured Tenacibaculum sp., assembly GCF_947502995.1. Classification (GTDB taxonomy): domain Bacteria; phylum Bacteroidota; class Bacteroidia; order Flavobacteriales; family Flavobacteriaceae; genus Polaribacter. The sequence continues at coordinate 142,591 of NZ_CANNBW010000001.1, read as the reverse complement.
AAAATCTGAATAAAAATCCTAATTTAATTTTCTTGTATCTTTTAAATCCTTTTATAATTATTGAACTCACAGGAAATTTACATTTTGAACCTGTTATGCTATTCTTTTTTGTTTGGGCTTTATATAATCTTCAGAAAAAAAATTGGATTCTATCAGCATTTTTAATTGCATTTTCAATCAATGTGAAATTGATACCACTTATTTTCTTACCATTATTCTTCTTTTGGTTTATAAAGAAAGAAAACAACATAGAATGGAATCAGTTTGGTAAACTAATTTTATTTTACAGCATCATAGTACTAATGTCTATCGCTTTATTTGTTCCATTTTTTTCAAATGAATTGATAGATAGTTACACTAACTCTATTGGTTTATGGTTCCGTAATTTTGAATTTAACGCTAGTTTCTACTATGTTTTTAGAGAGATTGGCTATATGTTTAGAGGCTATAATGAAATTGCCACAATAGGCAAAATAACACCGGTTTTAACCATTCTTTTTTTAGCATATCTAACTTTCTTTAAACGTAATAATTTATTTGAGACATTAGCTACATCTATGTTATTTGGGCTTTCGTTCTACTATTTCACAACAACAACAATGCATCCTTGGTATTTAGCTACGTTAATAGTCATGTCTATTTTCACTAAATATAGATTTCCATTACTATGGTCTATAGTAATCATTTTAAGTTACCAAGCTTATGCTAATACCCCATGGAAAGAAAATTTATGGTTTGTTTTTGCTGAGTATTTGGTAGTATATTTATTTATGTTTTATGAAATAAAAACCCACTCACGTCTGAGTGGGAAAAATTGCTATGAAAAAGAAAAAGAAAGTGGTTTATAACCACATAACAAATATAAAGTTAATTATGTTTTGTCCAAAATAAATTAACATTTTATTGTTAAAATTTTAACACAAAATTTTCTCCATCAATAATTTACAATACTGAAAATTTTTAATAAAGAATTTTACATCTATTTAAAATATAAAAAAGGTCCAATTAAAATTGGACCTTTTCTTATTATTCTACCATAAAGCTTATTGGTAGTGTGTATCTGACTTTTGCTGGTTCATTGTTTAGCATTCCTGGTTTAAACTTTGGTATTTTTTTAATAATTCTATTTGTTTCTTTTTTAAGCCTAGGATGTGGTGCTCTAATTACTATATCTGTTATTAATCCACTTTTATCAATTACAAATTGAGTTACAATTCTTTTTTTACCGCTTTGCAAACCTAATTCGTTGGCTAAATCAGTATTGAAATGACGTTGTACTAAACGTTTCATTTTCTTTTCAAAACAAACTCTGGCTTCACTTTCAGATAGACCTTCACACCCTTTAAAAACAGGAGCTATTTGCACAAACTTCATTGAGACTGGTTCATCTTCTTTTTTAACTACATCTTCTTCAATAATTTCTATGATATCATCATCATTAACTTCAACTATGTCTTCATCACTATCTATAACTTGTTCAATAATCTCTTGATCATTATCTACAACCTTTGGTTGATCAAATACAACTGGTTTTTTAGCAGGCTTTTTAACAGGTTGTTCTACTTTTTCTACTCTTTTAATAAGAACGGGAATTTGTTCAAAAACTATTGGCTTAGAATTTTCATCATCATACTTTGTAGCCTCCTCTTTTTTTACTTCAGATTTATGCTCTAAGGTTACAAAAACAATAAAAAGAACGGCTACTAAGCCTAATTGCATAAAAATTGTTGAGAATTTTTCTAGCTGCTTTTTTGGATTTTTTTTAAACTTTTTCATGTTATTAGTTTTTAAATTGATACTTAAAAACACCAAAAAACATGCCATAAAAAAAGCAACCTTAAAGGTTGCTTTCATAATTTATCTATAGTATAAACTATTCTACGTTGAATGTAATTGGTAAAGTATACCCTACACGTACTGGTTTACCTCTTTGTCTACCAGGAACCATCTTAGGCAACTTCTTTGCAATTCTTTCAGCTTCCTTCTTTAATCTTGGATGCGGAGCTCTTGCATTAACGCTAGTAATTGTACCATCTTTATCAATTTTAAACTGAACAAAGATTCTTTTCTTACCTGGTGCTAAACCTAATTCATTGGCTAATTCAGCATCAAAGTGTCTTTGAACATGCTTACGCATTTTCTTGTTAAGACAATCTTTCTTTTGTTGATTACTTCCTTTACAACCTGGAAATACTGGTACTTCTTCAATAATAGAAAAAGGTACATCCTCAACAACTTCCTCTACCTCTTCAATCTCTTCGATTTCTTCTACTTCTACAGCTTCAGATTCATCAGTTTCAGTAGACTCGATTACAGTTTCTTCTATTTCCTCTTCGTCTTCAACTACCTCAATTCTCTCAGGTGTTGGTGGTGGCGGTGGTGGCGGTGGTGGCGGTGGCGGTGGTGGTGCGTTAATAACTAACGTCTCTTCTTCTACATCAGAACCAAGATCCGCACTTCCTAAATCACCATATTCCTTTTCGTAGGTTTTATGCTCTATAGCTACATAGGTAACAAATAAAGCCAAAACCAAACCAAGTTGAATGAACAACTTACTATAGTTCTCAAGGTTAAATTTTGGATTTTTCTTTATTTCCATCCTTTTAGTTTTTTCTGGTTTGCTAATTTAGTTAAATTCTTTGGACTTTTACAAGCTATTTAACATATTGATTAGATTTTTTTCAATTCTGCTAAAAAATAACAAACCTATTAGTACTCCTACAGTATTTGCTAACATATCTAGATATTCAAATGATCTGTAGTCTGTTAAATTCGATTGAAGGAACTCCATTAGAATTCCAAATGCGATACATAAAATTACAACTACTTTTTTCTTTTCTTTTCTAATAAAAACTAATAACCAAACTACGGTTAGTGAAAAGTAAGCTAAGGCATGATAAAGCTTATCGATATTGCTAAGACTTATAACTTTTCCTTTTAAATTAGCTAAGCTTAAGTATGTAATTACTAATGTTAATAATATCGCTATATATATCGACTTATCCTTTAATAAGCTCTTGATAAGCTTCTGCATCTAACAATCCTTCTATTTGGCTAGTATCAGAAATTTTTACTTTAATCATCCATCCTGCTCCATAAGGATCAGAATTTACTAATTCTGGCTCGTCTTCTAATGTTTCGTTAAATTCAATCACTTCACCTGTTAAAGGCATGAAAAGGTCTGAAACAGTTTTTACAGCTTCAACAGAACCAAAAACTTCTTCTATTTCTACTGTATCATCTAAAGTATCTACGTCAACGTAAACGATATCACCTAATTCACTTTGAGCGAAATCTGTGATCCCAATTGTTGCTACATCACCATCAACCTTAATCCATTCATGGTCTTTTGTGTACTTTAATTCTGCTGGAATATTCATTGTAATGTTGTTTTATATATGTTTAGATTTTGATTTAGTTACCTAAGTTATACACTAGATTAAATCCTCCGTTAATTGATTGTCTTGGGAAGTTTGTAGAAATTGCATAATCGAATGTATTATGATTATAATAAAATGAAACCGTTAAGTTCTTATTTAAATTATAATCTGCTAAAAACTTTAATCCAAATAATCGTTCACCTCCAGTGATTTGATTATTCTGCTCGTCTATCGATCGTATTAATGTTAAATTATCTCTTAAAGAAACATCAGCTCTGAAATTAATATCTCCCTTTAATGTTTCTTTTTTACCAGTAATTCTGGTAATAAACTTAACATCTTTAATTCTATAACCTAGTCCTAAAACGTATTCTGTTCCCTTAATATCTGTTAACGTGTTGTTATTAAAGTTAAGTGTTAAACTTCTATCTTTTTTAATCTCTCCACGGAATGAAAATGAATTTCTCATTTTCATGTCTAACTTAATTAAAGGTGAGAATTCATCTACTAATGTTGCCGACGAAATTAATAATTCTGGTTGATAATTCCCCGAACTATTTGTTAAACTAAGATCATTTGGATCGAACTGTAAGTTATTTGTGTAGTTAAGAATACTATACGATGATTTATAACTATGCGATAATGTAAAAGATGAAAACCTCTTTTTAAACCACTTAATCTTCATTAGACCGTTGTAACGCATTGTCCAATTTGGAATTGGAATATTTCTAAAAATTCCAGTATCTACATCGTTAGGATTTACTCCTGAATAAGCTGCAAGGAAAGCTGGTAGCATTGACTGCTGACCTTCTTTTTGAAAAGCATTAAAAATACCATTTGGTTGTGCCTGACTTGCCAATCTATTCGATATAATTTGTCTATATCCAAGGAACTTTTCATATAGTGCATCTCCATCTTCAAACATTGTTCCTAACATAAAGTGACTTATATTGAAGTTACCTGTTTCGAAAGATCTTAAATCAGGATTCTGTCTTACAGTTCCATCTGCAAACTCAACAATATCTAATTGTTGCGTTGTATTTGATGTTCTTATTCGAGTACCTCTTAAATCTATTGTAAAATCTTTAAAAGGTTTAATTGAAATATTAAAATCTAATTTATTTGCTTGTGTCTGCGCAAAGTTTTTGTTGAAATAATCTTCATCTTCACCTCTAGTTACTAACCAACCTTGCTCAATACCTCTACTTATAATATCGGTTTGACTTCCGAATACAAACCCTAAAGTTGGAGCTGCACTTCCGTTAAAATTAGATCTTCCTAGGAAACCAACCGAAGGTCTATACCCTTGTAATAATGTTCCGTTTTCTTGAGAATAACTTACTTTAGCTCTCTTTACAGCAGTTAAAACATCATAAGTTCCTTTTAATACTTTTTGCGCAAAAGAAGCATTCTTTTTAAGTTTTGGTTTAGGTGTGTTTTTAGTTTTTGCTCCTAAAGCTACTTTACCTTTTGTTCCTCTTTTATTAGTTCCTTTTAGTAATAGTTTTTCTAAACCTAATGTTTTATAGAAACGATTAAAATCAACTGTAGCATTAATATTATGCTTATTTGAATTTTGAATCATATTACCAACTTTATCTTCGATACTAACATCTACTGAATTTCCTGCAGCATCTGTTTCAGTAATTGTACTTCTAGATGAAGCTTGCCAGTCGAAATCGGCAGTATAGCCATAGTCTGAAGTAATAAAGTTTAAATATGGTAATTTATTAATTGGTAAATTGTACGTAGCGTTTAATGTTTGATGATATTGATTTCTTCTACCAAAAGTAAAAAACTGATCGAAAATCTCGAGATCTTCATCTTCACCAAAGCTATCGTAGATATAATTGTTTGTTGCTTTAAAGTTTAAATTTAAAGAACGTGTTAAATCGAAAACTATAGCATAATCCCAATCGAATAAGAATCTTCTTTGAATTAATTCTGGTTGAGCTACGGGTAAATCGACTAAATTTCTTGATTGTTGTAAATTATAATTTCTGTTAATCTTAGAATTTAAAGCTAATGACTTTGGAAGTGGATTAAAGTTTAAATCTCTTATAAACTTCCAATGTTTACTCTTTAATTTTTCAGATTTTTTAAACGGTTCTAAACTCCAAGGTGCGAAGTTGAAATTATAACTAGCACCCGCCATTAAATTCTGATTTACAAATCTCTGAATATTATAATCTCTGTGAAACTCTTCATTAAAAGCATAAGAAACAGAAACATTTTCTACATCGTAGAACTTAGGTTTCTTATCACTTTTCGGATTTCTATTTTTCTTTACATTGATAAAACTAATACTTTTTCTTCTTGTGTAATCTTGAGCATTTTCAGCATTACGTTTTACCTGATCTGAACCTGAAGCTTTAGCATCGGCAAGTTCAACATCTTGATATTGCGGATCGAATTTAGGATCAATAAATTGCTCTCCATAACTATAACTCATAGGAACTTGCATGTTCCACTTTTTAGGCATCATTTTACCTAATTGTACATTAGTAGCTACGCTATATTGTTTATTTTCTTCTAAACTTCTTTCTTGAACTCTTTGATCTACATTACCAAAACCAACTGTAGACATACTACCTGCTAATGTTACATCTGCAACATCTGCAAAGTTAGCATCTGCATTTAATACAGCTGCCCATCCTCCTTTATTATCGAAACCAACAGCTCTTAATTCGTTAAACCAAACTTCTCCACTTACATTATTTGTGGTATTATTTTTAACTCCTAATAAAACTGTTCTAATTTGTGCTAAGGTAGGATTACCTTTCACTTTTATAATTAATCCATTAGATGCTGTTCCTGTATACACATCTGACACAGCAGTTCCTGTACCATCTCGCTCTAACTTTAAACTTGCTAATTGAGATAAAGGAACATCTAAATTATTTGCTTCCGGCCAAACTTCTTCTGGAACGTTGCTTAATGTTGATAAAATTAAAGGTTTTTCAATTTCATAATAGTTATCATTTAAGTCGGTACCTAATCTAATAACTGCATTCATTTCATTATCTCCTAATACACTACCAGGAATTGCTTCAGCGTGTAAGAACATTCTTAAATTTTTATAACGACGTAAATCGATACTAATATTTTTAAATATTGCTCTTGCTTTATTAGGCTCTAAATCTGTAACAGTAATTGTAGACGATTGTTCATTTTGTCGTTGAATTCTATTAGTTCCCTGTAATTGTTCTCTAGGAATACCTGGAGGTAATTCATAACGATCATCATTTTGTTCAATACTTACAACTCCAACTTCAAAATTATTTAGGTCTGTATTATCTAGATCTTCTTGAGGGTCAATTGCTGGATCTAAAGTTCTGGTATAACGCCTCCAGTCTCCACGAACTAATTCTAATTCTGCAAAACGTAAAATAACCGGCATTCTAAATTGCGTTAAATACATACGCATAAAACGAATACTGTTAAAATCAGTAATACCTCCTACTGCTTGTGAAAACCCATTTCTTACAGGAATTCTAAATTGATACCAAGTTGTACTTCTTGTTTCCCCATTAGGTAAAGAAATTGGTTCAGATTTCACATCTACAATAAAGTTAGATCCTTTTACTAAATCACTTCTTTTTAATGAAACCTCATACTCAAAATAAGCACTAACCGCATCCATGGTTTGATCACGGTTTAAATCTTCAGCATCAGGATAAGTAGAACCTGATGTTGGAAAATCTTCACTAGATTGATCAATTGTAGGTGAGTTACCTTGTGTACCATTATAATTTTTATAACGTGTAAGAATAGAAGCTCCAATAGCATCAAACTCACTTCCTCTAAAGAACTGGAAATTATCCCCTGCTGGATCATTTCCAAAAATACTTCTAGCTTGTTCTACATCTGCAATACCTGGGAAATTTTGAACAATTTTTTCAAGCTCTTGTGTATCGTTTAATCCATCTAAACCAACATCTTGTTGTGATCTCTCATCAGCATCTGTACTAAACGCATATAAGATTGACGGATTTCTAGGCACATTACCCCAAACCGTTTCAACTTGAGGTGCTGGATTTTGTGTTGTAGACAAACCATTTTCGAATTGCTTTTGTGAATCTCTTAGAATATCTTCAGAAATACTACCTAAGTTTAAAAATAGTTTCCCTTGATTGACATCACTTTGAGGATCTACTCCTGATGGTAATCCTTCTTCTGCAGTTAATGAATATCCTTCATATGGATCCATTAACCAAAACTGCACATATTCTACATTCGCTTGCTCGAAGTTATTTGTTGTTGTTAAGGCTCTCATTATCCCACCCCATTTATCTTCTGGATTTCCTGCAGTTTGATTAAAATTATAAGGTCCTCTTTCATTTGGATAAAAAGCTAAATCTAAAGTTCTAACTAAGTTTAACTGAGTAATATCTAAATCTGTGTTTGGAAATAATTCAGAAAAACTAACTTGACGCACCTCATTTCTCGATAATTCAATATCATTAATGTTTGATGGTCTATTCGCACTATTTGAATAAAATAACTGGTCGATACTATACCATGCTAATTTAGCTCTGTTATCATTATATCGTAAATCTATGTCTTCCGAAAATGGTTGAGACAAAGGTGAACTTGCTAGTGCCCATTGCTGTGGAGAAGTAAGGTTAACAGGAATTTGAGTTGCCTCAAAATCATCTAAATATGAAGTTGCTGCTCCATTAACATCAATTCCGCTAGGTGAACCTGGTAATAAATAAGCCATATCTGCTCTAACAGATAAATTAGATGGCGCATCAGTTTCAACAAACGGTAATTTATTTGCAAGCTTTGTAAAGTAAGGTACTTCAGTAGAAAAATCGACATTTAAACCAAACATCATATTATCTATTGGTTCTGCACCAAAATTAACTTTTGGAGTAATTGGACGTTCTGTAACATTTAAAAATGTGGCACCAAGAACAAAATTCTCATTGAATCTATGCTCTACATCAACTCCTAAAAATGTTTTTCTTTGTTGGTTAAAAAATGTGTTATTTTCAACCGAAGCATTAATTGGAACTCCCGATGCTTCTAAACCTGGATCTAAAATCTGAACTCTTCCTAACTGATAATCTACAACATAATCTACTCCTTCTACTAAAGTTCTACCTCCAGCAGTTACTCTTACAGATCCTCTTGGAATATTGAAAGCACCTAAAGGAATACCTCTACTTGTCTCAGATTTGTAATATCCTTTTAAGAAAAACTTATCTCTATCTTGAAATTCATTTTTAGCTTGAATTTTTGTTGTAGAATATAACTGATCAAAAGCAAATCGTTGTCTATCTGAAGCATCCGTAATTGCTAAATCTTCTCCAAAAGGTTCTGGTTTTGGAAAATAGATTAATCCTCTAGCAGAATTCACTGTAATTCCTTCAACATAATCGAAAAAACCATCTCCACCATCAACTTTAAACTGACTTTGATCCAATTTATCAATTTCAAATAAGTTTAGTAAAGTTCTATTTAGTAAACTAGGATCATTTGCTCCTTGTAACGTGTTTTGTAAAATTCCTGTATTATCATCCCTATATAATAGCTCAAAACGAAAACCATCTTGATTTAAAGGTACAGCTCCTAAAGCATAAACGTTTTTCATCATTAAACGCCAAGTTGGAAAAGGAACAAAATCATTAGGTGCTATTTCTCTTCTTGTAGTTAAAATTTCACTACGTAATAATTTTACAGCAATGTTAGATGGTGCATTAATTCCATCATTAGAAAATTCTCCTACTTTATATATAGTTTCACTTACTGGACCTCCACTTTGTTGAGCTCCAACTACTGTATATTCATAAGCAACAGCTAATACTTCTCCATCATTAAGTCTCCTATTTAAAGAAATAAAACCTAATTGAGGATGTAATGTATATTCATTAGGCTGTAATTTTCTAGCATTTTGTAAATATGAATAATCTCTACCTTGAACCATTTCTGTTGGAACTGTAGTATTTATTGTTGCTACATCTCTTATTCCTCCATTATCAACAAGTAAATCATTAATATCATTTACTCCATTATAAGGTAAATTTTCACCTCTTACCGTAATTGGATTGTTTACAACATCTACATAACCTTGCTGGAAAACTCCACCCACCGCAGTTGCACTTACTAAATTATCTGGTTGAGATTCTCCAATATCTGCAAAAGCAACAATACTTCTAAAATCTGTTACATTTTGATTCCTATTTGTAACCCAAACTTCAATTCTATTGATGTTAATAGGACTATTGATTAATGGATAATTCTTTAACGCAGTTTCGTAATTCTCTCTAAAAAATTGAGATAAGAAGAAGTGACGGTCATTATCGTAATCTGTTGCTCTAATTTCAAAAGTTTCAATAGAACCTCCTGCTTGTGCTACTACATTATTAGACTGGGAATTTTGTTGAGAAAACACAGAACGAATTGTAGTTTTTCCGAACTGAAAATCTGCCCTTACTCCAAATAAAGCTTGTGCTCCATTAATTAAAGAGTTTTTAATTGGTAAACTAACATTACCTGCATCAATTTTTTGAATAATATCATCTTCGGTAGGTGTGTATTCTAATTTAATGATATTTTGAAAATCAAAAGTAGTTTGCGTATCGTAATTCGCAGTAACTTGCAACCTCTTTCCTACTTTTGCTTGTATACTTGCACTAATTTGCTGATCAAAATCAAAAGTAAAACTACTTTGGTTTTCTACAGAAATCTGAGGGTTCTCGGTATTTTGAAAAATCCCTCCTAATTTTATACTAATTTGACCTGTTGGAATAACTTCAACTTCAGTTCCTCCAAAAACAGATTCAAAAAACTTAGAATTCACATAATACTTTGGCAGTAAATTCTTTCTTCCTTTTTCTCCTTTTTTATTAGGATTTGCAGCATCAATCTTTTCTTTAAAGTATGTTTTTACATCATTCTTTAATCGAAACTTGTCGTATTCTCTAGGAGTTAAAAACATCGGAGTTCCAATTAAATAATCTCCAATCTTTTCTACAATTACAAATTTACCGATTGACTCATCGTAAGTAATCTGAATAGAACTCGGGTTATTTAAAAAGAGGGGTGCTTTTTGATTGAAGTTAAAATTATATTTTAGAGGAATAACAGTATCTTTTTTTCTAGATATTGAATCATTCTTCTTTGTTGTATTTTGAGCAAATAAAACAACACTTACCAATAAAGCAAGTGCCGTTAAACATTTATTGCGAAAATTTTCTCCCAACCTTTTTACAAATTTTTTAGTGCCTTTTTAATCAGCTCTTCTACACTTGCTGATGGCAATTCTTTTAAAATATCGTTTACCACTTTACCTGCTTGTTTACGTGCAAAGCCTAAAACCTCTAATGCAGATAACGCTTCTTCTTTGTTTGTATTGTTTTGAACCACTGAAACTTCATCAATATCGAATGTCTTCAATATCTTTTGTTTCAAATCGATAATGACACGTTGAGCTGTTTTTGCTCCTATACCTTTTACCGATTGGATTACATTTACGTTTTCTGAAGCGATGGCCTGTTGCACGTCCTCTGCTGTCATTGAAGACAACATTGTTCTGGCAATACTTGGACCAACACCTGACACAGAAATCAGTAATTTAAATACTTCACGTTCAACTTTGTTTATAAATCCGTAAAGTGTATGAGCATCTTCACGAATAGATAAATGTGTGTACAACAATACATTTTCGTCGTTGGGGAGAGCAGAGAATGTATTTAATGAAATATGGAGTAAATACCCCAATCCATTACAATCAACAACTACATACGTAGGATTTTTTTCAACTAATCTTCCTTTTATTTGTGTAATCATTGTTCTCTTTTAACAGACGCCTAAAGTAGTAAATTTTTTACTATTGTAAAACCAGTAAATCACTACTTAGGAATCGCTTAATTTTGCTTTCTCTCGCTCTTGTGCATCAACTATTGCTACTGCTGCCATATTTACCATTTCATCTACACTTGCTCCTAATTGTAATACATGAACTGGCTTACTTAAACCTAATAAAATTGGCCCAATAGATTCTACTTCATTTACCTCTTTCATTAACTTATACGTAATATTTGCAGATTCTAAATTTGGAAAAATTAAAATATTAACTTTATGACCATTTAACTTAGAAAACGAAAATTCTTTAGATAACATTTCTGCATTTAATGCAAAATCGGCTTGTAATTCTCCATCTACAATAAGATCAGGGTAATTTTCATGCATATAAGCAACTGCTTCTCTAATTTTTACAGAAGTTTCAGACTTTGTAGATCCAAAATTTGAAAAACCTAACATTGCTACTTTGGGCTGCATACCAAACATTCTCGCTAAAATACTTGTATAGCGTGTTATCTTTGCTAACTCTTTTGCAGAAGGATTTATGTTTATAGTTGTATCGGCTAAAAACATTGGTCCTTGCTTTGTTAACAATAAATTTGTAGCAGCTATTTTCTGCACTCCTTTATCTCTATCAACTAATTCTAAAATAGGCTTAACTACAGATGAATATGGTCGCGAGTACCCTGTTATTAAAGCATCTGCTTCTCCTTCATTTACCATCATAGAAGCAAAGTAATTACGTTGACGCATCCATTTTTCAGCTTCTAATAAAGTCATTCCTTTACGTTGACGCTTTTCCCAAAACAACTTCCCGAAACGTTTCGTTCTTTCAACTTCTTCTGGAGTTTTAGGATCTATAATCGGCACATCGGCATCGAAACCAAGCTCTTCTTTTAACTCTAAAATAATCTCTTTATTTCCTAAAAGAATAGGATGACCTAATTTTTCATCATACACTCTTTGTGCCGCTTTCAACACATCTAAATGATCTGCTTCAGCAAATACTATGCGTTTAGGATTTGTTCTTGCTCTGTTATGTAAAATCCTTACTTCTTTACTTCCTGAACCTGAACGATCCATTAATTCATTTCTATATCTCTCCCAATCTTCAATTGGCTCTTTTGCAACCCCACTTTCTATTGCTGCTTTAGCAATTGCTGGTGGAATTTCATAAATTAATCTCGGATCAAAAGGTTTAGGAATAATGTAATCTTTACCATAAGAAAGACTCACTTCATCGTAGACTATATTTACTTGCTCTGGTACAGATTTTTTAGCTAAATCTGCTAATGCATGTACCGCAGCCATTTTCATTTCTTCATTAATTTTAGTAGCTCTAACATCTAAAGCTCCTCTAAAAATAAATGGAAAACCAAGCACATTATTCACCTGATTAGGATTATCAGATCGACCAGTTGCCATAATAATATCGTCTCTGGTAGCCACTGCTAAATCGTAATCGATTTCTGGCTCTGGGTTTGCCATAGCAAAAACAATAGGCTTGTTTGCCATAGACAATAACATTTCTGGACTTACTACATTCCCTTTAGATAAACCAATAAATACATCAGCATTATTCATTGCTTCTTCTAATGTATTTAAATCTCTATCTGTAGCAAACTCCTCTTTTTGTGTCGTAAGATTTCCTCTATCTTTTCTAATTACACCTTTACTATCGCACATTACAACGTTTTCACGTTTTGCTCCTAATGCTAAATATAAACGTGTACAAGAAATTGCAGCAGCTCCAGCACCGTTAACTACAATCTTTACTTCTTCTATCTTTTTACCATTAATTTCTAATGCATTTTTTAACGCTGCAGCAGAAATAATAGCTGTTCCATGTTGATCGTCGTGCATAACAGGAATATCTAACTCCTCTTTTAAACGTCTCTCAATTTCAAAAGCTTCTGGTGCTTTGATATCTTCAAGATTTATTCCTCCGAAAGTTGGAGCAATAGCTTTTACTGTTTCTATAAACTTATCTACATCTGTAGTATCTACTTCAATATCAAAAACATCAATATCTGCAAAGATCTTAAATAGCAAACCTTTACCTTCCATAACTGGTTTAGAAGCTTCTGGACCAATATCGCCTAATCCTAAAACTGCTGTTCCATTTGATATTACAGCTACTAAATTTCCTTTAGTAGTATATTTATATACGTTGTCTTTATTTTTTGCGATTTCTAAACATGGTTCTGCTACACCAGGCGAATACGCTAATGATAAGTCGTGTTGAGTTGCATACTTCTTCGTTGGCACTACTGATATTTTACCTGGCTTAGGCTTAGCATGATACAATAGTGCTTCTCGTCTTTTACGTGATTGACTCATAAACTCTTTTAGTTGATTATTTAAAAAATAAATATAGTTGTTTTGTTATAACTTTTGAGGTTTGATTAAAAAAATATGCGTTAAAGTAAAATTGGCAAGATGTATTTGAAGATAACTATCAGTAATAAAACAGCTAAGCAATTTAAAATTAAACCTGTTTTCATCATGTCTTTTACTTTTACATAACCACTTGCAAATACAATTGCGTTCGGTGGCGTTGCCATTGGTAACATAAAAGCACAACTACTTGCTATCGTTACAGGAACTAATAAATTCACTATCGGAATATTTAACCCTAAAGCTATTCCTGCCACTACCGGAGCTAAAACTGCAACTAAAGCTACGTTACTCATTAACTCTGTCATAAATAACATTAAGAATATTAAAATAGAACCTGTTAAAAACACACCCAAATTGTACGATGCTATTGCACTAGAAACTTGATCTACAATTCCGCTACTCGACATTCCTTTAGCTAGTGCTAAACCTCCTCCAAACAATATTAATATCCCCCAAGAAAGCTTCTCAGTATCTTTCCAGTTTAATATAAAATCTCCTTTTTTGAAATTGAATGGAACCGCAAAAATTGCCAATGCAGCAAATACACTAATCATTGTATCTGTAAGCTTTAATTCTGGAAAAACTTTATTTATTACCGCTCTAAAAATCCATAAAAAAATAGCACAAGCAAAAACCAACAAGACAAACTTCTCACGTTTTGATATTTTTCCAAGCTTTTTTAATTCTGTATGAATTACTTCTTGAGAAGCCTTAAATTTTAAATTTTTATTTGGATACATAAACTCTACCAACACCAAATACACAACTGAAATCATTATTAGAGAAAATGGAAGACCGATAGTCATCCACTCTAAAAAAGAGATTTCTATGTTATACTCATTTTCTAAAAAACCTATTAAAACAGAATTAGGTGGCGTACCTATAATTGTTGCTATTCCTCCTGCATTTGCTGAAAAGGCAATTCCTAACATCACTGAAACTGCAAAATTCTTATCGTCTTTTGTAAAACCATCTTCATCATCTATCAATAATTGAATTACCGATAAAGCTATTGGCAACATAACAACTGTACTAGCCGTATTGCTAATCCACATACTTAACAATCCAGTAGCAATCATAAAACCTAACACCACTTTTTTGGGTGTTGTTCCTGTTAATTTAATAATAGATAACGCAATACGTTTATGCAAATTCACTTTCTCTAAAGCTAAGGCCATTACAAATCCTCCGAAGAATAAAAATATAATCGGACTTCCATAATTGGAACCAACTTCATTCATCGGCATAACTTTCAGCAAAGGAAATAAAAGCAAAGGAAGTAATGCAGTTACAGAAATTGAAACTGCTTCTGTAATCCACCATGTAATCATCCAAAGTGCAACACTAATAACTTTATCTCCACTATTAGAAACAAGTTCAAAAGGCAAAACACTAATAATCAAAAAGAAAACAGGCCCTAAAAGTAAACCTACTCTTTTAGCAATTGGGTATTTCATTTTAAATGCATTCTTTATGATTTAAATTCTGTTTCATAATACGTTGTTGCATCATCTAAAAGCATTTGTAAAATTTGCTTTTCGTGCTCAACTCGTTTACGATCCCAATCTAATGTTTTAACACAATCTTTCAGCACTAAATCTTTGTATTTAAAGATGCTGTGAATATCAAAATACAATCTTCCTGTTCTTCTTACAAAGAAATCCGCTAATCCATTTACCATTTCAAAATGAATACAATACCAAAGTTCTGCACGAATGAAACGCTCTTCGATTGTTCCTGATAAATAAAATGAAAAACGCTCTAAAATCTTACTTGCATTCTTTCCAAAATTTGTAGCCAAATACCAAGCATAATCTTCATCATCAATGCCTAAGTTCGCCAAATTAGTTTCCAATTCTTTTTCGTAAGCTTGAACTTCTTCCGAAGAAGACATTGACGGATTCACTAATGAAATATGTTCTGTTTCTGATTTTTTAACTGATCTCCTACGCTTTTCACTCATGGTTTTTAAAACAGCATCAATTACTCGATGTGCCATTTTTCGATATCCTGTTAATTTTCCTCCTGCGATAGAAATCAAACCTGTATCTGAAACAAAAATCTCATCTTTTCTTGATAAATCTGACGGATCTTTTTCCTCTTCGTGAATTAAAGGACGTAATCCCGCCCAATTTGATTCAATATCATCAATTGTTAAATGAATTTCAGGAAACATATTATTAATCGCGCTTAACAAATACTCAGCATCAGTAGCAGTTGCCACTACTCTATCTAAATCACCAGCATAATTTGTATCAGTTGTTCCTACGTATGTGCAACGACCTCTTGGAATTGCAAAAACCATTCGTCCATCTGGAACATCGAAATAAATTGATTGTTTAATTGGTAATTTCTCTAACGGAAATACAATATGCACACCTTTGGTTAAATGCAGGTGTTTATTATTTAATGAATTGTCTTTTCTACGTAATGTATCTACCCAAGGACCAGCAGCAGACACGTAATTATTTGCTTTAATATTTAATGTTTTACCAGTATTGTGATCTATACAGTTTAAACTTTCAATCTTTGATTCACTATTGTAGACAAACGATTCCATTTCACAATAATTCACAATTGTGGCTCCAAATTCTGTTGCTTTCTTTAAAATTTCTACTGTTAACCTAGCATCATCAGTTCTATATTCTGCGTAATAACCACTACCTAAAGTGATACTTTCATCTAAAAGTGGCTCTTTTTCTAAAGTCTGTTTTTTATCCAACATTCTTCTACGATCGTCACCATCTACATTTGCTAATAAATCATAGACTTTTAATCCGATTGCAGTCATCATTTTACCATAAGTTCCACCCTCAATTAAAGGCAACAACATTTTCTCTGGAATTACTAAGTGTGGAGCTAATTGATGCACAATAGCACGCTCTGTACCTGATTCTCTAACCAAACCAATTTCCAATTGTTTCAAATAACGTAAACCACCATGAATCAGTTTCGTTGATTTATTACTTGTACCTGAGGCAAAATCATTCTTTTCAATCAAACACACTTTCATTCCTCTAGACGAAGCATCTAATGCGATTCCAGCTCCTGTAACTCCTCCTCCAATAATGATTAAATCAAAAACTGTGGATTTCATTTTTTTTAGCTGTCGTTCTCTATCTAAAACTGAAAATCGAATTGGTTTTTGCTTTTTCTTTTTTCCTTTTGTTTGTGTTTTTTCAATTGCTTTAAGCCATCCTTTGTATTTCTTTTTTCTAGCTTTCGGAGTCATTTTTGTTTGAAAAATCGTATCGACTTTTCGTATAGTATCGATATCATCTAATGTCCAAACTCCAGATTTAATTCCAGCTAACAAAGCAGCTCCAAAAGCGGTAACTTCAATCATTTTTGGTCGATCTACTTCAACATTTAAAATATCAGACTGAAATTGCATTAAGTAATTATTCGCACTCGCTCCACCATCAACTTTTAGCGTAATCATTTCTTTACTACTATCGGTAATCATTGCATTAATTACATCTTTTGTTTGATAAGCTAAAGATTCAACAGTTGCTTTTATAATTTCATTTCTACCGGTATCTAAGGTCATTCCATAAATACTTCCTTTCGCTTCTTGATCCCAATAAGGCGCTCCAAGACCGGCAAACGCAGGAACTACATAGATACCTTTTAACGATGGAATACTATTACAAATCGCTTCTGTATCGGAAGCTTTATCTATAATTTTCATACGATCTCTTAACCACTGAATAGAAGCACCACCAACAAATACACTTCCTTCTAAAGCATATTTCGTAGGTTCATTTTCTAAAGTACAAGTTAGAGTCGTTAATAATCCGTTATTAGAAACAACTTGCTTTCTTCCGATGTTTAATAAGATAAAGCAGCCGGTTCCGTAAGTATTTTTTGCGATACCAGATTTAAATCCGCCTTGACCAAATAATGAAGCTTGTTGATCACCAGCAACTCCATAAATAGGAATTTGTTCACCTTCAAAATTAATACTACCAAAATCAGAAGAAGACTGCTGAACACTTGGTAATAATGATTTCGGAATATCTAAAGCATTTAAAATAGTTTCATCCCAAGACAAATCTTTGATGTTATACAACATTGTTCGAGATGCATTGGTATGGTCTGTTAAGTGTTTTTCACCGTTGGTAAATTTATAAATCAACCAACTATCAATCGTACCAAAACATAATTTACCTTGATCTGCTTTTTCTCTAACACCTTCAACATTATCTAAAATCCATTTTAGTTTTGTTCCAGAAAAATAAGAATCGATAATCAATCCTGTATTTTCCTGAATGTAAGAAGATAAATCTTTAGCTTTTAATTCTTCGCAAATCGCTTTAGTTCTTTTATCTAACCAAACAATTGCATTATAAACAGGCTTTCCTGTTTCTTTATCCCAAACCACAGTTGTTTCTCTTTGGTTTGTAATTCCAACCGCTAAGAGTTCTGCAGGATTTATATTCGATTTTTTTATTGCTTCTTTGAATGTTTCTAACTGATCCTTATAAATATCAATGGGGTTATGCTCTACCCAACCTGATTCTGGATAATGTTGTGTTAGTTCTTTTTGTCCAATACCAACAATTTCTCCATTAGTATCGAAAATTATAGTTCTAGTACTTGTTGTACCTTGATCGAAAGCCGCAATATATTTCTTCTGCATACCTGTAAATTCAGATTCAAATTAGTTTCTCCTAAAATAGTTAAAATGAATCATTCTAAAAGAAACATGACAAATATCATTCTTTAGCATTATTAATCTTATGATTTTTGTTATCAAACATTAAATACTAATACTATGAATCACATCCCCCCGACTCAACAAACAATAGATGAAGAAGTACAATGGAATAAAGAAAAAACCATTGTTAGTAAAACAGATGCTTTTGGAACGATATTATATGTTAATGATGTTTTTTGTGAAGCTTCTGAATACAGCAAAGTTGAACTTATTGGAGAACCTCATAACATTATAAGACATCCTGATATGCCTAAAGTTGCTTTTAAAGTTTTATGGAAAGCTTTAAAAGATGGAAAAAACTTTCATGCTATTGTGAAAAACAGAACTAAATCTGGAAAATACTATTGGGTAATTACAGATTTCATTATAGACAGAAATGAAAAAAATGAAATTACAGGTTATACTGGCAGAAGAAAAGCTGTACCAAATAGTGTTATCAAAAAAATAGAACCTATTTATAAAACACTAGTAGAAATAGAAAAATTAAAAGGAGAAAAGGCAAGCGAACTATACTTTAATGCATATTTAAACGAAGAAATAGGCAAAAGTTATGATGAATTTGTTCTTGATTTATTTGAAGAAGAAGTTGCAAAACAAAAGAAAAGAAATGCCATAGCAAAAAGAGAAAATATATTTAAAAAGGGACTCAACTGGTTTTTTGTAACTGAATACGAAATGAGTTGATTGTTGATTTGTGTGAACTACACCTTAAGTTAACTTTCTTACGGTGTAGTTTTTTTTATAAAATCTATAGTACTTGTTAAGCCTTTAAATTTCGCTCTTTTAACTGCAGATTTTTTAAAAACCTTACTAAACGTTTCTTGGGTTAATTCTTCCCAATCTCTTTTTTCTAATCCTAATAAATTTTCTTTTGGATTGAATAATGGTTCGTTATGAGGTTTTGAAAAACGATTCCAAGGACAAACATCTTGACAAATATCACAACCAAACATCCAATCTTCCATGTTTTCTTTAAACTGACTCGGAATATTATCACGCAACTCAATCGTTAAGTACGAAATACATTTACTTCCGTCTATTTGATTATTAGGCAATATTGCATCTGTCGGACAAGCATCTATACATCGTGTACATTTCCCACAATGATCTGTTTCAAAAGGGTGATCGTATTCTAATTCTAAATCAATAATTAACTCTGCTAAAAAGAAAAAAGATCCTTGTTGTTTTTGAATTAATAAAGTATGTTTTCCATTCCAACCTAAACCAGCTTTCTCTGCCCAAGAACGTTCCATTACAGGGGCAGAATCAACGAAACAACGGCCATTAATCTCTCCTATTTCTTCTCGTAAAGATTCTAATAATTCAAAAAGTTTATTTTTAATAACATGATGGTAATCTTCTCCATAAGCATACTTTGCTAATTTATACGAATCAGAACTCTGAACTTCCTCTGGAAAATAATTATACGATAATGAAATCACTGACTTTGCTCCTTCTACCAAAAGCCTAGGATCTAAACGTTTATCGAAATGATTTTCCATGTAATGCATTTCTCCATGAAAACCATTTTTTAACCAAGTTTCTAAACGCGGAGCTTCTTTCTCTAAAAAATCTGCCTTAGCAATACCACAAGACATGAAACCCAACCTTTTAGCTTCTTTTTTTATGAATTGAGAATATTCTGCAGTTTTTTTCAAAAATTAAACTTTTTATTAACTACAAAATTACTCATAACTTTTAACTTTGTTATTCATTTACTAAATGTAAATCCAATAAACCCCAATATAAATCGTTGTAATAAAAAAGTAAGTATCATGAAAAAAATTGTCAAAATTGTAGTCATAACATTAGTCGTAATCATTGTTGCGCTAGCGGCAATTCCTTTCATGTTTCAAGATAAAATTGTTGCTCTTATAAAAGAAACAATTAACAATAACGTAAATGCTAAAGTTGAATTCGCGGATGCTAATTTGAGTTTACTTAAAAACTTCCCTAAAGCTTCTGTAGAATTAAAAGATGTTTTGGTTACCAATTTTAAGCCTTTTGAAGGTGATACATTACTTTACAGCGAATCTGTAAAAATTAAACTTAAACTTACTGAGGTTTTTAAATCTTCTAACAGTCAGTTAAATATAAACTCGTTCACTATTGATAATTCTTTAGTAAAAATCCATATTAATGAACAAGGAAATGCAAATTATGACATTGCGAAAAAAGACACGTCTAAAGCAGTAGAAGAAAAAACTGAAGAAGCTACCGGAGAAAGCAGCAACTTTAGTTTGTCTTTAAAAGAATATGCAATTACTAATGCAACTTTAAGATACCACGACGACAAAGGAAAAATGGATGTAGTTTTATCTGATTTCAATCATTCTGGAAGTGGAGATTTTTCTCAAAAAACAACAGAACTTGACACAAAAACAACAACAAATATCCTTTTTGAAAAAGATGGAAAAGCGTTAGTTAAGAATCAACATTTAGATTTGAATGCTGTACTAGCTTTAGATTTAGAAAACTCTAAATATTCATTCTTAAAAAACGAGGCACATATCAATCAGCTTCCGTTAATTTTTGATGGATTTGTTCAATTAAATAAGGACAATAGCCAAGAAGTTCATGTGAATTTTAAAACTCCGTCTTCTGACTTTAAAAACTTTTTAGCTTTAATTCCAGAAGAATACGCTAAGAATATTTCTGATGTAAAAACTACTGGTGATTTTAGTATTGTTGGTAAAGTAGACGGAAAAGTTACAGAAACAACTATTCCTAAAATTGATGTAACGATTGCCTCTAACAACGCTTCATTCAAATATCCTAGTTTACCAAAAAGCGTAAAAAACATTCGCATTAACACTCAAATTAAAAACACTACTGGAAATGTAGATGATACTTATGTTAATCTGCAAAAGTTAGCCTTTAAAATTGATGAAAATGAGTTTAGTGGAAATGCTAAAGTGAGTAATTTGACTAAGAATCCTTATATCAACTCTACTGTTAATGGAAAAATTGATTTAAGTCATATTGATAAAGTATATCCTTTAGAGCTTAAAAACGACTTAAGCGGAATTATAACAGCAAATTTAACTTCTAGCTTCGATATTGATGCTGTTCAAAATAATAAATACCAACGTATAAAAAATAGTGGTAATTTAGAAATTAAAGACTTCTTATTTAGCGGAGAACAAGTTGCCAATCCAATACAAATTAATGCAGCAAAAGTTGATTTTGCTCCTAAAAAAATATCATTAACAAAATTTAATGCCGTTACTGGTACAAGTGATTTAAATGCCACTGGTACAATTAATAATTTACTAGGTTTTTTGCTTTCAGATAAAAATTTACAAGGAAACTTTAACTTAAACTCTAACTCTTTTAAAGTTAGTGATTTTATGGTTGCTGAAACTGAAACCAGTGAAACACCTAAAAAAGAAACTCCTGAAAACAAAGAAGTACAACCTAAAGAAAAACTTAAAATCCCAGCATTTTTAGATTGTGTTGTAAACGCTTCTGCAAAAGAAGTTCATTACGATAATTTAAAACTTTCTAATGTTCAAGGAAAGTTAATTATAAAAGATGAAAAAGCTACATTACAAAATGTAAATGGAAATATGTTTGGTGGAACTATAGCCTTAAACGGAGCTGTAAATACTCAAAAAGAACAGCCTGTATTTGATATGGATATGGGAATTAAGTCTTTTAACATCAGTGAATCATTTAAAAACATTGAACTGTTTAAAATGCTTTCACCAATTGCCGATGTTTTACAAGGAAAATTAAACACCAATTTAAATTTATCTGGAAATCTTAATGATGATTTTACACCTAATTTAACTTCTATGACTGGTAAAGCTTTAGCGGAAGTATTAGCAACAAATGTAGAACCTAAAAACTCCAAAGCTTTAAGCTTATTAGATCAAAACTTAGGATTCGTAGATTTAAAACAACTGAACTTAAAAGACATTAAAACTAATTTATCTTTTGATAATGGAAAAGTGAATGTAAAACCTTTCAACCTAAAATATAAAGATATTGACATTCAAGTTGGAGGTAGCCATGGTTTTGATCAATTAATGGATTATAACGCTACTTTTAATGTTCCTGCAAAATACTTAGGAAGTGAAGTTAGTAATTTACTTGGTAAACTAGACAGTAAAGACCAAAACGTGAAAGTTCCTGTTACAGCAAACTTTTCAGGAAGCTTTACTAACCCATCGGTAAAAACAGACTTAAAATCGGCTGTTAGTAACTTAACTACTCAATTGGTTCAAAAACAAAAAAACAAACTACTAGACAAAGCTGTAGGTGGTTTATTAGGAAATAAAAACAATAAAGCTTCTGCTACCGATAATAAAAAAGATAATACAGTAAATGCTGTAAAAGATGTTTTAGGTGGTTTATTTGGCAAAAAGAAGAAAAAGAAAGATGAAAAGAAAAAAAATTAATTGTAAATAGTTGATTTTTAGGTTTTTATTTTTTATATTTGAATGAATGCAATTTTAGCTTAGACTTTAAAGCTTAATATCCCCTATTATGAAAAATTTTATTTCGCTCCTTGAAGCTTACTTACTCATTTAAGTTCTTTTCGTAACTTAAAATAAGTCATATACTACAGATATTTTATTTGTTTTACATGTCATGTCCCTTGGTACTTCTAATTAATAGTTAACGATATTAAGTAATAATATAAAAAGCCAGCAGTAAATAGTTGTATTAATAGTCCCTTGTTTAATTGAGTACAATAGTAAATCGTCAATATTACTGTTGTACTCATTTTACTTTCAATACATTCTTTAACATTTCCTAAATAATATTTCATAAATAATTCAATTATGTTTGCCACATAAAAACCAAACTATTGATTATGAAAAACTTTACTTTAGTTCTTTTCTTTTTAACTTCATTTTTTAGCTCTGCACAAATTAGAGGTAAAGTGGTCAACAAAAACAATGAACCTTTACCATTTGTAAGTATTTATTTAGAAAATTCTTTAAAAGGAACAACAACTAATGACAATGGTTTTTATGAGTTACCTACTTCAAAAAAAGGAAAACAAACAGTTGTATTTCAATTTTTAGGTTTTAAAACTGTAAAAAAAGAAGTTACCATTAATCAATTTCCTTTTGAACTGAATATTAAAATGGCTGAAGAAGAAAAGTTACTGGAAGAAGTAACAGTTTCTTCAACAGAAAACCCGGCTAATGTAATCATTAGAAAAGTAATTGCAAGCAAAGAAAAAAACACCAATAAATCGGGTAAATACAAAGCAGACTTTTATTCAAGAGGTTTATTTAAAATTAAAAATGCACCTAAAAAGATATTAGGTCAAGAAATTGGAGATTTAGGTGGTGGATTAGATTCTACACGTAGTGGAATTATTTATCTTTCTGAAACTATTTCAAAAATTTGGTATCAAAAAAGACCTAAAAACTTTAAAGAAGTTATTGTCGCATCTAAAGTAAGTGGACAAGACAATGGAATCTCTTTCAACAGAGCTGCTGATGTTAACTTTAATCTATATAAAAATTTAGTACCAGTAGCAGACACCGATATTTTTTCTCCTATTTCTAACTACACTTTTAGCTATTACAAGTTTAAACTAGTTGGTAGTTTTTATGATGAAAATGGGAAATTAATTAATAAAATTAAAATTATTCCTAGAAGAGAAAACGATCGTGTTTTTGGTGGACATATTTATGTTGTAGAGGATGACTGGGCTATTTATGGAGCAGATTTAACCATTACTGGAGCACAAATTAATAATCCAGCCATTGATGTTTTACATATTAAACAAAACTATAATTACGAGCCAAAATCTGGCATTTGGGCATTACTATTACAAACTATAGATTTTAAAGTTGGTTTTTTAGGTTTTAACATAGACGGAAGATTCTCTGCATCGTATTCAAATTATAATTTCTCACCAGAATTTAATACTGAAACTTTTGGAAAAGAAATTCTTTCTTTTGAAAATAACGCCACTAAAAAAGACTCGGTATATTGGAATGAATTAAGAAGTGTTCCTTTAACCTTGGAGGAACAAACAGATTACTTAGTAAAAGATAGTATTAAAGTTGTTCGTAAATCTAAAAAGTATCTAGATTCTGTAGATACAAAAAGTAATAAGTTTAAAATACTATCTCCTGTTTTAGGATATACATATCGTAATAGTTATGATAAATGGTCGTTAAGTTTTAATGGTTTTATAGAAAGCATTCGATACAACACAATACAAGGATTAAATTTTAATCCAGAAATATCTTATTACAAAAGAGTAAATGATAAAGGAAATGTTTGGAGTGTAAGTGGGTCTGTGAATTACGGGTTTTCAGACAAAAAATTTCGTCCGGTTGTTAGCTTTTATAAAAAATGGAACAACATAGATAAACCTCGACTTTCTATCTCTGCAGGAAATAAATTAAGTCAATTTGATGAAAGAGATCCTGTGAGCAATTTAAATAATAGTTTTTACTCATTAATGTTCAGGGAAAATTTTGCTAAGTTTTTCTCAAAATCTTTTGCATCTGTATCTTTCTCTAAAGAATTATATCCTGGAGTTCAATTATTTTCAAGTGCAGAATATGCTGATAGAAAACCAGTAGTAAACACTACAAATTATTCTTTCTTTAATAGAGACGGAACTTTTGAAACTAACAACCCTATCGATCCAACTTCTAATTCTGTTTCGTTTACAAAACATCGAATTATTAAAGCTCAAATAGCTACAACTATAAATTTTGGAAGTAAATACATTAGTTATCCGGATTCTCGATTTACAGTAAGAAGCAATAAATTCCCAACATTAACTTTAGGATACAGAAAAACATTTGGATCAGAAAATTCTGAGTTCCATTCTGATCTTCTTTTCTCAAGGTTAACGCAATATATTTCTTTGGGGAATATTGGTGACTTTGACTACAACCTTAGAGGTGGAATATTTTTAGAACAAAAAAACATTCCTTTTATGGATTTTTACCATCCTTTAGCAAATGAAATAGATTTAGCTCCTTCCGATCGTTTAAGCAGCTTTTTTATTATGCCTTATTATGATTTTAGCACCAACGACAGTTACGCCGAAATGCATACACAACATAACTTTAAAGGTTTTTTACTAAATAAAATTCCTTTGATTAATAAACTAAATTTTCATACTGTAATTGGAGCCAAAGGATACTTTTCTGGAGGTAGAAAACCTTATTCTGAATACTCTATTGGTTTGGATAATATTGGTTGGGGAAAATGGCGTTTTTTACGATTTGATTTTGTGCAATCTAATTTTAATGGAATAAAAGAAAATCGTTTCCTTTTCGGAATTAGTCTGTTTGATTAATAAGATTAATGAAGTACAATTATTAGATAATAGAAATTTAAAAAAGATCTCTTGTAAAGAACATTTAATTCAATATGGATATCTACCGAATTAACTCATTTATATAGCATATTAAAATACAAACGAGTCATGAAAATTCATGACTCGTCATTTTTTATTTTTAGCTATGTATTATTAACAAATTAGATATTTGTTTGCACACAACTAGAAGACTGTCCTGTTGGACATTTACGATCTGCTTTTCTTTCTGCTCTAGTCAAATTACAAGCTCTAACCTGAAAAGTATTTGTGTTATTACCACATTGACATGCAAAATAATCTCTATTAAAAAGCCCGCCACCTTTAACATCTTGCTGACTGGTTTTGTCTAATACTTCGATTCCTTCTAATTTTAAAATGTTTTGTAACATAAGATTTAATTTATAATAGTTAATTAATTCTTGAACTTTTATAGACAATCAAGTTTTTCGTCTACTCTTCGCGAATGAGGTTTTAAATGTGTGATAAAACTATTATTTTCTGAAAGTAGAAGCACTAGGGAATCTCCCCCTAAAACACTGTTAAATTCCCTTTTTTATTACATGATGTTTTCCTTTTGAAATATCAAAAACAATAGAATTAAACATCACTGTAAAACAATGTTGTTTATTTTTTGAATAAAAAATGAACTGAAATTAGAAAGTTGTATTGGTTACTTTTTTTCTTCCTTTAAATATTTTCCAACGAAAAAAGTTCCGAAAGGGATAATTGCTAAAAGACAAACTATAAGAAAATCTTTAACACTCCATTTTAGTTCAACCTTTAAAAGAGTTGCTAAAGCTAAATAACCAATAAATAATAATCCATGAGGCATTCCTAACCATTTAACATAGGTAGGATCATCGTAAATGTACTTAATTGGTGTTGCTATAAATAGTAAAAGAATGTACGATAATCCTTCTAAAAAACTTACTATTTTAAATATATTGATCATAATTAATATTAAAAATTAGCGAATAAACTCACTGAAAGGTTTCTTCCAGGAGCAGAAACTCCAGACGCAAACTCACGATAGTGCTCATCAAAAATATTATCTACTCTTGCCTGTAAGCTAAAATTATTACTCAAATTATATCTTGCAAAAGCACTTAATGTTTGCCAACTTGGAGAACCAAAATATCTTTCAGTTTCCTCAGTTGCATTTATATCTACTATTGGAGTTTGTTCGTGGTTGTCAATTCCTTCATCAATATTAAAATCAGTAATATCTTTCTTTGCATTAAAACGGAAATTAATTCCTGCTTCTACTTTTTTAGTCACGTAATTCACATCAAAATTCCCAAATAATGGAGGAATTGAAGACATTGGTTGATCTGTATCAAAAGTTTTTCCTTTTGTATAAGTAATAGAACCAGTAGTTGTCCAGTTTTTGAAAAGCTTCCCCTGATAATTTACTGTAAAACCAGTTACATAAGCATTATCTCTATTTACATTTGCTACAATATTGTTACCATCTACACCATCGAATCTAATTGTAGACTGACCATTTAAAACAAAATCATCTCGATAGATATAATTTGTTAATAAAGTGTAATAAACATTACCTCCAATTTTAAACTTCCTATCGTTAAAATACTTTTCTAGTCCTATTTCTCCACTATAAGCATGTTCTGGTCTTAAGTTCACATTTGGCACAGTTACGTTTCCTCCTTTTTCTCTTACCTTTCCAACATCATCGATATTAGGAGATCTAAACCCGGAAGAAATTACAGCATTCAATTTCCAATTTTTCGCTGGCTTATGAACATAACCTACACTGAATGTTACAGCTGTATTACTTAAACTGATATCATTATCTGGTAAAGTAATAAATGTATCATCTATCCATTTTGCTCTAAGCTGTGTATTAGTTAAACGTATACCTGAATTTAATGTTGACCTTTTAGATATATCTTGCCTATAATCAACATACAAAGCAGAACTTAAATAACTACTTCCTCCATCAGCATAACGAGATTGTACTGCAAAATCACCGTTAAAACCTATGATTTCATTATTTACAACATTTAATTCCTTTCCGAAAGAATTAGAATTTACATCATTATAGGCAACTTCGAATCCATACCCTAAATCTCTATGTTTTGCTAATGGAACTGAAAAATCACCATTAAGACTAAAAATATCTACCTCTTCTTCTCTGTAAGATCTTTGTAAACTACCAAATTTCCTTTGAATTCTACTCTCTTTAATATTTTGATAAGCCAATGTAAACACACCACTCTTCATCCATTTTTTCTTTGGATTAATTTCTAATTGTGGAGAAATTAACAAACGGTCTTGCGGACCATAATACCATTCTGCAAATTTCAATGTAGATGGATCTGCTTCATCAGTAAGTTCTGTTAATCTATCAAATCGAGGAACATCAGAAGATGTCGAATACTGAATGTTTATTTTAAGATCTGTACTTTTAGAAAGTGGCACATAAAACTTTTGAAGAATATCTGTTTGATTATATCCTGTGTTTCTTTGAAGGTTTGGATCTGAATTTAATGTTGGAGTTGATACGAAACGATTTCCTACATTTTCAGAGAAATATGTAATCTTTCCCCATTCTTGGAATCCATGAGATCTATTTTCTCCCATTTTTAAATCACCAAAATCACTATGTGAAACACTTGTAAAACTTCCCCATTTAGGAAAACGTAATTCTACAGAAGCTTGATTTGTAATTTCATTATTTATAGTTGAGAAACGTGAGAAAAAATTACTTTTTACTTCTTTATTTTTAGATAGTTTCGGAGTCTTAGTATAATAATGAATTACACCACCTAAAGCATCGGAACCATAAGTAACTGAGGTTGGACCAAAAACAACTTCTGTTCTATCTAGCATACTTGGAGCAACAGTAATTGAGTTTTGTAAATGTCCTTTTCTATAAATTGCGTTATTCATTCGAACACCATCAACAACTAAAAGCACACGATTACTTTCCATACCCCTTAACACTGGGCTTCCTCCTCCAAATTGTGATCGTTGCACTCGAATACCTGGAACATTTGCCAAAACATCTGCAGAACTTTGTGCTGCTATCTTTTGTATTTCTCTGGCTTTAATTACTTCTATTTGCTCTGCAATTCTTTTAGTCTTTGCTTTGTTCTTAAATACTGAAACTACAACTTCATCTAATTGCTCTGATTCTTTAGATAAAAAAACTTCATTATTATTAAGTAAAATCACTGATTTTTTACTTGAAAATTCGGCATAAGAAACATGTGAAAAGTAAATAACTTCATTTGAAAACATCGTAAGATCTACTTTACCATTTTCGTTGGTAACACCAGATTTGCTTTTATTTTTATTAAAAACTGCAACAGCTTCAATTACCTTACCAGTTTCCGCATCATAAACGGTAACTTCTTGTGAAAATAAGGTAGTAGAAACTAATAAAAAAAGTAAAAATATCCTCCTCATGGGTTAACTAAACACTGATTCTAAAACGTCTAAAGATTTTGGTTTTTTAAAACCTTCCAAATGTAACTCAAAATATCGAATTATTAGCTTTAGTACGCTCTGTCTTTCTTTTTTATTAAATGAAATTGTATGAATTGCATCAAAATTTATGCCTAACAGCCTTTTGAATAAAATAAAATCGTTACCACTTATCGTTGTTTTGTCATAAAGTGAATTAGTAAAGCTTCCTTCCAATAAATTAAACCCTAAACTTTCTGTATGAGTAGTATCTGGATAAAACCCTAAAAAACGTGATAAATTAAGTAAAAACAATAAATGAAAATTAGAAATTGAATCATGAGTATCTAACCAAATCAAGGCTGTTTCAATATAGTTATACAGCATTTCGTTTTTCTCTTCTTCTTGAATAATATTGGATAAAATTTCTGAAATAAATAGCACTATAGTTTGCTTCACAACCGACATATATATCGTTTCATACATTGGTAAAACCTGTGCTTCTTTAATAGAATTTAAAGTCCCTTTATTATTATGGTTTGCAGTTAATTGCAGTAAAGTTAACGGTTGAAAATATGCTGCTTTTAGTTTTCCTCTTTTTGATTTTAAAACACCTCTTATCATGTAAGTTTTAACTCCATCTTCTTCTGTAAAACATTTTACAATTAAACTAGAGTCTCCGTATTTTATAGCACTAAAAACAATTGCTTTTGTAGAAACTACTGCCATTAGTTTACAATTGCAATTTTGGTTGTAGCAGATTCTTCTCCTTCTTCGGTAGTTAATAATACGATGTAAATTCCAGAAGCAACTTTTTGTCCTGCTAAATTTCTTTTATTCCAAACTACTTTTCCTCCTTCTACTTGTTGCCCCTCAACAACGTTTGTTTCATACACTAAATTTCCAGAAGCATCTAATATTTTCACATTAGTTCCTTTAGGAATATTAGTTCCATTTCTACCAGCTATAGTTACTTGGTCGTTATTACTTAAAACAGGGTTCGGATATGCATATACCTCACTTAACTCATCACCAAAAGGAGCAACATTACTGTTATAAGCAACTATACCTTTGTCTGTAGCAAAAAACACCTTTCCTGTAAATTCATCTACAGCAATTTTTAAAATTTTATTTGAAGGTAGCGGTGAGTTGTCTTTATTAAAATTTGCTAAAGTATTTTGACCATTAGGATTTGTATATAAAACACCTCCATTATCTGTTCCAAACCATTTATTATTAGCTCCATCAACTTTTATAGCATTTATGGTTTGATCTCCCAATAATTTTTTAGCAATACCATCATCTAAAATAATAATTGGCTCTGCATCGAAAACATTTGCATCAAAAATAGAAGCCGGGTTGTTATATACTACTAAACCAGATAAAGTACCAATCCACAACCTATTATTATTATCGATAGCAATAGTTCTTGTATTTCTATTTGGTAAACTTCCTCTTGTTGGCTCTGTAGTTAATGCTCTTTTTCTATCCCCATTTTCATTATAAGCAAACAATCCATTACTTCTGGTAGTTATCCAAACCGTATTTGTATTGTCGATTGCTATCTCTCCCATACCAGGCCTATTTTGAACATACAACTCATTAATATTAAAACTTGTCCAATTTCCAGCAGGTGATAACTTCTTCAATCTTGATGAACCTAAAATATTCGTCACCCATAAGTTTCCTTCTCTATCTAGCGCTGTTCCACCAATACGGATAGTAACTCGAGAAGGATCTGTTGGAACAATATCTTCTAAAGGGCTATTTAAATGATTATAAAAATTTGAAATGTTATCATCCACAACTTCAAATAAACCACCAGTTAATGGCGTATTTACAGCTCCAGTATCTCCAAAAGAACTTATAAAAACCCTATTATCGCTATTTTTGTCAATCGTAATACTTACTAAATCTCCAAATGGATTAGCTGGATTGAAAGGTGTATTTAACCATGTTTCACCGTTGAATCTTGAATAACCTTGACGTATCTGAGAAGGTGTAAATGTTACATCATACCCCCCATATAACACCCAAAGATTATTATTAAAAACATCAATAGAAAAAACTTGATTAGATAATGGTCCATCTGGGTGAATCTCTGTGTAAGATTGTGACCCTAAAGGAGCATTTAATAAACCAAACTCTGATGTTCCTAGTAAAATTGAACTGTTATTAACAACAGCAGTGTTTAATGTAAAATCAAAACTACTAGATGTTGTATTAGTGCTTTGTAATGCTAGTGAAGTGTTATAAACATTAGCTGAACTTGATAGTGATACTACTAAATTCGTAGCAGAACTTTTTATGTCCTTAATGTTTTCAGGAAAAGTAAGTACATTTTGTTGTGTTGTTCCGTTTAACCTGACTAAATTACGATTAGACACTGCATAAACATTTCCTGAAAAAGATGTGATTTTTTGAAAAATCCCTGTGAATCTTTGTTCCCAATTTGCTGCATCAATCAAATTAGGACTTGTGATATCTGCCACAAATATTCCATTATCTGTAGCAGCGTAAATTTCATTGTTTAAAATAGTGATTTGGTTTACATTTACACTAGTAGATCCTGGACCAATAAAATAAGTATCACCAAATTCTAAACGTTCAATATCATATAAAACAATTGCAAATGAAGTTGCTATGAATAATTGTCCGTTATGCTCAAAAATATCATTAATTCTTTTTAAACCAGATTGATTAAAGTTTACGATATCAGGTGAAACCGTAACTGTACCATCATCACTAATTACTTCTACCAAACCTGTTTCGTATCCGATAACAATTCTATCAAAAGTTTCATTATAGTGAATTGCTGAAGTCGTTTCACCAGATAAACCATTAACAGAAGATAATTTCCTTAACTCCTCTGTAGTTGTATTGTATGAAAAAACCGCATTATCTGTTAATGCAAAGACATTCTCACCATTAATAACAAAGCCTCTTACATTATTATATGAAAAGAAATCTTCCCAACGATCACTAAAATCATTTTGCGCATTAGATAACAACAAAAAATACAAGGCTATTAGTGTACAGATTTTCTTCATAATTGCTTCAAAGATATTTAATAATAACGATAAAAGCGATACATTCGTACAAAATAGAACTTGATCTTATGAGTGTTGAAATAGAACGCAAATTCTTAGTAAAAGATAATAGATTTATAAACGAAGCCTCAAAAAAAGTGTATATCAAACAAGGATTTTTAAATTCTGATAAAGAACGTGTGGTTAGAGTTCGTTTAAAAGATGATCAAGGCTTTTTAACTATTAAAGGAAAATCAAATTCTTCTGGGACCACAAGATTTGAATGGGAAAAAGAAATACTTAAAACAGAAGCTGAGGATTTATTCAATTTATGTGAAAAAGGAATTATTGAAAAACACAGATATCTTGTTGTAATAGATAATCACACTTATGAAGTAGATGAATTTTTAGGTGATAACTTAGGTTTAATTGTTGCTGAAATAGAACTTTCAAGTGAAGACGAAAACTTTGTAAAACCAGATTGGTTAGATAAAGAAGTTACTGGTGAAACTAAATATTACAATTCTAACATTAGTAAATTACCTTACAAAGATTGGTAGTTATAAGTTATAAATGGCCCAAAAGTGGCAAAGACTTCCTAACAATACGAAAACATGAAAAATAGCGTGGTTAAAAGGTATTTTCTTTATTGAATACAAAATAGCTCCAATAGTATAAAAAACTCCACCGCCGATTAAATAATTAATTCCTTCTGTAGATAAGCTTTCCATTAATGGTTGAATAAAAAATACTACTAACCACCCCATTAACACATACATTACTGTAGATACATGTTTTAACTTCCCTGTAAAAAACAATTTAAAAATTATTCCTACCAGAGCGAAAGTCCAAACAATTAAAAACATTCGTAAACCTAAATCAGATTTTAAAGCAACCAAACAAAAAGGAGTATAACTTCCTGCAATAAGCATAAAAATTGCTGCATGATCGAAAACTTTTAATCGTTTCCTTTTAACTGGATCTGTTGCTTTATGATAAAATGTAGATGCCGCATATAGTGTTATTAAACTTATTCCGTAAATAATAAAACTTATTTGATACCAAACATTAACATAGCAACACGCTTTAAATATCAAAAAAGGAAATGCAATACAACTTGCAAATAAACCAATTGCATGCGTGAGTACATTTAAATACTCTTCTTCTTTACTATACTCACTTACTTTGTTTCTGCTTTGCATGTAATACTTTATTCGTGTCTTTCATGTATTGTTTATCATTCACTAATGCGCTATACATCAAATCAAAAACTTCTTCTTTTAATTGACGACGATCTTCAATTTGTAGTGAACTTGTTGGTATAAATTTATATTGTTTTACACGTAACTTCGTTGGACCACCTTTAAAAACATTCCATGAGAATGAACGTTTGCAATCAAAATACACTTGTGGTACAATTGGTATTTTAAATTCTATAGCTAAACTAAAAGCTCCATTCTTAAAAGGAGCTAACACTACCTCTTCTTCTGGCACTAAACCTTCTGGGTAAATTGCCACACTCGTTCCATCACTTAATCTTTGTTTAGCTAAACCATAGACTTTTCTTCTACTTTCAGCACTTCCTCTATCAACCATAATCACCACTCTTTTGTAAAAAAAACCAAAAATAGGAATCTTAACCAACTCTTTTTTTCCAACAAAAACAATCGGGTTTTTACTCATGATAATCATCAACCAAATATCAAAAAATGAAGTATGATTCGCACAAAACACATAACTTTTGTTTCTATCTATTTCTTCTTCTCGCTCAATTTCAAGACGAAATCCCATCGCAAAAACTAGAAAATATGAAAAGTAACGCGCTACCTTCCAAAAGTACGGATATAGTTTTTCATTTGAAGATAATATAATTAGTATTGGTGACAATAAAACAATACCTACAAACATTAATACATAAAACCATGCACGCCATAATAATAGAAAGGGAATTTTTATGTATTTCATAGTTGCTAATGTAGTAATTTCTTTTGTTTGGTAGATTTAAAGGTTATTTTTGTTTCACCGATTTTAAAAAAACTTTGCTAATGAAAATCTATTGTATTTGTCTTTTTTTGATACTACAATCATTACTCGTTGATGCTTGTAATTCTGCTTATCAATATAAAATATTTCCTATTGGAATTCAAAATCAAAATATTATCACTTTAACTGTAGATATTCATAGAACAGATTTTTTTGATAAAACAGCCGAGTTTAAAATTCCTAAAATTGGATGGCATCTAAAATATTATATTTCCACTTACTCTTTAAATGGACAAATAATCTCAAAGGGCAAAATTGAAAAAATAGTTGTTGAAGCTGAACATTATCTTAAGGAATTAACTGAAGTCTTTCAGAAAAAATTAAAAGCCGTAGTCTCACAAAATAAAAATATCACATTATTTAATCCTGAATATATTTCTTTTTGCGACTTTCAGAAGAAATGTAACATACTTACTTTAGAAAACAATATTAAAAAGAAGAAGGATTATTTAATTTATAAATCAAAAAAACACCTAATAAGTCTTAATGCTTTTCAAGAGTTTAAAAGAAGTGCTACATTTACCGATAATTTAAAAGCCTATTATTTAAGTTCTACTCGAGTTTATAGAGCAAACAATATTGAGATTGTTATTGGTCATGTAGGAACTGGTCATGAAATATCTATGGGATGGATCACAAATGATCCTAATAAAAAGCCTAAAGATGAGTATGATGTTGTAATTTTGGCAAAAGAACACAAACCAAATATAAAATTTGACAAAATAAGTGAAACCATCTATGAAGAACCATTATTACATCATGGATATGGGTTTGACTTTTTAATATTAAAAGAAACAAAATAAAATGTCTAGAATTTTAACTGGTGTACAAAGTACTGGTACGCCACATTTAGGAAATTTATTAGGTGCAATTTTACCAGCAATAGAAATGGCAAATCAGCCAGAAAACGAGTCGTTTTTATTTATTGCAGATATGCACTCATTAACTCAAATTAAAGACGGAAATCAATTACGTGAAAACACATATAGCACAGCTGCTACTTGGTTAGCTTGTGGTATTGATGTGAATAAAACTGTATTTTATCGTCAAAGTGATATTCCTGAAGTAACTGAATTAACTTGGTATTTAAATTGTTTCTTTCCATACAACAGATTAAAACTTGCTCATAGTTTTAAAGATAAAGCAGACCGTTTAGAAGATGTTAATGCTGGATTATTTACTTATCCGATGTTAATGGCTGCTGATATCTTATTATATGATGCTGAGATTGTTCCTGTAGGAAAAGATCAATTACAGCATTTAGAAATGACAAGAGATGTTGCAGAAAGATTAAATAATGTTGTTGGGGAAACTTTAGTTCCGCCTCAGGCAAAAATTCAAGAACATACACAATTGGTTCCTGGAGTTGATGGTGAAAAAATGAGTAAATCTCGTGATAACGTGATTAATATCTTTTTACCAGACAAAAAGTTACGTAAGCAAATCATGAAAATCCAAACGGATAGTACTCCTTTAGAGGAACCTAAAAACCCTGATGGAGATAATGTTTTTGCTTTGTATAAATTATTAGCTTCTGATGAGCAAATTGCTGAGATGCGCGCAAATTATGAAGGTGGAAATTATGGTTATGGGCATGCAAAACAGGCTTTATACGAATTGATTATCGATAAGTTTGCTGATGTGCGTTCAAAATACAATCACTACATGGAGAACAAAAATGAAATTGACGAAGCATTAGCAATTGGTGCTGAAAAAGCTAGAAAAGTAGCTCAGGATGTTCTACAACGTGTACGTGCAAAAGTAGGTTACTAGTTATAAACTAAATCATATAAATTTAAGCTTCTAAGAATGTTTCTTAGAAGCTTTTGCTTTTTATAATTGCATGTTAGCAACAATCATTCTATTCAGATACAATAATTTACTATTGGGAAAATAATTCAATTTCTCTATTTAAAAATTCATAATTTGATTTTTAAAGAACACTATTCACTAAAAATTTTAGTGTAACAACTATATATTTTAAATGTCTTTTTAAGACAACTGAAAAATCAAATATGAAAAACTTACTTACACTTTCATTACTACTTTTAACATATCTTTCTTTTGCTCAAGAAGAATGTAAATGCTCTAAAGATTTAGATTTTGTAATTAATTATTATGAAAACAATCTTCCCGGATTTAAAGACAATGTTACTTCTAAAACAAAAGAAACATATGCTTCCTTAAAAACCAATTTAATTGAAAAAGCAAAGAAAGTCAGTACGAAAAACGATTGTTATAAATTAACATTACAATATGTAGAGTTTTTTAGAGATAATCATTCTTCAATTTATATGAGAAGTCAAAATATTGATGAAAATAATGAAGAAGAATTACAGCAATTTTTAACTTCAGAAACCTATACTTCTAGAGAAACAATTCCATTAGAAAAAGTAGATCAAAAACAATATCCTATAGATAATATTCTTGGAATTTATGAGATTAAAAATGCATATACCGTTGCTGTAATTCCTAGCAAAACTAAATTGAGAGATTATGTTGGTGTAATTTTAGATGCGAAAACAAAACTTTGGAAAAAAGGACAAGTAAAGTTTGAGCTTAAAAAAACAGCCACTCCAAATGAGTTTTTGGCAATTAGTTATTTAAAAAATCATGCTGTAAAATACGAAAGCCGGTTCTCTTTAAAAGAAGGTGTACTAGGAGATTATTGGTTTAAAACCTCTTTAAATTCTTATGTGAACCATGCAATTGATATTCCATCTACTTACGATTTTAAAACAATTAACGATAGTATTTCTTATTTACGAATTCCTACTTTTTCTGGTAAAAGAACTGCAAAAATCGATTCGCTATACAAAGCTTCTTTCGATAAAATTAAAAAGCAACCTTATTTAATTATTGATGTTCGTAATAATGGTGGTGGAAGCGATTCCAATGTAAACCCACTTTTAGAATTCATGTACACAAATAAAATTAAAACCGATAAAGTTGATTTATATATTACTAAAGACAACATTAAAATTTGGGAAAGCTGGTACGAAGATGCAAAAAGTGATACTGTAAACTTTGATAAAGATCGAGTAAAATGGTTTGAAAAAAGAGTAGAACGAATGAAAAAAGCAAAGTTGAATTCCTATATTTCTGTATCGAAAGGAGGGCGAATGAGTAGGAAATTTAAACCTAATGCTGTAAAAAAGGTCGCTATTATATATAATAAAAATTGTGCTAGTTCTTGTGAAACCCTTTTATTCTGGGCAAAACAAAGTAAGAAAACAATTTTAGTTGGAGAAAATTCTGGTGGTTATGTTGGTTATGGTGAAGTTGGCGCTGTAAAAACTCCTTGTTACAATTTCACATTAACATGTACATCTAGTCGATACAAAAAACAACGTGCTTATGAAGTGATTGGTATTGCTCCTGATTTCTATTTGAACAATCAAAAAAGTTGGATAGATCAAACTATTGATCTTCTCAAGAAATAAACTGAAAAAAACTGTTTAAAATTAGCGTAGTGAGATTCTGAAATAAATTCAGAATGACATTGTTTTTTAGACAGCTACTTTTAATCTTTAGTATACTTTAGAATTTCATTGACTTGCTCGATACTTAACTGTGGAAAAGTAGGTTGATGTTTTTTAGAACTCAAATATTCATGTAAAGAAAGTGAATCAAACTTTACACCTCTCAAAGCAGGGCCTGTAATATGTTTATCTAACCTATGACAAGAAGCACAATTTGCATTAAAAAGCTTTCTTCCAGCTCTCTTTTCTTCAGTAATTGTATCTACAGTTCCACAAAAAAATCTTGGCTCTTCTTCTGCTGTTTCAGAGAATAACATAGAAGAAAAAAGCATCATCATGATCGTAATGAATACGACCATGTATGATGCAAATATTTTGTTTTTTAAACTCAATTATTGAATATAATTATTGAAATATTTCCAGTATTTATCTTTATACATCTCGTAATCTACTTCTAATTTCCCTTTATAATTTTCAATTATTTGATCTGTAACTTTACATGGCTTTTTATAATCTTTACATGCAAAATATACTTCTCTAAGATTATCTCCCGTTTCTCTTCCAATATTTAAATATCCTTCTTCATCTTTTAAAGACAGCATTAATTCATCTTCAAAATCATTTAGCAATTGATATACATCTTTATTCGGGAAACCATTATTCTCTGCACCATCATAAGGTATTTTCAAACGCAAGATCCAAGGATGAGAAGCTTTTGCATCCCAATTTAAAAGATCTGTATTCATGATGGCCATAAAAGGACTTCCGTTTTTCAGCGTAGTTTCAAAACTACCGTAATTATCGTTTTCAGTATCTCTTCTTAAGCCTTCATATTTTTCAACAAACTCTTTTTCTCTCCAAGTTAAAAAACTATCGAGCTTGTCTAAACTTACCAATTCTTGTGTCGCTTCTTCTTTCCTTTTAAAATGAACTACATCTATTAAAGTTGCAAATTTTAGCTCACCTAAATAATTATCTAAAAAAATATAGCATCCGTTGATTATTTCAGATTTATTTTCTTCCGATAAATCATCATGAACTATTGTTATCGAAATTTCATCTGGATATTCTTGATCGTTCTCAGCATAGAAATACATATTTTCTGTACTGAATTTATAATTATACATTTCTATTCCAGAATCATTAAAACCAAAATTTGGTTTAAATGCTTGAAATTTCCAATTAGGTAGCTTAGGACTTGCAGCTACTAATTCTTCCACCAAATAAAAGTTTTTTAAGTTTCCATCTGGTGTAAGAATTAAATCTGCAGTAGTATCATTGAGCATTCCTGATAAATAGAAAACTCCTTTTTTAATTTGATCTAATTTTGGACCAATAACATCAAAGAACTCCTTGCTAAGTCTGTTGGAATCTCCACTAGCAACTACTTTATGAAACGTTTTTTCATGAAGTAAAAACCAGTTCCAAAAATCTTGATACGATGTTATTGCTTGTTCTTTTTCTTTTTTTGAAAACAATTTTTTTAATAAACTCATAATTTAAGGTGCTGGATTCGGCATTGCTGCGTGCACTGCTTCTACTTCTTTTAGAATTTCTTCAGTCAATTCAACATGAATTGAATTAATGTTTTCTTTTAATTGATCCATTCTTGTAGCTCCGATAATATTACTCGTTACAAATGGCAACTGATTAATATAAGCTAAAGCTAACTCAGACAATGTTAAACCGTGTTTTTCTGCAATTGCTAAATAGGCTTGCACTGCATTTTGAGATCCATCTCCCATGTAACGCGCAATAAAACGTGGAAATAAAGTTCCTCTCGCCCCTTCTGGCTTTCCTCCGTTTAAATACTTTCCAGAAAGTACTCCCTGCGCTAAAGGAGAATATGCTAAAAGTCCGATATCTTCACGCATCGAAACTTCAGACATTCCGTATTCGTAACCTCGGTGAATTAATGAATATGAATTTTGAATGGTTACCATTCTAGGTAAATCATGTTGTTCAGCAGCTTGTAAGTACTTCATTGTTCCCCAAGGAGTTTCGTTCGATAAACCTACATGTTTTATCTTTCCTTCTTTAATTAAACCTTGAAGTGTTTCTAAAATTTCAATATGATTTTCGGCTTCTTTTGCTGAAGTTTTATACGGATAATCACGTACTCCAAAACAGTTTACTCCACGATTTGGCCAGTGTAACTGATATAAATCGATATAATCTGTTTGTAAACGTTGCAAACTACCTTCAACAGCTTCAACAATATTCTTTCCTGTTAAACCTCCAGATCGAATATGCGCTGTATAATCTCCACCTCCAGCTATTTTAGAAGCTAAAACAACTTTATCTCTATTTCCTGTTTTCTTAAACCAGTTTCCGATGATTTTTTCTGTAGCTCCGTATGTTTCAGGAGTTGCAGGAACAGAATATAACTCAGCAGTATCAAAAAAATTCACACCTTGTTCTAAGGCATAATCCATTTGCTCAAATCCTTCTGCTTCTGTATTCTGATTTCCCCAAGTCATTGTTCCTAAACAAATCTTAGAAACTTTAACATCGGTATTTGGTAATGTTGTGTATTTCATGTACTCAATTATTTAATTTACTAATGCAACAGTATTTTAATTTTCTACTATTTTATTGCATTACTACATTATTAACTTGCTGTGATTTCAGGGAGTTGAACAATTTTAAATTATCAGTTCGAGAACTATTTCTAAGTTAAAATTCTTATTCTCGATATAATTTTTTTTCCTTTTACTCTAAAAAATCACTCGAATTGACAGAATTTTTATCCAATTACACAATTGGTTTTTAATCTGATAAATCTTATTAATTTAAAATCGCATCGATTCCTGGTAAAACTCTACCTTCTAAGCTTTCTAACATTGCTCCACCTCCAGTAGATACATAACTCACTTTATCTGCAAATCCGAATTGTTTTACAGCTGCAACAGAATCTCCTCCTCCAACTAAAGAGAAAGCTCCATTTTTAGTTGCATTGTCGATAAAGTTTCCTAAAGCGATTGTTCCTTTTGCAAAACTTTCCATTTCAAAAACACCTAAAGGTCCGTTCCATAAAATTGTTTTACATTGGTTTACTACAGCTTCAAAATTTTCTAATGATTTCGGACCAGCATCTAATCCTTGCCAGCTATCTGGAATTTCATTTACGTCTGAAACTTGAGTTTCTGCATTATTATCAAAAGCGCTAGCAGCA
The DNA here is from genome assembly GCF_947502995.1 of uncultured Tenacibaculum sp. Classification (GTDB taxonomy): domain Bacteria; phylum Bacteroidota; class Bacteroidia; order Flavobacteriales; family Flavobacteriaceae; genus Polaribacter. Next base: position 101,812 of record NZ_CANNBW010000001.1, on the reverse strand, counting down.
ATTACATCAACAGGAATGTGAACTTGTACATTTTTAGCTTTCGCTTTTTTAAGAATCTCTAAAGCTAAATCCATTTTATCATCTTCGCAGATAGAATCTCCTATTTTTCCACCTTGTGCTTTCACAAATGTGAATGTCATTCCACCACCAATAATTAAGTGATCTACTTTATCTAAAATATTTTCGATTACAGTGATTTTAGAAGAAACTTTTGCTCCACCTAAAACTGCTAAAACAGGTTTTTCTGAATTGTTTAATACCTTATCGATACTTTCGATTTCTTTCGCTAATAAATGTCCGAAACATTTGTTCTCTGGAAAAAATTGAGCGATTACTGCTGTAGAAGCATGAGCTCTATGCGCTGTACCAAAAGCATCGTTTACATAAACATCTCCTAATTTTGATAATTGTTCTGCAAAAGCAACATCACCAGCTTTTTCTTCGCCATGAAAACGTAAGTTCTCTAACAATAAGATTTCACCGCTTTTTAATTCAGCAACAGCAGCTTCAGCAGCTTCTCCTACGCAATCTTCAACAAACTTTACTTGCACTCCAATTACTTCGCGTACTTTATCAACAATATGTTTTAAAGAAAACTTTGCATCTACTCCTTTTGGACGACCTAAATGCGACATTAACACACAACTTCCTCCGTCTTCTAAAATTTTAATGATTGTTGACTTAGCTGACTGAATTCTAGTATCATCTGTCACTTGAAATTCATCGTTTAGTGGCACATTAAAATCTACACGGATTAATGCTTTTTTATCTTCAAAATTAAAATCGTTGATTGTCTTCATTTTTTATGTTTTTAGAAGTTTGCTCTTTTGTTGATTCCAACAAAAATAATTATTCTAAATTAGAAAAAACACGATTAAAAACGCTTATTTCTCTAAATTTATAACGAAAACGTTTACTGTAAATCTTCTGTTTAATTATGATCACTTTTACAAAAACTTCTAACACTTCTGAACTTGAGCAAATCTTAGCATTACAACAACGAAACTTACCCAAACAACTTAATGAAGAAGAAAAGAAAACACAGGGTTTTGTTACTGTTGAACATGATTTAGAAATACTCACTAAAATGCATGATCTTCATCCGCATATTATAGCAAAAGATAATGATAGTCTTGTCGCATATGCACTATCGATGTCTACGTCATTTAAAAATGAAATTCCTGTTTTAATTCCTATGTTTAATGAAATAGATAAACTTGATATTCATCAGAACTTTATTGTAATGGGACAAATTTGTGTTGATAAAGCATACAGAGGAAAAGGAATTTTTAGAGGTTTGTATGATACAATGGCTGCAACTTTTTCTGGTGAGTTTACAAGTATTATCACAGAAATTGACGCTAATAATACTCGGTCTTTAAAAGCACATGAAACTATTGGGTTTTCCGATCTTTGTACTTATGAAGCGGGACAACAATTGTGGAAAGTAGTTATTATGAATATATAAACTTTATTAAAAAACGATGCTAAAACGTATTACATCTCTATTCTTATTTTTGACATATTTTATTTCTAACGCCTGTCTTTGTAACGGTAAAACATTTGAAAATGAAGTAAAAAAGGCTGACGAAATATTTATTGGACGGTTGATTGAAATTAAAGAGATTGACACAAAAACATATGATTATGAATTCGAAGAAACTGATCAAAAAGTAAAAACAACTCGATTTTGGTATGCAAAATTTGAAGTAGAGAAGAAATGGAAAGGGTCTAACAAAAAGTATATTGAGATTTATCAAGAAGCCGGAAATTGCTGTTTTAGATTTAATATAAGTGTAAATTCATATTTAGTTTATGCGAGAACTTCAAAAGAACCTTTTGAGCTTAATGGTAAAAAAGTTCTTTATACATCTGGTTGCTTTAGAACTAAAGAATTTTATTATAACTTAAAACCTAAAAATGGAGAAAAAAATCAGCCGAATGAAGACTTTTACTTGTTGAATAAAAAATTCCCAAACACTATTGAATTAGTCAACAATACTCCTTTTCATTGGAAATTACCGCTTTTGGGAGTATTAATTTTTATCACTGGTTTGTTTATTGGAAAGAAAATAAAATGAACTTTAGAAGTCATCTAAAGTTCATTTTGAAACTATAAGTTAGATACATGAAATTGGCACAAAAACACATCTGTTGTTAATACAGAAAACGTCTTCGCATCCTTCAGATTCATGTGTTGCTACACAGTGATGCGTACTCGCACAAGATTGACCGCCTCCGTTAATTGTTTTTTGCTCTTTTTTACTTAGTGTTTTCCAGTTTTTAAAATTGTTTTTTAACATGATTTTTAATATTTATTGGTTAATAAATGAGTGGAGTTGTATTGATAAAAGCCCACTACGTTATTAATCCTAGAACCACTTTAAAACGAATCGTTTTCAGCTAAAAAAAGAGAATAATACATAGCAAAATTTTATCTCTAGCAACTTCATAATTAAGTCTTTTTCTTTATGACTTAATTCATATCTAAAATATGAAAACTCAATAAATATTGTGCAATCAATTATGTTAAAAAAGATTGTTTTTTAACTAAAAAATGTCTCTCTGAGTTTTTTTAGAAACTTCAAAAAGACATTAATTATATATCTTAAAATAATTTGTAAGTCTTATTTTTTTACAAAACGTTTAATTCCTATTTCTCCTTTATCTGTTTCTATCTTTAACACATATAAACCATTAGATAATTGACTAACGTTACACGTTTTTGTGTTTTTAGCTCTTAATATTTTGGCTCCTTGTAAATTATAAACTGTTAACGATTTAATCTCTTTATCTGACTTTATATTTAATATTTGCTGAACAGGATTTGGTGCTATTACAGTATTTGTTAAAACAAACTCATTATCTTCATTAGAGGCAGTCGCTCTACAATTTTCATTATACGTAGCAGTATTATCTTTAATTGTTCTCCAATCGTTATCACTCATAGTTTTATTATCCACCTGAATACAAGTCAACTCTGGATTTGAAGTGAAATCTGATAAAGTCGCATCGATTTTAGTGTTTCCTCCATTTTTTAAATCTATAGAAACCAGCTTATTATCATTTACATATACACTATAAAGCTCAGAATTTTCAGATAAATCAAGGATGATTAATTCGTTATTAGACACATCTAAAACCTCTAATCCTGTATTTAAAGAAACATCTATAGTTAGTAATTCATTTGAATTAAGGTATAATTCTTTTAATGCTACTGCATCTTTTGTGTTAATGATTCTCAACTTATTATTATTTAGGTTTAAATATGTTAAATCTGTATTGTTATTTAAACCTATTGTAAGCATTTCATTGTCTTGAAGTTTTGCTTCTTTAATTTTACTATTCGATAAATCTAGATTTTCAAGACTATTATTTGATGCATCTAAATATTCTAAATTATCATTAACTGCAAGAAAACCTATTTCATTATTAGAAGCATTTAATGTCTTTAATTTGTCATTTCTAGATAGATCTAAAATCCTTATTTTATTATTACTAACATTTATTTCTTCTAATTCGTTTCCTAAGAAAATATTAGCAATTTCATTATTAAACACTTCTAATTTTCTTAAATCTCTATTTCCTGTTAAAGACAAAAGTTCTAGCTTATTATTTTGAGCTTTTAATTCTTTTAAAACTTTAAAACCTTCAATACCTCTTAAATCTTCGATTCCTTTATTTGATACATCAAGAAACTCTACATTTTCAATATTTCGAATTAAAACAGTTCCGTTTATATCACCAGCATCTATGTTTAAATCAATTAATGCTTGTTCAAAATTCTCATCTCTAATGACAGCAACACTGCTACTACAAAATCTATTATAACTAGCAATATCATCTTTAAAATCTGTCCAGTTTGTATTACTATAATCTTCATCATCAACCTCGATACAAGTTAGAGCTGGATTATTTTTAAAACTAGAACCTGCAGCACCAGTTAAAAAGTTAGTATTATTTCCGTTTCTTAAGTTTAAATCTAACAGCTTATTATCATCTGCACTTACAAAATATAATTCTCTATTTCGGTTTAAAGCAAGATCAGTAAGTAAGTTTCCATCGATAGTAAGTATTTCTAAATCTCTATTGCTTCTTAGATTAACTTCTTTCAACTTATTATAAGCTATACTAATTACTTTTAGTTTTGTATTTGTTGATAAGGTTATCGCTTCGATATTATTTTCATCTGCATACAAAGATTCTAAATTAGATTGTACTAGTATATCTAATGCATTTAGTTCGTTATTACTAACATCAAGATTAATTAAAAGGGGACTTCCAGATACATCTAGTTCTGTGAGTGTATTGTTTTTCAAGTACAATTTCTCTAACTGAAAATTATTACGTAATCCTATCGTTGTAAGATCATTATCTCCAATACTTATTTCTTTTAATAAGCGGTTATTTGTTAAATCGACAGTTGTGAATGAATTTTTAGTAGCATCAAATATTTCTAAAAATGTATTTCTACTTAAATCCATTGCAGTTATTTGATTGTTATTAATTTCTAGTGTTTTTAACTGACTATTTTTAGTAACATCAATAATTGTTAACAGATTGTCTGAAACTTTTAAACTTTCAAGAAGAATGCTTCTCGATACTTCCAAAAGATTCAGTTTGTTTTTAGCTGCATTAATTTCTCTTAAAAGAACATTATTAGATAGTGTTAATTCTTCTAATAAATTTCCTTCAAGGTTTAAAGTTTCTAAACTTATGTTTGAAGCTAAATTAATAGTCTGAATATCGTTCCCTTGAGCTTCAAGATTTTTTAATGCAGTGAAACCTTCTATACCGGTTAAATCTTTAATATCTCTAAACGATATATCTAAATTTTCTACTCGATTAATGTTTGCTGTAGGCACTACATTATCTAAATCTCCAGAATCTAAACCAAGAGCAATTAAAGCTCTTTCGAAGTTATCATCTGGTACAATTGTGTTTTGAGAAAATGCAAAATTAGTACTCATGCAGAGTAGCAAAAATTGTAATAGTGGTTGTAAATTAGTTTTCATCTTTCTGTTTCTGTTTTCTGTTTTTCTGAGACTAAAAGTAGCTTAGAAAGTCTTAAGAAAATCTTAAAAAAAACATAAGAAATTTGGCTTCTTTAAATTCACATAAATCCTACAAAAACCCTAGGTTTATAACGAAAATTGATCCTGTTTTATTTTCGTTTTGACTATCAGTTTTTTGCCCGTTTTTTTTAACAAATTTTGAAATTAATTTTTCGTAAAAAGAGCACTTAAATGTTTACGTTAAAAAATTGTTACGCACTTAAAAAGGAAGTTCAGAAGGTTCTAAAAATGATATTTCTGGATTGTAAATCTCTTGAATTAACTTTTTAATTTGATCGATAAACGAATCAATTCTATCTAAGGAGACATTGTTGTCTTGTCCACGATACTTTTCAGAGAAATTTAACTTCATAAATCCAGATTTCAATCTTTTAAAAGAAATGATTCCAGCTTCTATTTGAAGTTCAGCTGTAGGATTATTTTGCGTATACATAAACGCATACAACAATACTTGAATGGCTTTGCTATATTTAAAATCTATAACACCTGTTATATCAGAAATTTTTAAATCTGAAGCATTTACAACACCGGTTTTATAATCAATAATACGAGTTACTCCATTGAGTTGATCTACACGATCTACTTGTCCGTGTATTTTAATCGGATAGTCGATTCCGTCTACATTAAAAAACGCTTCATAATCTTTTTCTACTTCAACAATTTTTAAGGCATTATTTGTATCAGAAAGTAATGTGATTTCTTGATCTAAAAAGTTTTGCACAAAACGAACAGCAACTTCAAAAATCAATCTGTTTTTACCTGTAGTAATATCTCCGTTTTTAAAATACTCTGCGAAGAAATGTTCTACCAATTCAGAAACTTTATTCTTCATCACAGACACATCATTCTTCACGATAAACTTTCCAACAAAAGGTTCGTATAAAACACGTAACGTTTCGTGAACAACAGTTCCTAAAGTATTAAATGCAACTTCTTCTTCGATATCGTCAAACTCTCTGATTTTTAAAACTTTTTGCTGATAAAAAGCAACCGGATTATACAAATAATTGGTTAAAGCAGAAGGAGAAATTCCTTTAGTTGCCAATTCTTTTAATCGTTCAAGAATCGCTTCATTTTTATGAACTTCTAATTGTTCTGTGGTTTGCTGTGTTACTTTCGGACTTATAAATGTGTGCTTTACATTATCTTTTAATAACTCTAATTGTGTTAAAAAACGACTCTTCTCTCCTCCTCCATACGAATCACTTTCTGTATTATAAATCAAATAAATATTCTCTGCTCTTTGAATCAATCTGAAAAAGTGATACGAAAAAATTGCATCTTTTTCTTTATAACTAGGCAAACCGTAATGCACTTTTGCATCAAAAGGAATAAATGACGTTTGTTTACTAGACGCTGGAAAAACGCCTTCATTTACCGAAGTAATAATTACATTTTTAAAATCTAACAAACGTGTTTCTAACATCCCCATTAGCTGCAATCCTTGTAACGGTTCCCCTTGGAAAGATAAACTTTCAGAAGAAATAAGCTGTTTAAAAAACTGATATAAAACTTTTAAATCGGAAAAATAACCAAACTCTAATTGTAAATTTTGTAACTGATTAAAAGCTGTATAGTAACGAAATAAAAACTCTTTTTCTAATCCTTCTACTTTATCTTTTAAATGATCTATAAATCGAACAATTCTTTGTAAAAAAGCATCTACTGTTTTAAACTCTGAAAATAAATCGGAAATCAAATCTCGTTTTGTTTCGTCTATATTTTTAAGAAAACTTTCGATGTAAGTTTTAGAAACAAAAGTTCGGTTTTCAGTAAAAATTGCACCTATAATTTGCTCGGAAACAACTTCGGTTTCTGTAGTTAATATTTTATAAACAAAAGGTTCTTTTAATAACTTTACTACTTCTTTGTAATAAAATTGTTGCGCATCTTTTTTCTGAAGTCTTTCTTGTGTAATGAACAGTTGAAACAACGACAAAAACAAACTTGTTGAAGGCATATCTTTTAACGGATATCCCATCGTAATATTCACTGAATTTACATTCTGTGGTAACGAATTTAAGGTGATTGGCAATTGTGATTCTTCGGCTAAAACTAAAGCTGTATTTTCATGACTAGAGAATTGCGATAATAATTCTCCTGCATACTTCATTTGCGTTACATTTTTAGAAGCTCCGATTAATTCGATATTCTTAGGTTGCGAAAACCAATTTCCGATCGTTTTTATTTCATTTGTTTGATAATATTTCCACCTGGTTTTATATTTTCTGATAAATGCACCTGCTTGATGATTCGAATACAAAAACGTTTCATCAATATCCCAATACACTTCAGTATTTCCTTCCAACAACATTTGTTTTATCATGAATTCTTCTGCTTTGTTTAAAGCATTAAATCCAATAAAAAAGAACTTTCTATCTCCAGATTGTTGTAAAAATCCTTCTAGTTTTTCAGTTGCTTCTCTGTACAAACATCCTTGATATCCGATTTTATTTTCAATCAGATATTCATAGAAAAAATTATAATATTCGTTTAGTTTTTCAGTAAATGCAAAGTGATCTTTTATTAATTCAGTTTCTTGAAAAGTACCTTTTACCGACCATTTTTTTAAACGTTCTACATCTCGAATGTAAACGAACACTTCTTTCGTATTTACTAAATGCTGATCGATCTCATTAAAGTCTTGTAACACTGTAAATGCCCAAGAAGCAAAAACATCAAACGTATCTGGTTTCTCTTCAACTTTCTTGTAAATCTGATAGAAATAAAACAGTAATTGTATTGAATCTACTTTACGAATTCCAGACACTTCTTCTGTAAACTCTTCAATATTCAATATTTCAGGAAAAAAACCTTTTACTTGCGCATCTTTTAGTGCTTGTTTTACAAAAACTCCAGCACGATTCGATGGCAATACAAAAGTTACATCTTGAAAAGATTGCGTCGTTTTTAAGATGTCTTGAATTGTTTCCTGAATAAATGTTTGCATTTATTTTATTTCTGTTTGAATTTTTAAATTGAGAATACAAAGTTAAGTCAATAATGTTATTCTTAAGAATACAGAAATAACATGGTAACTTGATATATTTCTAAAGTACAATAATTATGTTATTTTTGATTTCAACTAAATACAAATGAATACACTTTCTGTTGCTGCATTACAATCTGATTTAGTTTGGGAAAATCCGACTAAAAATTTAGAAAACTTCACAAAGAAAATAAATCATATTTCTGATACTGTAGATCTTATCGTATTACCAGAAATGTTTACTACCGGTTTTTCTATGAATGCTAGTAATTTGGCTGAAAAAATGGATGGTATTTCTGTACAATGGATGCAAAAAACAGCCGTAGCAAAAAATGCTGCTATACTTGGAAGTATTATTATTGAAGAAAATGATGCATTTTTTAATCGTTTGTTGTTTGTTTTTCCATCAGGTGAAATTCAATATTACGATAAAAAACATACGTTTACTTTAGCTAAAGAACACGAAACATATACTTCTGGAACTCAAAAGTTAATTGTGGAATACAAAGGATGGAAAATTTGTCCGCTTATTTGTTACGATTTACGTTTTCCTGTTTGGTCTAGAAACGTAGAAGATTATGATTTACTTTTATATACCGCAAGTTGGCCTAAAAAACGAATTAACGCTTGGGATGCTTTATTAAAAGCTAGAGCGATAGAAAACATGAGTTTTACCATTGGTGTAAACAGAATTGGATTAGATGGCAATGATTATGAATATGTTGGTCATTCTGCTGTTTACGATTGCTTAGGGAATTGTTTGTCTGAAGAAAATAACGAACTAGAAAGTACAATTACATTGAAACTTCAAAAAAATGAACAGGATACTGTTCGAGAAAAACTTGGTTTTTTAAAAGATCGAGATAAATTTAGTTTGCTATAAATGAAAAAATCTATTTTCTTGTTTTTTTTATTCAATCTAACGATTATAACACTTTTTTCTCAAGAGCGTAAAATTTACTTGGGTTTAAATTACGGAAGAGCAACACAGAATAGCTTTCCGTTAAATGATCCTGATTACGATTATGACAATCAGTATTTAAAAGTTCAAATCAATTATCCGTTAACACTTAAAGATAATTTCAATTTTGAGCTTTTAATAGAACCTAGTGTATACTTTGCCAATCATCAATTATTAAACGAGCAATTTGTTTTACCAACAACTGAAAACTATTTAGAGTTACGAGAAAAATTTACCAAAAGGAGAGCTTTTGAAGAATATGCTTTAAACATCGGAATTTTAGTTCGCTATAATGTATTTTCAAATTTCAGTTCTTATTTACTTGGTAGTGTGGGCCCAATGATTTCTAATGAAGATACAGAACGTTTAAGAAGAGGATTTGCTTTTTCAGATATCCTAGGTTTAGGATTTTCATGGAAACAAAAAAGAATACTATTTGATTTTCGATTGACTTTGCGACACAATTCTAATTTAAATTTTGCTTCTCCTAATAAAGGACATAATAGTTTTGGTATTGAATCTGGAATTTCTTTTCAACTTTAAATGAATCATTTTTATTCCTATTTTTACTAACGAGCTAAAAAAAACATTCAATATTTATATGGAAAAGGTACAACTGTTCACTTTACTTCTTATCGGTGTAACAGCTTTTATTACTAACAAAGGTTTAAAGGAATTTACTTTTCAAGACAAATTCTTATTTCATATTAATAAAGTATTCAACAACAAAGAATATATCCGACTAATCTCATCAGGTTTTCTTCATGTAGATTGGAAACACTTTGCCTTTAATATGATTACCTTATATCTTTTCGGATCTAATTTAGAGGACTCTATTGGTGCATTTCTTTTCTTCCTAATTTATCTCATCAGTTTAATCGGTGGAAATCTGTTTGCTTTATACATTCATAAAAATCATTCCGATTATAGAGCTGTTGGTGCTTCTGGAGCTGTTAGTGGAATCGTTTTTGCTGCTATTGGACTATCTCCTGGTATGGAAATCGGTTTTATCATTCTTCCTTTTGAATTTCCTGCTTGGTTATATGCTATAGGATACGTTTTATATTCTATTTACGGAATTACAAGTAAAAAAGATAATGTTGGGCACGAAGCTCATTTAGGTGGTGCAATCATAGGTTTATTAACCGTTATTGCTATTAAACCAGAAGTTATTAATACTAATTTTTTAACTATCGCGCTAGCATTAATTCCAACTTCTATATTCTTGTTTTTACTTATTATTAAACCCCATATTCTTTTATTGAATGATCCGTTTAAAAGCGCACCTAAAAACGTTACTATAGATGATAAATTCAATGAGATAAAGGTTGCAAAACAAGAAGAAATCGATTCTATTCTAGATAAAATAAATCAAAAAGGTTATCAGAATCTTACACAAAGGGAAAAAGAAAGATTAGATGAGCTTTCGAAATAATTAATTTAAAATTAAGTTATATTCTAAAGCAACCAAATCGAGTATTCTTTATCTAACTAGTATAAATTAAAAAGATTTTGAAATGAAAAAACTAATTCTCTTATTAACTTTTATTGGAATATTGATTTCTTGTGAAGAAGAAAATCAAAGTGAAATTGTTGATATTCGCGTAAATCATTACAAAAACACCGCTGTAGGTTTATCTCCTCAGTTTACACTTTTAATTCAAGAAGGAGCTATTTTAAATACTGATACTTGGCATAATTTCTATTCCTCTATTGAAGGATTCACTTATGAACCAGGTTTTATTTATGCATTGTCTGTAAAAAAAGAAACAATTCGAAATCCTCCTCAAGACGCTAGTTCTTTTAAATATTCATTACAAAAAATACTTTCTAAAGAGAAAGTAAGTGAAGATGTTTCTTTTGAATTAACATTAAAACTTGAGGGAGATAATTTTGTAAATACTTCTTCTTCTAACTTTTTAATTCTAGATGCAATTACAATTAACTGTGAAAATTTATGTCAGGAATTAGAAAACAAACTACAAACTGAAAATAATGTATCTGGAACTTTTAAACATATCGATGAAAATAATTTACAATTGATTAGTTTAAATTAATCCATTTTAACAATAAAAAAAGCAACCAAATTGGTTGCTTTTTCATTTATGCTGGTATCATCCATTTAAATTTAAAATCTGTTTCCGGAATTACAATTCTTTCTGTAATACGGTACATTCTGTCTGGCAACTTCATTAAATAATCTCTTGCCTTCTCAGCTTCTGCAGTTAAGCCTGTAATTTTATCAATCTCCCAAGTTGCATTTAATTTTCTAAGAATATCTACATAATCGAAACCTGTGTAAACTCCTATACGTTGTGCTACAGTTGAAAAATCATCAAAAAGAGTTCCTTTTTCATTAAAAGATTCGCGTAAGTGCATTGCTGGCATCACAATTTTATGTCTCATCATTTTTTCAAAAGCTAACATCATTTCACTAGGATCTATGGCAAAAATCTCTTTTACAAATGCTGTATAAGCTTTATGATGTCTCATTTCGTCACCCGCAATAATCTTAGACATTCTAGCCAATAATTTATGACCTTTCTTACGAGCAATTTTAGCTACATTATTGTGTGACACATAAGTTGCTAATTCTTGAAAACTTGTATATACGAAATTCTTATATGGATCTGTAGAAGTACCAATATCGAAACCATCTGCAATTAAATGCTGAGTAGAAATTTCTACTTCACGCATATTAACTCTTCCAGAAAGGTATAAGTATTTATTTAAAACATCTCCGTGACGATTTTCTTCTGCAGTCCAAGCTCTCACCCATTTAGCCCAACCATTATCTGGATCTTGAGTTACTCCATCTAAATCCATTAACCAAGATTCGTAAGTAGGTAAAGCTTCTTCAGTAATAGTATCTCCTACTAAAACCACCCAAAAATCATCATCTAACTCTTTAGAGATTTCTCTAATCTCTTTGACCTCTTCTATGAAATTATCACTTTGTGAATTCGGCAAAAAATCTGTTGGTTGCCAGATTTTTTCAACGGGAATTAAAAAATCATCTACAAAACCATGGATTTTACTTTCCAAGGTTTTCATCACTTCTTTTCTTATATTTTTTATCGACATTAATCTAGTTGTTTTAAGCTACAACAGCACCTGTAACATCAGCTTCTACTTTAGCTAATAAGTCATCAAACGGTAAACTGTCTATCTTTATTGGTTCGTGTGTTGTAATTTTTATCGGACTTCCAATTCCTAAAGGAAATTTTCCATACTTAAATACTTTCCATGAATTATTTATAGTTAAAGGCACTACATAACTATCAGGATTGTATTTTACAAGCATTTTAAGTCCATTAGAAGCAAAACTTTTTGGTTTTCCGTTTCTACTTCTTGTTCCTTCAGGGAAAATAGCTGCTGACCAGTTATTTTTATGTATTCTTTTAGCAAATTCAATCATTTCTGTAATTGCTTGCTTTCTATCTTTTCTATCTATTAAAGCTGCACCTCCATGCTTTAAATTGAAAGAAATACTAGGAATACCTTTTCCTAATTCTTTTTTTGAAACGAATTTTGGACAGTGTTTTCTGAAATACCAAATGATTGGAGGAATATCGAACATACTTTGATGATTCGACACGAAAATAATCGTTTGATTTTCTGGGATTTTATACTTGTTTTCTACACGTACTGGCACACCTAAAATTAGTAATGATTTTACTAAAAACCAGTTCATAATATTTACTATTTTCTGATGACCATTTTGTCCACCTAATTTTAATCCTAACCATTGGATTGGATGAAAAATTATAAGTAGTAAAAAAAATACTAGTGCAAAAATTGAGGATAAAAAATAACTTATGAGCTTCATTTTATTAAAATAAGATTCCCGCTAGATGCGGGAATTAAGTTTTCAATTTTAAGATAACCAGTTAGACCATGGAATTCTTGACAAAACAAATAGCAAGGCTATTCCGTAAAAAATGGTAAAGGTTTTAAATTTAGATTCGCTTTTAACTTGTTTTTTATGCTTAGACCAACCTATTGTGATTAAAGTAATTGCTAAAATCATCATTATTGGGTGCTCAATGGCTAATAAACGATTTGTAGCGTCTACACCGTTTGCTTTCATTGATTTATACCAAGGAGACATAAAATACCATCCTAAACCTATTAATAATTGAATGTGAGCAGTAATTAAAGTGAACAATCCTAAGCGGAAATCTTTATGCGTAAATTCTTTTTTCTGTACTAATCCTATTACAGCATTTACAACAGCAAAAATTAATACTGCTAATGCAATGTAAGCCCAATAAGAGTGAACTGTTTTCATCATAATTAGTTAGTTTATTTATAGTGTAAAAGTACTGAATTTTATGCATAAAAAAACCACCTCATTTGAGGTGGTTTTAAAAAATATGGTGAATATCTTAGTTAAAGATATATCTAAGACCGATTTGTGCTTGCCATCTAGAAGATTGGATTCCTCTATCATCAATTTGATCGATAGTAATAGTTCTATTTGGATCGAAAGTGAATTCTGGGTTAGCAGTTCCACCACCACCTTCAACTTCGATTAAACTAACATCACTAGCAAAATATGTTTTACCCCAGTTCTTATTTAATAAGTTTGTGAAGTTAAAGATATCTGCACTTAATTGTAATGTATGCTTTTGTCCAAATGCATTAACTGTGAAATCTTGTAAGAATTTTAAATCTACTACGTGAGAGAATCTAGCTCTATCTCCGTTTCTTTCAGCGTAAGTACCTCTTCTAGTTCTTAAGTAATCATCATTTTCTATATAAGCGTTTAAAGCATCCCACTGCTCAGCAGCAGTTACAGTAGTACCATTATCTACAAAATCAACTAAGTTAATTTCAGAAGCACTAGCTGGTACATAAATTAATGCGTTATCTCTTGAATCGTCATTTAATAAATCACGTCCTCCGTATACATAAGAGAAAGGTCTTCCTTCTTGACCATTATAGAATAAACCGATAGTAGTCTTTAAGTTTTCGTTCCATTTGAAATCTGCACTTACGTTAGCAAAAATTCTACTTCCTTGATCGAAACCAGATCTACCTAATTGAGGGTTACCATTTTTACCATTTACAGTAACAATACCTCTCCATTGAGAACTGTTCTGAGATGAAGTACCGTCAAAGATACTAGTAGAAGAACCATAAGAATAAGTAGCAGAAGAATAAACATCAATTAAAGAACTCTTGAATGTATTTCTAGCTGTGAAAGATGTATTCCAAGAGCTACCAACATCTGTGTTAGAAGCTAAAATAATTCTTCCATAAGTATTATCGATAGAACCTCTTCTGTTATAGAAAGGTCTGTTATCAGCTCCTACTAACGTTCCTACTGCATCAGGAATGTTTAAGTTTTCGTAGAAAATTGCAGATAAATTATCGTTGTAAACAAAGTCAGCAGATACAGAGAAACCAGCTGGTAACTTTCTATCAACAGCAATGTTATATTTTACTACTTGTGGTAATTGGAAATCTGGAGTAAATAAATCTACATTTCCTCCTGTGAATCCTGAACCTGGAGCAACACCGATTGGTTGTGTATTGATATCTGGGTTGAATGTTAAACCTGTTGCATCCTCGAAGTTTCCTTGAGTAACACCATTGTTGTTATATGTACCTCCTGGCCATACTAATGGTAATCTAGATACGAAGATACCCATACCTCCACGAATTTGAGTAGTAGCTTTTCCATCTACATCCCAGTTAAATCCTAATCTTGGAGAAATGTATAATCTAGAATTAACTCCTTGACCAACTCTTGCTCCTTGTAAATCTTTACCTGCAGCTTGTAATAAAGCAACAGTTCTTGTATTAAAATCGTTGTTTACAGCACCGTCTTCCCATACTGGAATATCGAAACGTAAACCTGCAGTAATTTTTAAGTTATCTGTGAAATCAACTTCATCTTGAACATAGAAACCAAATTGCTTAGTTCCAAATTCAGCAGCACCAGTAGAATTATCACCAACACTATTAGAAATTAATGAGTAGTTTCTTTCGTAGTCAACTAAGTTTGTATTGTTGATGAAATCATCAACAGACTCGTATACGTATGTTCCGTAGTTAGAAGCAAAGAATAAGTTCTTTACATCTGTAAATTCGTTGTGAGTACCTAAAGTAACAGTGTGTTTACCGTAGTAAATGTTAAAGTTGTTTGTTACTGTTAATACATCAGTATTTAATAAGTTCGCTGTAGAAAAACGCTCAGCTCCAAACTGGATACCGTCAAAACCAAAAGTATTAATACCATCTCCAATTACTACAGTTGGGAATGGGTTTCCAAATGGAGATCTATCATCTCTTACTCTTGTATAACCAACTAATAAACTGTTTGCTATTTTATCTCCTTGGTAATTCCACTCTAAAGAAGAAGAGTTTGTGTTACTGATGAAAAACTCAGAACCATTAGAAAAACCTA
Source organism: uncultured Tenacibaculum sp. (assembly GCF_947502995.1). GTDB lineage: Bacteria > Bacteroidota > Bacteroidia > Flavobacteriales > Flavobacteriaceae > Polaribacter. The sequence goes on along the minus strand of NZ_CANNBW010000001.1, from coordinate 86,372 downwards.
AACTTCTAGAACCAGAACTTCTAGTTTCTAAATTTTCTGCACTTACATAAGTGTGTTTTAATAAAAGCTTGTTTCTATCGTTGATATTCCAGTCGATTTTAGCAGTAATCTTATCACTCTGTAGAGTTCTTAATGCATTTTCGAAACTTCCGATATCATATCCGTAAGTATTTAATACGTGATCTCTTAATCTTGTGATATCAGCTGCATTAGAATCACCGTCATAGTTTTCAATTGCGAATGGTTGTGGTAATTCATCATCTTGTCTTTCATAGTTTACGAAGAAGAATAATTTATCTTCTATTACTGGACCTCCGATTCTTACACCATAAGTATTAGCAGTAAACTCACCTAATTTTTGTCTACCATTAGAACCAACTAAATCTACTGGAGTTTTACCTGCTAAATCTTCGTTTCTTGTGAAGAAATAAGCAGATCCTTCGAATTTGTTAGTTCCTGATCTTGTAATTGCGTTAATCGCACCTCCTGTAAAACCAGATTGTCTTACATCGAATGGAGCGATGTTTACTTGAAACTGCTCAATTGCATCAATAGAGAAAGGACTTACTCCTGTTTGTCCTCCATTTGTTCCTGAACCAGCTAAACCGAATACATCGTTATTTACAGCTCCATCAATATAGATAGAGTTATATCTGTTATTTTGTCCACTAATAGAAATTGAGAATCCATCATCTCCTTCACTAATCTGAGTTTGAGGAGTTAATCTTACGAAATCTGCAACAGAACGTGAAGCAGATGCTAACGTAGCGATTTCTCTTTTTCCGATAGTAGTTTCAGAACCTGTTTTATTACCATCAATTAATCCATCTCTTTGAGCGTTAATTACAACTTCTTCAAGTTGGTTTGAATCTTCTCTAAGAGATAAGTTGAATTTTTTAGATTGACCTAATGTTAAGTAAATCCCACTATTCTCTATTGTTTGGAAACCAACAAAAGAAATAGTTAACTTATATGGTCCACCTGTTCTCATGTTAGAAATTCTAAAGAATCCATCAAGATCTGTAGAAGCACCATACTTAGTTCCTGAAGGTGTATGTACTAAAAGTACATTTGCACCTGGTAACGGTTCTCCTGTGTTATCGGTAATCTTACCTGAAGCAGAAGACGAAGTTACCCCTTGACCTAAAACTGTTGTTACAACAAACAGTAAAGATACTAGTAGTAAATTTTTGAAATTTTTCATTGTCCTTTATATAATGTAATTAAAACGAAGCAAAATTCACTCTTTTTAATATTTCCAATATTAAATAAATGTTAACTTTTTTAACGATCCTTTAAGAATATTCCGTTAGTTTTAATTTTTAGGACTAATTTTTTAGGAGTTTTTTAGCTAATTCTTTCCCTAATTCGACACCAAATTGGTCGTAAGAGTATATGTTCCAAACAATTCCCTGTACAAAAATCTTGTGTTCATATAATGAAACTAACTTTCCTAAAGATTTAGGTGTTAATTTATCAAATAAGATTCCGTTGCTCGGTCTGTTCCCAGAAAATACTTTATAAGGTAATAAAGAATTAATTTTTTCCATTTCTCCAGAAGCTTTTAATTCTAAATGAACCTCTTCTTTTGTTTTACCAAAAGCAAGTGCTTCCATTTGGGCATTGTAGTTTGCCATTAATTTATTGTGATGATCTTCTAAACCGTGTAACGATTCTTTAAATCCTATAAAATCTGTTGGTATTAACTTTGTACCTTGATGAACTAACTGCATAAATGCATGTTGCATGTTTGTACCTGTACTCCCCCAAACAATTGTTCCTGTTTGATAAGTTATTTCATTTCCGTCTCTATCAACTCCTTTTCCGTTACTTTCCATAACAGCTTGCTGAAGATAATCTGGAAGTTTTGATAAGTATTGTGTGTATGGTAGAATTGCTTCTGTTTCTGCTCCATAGAAATTGTTATACCAAACGCTTAATAAAGCTAAAATCACAGGTATGTTTTCATCAAAATCGGTAGTTCTGAAATGGATATCCATTTCTTCTGCTCCGTTTAATAATTCCCTAAAATTATCGAATCCGACAGCTAAGCTTATTGATAAGCCTACTGCAGACCATAAAGAGAATCTTCCTCCAACCCAATTCCACATTGGGAAAACATTATTTTTATCAATACCAAAATCATAAACTGCGTCTAAGTTTGTAGAAACCGCAACAAAATGTTTTGCTACATCGAAAATTGATCCTGATTTTAAAAACCAATTTTTAATTGTATTGGCATTACTAATTGTTTCTTGAGTTGTAAATGTTTTTGATACAATTACAAAAAGTGTTGTTTCAGGATTTAAATTCTTTAATACCTCTGAAACGTGATCTCCATCTACATTAGAAACAAAATGTGTATTTAATTTATTCTTATAAAACTTTAGTCCTTCAACAATCATATCTGGACCTAAATCTGAACCTCCGATACCAATATTTACAACATCGGTAATAGACTTTCCAGAATACCCTTTCCACTTTCCAGAAATTACTTTATTACTAAAAGCTCTAATTTTTCTTAGTGCGGTTTGAACTTTTGGTTTGATATCTTTTCCGTCGACTAAAACTGGCTCTTCAGAAGTACTTCTTAGTGCCGTATGTAATACAGCTCTACCTTCAGTAACATTTATCGTTTCTCCTGTAAAATATTTCTCAATTGCATCTTTTAACTCTACCTCATTAGCTAATTCAACTAATAAATCTAAAGTTTCTCTAGTGATTCTATTTTTTGAAAAATCAACTTCTAAATCATCAACTGTAACAGAGAAATTTTCTTTTCTACTCTCATCTGTCCTAAACAATTCTTTTAAGTTTAAGTTTTTAGATGCTTCAAAATGATCTGTTAATTTTTTCCAAGTTTCAGTTTGAGTTGGATTATAGTTTTTCAGAGCCATGGATTGATTAATTTTTAGCGATGGTTTTATCCTCTTCTGTTTTTTCTAATTCTTCTGTTTCTAAAACATCTTCAATAACAGGTAAAGGAATTTTATTTAGTTGTTCTTTTAACGGGCTTATAAACTCGAAATATTTTGGTTTAAGGCTATCTACCATTGGTTTAGCTGTAGGAAGTTTTTGTCTGAAAGGATCTACTTGTTTTCCATTCTTCCAGAATCGGTAGCATACGTGTGGTCCACTTGTATTTCCGGTCATTCCAACCCAACCAATAACATCTCCTTGTTTTACATATTCACCAACACGAACTTTACGTCTTTTCATATGTAAGTATTGAGTAGAATAAGTACTATTATGCTTTACTTTTACATAATTTCCGTTTCCTCCTCTTCGTGCAGATTCTACTACAGTTCCACTTGCCGTAGTCATAATTGGAGTTCCATAAGCGGCAGCAAAATCTGTACCTCGGTGAGGTCTAACTTTATTTCCGTATAAAGCTATACGTCTTCTTAAATTATATCTTGAAGAAATTCGATATTGAAATTTTATTGGTGATTTTAAAAACTGTCTCCTTAACAATCCTGCTTCATCATCATAATAATCTACATCTCCCTTAATAGAATCGGCTACATAACGATAGGCATATAAATCGGTTCCTTTATGATTAAATACTGCTGCTTTAATTTTTCCATATCCAACAGGAACAGTATCGTTAATAAATTTCTGTTCAAAAATTAATTTGAATGTATCATCTTTTTGAAGTCTATAAAAATCTACAGTCCAAGAATAAATATCAGCTACTTCATTTGCTAAAGTAGCTCCGTAACCTAATGTATCTAAGGCTTGAGAAAAATTATCTATAATTTTTCCAGAAACTTCTCTTTCAATAATTTTTACGGGTTCTTTGTAGGTGTATGCTTCTATAATAGAATCTTTAAAATTGATTACAGTAGATTCTATTCTATTATGTTTATAAATAAAAACTTGAGCTGTTTGAGTTGTATCTTTTGACGCTAGAATAGTATAAGGTTTTCCGGCTCTTACTTTTCTAACATCGAAAGTATCTTTGATTTTAGTTGAAATCGCATTAATTTTTGGATAAAAAACATGATGACGATCTAAGATAATTCCAAAGCTTTCACCACTTTTAATCGTGTCATTAATTACTGTATAGTTATCGATATTAAAACCATATTCAATAACTGGTTCAGGCTCTTTAACTTCTATAACCTCTTCAGGTGTTTCTTCTACTTTTTCTTGCTTACAAGAAACTGATAAAATAATAATGAATAAAAAAATACACGAATAGTAACTAACCTTCACCTCTTTGTTTTTTGCTCCTCTAAAGAAACAAATGTACAAATAATTGCTTTCGCTAAGGTTACTTTAACACAATGTAAACAACTAAAACGATTTAGTCGTAAACAACCTCAAACGGATTCGCTAAACCTTTATAAGCCTCTAATTCTGCTCTAAGTGAACCAACAGCCAAAGAAGCCTTCATTTTAATTGGAATTTTATTGTCGTCTGCAGTAATCCAGATTGTAACACTTTCTTCTGCTTTAAAAACTCTTCCGGCTTGAACTAAAGGCCTGAATTTCTGCGTTCTTAGCTTACCAAATTTAGTTTTTATAGTTTCAAATCCTAAACAATGTAATTTAAAAGGGTAAGCTTTTTCATCAAAAAACATAGAAACATCTATTTCATCACCTGCTTTAAGATTTTTTGTATCATGACTTCTTAAAAAGTAAAAAGTTGAGATCATGTCTTGTGGACCTTTTACTGAAAAAACGCTATCTTTTTTCTTAAGAAAATCTTGAACACGTGCAGTGTTCTTATTATGATCAAAAGTAATTTGTTTGTCTTTTTTATAACCTCCTTCATTTATTTTTCTTTTAAATAAATAAGGCTTCACTTCTGGAGTAGTAAAATAACTTTCGTATTTATCTTCTACTTTAAAAAACCAACCTACAACTGTTGAAGTTGTTCCTTCTCCTGTTGCGTGAAGTACTTTTTTTCCCTCTAGCTGAGTTTCTTGTAAAGATAATGTTGCTGTACCAGCCTTTAAAAAACCACTATAACTCATTCTATATTGTAACCATTCTCCTCCCTTAAAGGCTGGAGTAGTAGCTATAGTTTCTTGTGAAAAAACTTTACTAACTATCAATAGAAGAGCTAAAAAAAATATCGTCTTTCTCATACTTTCAAACTTATAAAAAAAGAATGACAATTATTGTTCCAAAAAAATTTATTAGCAATTTTATAACTAAAACTGAACTCTAAAAACTACGTTTGGAGTAAAACCTAAAGAAAAGGTATCTACAGTATTTATTATACTACGAGAAGGGTTTAGAGGATCTACTGCCTCCTCATAAGTTCGCCTCAAAATATTCTTTCTATTATAAATATTGATAAATGAGAGTCCTATTTTTGATTTCACTTTTCTTTTTTTACTCCAATAAAAATCATAGGTTGCAGATGCATCTAAACGATGAAAATTTGGCAACTGTTTTTGATTTCTATTTTCAATTTTCTGTGACAACTGTTCTTGTTCAATATCAAATCCACCATCTACAACATCACTAAATGGTAAACCTGTTCTGAAAGTCCATCCTAATGAAAAATCGAAATTACCAAACTTTAATTGTTGTGCTACATACAATGCATTTGAAATATTAAAATTTCCTTTAAAAGATTTTCCATCATTAAACCCAGTGAAATCCATTGTGTTTTCACCAAATGTATAACTTACCCAAGAGCTAATATTTGAAGTCCATTTTTTCTTCAATAGTATATCTATCCCTAAAACAGCTGCTTTTCCATTGAAAATAGTTTCGGAAGAACTATTGTCAAGACCAGTGGATAAAGAAGTTAATCCTTCTATATTCTTATAATAAGCTTCAGTATCTATTAACCAACCTCCTTTGTCGAATAAGAATCCAAAAGTTACTTGTTGACTTTTTAAAATAGGAACATTTTTACCATTAGAAATTGCCCACAATTCGTTTTCTAAACCAAAATCTGAAGTAAAAAACTCTATAATTTTACTCGTATATTGTTGTTTGATTTCTGCTGATGTATTTAACCAAAAAGAAGGAAGTACTTGAACTCTACCATATATCCTAGGCTCTAAAAAAGTCTTTTTTAACAAAGGCATATAACTAGTACGTAAGCCTACATTAAAATTATATTTTTTTGATTTACTTAATACATATTCAACTAATATTGTCTGTTGATTATTTGCTTTTTTATCACTTTCATTTGCTTTTTTAAATAAATCTAAATTCTCTTGATCTAAACTAAACGAAATATCACTTTGTGTAAACTGATATCCAAAATTCAATGCACTTATATCATTTAACTTCTGATTAAAAATAGAACTAAAAGTAACTTCCTTTACTTCGTTATTTTTAATAGTATAATCATAGATTGTTCCATCTCTTTTTTTATTTCCGTTATAAAAAAGTTTGTAATTTGTATAGTTTATATTTGTTTCTTGAGATAGGTTTTCACTCCAACCTCTGTTCCAAGTTATTCCATAACCCTCATTTTGAATATCAATAAAATCGAATCGAGATTGATTATCAACTTCATTATTCAACTCATACTCCAAATCATTTTTAATTCTAATTTGTTGTAATGATATTTTATTCTTGTCGTTGGGTTGATAAATTACTTTTGTATTAAAATCAATGAAACTAAAATTATTTTCATCTTCTATAAAAGGCTGTTCTTCAGCTTGCGTTTCTCCGTCAGCAATAGCAGTATTTTGAAATACTTTTTGAGAAAGTTTATCAAATGTCGGTGTATCTAACAAATCAGAAATAGATCTTCTAAAAGAAAATTGTACTCCTAATTTTTCTCCTAGAGGAATCGTAGTATTTACATCTGCATTTGTAAAATTGAATCCTGCTCCTGCACTTATCTTTTTGGGTATATCTGACATAGTTTCGATATCGATAACACCAGAAACATGATTTCCGTATTTAACATTTGAAGCATTTTTATATACTTTCACATTATCAACAACATAAGGGTTGAAAGCAGAAATAGACCCAAAGAAATGAGAAGTATTATATAATTTTATTCCATCAAAAAGAATTAAATTCTGGTCTGGTGTTCCTCCTCTAATATGAATTCCTGAAGCACTTTCAATAGGACTTTGAATACCTGGTAATTGCTGTGTACTTAATAAAACATCTGCTTCTGTTAAACCTGGTAAAACTCCCTGTTTCCTTGGTGTCAACAAAATTGAACCATCTGTATTTTTAGCAATTCCCGTAGTTAAATAGCTAGAAATTATAATCTCGTTAAGTGTTTGAGACGATTCTTTTAAATACACTGTTATGCTATTTTCTTTTTTCAATTCAGCTACTGTCTTTTGTATATTTTCATAACCAACAAAAGAAAAAGTAACAGTGTCTTTTTCATGTAAGCCTTTTAACTCAAAATAGCCTTTTTCATCTGTTCCTACACCTTTCTCTTTTGTAAAAACTGCAGCGTCTAGTAATGGAATTTTTGAATTTTCATCGAAAATATAACCCGAAATTTTGATGTTATCTGTATTAGAAACTATTGTGTAATAACGATCGTTAATCTTTTTAATTTTTAATCCTGTTTTCTTCTCTATTTGCTGAATTAAAACAGTTAATAAACTATCTTCATTATCAACATTTATTGATTTGTTTTCGATAATGTCTTCAGAAAAAGAAAACTTTATATTATACGTTTTTTCAATCGAGTTTAACACCTTTAACAAGGGTACTTGCTTCTCTTTTTGAGCAAAAAGAAAAGTATAAAACACGATAAAAATTAGGGATAATCGTACTCTTATCATTTCTACTCTTTAGATCGAAGTGTTACTTTTTTACCTTCTTCTAAATCGTAAGTTAAATTCATAGAAGTAGTAATTGTTTTTAATGCAATTTCTAGATCATTTGTTGGAAAACTTCCAGAGAAACGTTTGTCTAAATCGACATTATCTGAAATTACAGTAGCTCCATAAGTTTTAATTAAACTTTGCACTACAAATCGTAATGGTGTGTTTTTAAAACTACTTTCAAAGTTTTTCCAAGTTGGTGAAACTTCAGAAAAATTCCAGCTTTCAAATGCTGCATTTCCTATCTGACGAACTGCATCTCCTTGAGTTAAAATAAACTTTTCTTTATTTCTAACTACACGTACTTTTCCTTCAAAACAATGTACCTCTAAAAAGTTTTTATGTTGATTTACATTAAATTGAGTTCCTAATACAGCTACTGATCCTTCAGAAGTTACTACTTCGAATTTGCTTCCTTTTTTAACCTTGAAATATGCTTCTCCTTTAAGATTTAACTTTCTATTTTTTTTCCAATCTTTTTTATTGAATTCTAAAAAAGAATCTGAATTTAAAACTACCTCTGAACTATCTGGTAATAAAACAGCTAATTGCTCACCGAAATCTGTAGCGTATGTTTCGTTGGTATTGAATATTTGAAATAAACCAAATAAAAATATTAATGAAGCTGCAACACCGCTAACTAAATAATATCTATTTAATTTTCGCACAGGTTTTTGCTCTTTCTCATTAAACTTGGTTTTCTCCATGAAGGCATTAAATGACTTATCATTATCTACATAAGGAGTAGAAAATTCCGATGAACTTTCTAATATTTTTTTATAAGTAGAAAATTCTGACGAATTCTCTAAAACATTAAGTTCTTCGGAAGAAATGTTTCCTTCTATAAACTTATTTAATAATATTTCAAATTCTTGATTTTCCATTTCTTAAATACCTTCTATTTGATTTCTCAACTGCTTCAATGCTTTACTCATTCTCTTCTCAACTGTCTTAATAGAAATATTAAGTAAGTCTGCTATCTCTCTGTATTTCTTTTTATCTATCCTATTTAAAAGAAATACTTCTCTTTCATTATCTGGTAAATCTGCAATTGCAGATTCTAGTTTTTTTAAAAACTCTTGTTCCTCTAATAAAAACTCAGGATTCTCGTTAGTTCTATCGTTAATGTTTTTATTTAGTTTTTGATGTTCTAAAACTATTTTTTTGTGTTTTACCATATTTAAAAAAGCATTAGAAGCCATGGTAAACAATAACGATTTTACAGATTTAAATACTATCGTAGAACATTTTTTCCAGATTGTCATAAAACAATCTTGAATAATATCCTCAGCTACATCTATATCCCCACACTTATAATACACAAAATTACGTAATGCAGTTGCATTAGTTTTGTATACTTGTTCGAACACTTTCGAATCACACAATGATTTATCTCCTACTTCCATTACTGCAAAAATAACTCCTTTTAGTTCAATGAGTAATATTTTTTAACGTTCAATATTGAAAAGCAGAGCTTTATGAGAAAGAAAAGAACCAAATCGCTCTGCTTTTACTTTAAGAATCAACTTACATATAATTAATTTTTAAAAATCCTAAGTTCAACTTTTAATTATCTCCCTGATTCCCATTATCGTTATCATTGTCATTATCGTTTCCATCTTGGTCACCATCTTGACCTCCATTATCATTATCGTTTCCGCCTTGATCGCCATCTTGGCCTCCATTGTCATTATCGCTTCCGCCTTGGTCGCCCTCTTGGCCTCCGTTGTCATTATCGCTTCCGCCTTGGTCGCCATCTTGACCTCCGTTATCATTATCGCTTCCACCTTGGTCGCCATCTTGACTATCACTTAAATCAGTTAATTTGATATCATCTATAGCAGCTGAAGAACCGATAATCTCAACAATCAACTTGTATTTACCTGCTGGCACGTCTACAGGTAGCACTCTTGAAAAATTCACCCAACCATCTTGATTTTCTTCTACTTCAAACTTTATAAAAGCATTAGCAAAGTTTCCATAATCTGAACCTTGAGATCCATTATTATCTGTTTCTTCTCTTTCAATAATGACATTAAAAAGATATGGATCTCCCCAACCTGTGAAATTACCAGGCATATAATACTTAAATTCTAACTTAGCTCTTTCGACTGATAGACTTTCCTCTAAAACGAACTCAGTTTCTACTACCGCTTCAAAAAAACCACCACAAGCTCCCATATCTAAGCCCATGAATTGTGTGTCGTTCCCTTGAAAATCGTAACCATTCCACTCAGTAAAATCTTCTGATTTACCAATAAATAATGTTCCGCATTTACTCTCTTGTTCTTCATTAATATGAATTACAGGACTTCCTTCTACATGATCTCCGAATTGATTCACTACAAAACCTGCAGCATCATTTTCAAAGTCTATTGCGAAAATTGTTCTTCCTTCTGTTTGATTGTCTTGACCTTCTTGATTTTCTTCGCCTTGTTCATCAGGAAGACCTTCAAAACTTGTATCGGCGCAACCAAAAAAGACTGCTAAACTAATTCCTAAAAAAAGTGTACGAAATTGTTTCATTGTAAATGTTTTATTGTTGTTACAGGTTTAATACAACTCAACTTTTTTTTACCCTATGGTTTTGTTAAAATAAATTATTATCCGTCTCTAAATAAACCCCTAACACTGTTAACATTAATGATATTAACAAGCAAAATTCTCCAAAATGTTCCATAATTATATATAAAATTTGTTCCCTTGTTATTAATACAACAGAACAAATAAAAACCCTACAGTTTTATTTTTAAAAAGGTTTTAGAATAAAAAAACCGCATGTAAAACATGCAGTTTTCTATCTTTATTTTTTTAGTAAAGGTTTTGTAAATCGTTTTAAAAAGTTCCCCAATTCTCTAACTCTTCTTTACTCCATAAATATGGGAAGAAAACTCTTTTTTGATATTTAGGGTGTAAATACTTTCTCCAACTGCTTCCTCCTGTTGCCTCTAAATCGGTATCATTTCCTCCTAAATATTTTCCTGCAGCATTGTAATGTGCCATAACCCATTTTACATTTACTGTATAATCGTAATGTCGCATTGCTTTAATTAAAGCTTCATCTTTTTGAATATCTTCTGGAAGCTGTTGGAATTTCTTAGAAAGGTTAATATCATTATAATCTTCCATGAACTCCATAAACTCTCCCATGTATTTCTTTTCAAACAACTTTAATAATGTTGTTTTTTGACCTGTAGTATAATTTTTCCCTGCTGCTTGCCAATATAAATGATCGTACGCATTTTTAAATGACGAGTTACGATCTATAGTATCTCTAAATCGAATATCTATTAAGTTTATTAATTCTGTAGATGCAAATTCAATTTTTCTATATTGAGCACTTTGAAAACCACTGGCTGGTGTTAGTGTATTTCTGAATTTAAGATATTGTTCTACATCCATTCCATCTCCCATAACATCAAATGAACTGCATAGAACATCGAAATATCTACTTATTCTCATTAAATGTTTTGAAAATTTATCTGCAGAAATTTCTACACTTTTCGCTACTTGATCAATTTCCCAAAGAATCATTTTAAACAAAAGCTCGTTTACCTGATGATACATAATAAACACCATTTCATCTGGTTGTGTAGTTCTAGGGATTTGTAAACCTAATAATGCATCTGTTTGAATATAATCCCAATAAGTAATTGGTTTACTCCATAGTAAACCTTCTAGCATTGCCTCAACTGGCACTCCTAATTTATTATACTTTTCTTCTATTGCCTTCAGTAATTCTTCTCGACTCATTTGTTTTTTAGACTAAAGAATAAAAGAAGCCAAGATACAAGACTTTGCACACTTATAAGACTTCTATTTAATTTTAACATTAAAAAAAGAACCAAGAAAGATTATTTCCTTCTTGGTTCAATTCCTCAATTCTATATATTTATAGAGTTCCTCTTCTTTGTTGTTCTCTTTCGATTGATTCGAAAAGAGCTTTAAAGTTTCCTGCTCCAAAACCTCTTGCTCCCATTCTTTGAATAATTTCGAAGAATAATGTTGGTCTGTCTTCTACTGGTTTTGTGAAAATCTGTAATAAATATCCTTCCTCATCAGCATCTACTAAAATTGATAATTCTTGTAATTTAGAAATATCTTCTTTCATCATATCTCTATGAACTCCTAAACGTTCAGGAATCATGTCGTAATATGCTTGAGGTGGTGGTGGCAAAAATTCTACTCCGTTAGCTTTTAATTGTGAAACAGTTTTGATGATATCATCAGTTGCAACTGCAATATGCTGTACTCCTTCACCTTCATAAAAATCTAAATATTCTTCTATCTGAGATCTTTTAGCTGCTTTGGCTGGCTCATTAATTGGGAATTTAACACGTCCATTTCCATTACTCATTACCTTACTCATTAAAGCAGAGTATTCTGTATGAATTTGTTTATCGTCAAATGATAAGAAGTTTTCAAATCCCATTACATCTTCGTACCATTTTACCCATTTGTTCATTTGACCCCAACCAACATTTCCTACCATGTGGTCGATGTATTTTAATCCTGCTGATGGTGGATTGTAATCTGATTTCCAATCCATGAATCCAGGCATAAATGTTCCTTTATAATTCTTACGCTCCACAAACATATGTACAGTTTCTCCATAAGTATAAATTCCAGAACGCACTACTTCTCCATGTTCATCAGTTTCTACAGTTGGCTCCATGTAAGATTTTGCTCCTCTTTTTGTAGTTTCTTCCCAAGCAGAACGAGCATCTTCAACCCAAAGTGCTACAACTTTAACTCCGTCTCCATGCTTAACGATATGGTCATTAATTGGTGATTTACTATTTAACGGAGTTGTTAATACTAAACGAATCTTATCTTGTACAAGTACATAACTTACTTCATCTTGAGATCCTGTTTCTAAACCTTTATAAGCTAAAGATTGGAAACCAAATGCTGTTTTATAAAAATGGGCTGCTTGTTTTGCATTACCTACATAAAACTCTACATAATCTGTTCCTAAAAGTGGAAGGAAATCTTGTGCTCCTTCAAATATTTTTTCTAAACCGTAGTTTACTGATTTTATATCTTTATTACTCATCTTAATTTCTAATTTGAAAAATTAAATTAAATATCCATTCTAGATCATCATTATTATTGTTGACGTCATTCTGAATTTATTTCAGAATCTCATAAAACATTTACAATAATTTATAATGAGAACCTGAAACAAGTTCAGGTTGACGTGTTTTTATTATTAGATATCATGGATAATTGTTAAAATTGATTCATTTGAAAGTCTATTACTATACTTTCAAATTCCTTTATTAATACTAGCGATTACTCAAGCCAAGACTGATAATACTTATCGTCTGCAATTTTCATTGCTTCTTCTGTTACCATTAATGGTTTAAACGTGTCTACCATTACTGCTAACTCTTCTGTTTCAGTCTTTCCAATACTTCTTTCTGTTGCTCCAGGATGTGGTCCGTGAGGAATTCCTGCTGGATGTAATGAAATATGTCCAGCATCAATATCATTTCTACTCATGAAATCTCCATCTACATAATATAATACTTCATCAGAATCGATATTACTGTGATTGTATGGAGCTGGAATTGCTTGTGGATGATAATCGTATAATCTTGGCACGAAACTACAAATCACAAATGCATCTGTCTCGAAAGTTTGATGTACCGGTGGCGGTTGGTGTACTCTACCTGTGATTGGTTCAAAATCATGGATTGAGAATGCATACGGATAGTTAAATCCGTCATAACCAACAACATCAAAAGGATGTGTCGCATATACCATTTCTATGATTTCGTCTTGCTTTTTAATTTTAATTAAAAAATCACCTTTTTCGTTATGTGTTTCTAACTCTTCTGGCTGACGAATATCTCTTTCGCAAAACGGTGCGTGTTCTAATAATTGACCAAACCAGTTTCTATAACGTTTAGGTGTATATACTGGTCTGTATGATTCTACAATAAATAAGCGATTATCTTCTGTATCAAAATCTAACTTGTAAATCATACCGCGAGGAATTACTAAGTAATCTCCATATTTGAAATTTATATTCCCCATATGTGTTCTTAATTTTCCTGTTCCTCTGTGTACAAAGATTACTTCATCTGCATCTGTATTTTTATAGAAATAGTCGTTTGTAGATGATTTTGGTGCTGAAAGAATAATATTACAATCTGAATTCGTCAAAACTATTTTTCTACTTTCTAAATAGTCTTCGACCTGAGGCACTTGAAAACCTCTAAAACGATACGATTGAATATTATTTTTCTTTGCGATTTTAGGAGCTACAGAATATTGCTTTCTAATTTCTTTTACCTGAGTTGGTCTGTGCTCGTGATATAAATTTGATGACATTCCATCAAATCCTATGGTACCAAATAACTGCTCATAATATAAACTTCCGTCTTCTTTACGGAATTGTGTATGACGCTTTGGTGGAATTTTTCCTAATTTATGATAAAAAGGCATAAGCCGATAGTTTTATTTGTTAATGATATAATGTGTACTTAAAATCAAAATATTGATTAAGCATTACATTCTCAAATAGATAAATTGATCCATTAACCTATCACTCAGGATTTCGCTTGATTAAAAATTTTAAGTGTGCTAGTAAGCCTAACCAGAACATTCTTAGCGATTTAGTTGTTTGTCTTACAAATATAATAAAAAGAATGTGGATTACAGACTGATAAAAGTCACTCTACAAAGAATTCTTAAAAAACAAAAAGTCCGAAGTTATTAACTTCGGACCTTAGTATATTGTTATACATCAAATTACTCTTTTGGTAATCTTTCGTCGATCATTTTTAATGGCATTCCTTCCATTAAATCAAATACATCGATAATGCTTCTCATTGTATCTTCTTCTTCTGATTGTTCTGAAATGAACCATTGTAAGAATACTTCTGTTACAAAATCGTCTTCTTTTCTTGCTGTTTTAAAGATTTTGAAAATCGATTCTGTTACATTTATTTCTTGCTCTAATGAAGTTTCGTAAATCGCTCTAAGGCTTTCGAAATCATTATTTACATTTTCTACACTTGGAGAGATTGCTGCTCCACCATTATCGTTTATAAACGCAAATATTTTCATTGCATGCTCTCTTTCTTCTTCAGCTTGCTTATAGAAAAATGATTTGCTGTTCAATAATTCTCTTTGATCGCACCATGAAGCCATAGCTAAATAAGATGCAGAGGCTTTCATTTCTAATGCTATTTGACTGTTTAATAAATCCATAACTACAGGATTTATCGTCATTTGTTTTCTTATTGCTGTTTTCATGATATTCTAATTTTTACTTATTACAAAAATACGACAATACATCGCTGTAAAAAACTGACAGTCAAAATTTAAAGGAAGTCTAAATAAGGATATTATTTAGATTGAAACTGATTTAAAACTGTAAAAAAACGAATCTATTGTGTTTCTTAAGTTTAAGATTTGAGGAATATCTAAATAGATTAAATGCTGTTTATCTGCAACAAAAAGCAGTACAAAATTCTCAGAATCAATAATATCATATAAAGCTTCTGGCTTTGTAAGATTGTATACATTTTTTCTCAATTGTAATAATTGAGGAAATGATAAAGGGATTCTTTTATTGACTGTTTTTAATTCGTACTTACAAAATGTGATCTCTTTAAGATCGATTTCGTACTCAACACTTGCATCTACATTCATATTGCAAATGTAACACTTATTTAGAATAAATTAAAATTAACTTTCAGGAGCAATCTCAACTTCGAGTCCATCTAGTTCTGGAGTCATATGAATTTGACATCCTAAACGACTATTATCTTCAACATAAAAGGCTTCTGCAAGCATTGCATCTTCATCATCAGACATTTCTGGAAGTTCATGATCTGATTTCACATAACACTGACAAGAAGCGCACATTGCCATTCCTCCGCAAATACCAACTGTTCCTTCTGGAGCTAATTCATAAGAACGAATTACTTCCATCAAATTCATGTTCATATCTGTTGGTGCTTGAACTTCGTGAGTTACACCTTCTCTGTCTGTAATTTTTATTGTAATATCTTGATTTTCCATATTATAAGAAATAACCAGTATTTAATAACTTGAATACTGGAACAAACACTATAACAAGTGTAATAAATACTAATACAATTTTTGTTTTTAGAGGTATAGATTTACTAATAATTGTCTCTTCCTCAGTAGAATCAATTTGCTTTGAAGATAATGCAAAATGAAAAATTAAACCTAAAACTATTGACAATAATAAATAGATAATAACTTCATCCAATGTTACGTTAATCATATGATTGAGATCAAATCCTCCAACAAGTCTTAAATACATCATATAAGAGAAATTTAAATTTTTTCCTGCTCTTTTAATTTCTTTCGAAGCACTTTTGCTCTTTTATCCTCTCCATCATGACTCCAACCCGGCGAATTGAAAATATAATTCAATTTATCGGACCATTTATCAGCTCGTTTTACATCTTTCCAAATTGCAACATACTCGTGTGTAGCAACTTTTACTGGATGAAATGTTTCAATATTTACTGTTAAACCGTAAACTGGTTGATCAATTTCTTTTAATTCTTCTGAAAAGGTACCAAAAATACGATCCCAAATAATTAAAATTCCAGCGTGATTACAATCTAAATATCGAATATTAGATGCATGATGAACTCGATGATGCGATGGTGTATTGAAAATAAACTCAATTGGTTTTGGTAATTTATCTACCAGTTCTGTATGTACAAAAAACTGATAAATTAAACTTACGCCCATCATAGTGAACATCATTAAAGGATCGAACCCTAATAATGGAATCCATAACCAAAAGAAAAACTTGTGAATACGTTCTCCAACTCCTTGACGTAATGCTGTTCCTAAATTCATGTAGATAGATGAATGATGTGGAACATGGCCTGCCCAAAACAAACGAACTTCGTGGTTTAAACGATGAAACCAATAATATGAAATATCATCAGCAAAAAACAATAACAACCAAGCCCACCATTGGCGACCAACAACGTCTTTTAGCGGACTTAATTCATGTAAATAGAAAAATACAACAAACGCCAACACCTTTGGAATAAACTCTATTATTGCTGAAAACACCATCATTAATAAAGAAACAGTAGTGTCTTTACCATGGTATTTCTCTTTTGCAAATCGATATTCTACCAGCATTGAAAAAAAGAAAACTGGTAATGCGAAATACAAGAGTTTATCTTGTGACAGTTGTTGTATATATTCTGTAATTGTCAATTTATTTTATCGCTTTAACTACAGCTTTTGGCGCTTCTTTTTTAGTTCCATCGAAACCTTGAACACCACCAACTGTTGTGTATTTCATCACGTATTTTTTATCTGGAAAAATTCTTTTAAAAGCACTTTGACACATTAAAGTAGCTTCATGGAATCCACATAAAATTAATTTTAATTTACCAGGATATGTATTAACATCTCCTATAGCATAAATTCCTGGAATATTAGTTTGATAATCTAATGCATTATTCACTTTAATTGCATTTTTCTCAATTTCTAGTCCCCAGTCAGCAATAGGTCCTAGTTTTGGAGATAATCCAAATAGAGGAATAAAATGATCTGTATTGATTACAAAAGGCTCTTCATCTTTCTTATGAACTTCAACTCCTTCTACCTTACCATCACCAACAATCGCTTTAACTTCTGCTGGAGTAATTAAGTTGATTTTTCCTTCATTTTTTAATTCTTGTACTTGATCTACAGAATCTAAATGACCTCTAAATTCATTTCGTCTATGAATTAACGTAACAGAATTAGCAACATCAGCTAAGAAGATAGACCAGTCTAAAGCAGAATCTCCACCACCAGCAATAACCACATCTTTACCACGGTACATTTCTGGTTCTTTAATAATATATTCTACTCCTTTTCCTTCGTAATCTGCTATGTTACTAATAGGTGGTTTTCTAGGTTCAAAACTTCCTAATCCACCGGCGATAGCAACTACTGGAGCGTGATGTTTTGTACCTTTATTTGTTGTAACTATAAATGTTCCGTCTTCTTGTTTTTCAACAGTATCTGCACGTTCTCCTAAGGTAAATCCTGGTTCAAATTGTTTAATTTGCTCCATTAATTTATCTGTTAAATCACCAGCTAAAATCTCTGGATATGCAGGAATATCATAAATAGGCTTTTTAGGATAAATCTCAGAACATTGTCCGCCTGGTTGTGGTAACGCATCAATTAAATGACAACGTAACTTTAATAAACCTGCTTCAAAAACTGTAAACAGGCCTGTTGGACCGGCACCTATGATAAGTATATCGGTTTTAATCATAAAAGTAAAATTATTAAGCTACATTAATCACTTCTTCAATCTCTGGAGCATGTCTTTTAATCGTTGCTTCTACACCATTTTTAAGTGTCATTTGGTTTACAGAACAACCACTGCAAGCTCCTTCTAACTGTACTTTTACAATGTTATTTTCTACGGATAAAAGCTTAATATTTCCTCCATCACTAATTAAAAATGGACGAATTTCTTCTAATGCTTTTTCTACTTTATCTTGTGTTTCTACTGACATATCTTACTGACTTATTTTGTACTACAACCACTCATAGTAGTAATTCGTACTACTTCTGTTGGAGGTAGGTTTTCATTTCTTTTTAATAACTGCGAAACAACTTCTTGCGTTATTTCTTTGAATGATTCTTCTAGTTTTGTTCCGTTTTGTAAAGCTACAGGATGACCAACATCTCCTGCTTCTCTTATACTTTGAACGATTGGAATTTCACCTAAGAATTTTGTTTCTAAATCTTCTGCTAAATTTTTAGCTCCGTTTTGACCAAAAATATAGTATTTATTCTCTGGTAATTCAGCTGGTGTAAAATATGCCATGTTTTCAACAATTCCTAAAACAGGAACATTAATAGCTTCTTGTTGGAACATTGCTACACCTTTTTTCGCATCTGCTAAAGCAATATTTTGAGGAGTACTTACAACTACAGCTCCTGTAATTGGTAAAGCTTGAACAATTGATAAATGAACATCACCAGTTCCTGGAGGTAAGTCGATTAATAAGAAATCGATTTCTCCCCAATCTGCATCAAAAATTAATTGATTTAAAGCTTTAGAAGCCATTGGCCCTCTCCAGATTACAGCTTGATTTGGATTTGTAAAGAAACCTAATGATAGTAATTTTACTCCGTAATTTTCAACAGGTTTCATTTTAGAACGTCCATCAACTTTAACTGATAATGGTCTTTCGCGTTCAACATCGAACATAATATGTTGAGATGGACCATAAACATCAGCATCAAGAACACCTACATTGAATCCCATTTTTGCTAAACTAATCGCAACATTTGCTGTTACTGTAGATTTACCTACACCACCTTTACCAGATGCAATTGCAATTATATTCTTAATATTTGGAATTTCTTTTCCTCGAATTTGGTTTACCTCTTCTTTTGGTTTTACCTCAGCTTTTACATTGACTTTAACTTCAACGCTGTCACTTACATTTTGATGGATTGCTTTTTTAATTTCAGTTTCCATCTTTTTTTTAGCTTGTAAAGTTGGGTTTCCAATTACAACATCAACAATTACTTCATTTCCAAAAGTAACCACATTCTTTACATTTTCATTTTCAACTAAACTTTTCCCTTCTCCAGGAGCAGTTATCGTTTCTAATGCGTTATATATATCTTGCTTTTTAAAGCTCATTATGTTTTATATTAATTCTAACTACAAAGATACCATTTAAGCTTCAGATATTAAAGCGGTGTAATTACGATTGTTTATAGCCTTATAAGTTCATATTATTTATCTTTTTTCATTAGCTATTCTAAAAACAACTCTTTCAACTTATTTTCTCTCGTTTCCTTTTTACTTAAAGAAAATCTCTTTTCTGTATCTGCAACAACTTGTGCGGTATTAAACTGATTTTTATTGATATTCCCTTCAAAACCGTTGGAATAAAAAACTTTACTAAAAGACTTAAGCTTAACCCTTAATTGAGTTTTAAAATTCCCCTGATATTTTGCAACGCCAGCGACAATAAAACGTTTAGATTGTAAATTATAATTTTGATGCCCAGTTCGGCATAAGGGTCTGAATTGTTCAGAAAAATCAACAGGTTTCCACTTTCCTTCTTCATCCTTTGCTTCTGTTATCAACTGTAAACTTCCTCCTATTGGCTTTTCTAGTGCCTGATTTTTATTCGATACATTATATATGAAAACAGGTGTCATTTCATAGTTTATTCTCTTCATCTCACTATAAAAATCATAACTCCTCTTATCATAGTCTACTTCTTTTTCATCAATTTTCATTGGAAGTGGTGGCAGAACACTTGTCAATCCGTATAAATTTGAATGAAAAGAACTAATAGGATTTACAATTATTTTTAAACTATCTGTTCTATCTATTTCCATATGATCATAATCCGCATAGTTTTCTTTTACATATTCAACCTCATTACTAAGTCGAATCGTATCACTTGCAATGACATTCATAGCATAAATTAACGGAATTGATCTTTCCATTTCTTTTAAATCAAACTGAATAAGCGTATCATATTCAGACATAATGATCTCAGGAAATGTAATTACTGTTCTTTTTTCACAAGCATAAAAAAAGACAAACAATATCATAATTATAAGCTGTACTTTCTTTTCCATAAGAATAACAAAATCAAAAACTATTCCTAGAGTTCCTTCATTGGATCCCAAAATACTTTTTCTAAATCTTGTATTTGATTTTCGATAACTTCTATTCCTTCACTTTCTAATAATTGCTGCATTAAATTTGTTCCATCGAAATGATGTTTTCCTGTAAGAATACCTTTTCTATTTACAACTCTATGCGCAGGAACTTCTTTACCTCCTGAATTATTCATTGCCCAACCTACCATTCTTGCAGAACGAGCAGCACCTAAATATTTTGCAATTGCTCCGTAACTTGTTACTCTTCCATGAGGAATTAACCTTGCTACTTCATATACTTTATCGAAAAAATTTTTAGAATCTTCCATACTTTAAAAGTACAATTTTATTAATGTTAATATTGCTAAAAAACCTGTAATTATACTCATTAACGGATTAAAAAACACCATTATTTTAGCCACTTTGGTTTCCATTTTTTTCACAAGTAAAATATAACTAGAAAGAACTGCAATTACACCTAATGAAGTTCCTATTCCAAAAGACAACAAATAGTTATATTCTTCAGACAACCAACCTTTAGATATGAAGAATGAATATGTTAATGCAAAAAAAGGAATTGCAAACATATTGATAAAAGAAAGTTTGATTCCGTAAGAAAAGCATGTTTTTTGATTACAAATCTGCTGTACTTTTTGCCTAGACGAAAATTCTTTGTTCAGGTAGAAAAAGGATAGATACATAAAAACAAAAACCGCTACATTTTTAATCCAAAATAACGTGTGGGGAAATTTGTGAATTAATCGAATCACTATTAAACTTAACAAAAATTGAAAGAAAACTACAATTGCTGCTCCTAAAATGAAATGTCTTGCTGATTTTTTATTTTCATCAATAAAAATTTTACCCACAGTTAAGTTAAGCATACTGGGAGCTACAAATCCAAGATAAGAAGTTACAAAACCAAGAATAAGATGAAACAGCATTCTAAAAATTATTGATGAATAATTTTAGACGCTTATATAGGAAAAAACTTTCTTGACTATTAAAAAAGCTTAGTAATTTAACTTGAATTTTACGTAAGTAATTGGTTTACCTTTCTCCAGATATTGTTTCTCATAAAAAGTTTGCGTGCCTGTAACTTCTTCAGGAGAATAATGATTTTTATACACATCGTGATTTGCATGTAATACCTCATGACCTTCACCATGTAAAAGTCCTAATGTATAACCATGCATAAACTCACTATCTGTTTTAAGATTTATAACACCATCTTCTTTTAAAACTTGATGGTATTTTTTAAGAAAACTAGTATTCGTCATACGATGTTTAGTTCTCTTATATTTTATTTGAGGATCTGGGAAAGTAATCCAAATTTCATGCACTTCATTCTTAGCAAAAATAAAATCAATTAATTCTATTTGCGTTCTGATAAATGCAACATTATTCATGTCATTTTCTAGAGCTGTTTTTGCTCCTCTCCAAAAACGTGCACCCTTAATATCTATTCCTATGAAATTGAATTCTGGATTTTTTTCAGCTAATGCAATTGTATATTCTCCTTTACCACAACCTAACTCTAAAACAATAGGATTGTCGTTTTTAAAAAATGTATTCCACTTACCTTTTAAAGAAAAATCGTTTACAACTTCTTCTCTTGTAGGTTGAATAACATTAGCAAAAGTTTCGTTTTCTCTGAAACGTTTGAGTTTGTTTTTACTTCCCAATATAAAATAGCTTAAGCTTAGGCTCTATCTTCAGTTCCTTCTCTCTTAAATTTAAGAGCTTGAGAAATCCAATAAGAAAGTAATACGATAAGTACTAATAAGAAAATCCAGTTGATAGTATTAGACGTCCACCATCCTGCACTACCTTTAGCAAGACTTAAACGAATCCATTCAAATGGAATGAATAATACTTGAAATATCTCACCTATGAATCTAAAAATATTTAATCCTAACATATCTTGATTATCTTTACGCCTGCAAAAATATAAAAAGAAAAAATGTTAACCAACTTTTTCAGTACAACTAAACCAGTAAATTCTATGTTTATCATAGGATTGTTTATTTGTTATGTCGTTGCAGGTTTTTTCACAAACTATGTAAACCTTGTTAATGTTCCTCTTTTCTTGTGGTTTTTAACACTTTTTGCCATCGCAAATTTTGTAAACTCGAAAAATAATTTAACTTTCGACAATTCTTACTTTTTTCTTTTCTTTATTATCCTTCTTAGTTTTTTCCCAGAAACCTTTAAGATTAATACCTTTTTTTATTCAAATCTTATCTTAACAATATACATCAGGCGTGTTTATAGTTTTCAATCTTCTAAAAACATTATAAAAAAATTGTTTGATAGTGGATTCTGGATTGGAATTTCTTTTTTAATAGAACCTTTCACTTTAGTGTTTTTCCCTTTAACTTTTATTGGAATTTTAATACATCAACACATAGATATTAGAAGAATTTTAACTCCGATTATTGGCTTCTCTGTTCCTATAATTTTATACTTTACTTACACCCTTTGGTATGAAAATCCAGACGACTTTAATGTTCTTTTTAATTGGTATACAAATTATGACTTTAGTATTTACAATACTTCTAGATACCTTATTTTATTTGGTTTAATTCTATTACTAGTTACGATATCATCTATATTAAAAACGCCAAAAACACTTCGTGTAAAAAACTCTTTTAGAAAAAATTGGATTCTAATATGTTTTCACTTTTTCTTTTCTTTAATTCTACTATTAATTTTAAAAGATAGAAACGGTAGTGAAGTATTGTATATTATTTTTCCAGCTGCGCTAGTTATAGCCAATGGTTTTGAACTATTTCAAAAGAAATGGTACGCAGATTTTATACTTATTGCAATTCTTTCTGCTTCTTTATTCACATATCTTTCGTAGTTACATTTTTTGACCAAAAGCCAAATCTCCAGCATCTCCTAAACCAGGAATGATATAACCTTTATCATTTAAGTCTTTATCTATATCGGCAATCCATAAAGAAGTATTTACTGGAAAGTGATTTTTAATATAATCTATTCCGTCTAGTGACCCAATTACAGAAACAATATGAATTTCTTTTGGCGTTCCATAATTCTTTAAAGCCGAGTAAACAGAAACTAAAGATCTTCCTGTCGCCAACATGGGATCGATAAGTAAAACTGTTTTGTTATCAATAGGTGGTGATGCAAAATATTCGACTATAATTTCGAAATCTTTGGAATTATTCGGATGATAACGATAAGCAGAAATAAAAGCATTTTCTGCATCATCAAAATAATTCAAAAGTCCATCATGAAGTGGTAAACCTGCTCGTAAAATTGAGCATAAAACTATTTCATTATCTGGTAAATTAACATTTTTAACTCCCAAAGGTGTAGTTACTTTTTCAGTTGTATAATTTAATTTCTTACTTAATTCATAACCTAAAACTTCTCCAATTCTTTCGATATTCCTTCGGAATCGCATACTATCCTTTTGGACATTTTTATCTCTAATCTCACTTAGAAACTTATTAAGAATTGAATTTTGATGCGCTAAATGGAATACCTTCATTTTTCAGGAGTACTAATAAACGTTAATTAAACCATAAAGTTAAACATAGCTTTCAGATATCAAAATTTACGGTACAAAAATTGGTAAAAAATGACAAAACTGAAACGAAACTACTATGAAACGAAAACTACTATTATTAGTGTTTATTCCCTTTTTTTTATGCAGTCAAAGTACTTTAAGCAATGCTAAACAAAGTTTAAGCAGTAGCTCTAGTACATCATCTAGCAGTAATTCAAATGATGATTCAGACGATGATGATGACATTAATTTTTTTTCCGCTTTTTTCGGAGAAATTTTTTTAGATGTCTTTTATTATGCAAGTCTTGGTATTTTCATTGGAGAACCCACAGAAACGGCAATGAATCCTTATCCTTATTACAATGATAAAGAAGGTGAATATTCTATTCGCTTAGATGGAAACGTTAAAAAACAAAGCCTAAAATTAAGCACAAACTATTTATTTAATCGTGTACGAGGAATTGAGTTTAACGCTGTATACAAACCTGTTTATTTAGTTGGGGTTGAACTTTCTCACATTAACTTTTCTGAAAACACATTATTAAACTCAGAATCTTTAAATATTACATCTGTAAACTTAAATTATTACAGAATTAGAAATCGCAATATATCTATGTGGTGGGGATTAGGAGTTACTTATGTTGGAAATGGTGTAAATTCTGCTGGAGTTTCTTATAATTTTGGCACAGATATTTATCCTGCTAAACCAATTAGCCTACACTTGGGTTGGAAACAAAGTTTTATTAACGATAATTCTGTAAATGTATTTAAAGCTCAGGCTAAATATCACATAAAAAAAACAGCTCTTTATACAGGATATCACAACTATAAATTAGGTAGTGAAACTGTATCTGGATTGGTATTTGGATTGGAGTATACATTTTAAACTAAAAAAGATTCCTGCATAAGCAGGAATCTTAAAATATACTTCATTTTGCATAGCATTTTATCAAAACAAAACTTGTTTTAATTGCTTCGTCTTCGTTCTTCGTCGTTACCGAAGTTTCTGTCTTTTACTTTTATCTTTTTATTCCCGAAACTATATGCTAAAGAAATTCTGAAATTTCTATTACTTTCATTCTGTCCGTATACTTGTTCAACACCATCTACTACAGAAGTTAAATTATTTAAGGCGCTTGTATTAAAAATATCATTAGCAAAAACAGAGAGTTTTATATTGTTTTTAAAATCGTGTTGGTATCCTAAAGACACGCTATACATTTCTCCAACACTAAATAAACCTCCACTATACGCAGAACTATACCATGAGTTCACTAAGAATTTTGATTTTTCTGACAATGAAAATGTATTATTTGAAGCTATTCTTGCTTGCACTCCATTTCTTGGCTCTGCTCCTATTTCTTTTTGAAACGTTGAATAATATCCTAAAATATTGATGCTATTCTGACTTTGCCACCATGAATTTGCTTTAAAATTATAGTTCTCAGAAATTCCATAATTATATTGTGTGATATAGTTATCACGAGTTACTATTTGAGTTTCTGCAACAGGGTCCGAGGTAAAAATCACTCCAAAACCATCTGTAGTAACATTTAAAAATACACTTGTGTTTAAATTTCTTTTATAAGAATGTGACAACTCAAAACTATCTGTGAATGATGGTTGTAAAAAAGGATTTCCTTCTCCGAAACTATTATCATTAATATAATATCTAAATGGATTTAAATCTGAAAATCTTGGTCTATCAATTCGTTTTCCGTAAGAGAAAGAAAAAGCATGATGATCATTTTTTCTATACGATACATATAACGTTGGAAACAACTTTGTAAATTCATTTTCTATCTCTTGATTTGTTTGCTCACTAATTCCTTTTGTATTTGTATTCTCTAAACGTAATCCTAACTTTAACTCTAATTTTGAATTTAAGTTTGTACTTCCTGAAATATAAGCTGCCAAGTTATCTTCTTGATATTCGAAATTATTCGATCTTGTTGGATCTAAAACTGGATTTCCAGAAAGTGTATCAAAGAATAAAATATTACTTTTTGTAGTTGTAAAACTTGCCTTTCCTCCAAACGATAATTGAACTTTATTTATTGGGTAATTCACATCTATTTTTGAACTATAGTTTTGTATATCCTGATCGGAAATATTTAATGCAGCCGATGATATTCTCATTGAATTTCCTGTATTACCAAACACTTCAGTTGTAAATTCTCTGTCGTTTTTAGAATTGTAATTAAAGTAATCTGCATCAACAGAAATCGATCTTCCCAAAGAATCTAGTTTCGTTTCCGCATGAAAATTTAAGGTGTTATTTTTTCTATTAATACTATTATCTCCCTTGTTTTCTATAAATCGATCTAACTGTTTATTCTCATCAAAAATTGTTGATGTTACCGTAGTAAACCCTCCTGGCTTTCTAGCATTTCCTAAATATTGAATTCCTAAAGATGTATGGTTTGAAACTTGATAATCTAATTGAAATCTTCCTGAAAAATTATCTGTTCTTTCTTTAGATTCAATAGCAATATCCCAAAAGTTTTGTGGATACTGAATTTGTAAATCCTCAGTATGTCTGTAATGTCCCTTTGTAGCATTTATACTTGCAACTACAGATAAATTATTCTTATTGTAAGAAAAGTTGTTTCGAAAAGAACCAAAATTATATCTGTTTTGATTGTAAACAGCTCTAACAGTATTATTCCAAGAATTTTGCTTCGATTTCTTTAAAATGATATTGATTAAACCTCCTCTACCAGAAGCTTCATACTTTGCTGGTGGATTTGTAATAACTTCAATTGTTTTTATGTCGTTTGCATTTAAACCTTGTAAAAAAGCTGTTAACTCCTCTCCTTCTAAAGGTGATAAACGACCATTAATTAAAACTCTAGAAGGTCCTTTTCCTAAAATTTCTAAAGTCCCATTTTGTACTTGAACTCTTGGTGCAACATTTAAAATATCAATACCATTTCCTCCTTCTGCAACAACACTTTTTTCTACATCAAAAACTAATCGATCTACTTTTTGCTGAATCACTCTTGTTTTTGATTTTATAACTACCTCTTCTAAATTTTCGCTGTCTTCTAATAATGTGATTGTTCCCAAATCGATAGTATTCGTTATCGAAATCTGTTTTTTCCAATCTTTATATCCCAAAAAAGAAATTGTAACTTCATAGTTTCCTTTTGGACTTTTAAGTGAAAAAATTCCATCGTCGTTAGAGTTTGTTCCTGCAATAACTTTCCCTGTAGTATCTTTTAAAACTACATCTGCAAATGCAATATTTCCTAATGCATCTACAACTTTTCCTTTTACTTGTTGTGCGTAAACTAATACTGATAAAAATAATAGTGTTACTAAAGCTAAACGTTTCATATTTTGTGTTTTTTTGTTTTGATGACACAAAAGTGCTTTAGATTCCTATTTTGTGCGACCGACAACATAAAGTCGAACCTTTTTCTCTTCTAAAAATTGGTTCGACTATTTTTTTAAAACGTTCGACTTTGCGTTAAATCACTGATTTTCTGTATTGTGTAGGTGTTTTTCCAGTATACTTTTTAAATGCAGTATTAAAAGATGATTTTGAATTAAAACCAACTTCATATAAGATTTCTAAAACAGTAACTTTAGATTTTGACGTATCTGAGAGTATTTTTTTAGCTTTTTCTATTCGGTATCCATTTATAAAATCGAAGAAATGTTGATTCAAACTTTGATTGATTAACACCGATAAATCTCGCATAGGCATTTGCATATTCTCAGCAAGTTTTCGAATCGTTAAATCTGGATTTAAAAACGGCTCTTTTGTAATCATGTAGTTTTTTAAATCTTCTATCTTCGTATCATTTTCATCTATTTCTTGTTCTATTTCTTTTGATGTAGAAAGATGAACATCTATTCCTCTAAATAATTTTGGTGAGTGTAATGCTTTTAAGAATAACCAAAAGATAAAAAAGACACCAAAAAGTAACACTATAATTCTTAAAAGCTGAGTTACTTCATCATTTTCAATTGTATCTCTAGCATATCCTTTAATTAACGTTAACAGATGTCCGATAGTAATTAAAATCAGTAACTGTTTTAACCAATTATAATTTTTTAAAACATCAGAATTTGTGTAATTCTCAAGAATCAATTTCCGATATCGCAACACATAATACAATGTTGCTAAGAAATAACCTAAAGAAACAAAATGTCCTGCAAAATCTAAAAATTGAATCTCCCAATTATCATCGTAATTACTTAAAAAAGCTTCTTTTGCTGAAGTATCTACAAGGAAAAAATTTGGTAGTAATATTCCTATACTTACTACCCAAAATAAACTATGTAATACGTGAATTTTCTTCAGTTTAAAATTAGAATAGATGACCGAAAGCACGTACAAGAACAATAATGGATCTTTAAGAGCAGATAATTTGATCCGTAGCATTTCTAAATTCAAATTTGGCGTTACAAACATGGAATAAAAAAACACGCTAATATCTAAAGCTGTAACTATTAAGAAAAAAGCTAATAATCGGTTTCCTAATTTCTTATTGGTTTTTACAGTAAGTAAGAAGCCTGCAAAAAACAAGAACAACAAGAAAATTATAAATCCTAAAACTGCTATTACAGAAACTTTTTCCATATATTTATGAGTTATACTCTTTTTTTCGGTATTGAGTTGGAGTTAAATTCGTATACTTTTTAAACGCTGTATTAAAAGATGATTTTGAATTAAATCCTACTTCATATAAAATTTCTAACACAGTTAATTTCGGCTGATTTTTATCGGTTAACAATTGCATTGCATTTTTAATTCTGTATTCATTTACAAAATCAAAAAAATGTTGTTTTAAATCGTGATTGATCGCTATAGACAATTCTCTTGAAGGAATTTTCATTTGCTGTGCCAAATTCCGAATAGATAAAGACGGATTCAGGTAAGGTTTTTCTGTATCCATAAACAATCTTAACTTTTCAATAATTTCATCGTTCTCACCCTTCTCCTCAGTTTCATTTAATAAATCCTTTGTGAGTTTTGTTTGAGAATCTACTCCTTTAAATAACTCAGGATTGTTTAAGGCTTTTAAAATATACCAACAAGTAATTAATAACACTAAAAAAATTAAAATTACCTGCGACCATGAAAATATCTTTTCTTCAACATCAGAATATTTTAGAATATTTTTTACAAGTGCAACACTAAAAATGACAATCCAAAACACTACAATTTGATACAACCATTTATAAGCTTGAATTCTATTTCCTGAATGATTTTCGTAAAAAATGTTTTTTGCTCGTTTCAACACAACTAAACTCATCACATAATAAAAAATGGATTGTAAATGCATGGATAAATGCATAAAAATAACTTCCCAAGTATGAATTGTGTCTTTAGAAACTTCTTCTAAAACTTGATCGTCACCAAAATAAAATCGAGGCATCATGGCTATATTACCAATGATAAAAGGCAATAAATGCCACAAATGTTTTTTTTCTAATTTAAAATTAGAATAACACACCGAACAAACGTAAAAGTAAAAAACAGGAGTTAACAGGTAATAATTGTTGTTTTTAAGCATAATCATGCTTAACGATGTTGGTATGAAATCATGAACGAAAAAACCGCTCATTTCAATTGAACTTAACAACAGGAAAACACCAAATAAGCGATTGCTTAATTTATTTTCAGACTTAACCGTGAAAATAAAAATGGCAAATAGTAATGTTACAAAAGTAGCTAGGATTCCAATAAAAACCCTTAAATCTAGATCATTCATTTGTTTGGCTTCAATTCAAATATAAATGAATATTCTTTGATGCACTTACGACAAACAAAAATCTTTTAATACAACTAGCAGTTCTTCCTCATTTTCAATATGACTCATATGCCCGTTAGATAAAACTTGTAGCGGAGTTTTTGTATTATTAGCTTCAATTTCTATCGCTTTTATATCTAAAACAGGATCTTTTTCACCTCCAATTATCAATTTTTTAAATGTGCCATTTTGCAAAACACTTGATCTGTTTTTTCTCAACTTCATTCCTTCTGAACAAGCAATATAACCTTGCACTTTAGTTTTTAAAGCTTCCTGTTTACAAACTTCTATTTTATCTACAAGCTTTTTATGAGTTTCTCTTGCAAATAGATTTCCGACAGACATTGCTACTAATGTTTTATAATTTGTCTTAGCCATTTTAATTGCTCTGTCTCGTATTTGTTTACGTTCTTCTGAATCTGGCAAAGATGTTGAATTCAACAAACATAATCGTTCTACATAATCTGGATATTTTTCAGCAAAAGCTAGAGCCACATAACCTCCCATTGAATGACCAATAAGAGTTGCTTTAGTAATCTTTTCTTTCTCTAACACCTGATGAATGGTTTCAGCAATTTCTTCCATAGTATGCACATAACCTAAACACTCTGAAGCCCCATGACCAAGCAAGTCAACAGTTATAATTTGAAAATCATGTTGCATTTCTTTCGTTAGAAAATCCCACATTTTAGCATTTTCTAAAAAACCATGTAACAAAACCAATTTTTGCTTACCTGCGCCATAAATATGATATGCAACTTTAGCATTTTTATATAGTATAGAATTTACCATGGCGCAAAAATATGTATCTTTCAAGATTAAAACGTAAAACGGGACTTGTTATATCACAATACATATTTGCATAAAACCTCTAAAGAATGGGTTACTTTTGTTCACGGAGCTGGCGGAAGTAGCACTATTTGGTTTAAACAAGTTAGAGAATTTAAAAAACATTTTAATGTACTTATTCTCGACTTAAGAGGACACGGAAGAAGTAAACCTACCTTAGGTAAAATTTTTAAGAGTGAATATAATTTTGATGTTGTAACTAAAGACATTATTGAAGTTTTAAATCATGTAAAAATTAAAAAATCGCATTTCATTGGTATTTCTTTAGGATCTATTCTAATTAGAAATCTTGCTGAAAAAAAGCCTGAATTGGTGAAAAGCATGATTTTAGGGGGTGCTATTTTAAAACTGAACTTTAGATCACAATTACTGATGAAATTGGGTAATCTTTTTAAATCTATTGTTCCTTACATGTTACTTTATAAGTTGTTCGCTTTTATTATTATGCCTAGAAAAAACCATAAAAACTCTAGACTTTTATTTATTAATGAAGCGAAGAAACTATATCAAAAAGAGTTTTTAAAATGGTTTAAACTTACTTCAGAAATTAATCCATTATTGCGTTTTTTTAGAAGTAAAGACATAAAAATTCCTACTTTATATATTATGGGAGAAGAAGATCACTTGTTTTTGCCATCTATAAAAAGAGTGGTGCAACATCATGTAAATTCTTCTTTATTTATCATTAAAAAATGTGGTCATGTAGTTAATGTAGAACAACCAACTATTTTTAACACAAAGACTATCGATTTTATCTCGTCATTAAATTCAACTAAATAATCAATGAAAAATCCTAAAAAAGAAATCCTTATTGTTGGATTTGCCTTATTTTCTATGTTTTTCGGTGCTGGAAATTTAATTCTTCCTCCATTTTTGGGTAAAAACGCTGCCGACTCTTGGTATTGGGTAACTTTAGGATTTTTTATTACCGCTGTTTTTATTCCTATTTTAGGAATCTTAGCTCATGCTCGTTTACAAGGAACAATGTATGATTTTGGGAAAAAAGTTTCTCCTTCATTTAGTTTAATTTACTGTTTAATTGTATATGCTATTTCCATTGCTTTACCTGCACCAAGAACAGCTTCTGTAACACATGAGATGGCAATTGCTCCTTATTTTGAAACAAGCTCATTATTAACCAGTAGCATTTACTTTATTCTTGTATTTATTTTCGTGATGAATAGAAGTAAGATTTTAAATCTCATTGGACGTTTTTTAACTCCTTTAATTATTCTCATTTTACTCTCTATAATTTTTATTGGTATTTTTTCTGACCATACAATTACGGGATCTACAATTTTTAACACGCCTTTAGTTGATGGAATTTTAGAAGGTTATCAAACTTTTGATGCCATTGGAGCCGTAGTTATCGGTGGGGTTTTAGTTATTTCTATGAACTTTAAAAAAGAAGCTAGTTTTCAAGAGAAAAAAGAACTGATTAGCAAAGCAGGATTGGTTGCTGGTTTAGGTCTTTTAGTTATTTATGCTGGATTGATATACAATGGCGCTTTATTTGGTGGAACTTTTGAAAAAGAAGTAACTAGAACAGAAGTTTTAACTGGACTAAGCTCAAAAACACTAGGAAATATTGGAACTACTTTTTTAAATGTTTTGGTTTCATTGGCGTGTTTTACAACTGCGGTTGGAATTGTAACCGGCACTTCTGATTATTTTAAAGGCTTATTCGATAATTCTCAAAAAGCATATACAGTAACAGCAATAGTTGGGTGTATTTTAGGTGTGGTTATGGGACAGTTTGATGTACATCATATTATTCACATTGCTATTCCTGCATTAATGTTTATTTACCCGATAACTATTGTATTAATTTTGCTTAATCTTTTATCTGAAAAAGTTGCTACAGCCAATGTTTTTAAAGCTGTAGTAATTGCAACACTTGTTTTTAGCACACCAGACTTTATACAATCTATCGCTAAAAATGATACTATTACAAACATTCAAAGTTATATTCCTTTAGCTAATTATAATTTAGGTTGGGTGTTACCAGCGTTGCTAACTTTTACAATAACTTTTTTCTTAAGCAAAAAGGAAGCTTAGAAACGGTATCCTACATTTAATCCGATTCTTGGCACTACCGAAGGAGATAAATCTGTAAAAAAGTTTCTTCCTA
This sequence comes from uncultured Tenacibaculum sp., assembly GCF_947502995.1. Taxonomy (GTDB): domain Bacteria; phylum Bacteroidota; class Bacteroidia; order Flavobacteriales; family Flavobacteriaceae; genus Polaribacter. The sequence continues at coordinate 53,661 of NZ_CANNBW010000001.1, read as the reverse complement.
AACCACCATGAACGCTAATTACTAAACCTCCGTTAGATACATATTTTGTTCCTACGGAAATACCTAATGCACCATCAGTATAAGAAATTCCACTATCATTTTTCCCTGAATTGATTCCCATGAATATTTCTCCGAAATGATTCCAGTTTCTTGCTGTAGTAAAATAATGACGAAAAAATGGAGTAATCATATTATCTTCATTATATCTAAAATCTGAATTTTCTCCTTCAAAATTAAAAAGTGCAGATGCACCAATAGAAGACTGTTCTCCAATATAATGTTCGTAAGTAACTTCTAATGTTTTTATCACTAAAGCATCGGCTAAATCGATACTTACTTCTTGTTGTGCTTGTAAAAAATTAGCTCCTAAAATCGTTAAAATTACCACTAGTTTTTTCATGATATACGTCATTATTTATATGTTTCAAGATACAATCAAAAACTGTACAAAACTTAAAGTTTGACTCATATTTTTTTGAAAAATAGTATTAAAAAATTGCTTTTAACTGAACCGTTCCTGAATGAATAGCTTTAGCATTTTCACTTTTTCTTCCGAAGTAATTCAAACTTAAGTTTAAAAATGAATTTATTTTTTGATTGAATAAAGCATTCCAAGTAAAGTTTCTACCTTCTTGTAAACCTTCTAACATTTGATATCCGACAGGTGAATTTGCACTTCCTTCAAAATTGTTTAAAAACATAGAAAAATCTGCTGAAATCTGATTCTTCTTTTTGGTTAAGTAAAAATAATTTACACCTACCTTATGCTGATTTAAAGTTTCTAAACCTGCAACTGTATTTTTTTTATCTTTTAAATGATAAAATACTGAAAAGCGATGATCTCTATTGAACAGATAACTCAGTTTCGGATTTAATTCTTTATTGATTAAACTATAATTTCTATTGGCAAAATTTTCGGCATCCAACTTATTTTCTCCGTAAGAAGAAGCAACTTCTAACAACCAAAATGAAGACAATTTATGCTGAAATTCCAATTGATGTATTAAGGCGTTATTCTCTTGATTTCCTATGGAAAACTGCTGCTTATTTCTAGATGTTCCGTAAGTATAAATCCAACTATATCGCTGCAAATTTCTATTGTAATAAAATGAATTTCTAATATTAAACTGCAAACTCAACAAACCTTCTTCCGCCAAATTAAACGGATTAAAATTAAAACCATCGTCTTCTCTTTTTCTCTCGTTATTAATAGTTAAAAACGTTTGATTATAAAAATGACTCATCCATTTTTTCCATCCTTTTTGTGTTTTCCATTGTGTAGGATTTAGCGTAATCGACTGTTTTAAAGCTGCTTTTTGGGTTGGTAAAAATCGAATATTAGGTAAAGGCACACGTAAATATTCTGCTTGATCTTGAAACTCGGCTATTTCAAACTCTTCAAACTGTTGAATTCCATCATTATTGTAATCGTTCCAAGTATAAAAACCTTGACCAGGTTCTGTTTTTACATATACAAAATCTTGTTGAGCAACATTTCCAGACGACGTTTCATACACGGTTCCTAGATTCAGAAAACGCTTAAAAAACTGCTGATTATATATTACTCTTGAATTTAGAGATTGCGCGTTAGGTTCGAACTTATTATCTGTAAATCGATAGTTTGCATACAACGATAAATTTGTGTTTTCATCCTGAATTAATCTACTGTCTAAATACAAGGTGTTTCGGTTATTGATTTGAGTAAAACGATTGCTTTTTATACTATCGTTTACTCTGTAATTCAATCCGATTTTAGCAAATACTTTTGTAGAATCTCCAATTCCGTAAAAACCTTCATATTCTTGAAATTGGTGACTTAATATATTAAAATCGTTCGTATTTCTATTTTGAATTTCATTCGTTTCTGCTCCAATAAAACCACCCAACCACGATTTTCCTAAACTGTAAATTCCTTTGGCATACAATCGAAAAAAATTATCTTTTTCTGTATTTGAAGTATTAGATAACAAACTACTTTTTATTTGAAACGATAGCTTTTCCCTGTTGATTTTAGATTGAATCTCATGTTTGTTTCCATTAAAACTTTCAGAAAAATTCAAGTGATTAAAACGATACGAAAGAAAGTTATTTTCGTCTTTTTCTAACCACAATCGTGTTGATAATTGATTTTGATTTCCTAATTGTTGTCGCACATTCCAATCTCTATTAAACTCAACACTTCTAAAACGTTGTACGGTTCTAAAATTTTCTTGTACGAACTCATAATCGATTGTACTTTTTAACTTCCATGTAGTATCAAAAATTAATTGATCCCATTTTAATTTTGAAGCGACTTGCTGATTTTTTTCATCATCTATCGAAGAAAATAAATTCTGATCGTTATCACTATATGCCAATTCTGCTTGAATCTTTGTTTTCTCTGTAGGATTATATTCAGAATTTACAACTGCAACTTGTAAACTTGTTGGCGCGACCAAACGAACAACCGGATCGAAGTTTCCTAAATTTGCACCAACATACCTGTAAATTGTTCCAGTAGCAATTGCGCTGTCTATAACATAACTTCCTCGATTTACACCCACATTAGAAAAAGTTACTGTAAATAAATCGGCTGTTTCATCTGTTGAAAATTCAAAGGTTTCGATTCCGCCAACAATTACTTTACGATATTGAATCCTATTTTCTGAAAACTCATCTTCAAAAGCACTCTCTGCAACCATTTGAGTTATATCGTTTCCAGCATTTGCTAAAATCTGCTTTTGATCATTTGTTAAACTCTGTTGAATCGGCTGATTCTTAGCATCGTTTTCGTTGTAGAAGAATCCAGAAATTGAAAATTTATCGTTTTTATATTGCGCTTTTTCGTAGGTAATAAAACGTGTATAATTTTGATCTGAAAATTGAAATTCTACTCGAATTCTCATATCATTGGTAATTGGATATGTCGTATTAAAACGAATCTCAGCCAAATTATAATCGATAATGTAATCTTTATTTTCTCCACGTTCTAACTGAACTCCGTTAATAAAAACAGCATCACTTCCAGCTACAATTACAATATTCGCTTCGTTATTTGGACCAAAGATTTTATACGGGCCTTGATTTCCTTCTACTCCAACAAAATTAAATGCAGAAAACCGACCACGAACAATGGCTCCAGAAGCTCCAACATTAAAATGTTCACTTAAATTTGCATCCACTTGTATTCCTGAAACTTGTTTATCGAAATTCAGGAAATAACTGTCTTTATTATTTAACGAAACATCTCCTCCTTTTACTTTCCAGTTTTTACTAAATAACTCAATAAAAATACGATCGAAATCGGTTAAACTTTGCGAATATCCATTTTGTTGAAGTGGTAAATTGGTGTCAAAAATATTGGCTCGAATACCAACTTCTTTGGATAGTTTTCCTTCTAATGTTAAATCTAAGGAAGCGTTTGTAACAGCATTTTGATTGTTTCCTGTTGTGATTCCTCGTGAAATGAAACCCTGGGTTTTTAATCCGTCGAAAAGCTTAAAATCTTGCTTCTTTTTATTCGTTGTTAAACTGTATAATTTATCTGTTCTGTTAGTATTCGGAACTATAAGTTTTTCATCTAGAGGCGCGTATACTTTGGTCAAAAAATCTGGAAATCGTAAATATTCTATAGTGATTTTTCGATATTCTTTTGCATTGATAATCAGTTTTGCTTTCGGAAAATCTACTTGATATTTACGCTTAGGAATGGAATCTCCTTTGCTATTGAGCAACTTAAAAAAAGTTGGGTTGATACTTACCGAATCTATTTGTATGGTATCGGTTTTAACATTGACTTTTTTTGATCGAAATTCTTTAAGATTTCTCTGACTAAATCCAGCAGTAGCAATTAACAGAAAAAAAATAAATAGCTTTTTGATCATATGTTGTACAACGAATAGATGTCAAAAATAGTTTATTCTCTCAAAATTCAATTTGGTTTTGTGTTAAAAGGACTTCGATTACTTACTACTAGTAAAAGAAAAATCACAACACTTATAAAAATGTTGTGGTTAGTATATTTAATTATTGTTCTTGATTACTCTTGCTTGGCACCCGAAAGGATTCGAGCGCGAGCGGGGTTACTTTTCTAAAATAGCATTCAAAGTTTTTTTCCAGTATTTAATATCGGCTTCATATAATTCTTCAAGCCAAACTTCTTTAGTCCTGATTTCAAGTGCAGAATAAATCATGGCGCTTTTACCTGTTAAATGATATAAAAGTATATTTATATACCAATCATAATTATTGTTATCCAAGAGCTTTAAAACCTTAGGTATATTTAGATCGTTTATACTTTTTATACTATCATGGACATCTAAAAGCTCAATACGATACATTGGAACTGATATTCCTTCCTTTGATAGTTGACTTCCTAAATATATTTTGAAATTAACATCAGAATTTTTTGAAAAAAAATTCTTTTGACCGTACATTAAAAATCCTGTAAAAACCAGAACTATTAACATGATCCTTTTACTTTTACCCATGATTTATCCATTTTTTATCTCTTTCTAATTCTGCTTTTGCTAGCGGGGACTAAGTTCTAATTTGAATTTCTATTAATCAAATCAGGCTCAGGCGTAAAACATATATTTTTAGCTTTATAAGTAGATATCTTCCCTTTTTCAACTATTGTTATATATACTCTAAAATCAAAAAAACTATCATCTTTTAATCCTATCAATTCGTTCAAATTATTTTTAGCCTTATAAAACAAACACGATATTATTCTATTAGGGTAATGAAATTTCTCTAATTCAATTTTATTATAAGACGATTCATACTTAATATTACCTTTAAATACATGTATCTTATTAGAATCACCCCTATGCTAGCGCTCGACTCTGTCGAGTGACTAAACTTTACTAATTAAAAAATCCAATATTGTCTATTGCTAAAACCGTATGATCTGCTTGAAAATTCCTAGCACTAGAATATTTCCAATCTTCTGGATGTACTACCAAACCACTTTCTACTGGATTATTATGAATATAATCTATTTTTTGCTGAATAACTTTTGTACTCCACAATTCTATAGGTTTATTATGATGTTGCCAAAATTGATATTTATTTACATTTCCTTGTTTCTTTCCTGCTCTTTTAAACATCCATAACAACCACTCTTTTCTACTTTCTTGTGAATTATCTTGAATTGTTTCAATTATTCTTCTTGATGTATATCGCTTAAAATCTCTTAATAATTCCATAGGTTGTTCGTTTGTAGATCTGAATATAAAATGCACATGATTTGGCATAAAACAATAGCAATACAACTCCAAACCTTTGTGTTCTCTACAATACTTTATACTATCTACTAATATATCGAAATAAATTTGTCTTGTAAATACATCTATCCAATATACTGTAGCAAAAGACACAAAATAAATACCTGATCTGTTATGGAATTTATATTTTCTACTCATAGCTTTACTAAAATATAAAAATTGAACTAAACAAAAACCATAACATTCACTGTTATGGTTTTATATATTTAATTAATGTTATTGATCACTCTTGCTTGGCACCCGAAAAGATTCGAGCGCTAGCGGGGTGGTAAATTGGTATCAAAAATATTAGCACGAATACCAACTTCTTTGGATAGTTTTCCTTCTAATGTTAAATCTAAGGAAGCGTTTGTAACAGCATTTTGATTGTTTCCTGTTGTGATTCCTCGTGAAATAAAACCCTGAGTTTTTAATCCATCAAAAAGCTTAAAATCTTGCTTCTTTTTATTCGTTGTTAAACTGTATAATTTATCTGTTCTATTAGTATTCGGAACTATGAGTTTTTCATCTAGAGGCGCGTATACTTTGGTCAAAAAATCTGGAAATCGTAAATATTCTATAGTGATTTTTCGATATTCTTTTGCATTGATAATCAGTTTTGCTTTCGGAAAATCTACTTGATATTTATGCTTAGGAATGGAATCTCCTTTGCTATTAAGCAACTTAAAAAAAGTTGGATTGATACTTACCGAATCTATTTGTATGGTATCGGTTTTAACATTGATTTTTTTTGATCGAAATTCTTTAAGATTTCTCTGACTAAATCCAGCAGTGGCAATTAACAGAAAAAAAATAAATAGCTTTTTGATCATATGTTGTACAACGAATAGATGTCAAAAATAGTTTATTCTCTCAAAATTCAATTTGGTTTTGTGTTAAAAGGACTTCAATTGCTTACTACCAGCAAAAAACTACAACACTTATAAAAAATGTTGTGGTTAGTATATTTAATTACTGTTCTTGCTTACCTTGTTTGGCACCCGAAAGGTTTCGGGCGGGAGCTAAGAAACTAACTGAGAAAATAAAAAACAAACCCAATGATTACCAAAACCATCATTGCTATTAGAGCTATAGCAATATTATTCTTATCTTCTTTCTCTTTGTTTTTATTATGAGCTTCATTCATTTTTTTTGCATTAAATCTATAAACAAATACAAATCTTATAATTGCCCCTAACTCTTGTAATGATATTATTATCTTATTTTTTTTCTGTTGCTTCTATTATCTTTTTATTTCCTGACTTTATAGAAATACCAGTTGATGCTAGCGTTCGACTCTGTCGAGTGACTAAATCTTGTTAATTAAAAAATCCAATATCATCTATTGCTAAAACTGTATGATCTGCTTGAAAATTATAAGTTGTTTTTGATTCTCAACCTTTAAAACACCTTAATAATTCAATAAGTTTTTCATTTGTAAATCTTAAAATAAAAGAGAAAGTCATTTAACTGCATCCGCAACCAGGATCGCAACCATTATTTTTAGATTTAAAAATAAATTTTCTTCCTAAAAAAAGAATAGCTAATGCAATAATACTATATGTGATAATTTCTTGAATCATCTTAAAATTTGAAATGTTATTAATGCAGAAACGTACGCCAAAATTCCCATACCAAAAAGTTGTACTAAAGGCCATTTCCAACTTTTAGTTTCTCGTTTTACAATAGCTAAAGTAGCCATACACTGCATTGCAAATGCATAGAAGATAAGTAACGACATACCTGTTGCAAAATTAAAACGCTTTTTGCCTGTATCTGGATTTACTTCTGCCTCCATACGTTCTTTTATCGTTCCTTCATCTTCAACTCCTTCTATACTATAAATTGTGGCTAAAGTTCCTACAAAAACTTCTCGCGCTGCAAAAGAAGTAATTAAACCAATTCCTATTTTCCAATCGTAACCTAAAGGTTTTACTACAGGTTCTATTGTTTTTCCTGCAATACCAATGTAAGATTTCTCTAGTTTTTTTGAAGCTATTTTTTGTGCAATTTCTTCTTCTGATAAGTTACTTAAACTTACTTCTTTCTTCACTTCTTCTTCTACTTTGTGAAATGATGAAGGTCCGTGAGTTGCTAAAAACCATAACACTATTGAAATTGGTAAAATTATTTTTCCTGCCTCAATTACAAAGCTTTTTGTTTTTTCTACAACAGTAATAAAAACATTTTTTAACGATGGAACTTTATAATCTGGCATCTCAATCACAAAGAATGATTTACTCTTAACATTTAGTGTTTTGTGCAAAATAAAAGCTGCTAACAAGGCTGTTGCAAAACCTAAAAGGTATAAGGCCAAAAGTGTTAATCCTTGTAAATTAAAGAAACCTAAAACTTTATTTTCTGGTATAATAATCGCTATTAAAATTGCATACACTGGTAAACGAGCAGAGCAAGTTGTAAATGGCGTAACTAAAATTGTTATTAATCGTTCTTTCCATCCAGATATTGTTCGTGTTGCCATAACAGCAGGAATTGCACATGCAGTTCCTGAAATTAATGGAATTACGCTTTTTCCACTAAGTCCAAAACGCCTCATAATTTTATCCATTAAAAACACCACTCTACTCATGTAACCTGTTTCTTCTAAAACTGCTATCAAGAAAAACAAAATGGCTATTTGTGGAATAAAAATTAAAACACCTCCAATACCTGGAATTATTCCATCTGTTATTAAATCTGAAAGAATTCCATCAGACATATGCTCTTTTACTTTCTCAGAAAGACTTCCAAAGGTTTCATCAATAAAATCCATTGGTATCGATGCCCAACTAAAAATAGATTGAAAAATTAAAAATAGAATTCCGAAAAAGATCGCATAACCAAAAATCTTATGAGTAAAAACTTTATCTAACTTTGCTCTTATATCTTTCGCTTTATTTCTATCTAAAACATAATACTCTTTTAAAGCTTTATTAATTTTTTGATACCTGTATATCGTTTCTTTATGCTGATATTTTTTCAATTTAGAAACATCATCTAAAAAATCAGAAAGATCTTCTTTATTTACATTTCTAAAAGATTGTTGTGTAGCACTCAACCATAAATGATATAATGATTTTTCTGGATTTACATTTTGTAACGCATCAAAAAATGACACATCTATTCTCTTAGCTACTTCAGAAAAATTAGTAACTGATTTTAAAACTTCATAATTTTCTAAAACACTTTTTAACTCCTGAATACCTGTATTTTTCTTAGCTGAAATAAGAACAATTTTTGTTTCTAAAGCTTTTTCCAATCCTGGAACGTCGATACTAATACCTTTTTTATCCATTTCATCAGCCATATTAATAGCCAAAACTGTAGGAATACCAATATCTTGAACTTGGGTAAAGAGTAATAAATTACGTTTTAAGTTTTCTACATCGGAAACAACAACAATAACATCAGGATAATTTTTTCCTATTGGATTTTCTAGCACTTTTAATACAACACTTTCATCTAATGATGTTGGATTAATACTATATGTCCCTGGTAAATCTGTAATTATCGCTTTATTTTTAGAAGACAAATTACAAACTCCTTGTTTTTTATCTACAGTAATTCCTGGGTAGTTTCCTACTTTCTGATTTAATCCTGTAAGCTTATTGAATAAAGATGTTTTTCCCGTATTTGGATTACCAATTAACGAAACTTGAATATTATTTTTCCCCATTTACGATTCTAAATTGGTAACTTTTATTTTTGATGCAATCTCTTTTCTTATTGCCATATGACTTCCGTTTACATTAATATAAATAGGATCGTGTAAAGGCGCAATTTGAACGAGTTCAACTGTACTTCCAGGCAAACAACCCATTTCTAATAATTTTAAAGGAATAGAGTGTTCATTTTCTTCAGAAATTACTCCTACTTGTCCTACTTTTAATGATGCTATTGTACTCAAAAATGATGTGTTTAATACGAATATTCTTGTTGTTACAAGAATTGTAGAATAAATGCAAATATACTAAATTAGAATCGTTCTAAAGAAGTTGTTTTCTTCTCTTTTAAGAAATGGTATATTTGTCTTATGACTTTTGAAGAGATTGTTGGTTTAGAACACATTAAAAAACACTTAGTTACCGCAACAGAGAACGGAAGAATTCCTCATGCTCAACTATTTGTTGGGAAAGAAGGATCTGGAACATTACCAATGGCTATTGCTTATGCACAATTTTTACTGTGTAATTTTTCTAACGATGCTGAAGCTTGTAATATAAAATGTAACAAATTACAACATCCAGATTTACATTTTACTTTTCCTGTTACAACTAATGATAAGGTAAAAAAACACCCAACTAGTGATTTATTTTTAGAAGAATGGAGAACCTTTGTTAATGAAACTCCTTACGGTAGTTTATTCGATTGGTTAAGACATATTGGTGTAGAAAATAAACAGGGACAAATTGGTGTAGATGAAGCTGAAGATATTGTTAAAAAACTATCCTTAAAATCTTACGAAGGTGGATTTAAAGTAATGATTATATGGATGGCAGAAAAAATGAATATCGCTGCATCTAACAAACTTTTAAAATTAATTGAAGAACCGCCATCTAAAACCATATTTCTTTTAGTAACAGAAGATGAAGGAAAAATTATTAATACAATAAAATCACGTTGTCAAGCTTTACATTTTCCTAGTTTATCTGAAAATGATATCGTTTCATTTTTAACTCAAAAACACGATATCAATCAACAAGATGCTAACAGAATAGCTCAACAATCTGAAGGAAACTTAAACAAAGCTTTACATTTATATCATAACGATTCTAACGATTTAATTTTTGAAGAATGGTTTATTACATGGATTCGCAGTGCTTTTAAAGCCAAAGGAAACGCCTCTGTAATTCAAGATTTAATTCAATGGAGTGAAATTATTTCCAAATCTGGAAGAGAAACGCAAAAACAATTTTTACAGTACTGTTTGCATTTTTTCAGACAAGCTATGTTATTAAATTATGGTGCTCCTGATCTTGTATATTTAATTCCACAAACTGCAAATTTCAAACTAGAAAAATTCGCTCCTTTTGTACACAGTGGTAATATTTTAACCATAGAAAAAGAAGTGAACGATGCACAATATCATATTGAAAGAAATGGAAACGCTAAAATTATATTATTAGATTTATCTATAAAACTTACGCGTTTACTACATACCAAAGAACAAAAAATTGAAACCTAACATGAAATCTACATTTTCTACCTTAATTATTAGTTTTGGACTGATTTTTGCTGCTTGTAAAAGCGAAAAAAAAGAAATTTCACCATTAAAGCAAATAGAAACTCCAACAGTAATTCCAAAACAATCTTTAAACGATTTTATGATTGGAAAATGGGAAACTCAATACATAAAAATCGAATACAAGACCTATCAAAAAACAGATAGTTCTCATGTATTTGAAGATGATTTCAGTAAACCAAACTCTGGAAGAGCACAGTCTAAATATGCAAACGACGGAACTTTTAATGCTTGGTTTAAACAACCAGACAGTTCTAAAGTAGGTGAAACTAACGGAAACTGGAAAACTAGAGGAAGTGACAGTTTATATATAGATTACCAATACTTAGGAAAACAAGTTCAAGTATGGTATATAATTGAACAGAAGGGCAATCAATTTAAAGGAACTGTAACTTACGATTGGGATAATGACGGTGAAAACGACGATACATTAATTATGAAATCTAAAAGAATACAATAAAAATTGCTTAGTTTAAACAATATATCGCTACGAATTAGAATTTTCATTTCAATGATACTCTTAGTATTATTGGCTTCTATTCTTATTGCTGTTGTTACTTATTATCAATATGGCGAACAAACTGAAGAATATAACATTCATCGTTTAGAGAGAAAAGAAAAAGCTACTCGGAACAATATCGAAATAGAGCTTAGACGAAAAACCACTTTTGCTGTTACACCAGAAAATCTATCTAAAATCTTCCAAGATAGAATTTATGAAATTGCTAGTGTTCATAACCTAACCATTAGCATGTACGACATGAATGGCAAACTCTTAAAATCTTCGATACCGTATAACTTTGAAGAAATTGACGAAAAACCTTTAGAAAAAAATATAGTAACTGAACTGGCAAATAACTCAAACTATAGAATTTCAAGAGACAGAACTGTAAATGACGTTACATACCAATCGTCATACACCTACATTAACGACACTCGTTTTAAACGTATTGGAATTCTAGAATTAACGATTGCTCAGGATAACGAAGAACAAAAAAAAGAACTTCGTGAATTTATGAGTAGACTTTTAGTCGTTTACATTTTAATGTTAATTGCTGGTATTGCTCTAGCTTATTTTCTTTCAACATACATTACACGTTCAATTCAAACAATATCTAACAAACTAAAAGAAACACGCTTAAATAAGCAGAATGAAAAAATCACATTAAACGCTGCTAGTTCAGAAATCAACTCTTTAGTAGATTCATATAACAACATGATCGATCAACTTGAAGATAGTGCTGTTAAATTAGCACAAAGTGAACGTGAACAAGCTTGGAGAGAAATGGCTAAACAAGTAGCTCATGAAATTAAGAACCCATTAACTCCAATGCGATTAACAGTACAAAGTTTCTTAAGAAAGTTTGACCCTACTGATCCGAAAATTAGAGAAAAAATTGCAGAATATAGCGAAACCATTATTCAACAAATAGACGTAATGAGTTCTATTGCTTCGGCATTTTCTGACTTTGCTAAAATGCCAACACAACGAAAAGAGAACTTAGATGTTGTAGATGTTGTAAAACATGCTTTAGATATCTTTAATGAAGATTATATTCATTATTATCCTGAAGAAAAAGAACTTCATGCACATTTAGATAAAACGCAGCTGATTAGAATCATTACTAATCTTGTGAAAAATGCTACACAGGCAATGAAAGATGGCGAAACGAACCCTGTAATTGAAGTAAAAGTAGTTTCTAAAGAAAATAATGTAATTATTACTGTTTCTGATAACGGAAAAGGAATTTCAGAAGAAAATAAAAAATTAATTTTCGAACCTAAATTCACAACCAAAACCAGTGGAATGGGATTAGGTTTACCTATGATAAAAAACATTATTGAAGCCTATAATGGTGAAATAACTTTTTCATCTACTCTAGGCATAGGAACTGTTTTTACTGTAACTTTACCAAAAACTTAATTTATGAACTTTGAGAACATATTGGTTGAAAAAACTAATGAAATAGCAACTATTACAATTAATAGACCTAAAAAACTGAATGCATTAAACAAAGCTACTATTGAAGAATTGCATGAAGCTTTTAAAGATTTAAATAATGATGTAAATACTAAAGTTATTTTATTAACCGGTAGTGGAGACAAAGCATTTGTTGCTGGTGCCGATATTTCTGAATTTGCACATTTTTCTGAAGAAGAAGGCGGAAAATTGGCTGCAAAAGGTCAAGAATTACTTTTCGATTTTGTTGAGAATTTATCAACTCCTGTAATCGCTTTAGTTAATGGCTTTGCTTTAGGTGGTGGATTAGAATTAGCTATGTCGTGTCACTTTAGAATAGCTTCTGATAATGCTAGAGTTGGTTTACCTGAAACTTCATTAGGAGTAATTCCTGGATATGGAGGAACACAACGTTTACCTCAACTTATAGGAAAAGGTAAAGCTATGGAGTTAATTATGACTGCCGGAATGATGTCTGCTGAGGAAGCTAAGTCTTACGGATTAGTAAATTATGTGGTAACTCAAGAAGAATTAAAACCTTTAGCAGAGAAAATTGCCGGAAAAATTATTAAAAATTCATCTGTTGCAATTGGAAAAGCTATAGAAGCCGTAAACTCTGGATTTAAAGATGGAGAAAACGGATATAAATCTGAAATTAGTGCTTTCGGTGCTTGTTTTGGAACTGAAGATTTTAAAGAAGGAACTACAGCCTTCTTAGAGAAAAGAAAACCAAATTTTCCAAATAAATAATTCTCAAAAAAGCTCGCAATAATTTGCGAGCTTTTTATTTACACCCCCCATTATTCCCCATCAAACTACTAGATTTGTTAAAAAAATGAGTTTTTTGTATGAATGGTCGTTTTTTTTGTATAAATTGCAAAAAAAACTTTTTTAGCATGTTAAAAGCAATCATTGTCGACGATGAGGACAAGGCTATAAAAAGCTTATCTTGGGAATTATCCAACTTTAATGACGAAGTTGAAATATTAGATACATTCACAAATCCTGGTAAAGCACTAGATTTTATCGCTAATCATAATATCGATTGTCTTTTTTTAGATATCGAAATGCCTACTATGGATGGTTTTCAATTTATTGAAAAACTTCCAAAAAAGGATTTTGCTATTGTTATTACCACTGCTTACAACGAATACGCTATTAAAGCTCTTAAAAAAGAGGCCATTGATTATCTTTTAAAACCTGTAGATACCGACGATTTAGAACAAAGTTTAAAGAAAATCACCAAATTCACTAAAAGAATATCGGTTAGCGACACTAATGAAAAACTAGAACAAATTCTTTATAACTTTAATCAGAAGTTAGAAGAGAAAAAAGTAGTCATAAATGCTGATGGTCGTTTAATATTTTTAGAGCCTTCTGAAATACTTTGTATTGAGTCTGACGGAAATTACAGTTCAATTTACACCACTGAGGGTAAAAAAATAGTAGTTACCAAAAAATTAAAAGAAGTTAACTCTTTACTTCCTGAATCCTTATTTTTTAGAATACACAATTCTTATATTATTAATCTTAGTAAAGTAAGAGAATACTATAAAACCGACGGTTATGTTATTCTAGAAAAAAATCATAAAATACCTGTATCTAGACAAAGAAAAACTGAATTCTTAGACAAGTTTTAAAATGAAAAATAAGTCAGTAATTCTTTCTTTATTTTTTTTCAACTTTTTAGTGTTCTCTCAAAACACTAACGATACTGACATTAATTCAATTCTAGAAAATTTAGTTAACAAAAAGCACAAAAACTACTTTTTATTAGATTCTATAGTTAGCGTTCATCATAAGTTAAATTCAATACCAGAAGATGAATTTTATAAACTTTATGAAAATAGTTTAAAAAATAAATACAAAATCGGTCAGATTTATGCTTATAATAATATTGGTAAAATATTTAGACAAAAATCTGACTACGAAAAAGCTGTAGAATATCACATTAAAGCTTTAAAGCTAGTCAACACCATTAAAAACAATGACATAAAAGCCTACACATTAAACCTACTTGGTTCTTGCTACAGAAGGTTAGATGATGTAAAAAACGCTTTAAACTGTCATCAAGATGCTTTAACTTTAATCAAAAGAGCTAAGAATGAAAGCTTAGTTAACATGAGAAATAAGAGTATTTCTGTTAACAATATTGGTAACATCTATTTGTTATTAAAACAATACGACCTAGCTCTTGAACAGTTTGAAAATTCGATCACCATTTCGAAAGAGCTAAATAACAAATTAGGTTTAGCTATTAATTATCAAAACATGGGATTTAGTCAAGAAAACTTAGGTTTTTACGACGATGCAATCGAAAACTACAATAAATCCTTAAAAATAAACAAGGAATTAAACTCAGAAAGAGGTCAAATCATATGTTATAACAGCTTAACTTCTACATATTTAAAAAAACTAGAATTTGAAAAAGCATTAGAATTAATACAAAAGATTTACCCTTTAGCTGTAGAAAAAAACAACAAGTTCTATCTAGCTAGAACATTAACAAATCTTGGAATAGCTAATCTTAAAAATAATAATCTTAAAGAAGCAGAGAAATATCTTACAGAGTCTATAGAGCTTGCTACTCCAAATAACTTTAGTAGAAGCCACACAAGAAGTTTATTTGCACTTTCAGAACTTTACGAAAAGAAAAAAGACGAAAAAAAAGCATTTAGTTTTTATAAAGAAGCAGTAGAACTAGAGAAAAAAACACTTAAGGAGAAAACATTCTCTTACGTTAACAATCTTATTTCTAAACAAAATGTTTTAGCTAAGATTAATGAAAGAGACAATATGGAAAAGCAGTTTCAGATTCAAGATTTAAGAACTGAACAAGATAGAAATATTCTAATAATCACACTAGTTACAATCGCCTTATCTAGTATTGCTTTATATTCTGTTTACCGTCAAAAACTACTTAATAACGATAGAAAAATATTACTGTTAGAACAACAAGCGTTACAAACACAAATGAATCCTCATTTTATTTTTAATGCTTTAAACTCTATTAAGCTTTACGTTATTAATAACGATCAAAAGCAAGCAGTTTATTACTTAAATAAATTCTCAAAATTAATTCGAAATATTCTTGAAGTATCTAAAGTAAAAGAAGTTAGCTTAAAAGAAGAACTCTCTACAATGGATTTATACATGACTATTGAAAACATTCGCTTTTCTAATGAAATAGACTATACCTTAGATATCAATCCTGATTTAAATACAGATACTATTAAAGTACCTCCTTTAGTTTTACAACCTTTTTTAGAAAATGCAATTTGGCATGGTTTATCCTCTAAAGAAGGTGATAAAAAAATTACACTAACTGCCAATAAGGTTTCAGAAGATATGGTTTCTGTAAATATTATTGATAATGGAATTGGTAGAGAGGCTGCTGGAGAAATTAAAAGATCTAAATCTTTAAAAAGAAAATCAGTAGGTATCGATCTAACTATAGAAAGATTAAAAACTTTTGCTGAAGATTACGAAGAAGAATTTACACTTACCTATCACGATTTGACAGATGACTTTGGCGAACCTGTAGGAACAAAAGTTTCTATTCAATTTCCAGTAGTTTAAAACTCAAACTGTAATTGAACCCAAACAGGATCTTTTTTTTCTATGTTTAAATTACTGAAAGAAATCCCTAATAAACGTACTGAGTTTTTTAATTCTTCCTGTAAGAGCAAATCTTTAACTATCGGAAAAAACTCTCTTTTCTTATGGATAAAATATGATATAGTTTTACTTCGAGTTTGCTGTGTAAAATCACTGTATTTAATTTTTAGTGTTACTGTTTTTCCTTTTGTCTCAGATTTGTGCATTCTTCTTTCTAATTCTTCCGCTATGTGTTCTAATTTTTCAAGCATAAAAATTTCAGAAGATAAATTCTCATTAAATGTTCTTTCTGCTGCTATCGATTTTCTAATTCTATTCGGTTTAACTACGCTATTATGAATTCCTCTAACGATATTATAATAATGCACACCAGACTTCCCAAAGAGCTTTGTTAACTCTTCTAATGTTCTTTTTTTTAAATCTATTCCTTTAAAAATTCCATTATTATGCATTTTGGCAGCTGTAACTTTTCCAACACCATAAAATTTCCCAACAGGAAGCTCTTCTAAAAAAGGAATCACATCTTCAGGGTTTATTGTTTTTTGCCCGTTTGGCTTGTTAATATCAGAAGCAACTTTGGCAATAAACTTATTTATAGAAATTCCTGCTGAAGCTCTTAATTCTAGTTCTTCCCAAATTCTATTACGAATCTCTTTTGCAACTAAACTAGCAGACGGATTGCCTTTTTTATTCTCTGTAACATCTAAATACGCCTCATCTAAAGACAAAGGTTCAACCAGATCAGTATAATCATAAAATATTTGTCTAATTTTTGCTGAAATCTCCTTATATCTTTCATATCTAGGCTTAACAAATATTAAATGCGGACATTTCTTTTTTGCCAAAACACCACTCATTGCAGATCGAACACCAAATTTTCTAGCTTCATAACTTGCAGCAGAAACCACACCTCTAACTTCACTTCCGCCAACAGCAACAGCTTTACCTCTGAGATCTGGATTATCCAATTGCTCTACAGATGCATAAAATGCGTCCATATCCACATGAATAATTTTTCTAAAAGGTGGTTCCATTTCCATTTTATAAAATTAAAAAAAGAATAATTTAAATTCATTTTAAAATAACATCTTATAAAGAGAAAAATACTTTTTCCTTGGTTTTACCGTATCTTTGTTGAAATTTTTTTTCGAGGATCTATGTTAGCAAAGATTAACAACATACTTCACTACTTTAAGTCAAAATTTCCTAAGATTACTAAAATCACTTTAATTTCTGTTTATCTTATTTTCTTAGCAGGCGCTGTAGTAAGAATGACCGGATCTGGAATGGGATGTCCAGATTGGCCAAAATGTTTTGGTTATTTAATCCCTCCAACTTCTGAAGAACAAATCACTTGGCAACCGAATAAGGAGTTTCAAAAAGGAATGATTATCGTTAAAGATGAAACACTTTTTGTAGCTCAAAACGATATTAAAACTTCAAAAGAATTCACTGCTAGCAACTGGGAAAAATACACAAAACACGATTACGCTAAGTTTAACAAATATCATACTTGGACGGAATACATTAACAGATTAGCTTCTGTACTTTCTGGTTTCGTTTTTATCTTTCTAATTTTAGGTTCAATTAAATACTGGAAAGAAAAAAAATCGATTACTCTTTTATCTTTCTTCTCCTTATTTTTAATGGGATTTGAAGCTTGGCTCGGTAAAACTGTTGTTGATTCGAACTTAAAACCAACTATAATCACCATTCATATGGTAGTTGGACTTTTAATTGTAGGAATTTTATTGTACTTGCATTTTACTGTTTCTGAAAGAAAGAATACCTTTAAATACAATGCGCTTTTCAATAAACTTTTAATCTTTTCTGTAATTTTCTCAGTAATCCAAATTGCTATGGGAACTCAAGTAAGACAATTTATTGATGAGCAAGTAAAACAATTTGGTTTTGATAACAAGCAATATAGTTTACTAAATCCTAGTTTTAAATTTTACTTCCACAGGTCTTTTACAATTGCAATTGTGCTAGTTAATTTTGGAATGTTTTATTTGAATCAGATTAAAGACTTAGGTTACAAACTGGTAAACTGGATTGTATTTTTAATATTCTTAGAAACTATAACTGGAATTTTAATGTATTATGCAGAATTCCCTATTGGAACACAAGCTGTGCATTTATTAGCTGGAGCAATTTTATTTGGGTTACAATTTTACCTATGGATGCAAAGTAGAAAATCTACTTCTGCGAAATTAGTATAATTGAAAATGAATATGGTCGTCGTGTCGGACAGCTTGACACCCATGAAATCGTATTTTTTTATTTATTAACCCCAATCTGTTTTTCAAATGTGGCTCAATAAAAAGCTTACTAACCTGTTTCTGTTTTAAAATAGTATTTATTAATAATTTTGTTCCTTTTTCTGAAAACTGAACATCTTTATTAATACTACCAAAAGTTAAATACTTAGGAAAATTGTAAATAAATAAACTACACCTCCTATTTGAGTTGTAATAGTAAGTAAAAAGGTTATTAAAAGATGAAATACTAATTTAAAAACCATAAAAGCTTGAATTTGATTACTGAAAATCCTCTTTAAATAATCTTCTTTTGGTCTCTAAAAATCGCTCTAGGAAAAGTTCTTTTTGTTTCTCTCCTTTTACTTTAAAACTCATTAATAATCCCACACCTAACACAAAAAAAAGAATTACTGGAAACCAATTGCTTTGAATAGCAAAAACTACAATTGCCACTAAAAGAATTACGAGAAAAATTCTAAAACTATAATTCGTAGGAAATACATAATCGTGTTTGAGATCAAATAAATTATCTCCCTTTAAAACGCCTAAAATTTTAATGTTATTAGATTTTGAAGTTCTTTGAAACTCAAAATTTGTAGGACTTATAATTCCTTCGTAATGTTTATCTGAAATTATTTGATGTAATACCTTGAAGAGTTTTTCGTTATTTTCTAATTCCATAGCAGGTATTTTAATCAATATTATTCCACTCTAAAGTTTCCATCATTTTTACCATATCTTTTTTAACATAATCCACAGCAGGCAAAACACTATCGAAGTTAGGTTTAGAATAGAAAAATAATGAAGCTTTTAAAAAGTGCTGCACACTATCGGTAACATGAAATTGTACCTGAGAAGCTGCGTTTCCATAAATGAAATACATTTTCCCGTATACTTTTTTTTCTTTATTAATATAATCTTCTGTATTAGAAATATTATCAGCTTTAACCGTATGTTCAAAAACTAATTTTTCTGCTTCAAGCAACAATTCTTTAAGATTATCTTTAACGGGTCTGTAAGTAATATCTACAGACGCTTTTAATTCTGGGTATTGAATTTTTAACCAATTTTTAGGTAGCGATTTTATTTTTGCCACATTGGAAACCTCAAAAGTATATGGTCTTTCTACATTGATTTTCTGATAATTAGGTTTTGCATAATTCAAACTTAAATATGCTTTCGGTTTTGGTAAAGTTTCACCTCCACAGCTCATTAAAATCAACAATAAAAAACCACACAAATACCTATACATTTCTTGTTACTTTTATCTGTTTTACTCTTTTTCTATCTAAGGCCTCTATGGTAAACGTATAATTCTTGAAGTTTATTTTTTCTCCTTTTCTAGGAAACTTTCCAGATACTTCTAAAATAAAACCGGCTAAAGTTTCACTTTCTCCTTTATCGTCTTCAAAAATACCTTCATCTTCATCTAAAACCCTACACAAATCTCTTACTGTAACTTTACCTTCAAAAATAAAATTATTAGCGTCTAATTTAGAATATGTTAAATCATCATCATCAAACTCATCGTTTATATCTCCAACAATTTCTTCAATTACATCTTCTAAAGTAACAATTCCACTTGTTCCCCCATACTCATCAACCACTATTGCCAAATGATTTTTTCTTTCCTGAAAATCCTTTAATAAATCATCTAACTTTTTATTCTCAGGAACAAAGAATGGTTTTCTTAATAAAGACAACCAATCGAAATTCTTTTTATTTAAGTGTGCTAATAAATCTTTTGCATATAAAACACCTATAATATTATCGATATTTTCTTCGTATACTGGATTTCTTGAATATCCATTTTTTAAGATTGTACTTAAAACTTTATCATAAGAATCTGCGTTTGATATTGCACAAACATCTGTTCTAGGTTTCATAATTTGTACCGTTTCGGTATTTCCGAAAGTAACAATTCCTTCTAGTATTTTTTGTTCATCTTTAGTAGTTGCATTCTCCGAAGTTAACTCTAAAGCTTGTGATAGTCTCTCTACAGATAAATTATTGTTTTTATTTCCTAGTTTTCTTTCAATAATCGTTGTAACACTTGTAAGCGGAATGCTTAATGGACTTAAAATTGCATTTAAAATATCTAAAGGTTTTGCTATAAAACTAGCAAACTGAATAGATTTCCTACTAGCGTATACCTTTGGTAAAACTTCTCCAAACAGTAAAATTAGAAATGTCACCAATCCTACTTGAACTATAATTTTTACTACTGAAGCCGGTATAATGAAGAAAATTAAATCCAAAGAAAAATTCATGTTTCCAAACATAAACTCATCTAGAGAAGCAAAAATTAAAACCACCAAAATATTGATAAAGTTATTAGTGATTAAAATTGTTCCTAAAAGCTTTTGGGGCTTTTCTAATAATTTTACTACTGTATTTTTTCCTTTACTTTTTTCTGAAAGTTCATCTAATTCTGTTTGTGATAATGAAAAAAAGGCAACTTCTGCACCCGAAATTAATGCAGAACAGATTAAAAGAATTAATAAAACTATTAAACTTATTGAATTTAAAAAAGTGGTACTTGCTATAAGTAAAAAATGGGGTTCTGGGTCCAATTCTTAAATTTTGGTTAAACTAGAATGGTAAATCATCGTCTTCATTAGAAACACTTTGACTACTATTTTGCACTGGAGGTTGTGGCTGTTCACTTGGAGTATTTAATTCTTTTTTAGTTGTTAAAAAAGTCATCTCCTGAACATGAATCTCTGTAGTATATCTCTTTTGTCCTTCAACCTCATATTGACGGTTTTTGATTCTACCTTCAAGATACACCTTATCTCCTTTGCTTAAATACTTCTCACAAATTTCGGCAAGTTTATTTCTCACAACAATATTATGCCAATCGGTATTAGAAACCCTTTCACCTGTTTGTCGGTTTGTATATGTTTCATTAGTAGCTAAAGGAAAACGTCCAACCGCATTACCTTCATCAAATCTATACATCTTCACTTCATCTCCTAAGTGACCAATAAGTATTACTTTATTTATTGTTCCTGCCATTATTTACACTTGTGTAATTTCAAATATACGAATTTAGTTTTTGCTTGTTTTGTATTCATTTAAAAAATTATGGATCAAAATTGGAACTGGATAAGTATCAATATTATCCCATTTTACAACCTGTTGATTTGTTGTTTTACCTTCAACTATCCAAAATTTAGTATGCAAATGCTGATGCGATAATTTGTGTACAATATCTTTTGAGTTAAATAATTTAATTTTAGCATCGTTAGGAAAAAAACCGACAAATTCTTCATTTGATATTAACTCTTCTACCTGGATACTTTTTGAAGTTTCAATTAAAGGAAACTCAAACAAACCTTCCCAAATTCCTTTACCTTCTCTTTTTTTCAAGATGGTTTTATTGTCAGCAATTAAAACGAGGTAATTAAAAAAACGTTTTTTTACTTTTAATTTCTTCTCTTTTACAGGAAGAACATCAACTTTACTTTTTTCTAAAGCCACGCAACTTTCATTTAACGGACAAACTGTACAATCTGGACTTTTAGGTTTACATTGAATAGCTCCAAAATCCATTATTGCTTGATTGTATATTCCAATTCTATCAGCATCTATTACTTGTTGAGCTAATTCTTTAAACTCTTTAATTCCTTTTGTAGAATTAATAGCAGTATCTATACCATAATATCTAGCAAGTACTCTATAAACATTTCCATCTACCACCGCTGCTGCCTCATTAAAACAAATAGATGCTATAGCTGAAGCTGTATAATCTCCTACTCCTTTTAATTTTAATAAACCTTTATATGTATTAGGAAACTCTCCATTAAGATCATTTGCGACATGCTTTGCTGTAAAATGTAAATTTCTAGCTCTTGAATAATACCCCAAACCTTGCCATAGTTTCAACACATATTCTTCATCGGCATTTGCTAGATCAAAAACCGTAGGAAAAGCCTCAGTAAACTTCAAATAATAAGGTAAACCTTGCGCAACTCTTGTTTGTTGTAACATGATTTCACTTAACCAAATGTAATATGGATTTTTGGTTTTTCTCCATGGCAATTCTCTGTTGTTTTTTAAATACCAGTCTATCAGTACTTTATTAAATTCCATCAATTTAAAGTTGTATCAACAAAATTACTGCATTTTATTTAGATTTTTTTAAGAACAATTATTTTACGAATTGATTAATTATCATATATTTGCACCCTCGTAAAATTAAATTCACAACATATAATATAAAAGTATATATACAATGACAAAAGCAGATATCGTATCGAAGATTTCAGACAAGACAGGGATAGAGAAGGCAGATGTTTTAGCGACTGTAGAGGCATTTATGTCTGAGGTTAAAGATTCTTTAGAGAGTGGAGATAATGTATATTTAAGAGGTTTTGGAAGCTTTATCATTAAGACTAGAGCAGAAAAAACAGGTAGAAATATTTCTAAAAACACTACAATTAAAATTCCTGCGCACAACATTCCAGCATTTAAGCCTGCTAAGACTTTTACAGAAGGTGTTAAAGCTAAAGTTGCAGTAAAATAAGATATTAACCTACTCTTTAAAAAGAGTTTTAAAACATTTTCAATATGCCTAGTGGTAAAAAAAGAAAGAGAGCTAAGATCTCTACGCACAAAAGGAAAAAAAGAGCAAGAGCAAATCGTCACAAGAAAAAGTAAGTAGAGTACTCTACTTACTTTTTCGTTTGCTTTTAAGAAACACAAAGTTCTTTGAAATTGAGGTTTAAATCCTCAAACTGGTATTACAAAATACCTGCTTAAAATCTTAATCAGTCTTCGTTTTTTAACGTTGACACAAAATTTATTCAGATGAAAACAGAATTAATTATTCGTTCCAATTCTTCTGATATTGATTTTGCCTTATTAAGAGATGGTAGACTTGTTGAGTTAAATAAAGAAACAAGCGACAATAAATTCTCTGTTGGAGATATTTTCCTTGCCAAAATAGGAAAAGTTATGACAGGTTTAAACGCTGCTTTCGTAAATGTTGGTTATCCTAAAGATGGTTTTTTACACTATCATGATTTAGGACCACAAGTACAATCATTAAACAAGTTTATTAAAAAAGTAAGCACGGGTAAATTTAAAGAGTTCACTTTAAAAAACTTCCGCTTTGAAGAAGACATCGACAAAGATGGGGGTATTAACAATGTACTAAAATCAGGTCAAAATTTATTAGTACAAATTGTAAAAGAACCAATATCTACTAAAGGCCCAAGGATAAGCTCAGAATTATCAATTGCCGGTAGATATTTAGTATTAGTCCCTTTTTCTAACAGAGTATCAGTATCTCAGAAAATTACTGATAATAAAGAAAAAGAGCGTTTAAAAAAGCTAGCAAAAAGTATTAAACCAAAGGGGTTTGGACTTATTTTGCGTACTGTTGCTGAAGGTAAAAAAGTAGCAGAGCTTGATAAAGATTTACAAAATTCACTTAATCGTTGGAAAACACTTTGTAAAAGAATTCCAAATACAAACACACCTACAAAGGTTTTAAGTGAATTAGACAGAGCATCTTCTATATTGAGAGATGTAATGAACGATTCTTTTACAAGTATTGTAACAAACGATGAAAGTTTAATGTTAGAAATTAAGGAGTATTTACAAGAAATATCTCCTGATAAAGAAAACATTGTAAAACTTCATAGATCTAACATTCCAATATTTGAAAAATACGGTATAGAGCGCCAAATTAAAACTTCCTTTGGTAGAACCGTATCTATGAGTAAGGGAGCCTATTTAGTTATAGAACATACAGAAGCACTGCATGTTATTGATGTAAATAGTGGTAACCGCTCAAATAAAGCAAAAAATCAAGAAGAAACTGCTTTAGAAGTGAACTTAATTGCTGCTACAGAGATAGCTAGACAATTACAACTTCGCGATATGGGAGGAATTATAGTTGTTGATTTTATTGATATGAAGTCTGCAGAGAACAGACAAAAATTATTTCAGCACTTTAGAGAAGTTATGGCTTTGGATAGAACGAAGCATAAAATATTACCTCCAAGTAAATTTGGACTTGTTCAAATTACAAGACAACGAGTTAGACCTGAACTCGAAATTAAAACACGTGAACCAAATCCTAACAAAAATGGAGAAGTTGAAGCTCCTATTGTTTTAATTGATAAAATTGAAGTAGAATTAGACAAAATAGTTAATAGTCAAACAGAATACAAAGAGATCACTTTAAATGTGCATCCGTTTATCTACGCCTATTTAACTAAAGGTTTATTAAAATCTATTCGCTTTAATTGGCTTTTAAGACATAAAAAATGGATTAAAATTATACCTAGAGATGCGTACCAGTATTTACAGTACCATTTCTCTTACAAGAAAAAAAATAAATAAGGCAATTTTCTTATTAAGAAATCAAAACCTACTTGAAATATTTCAGGTAGGTTTTTTTGTTTAAAACCAGAAACCTAGGTTAAAAACCAAAAACTTATCATCGTGGTCTGGAGACCAAGTATACTTTAATTCTATAGGTCCAATTATAGTTTCTAGTCCATAACCAACCCCATAGCCAGATTTGGTATCTTTTAAGAGCTCTCCTCTTCTAAAAACATTTTTTGCTACTCTACCATAGTTCGCAATTAAACTAATGTAATTCTTCTTAAAAGGTTGATATCGTAAATGAAACTCTGACTTTAAGAACGACTGATCTGTTAATGAAGAAATATCATAACCGTAAAAAGGAATAAAGTTATTGATATAATTTTGGTTATAACCACCAACACGATAATCAAAGATCTCTGAATCCTCTTCACCTAATGTAGCTCCAAATTGATATGAATTTAAGAATGTAAATTTTTCCCAAAAAGTTGTTGCATAACTAAACAATGCGTCTACTTGCGAATATTGATTGAAACCAACACTACCATTTGCAAAGTCGTTAAGACTATTATTTCTATTCGACCACATAAACCACTTGAAGTTCGCATTTACTAAGAATCCTTTTGTAGGAAACATACTTTTGTTATAAGTATCAATATTCAGAAAAGCGAAAGAACTTACATAATTACTATTATCGAAAATAGTTTCTTCATTATTCGTTAGAAATGTTTCAGAAGAAACTTTAAGATTTTTAAACTCCAAACCTAAACCAAAAGCTGTTCTTTTATTAAAAACAGTTTGTGCAAAAACTCTATTCGTAAAATCCCTGTATTCTACATTTATTTTATTTAAGTTGTTTTCATTAAAAAGGACATCAGTTTCAAAAGAATTAAATCTAGAAGAAACTCCATAACTCAATAAAAAACCATTATCTATAAAATACTGAAAATCGTAACGAACATCATCTCCTATAACTAAGTCTAATGAAATTTCGTCGTTTGAAGAAAGTATTTTCTTCTGGTTGTAATTCAGCAACACTCCTGTTTTATATAGTAGATCGTAATGAACACCTAAACTTAAAAAACTTTTAATGTCATTCTCTTTTACAACAACTTCTAACTTTTTCCCTTTGAAAGATTTTTTTAAAGTATAATCGATTCTTTGGAAGTTTTTAGACGCTGTAAGCGTATTTACTTTTTTAGAAATATCTCTATAAGAAGCAGAATCTCCTTCTTTCAATCTTAATTTCCCTAGAATGTAATCTTGAGTATAAAATTTATTCCCTTTGAGAATAATTCGATCAATTAAAAACTGTTTCTCTTTATAAATAATTTCTTTTCGCTCTCTTTTATTCTTTTGTTTTTTAGCAATCTCCTTAAAAATTCTAAGATATGGTTTTACCGATTTTACTCCTGCTTTAATTATCTCAGTTTTTTTATCAAACGAAACGACCGTATAATCTTCGATATCAGGATGAAGATGAATATCTAATTTTTTTACCTGTTGATCAGATTTTTCATACATCTGAAAATTTACAATTTGGCTAAGTAAAGAAGCTACTGAAGATAATTCTTGTCTTTTTAATAATGTTCCTTGGACATTAACTCCAATAATTATATCCAGTCCTTTTTCTTGCATTCTATCTACAGGAAAATTATTGGCAACACCACCATCCATCAATAATCGATTGTCGACTTCTACCGGATTTAATAACGAAGGAAAAGAAGCACTTGCTCTTAAAGCTAAAGGAAGCGAACCTTTTTCTATAACAACCTCTTCTCCTGTTTCAGTATCGGTAGCAACACAGAAGAAAGGAATTGGAAGCTTAGAAAAATCATTCACATCATCTACAGGAGCTAAAAGTTCTGTAAGAAAGTTTAGTACGTTTTGACCTTTAGACAATCCTAAAGGCAGACCAATACTTCCATTTTTTATTGGTAAGCTTACAGCAGTTTTTTCTAAAAATGCTTTTTCAAAATACGATTTATCCTCTCTTGAAATATTATCTTGAATTACTGATAAAAAATCTATATCGGTAATAATACGTTCAATTTGATCTGGACTGTAACCAGAAGCGTACATCCCTCCAATTACAGCTCCCATACTAGTACCACCAATATAATCTATTTGTACATCGAGCTTTTCAAGTTCTCTTAACACACCAACATGAGCAAAACCTTTTGCACCACCTCCACTTAAAACCAAACCAACTTTTGGCTGTTCTTGTCCATAAATGAGGAAAGGTAAAATTAATATTAGTATTAGCTTTTTCATTTCAATTTTTCAGTGTTATAATAGTCGAAAACCTTTTTTGCTCTTGCTTTTCCAACTACTTCAATTAACTCTTCTAAAGTAGCACTTTTAACTCTTTTTGCTGATTTAAATTTTCGTAATAAATTCGTTATCGTTTGTTTACCTACATCTGGAATTTGTTCTAACTCAGACTGAATTGCACTTTTACTTCTTTTATTTCTATGAAATGTAATTCCAAATCGATGCGCTTCATTACGAAGGTATTGTATGATTTTTAAAGATTCAGATTTCTTATCTAAATACAAAGGAACACTATCTCCTGGATAATAAATCTCTTCTAAACGCTTTGCAATACCTATGATAGCAATTTTTCCTCTTAATCCTAAAACATCTAAACTCTTTAATGCAGATGATAACTGTCCTTTACCACCATCAATAACAATTAATTGCGGCAATGGTTTATCTTCCTCTAAAAGTCTTTTATACCTTCTAAAAACCACTTCTTCCATAGAAGCAAAATCATCTGGTCCTTCGACAGTTTTAATATTAAAATGACGGTAATCTTTCTTACTCGGCTTTCCATCTTTAAAAACTACACAAGCGGCTACAGGATTTGTTCCTTGAATATTGGAATTATCAAAACACTCTATATGTCTTGGCTCTTTACTTAAACGTAAATCCTTTTGCATTTGCGCCATAATTCTTTTCGTATGACGATCGGGATCTACAATTTTTATTTGTTTGAATTGTTCTTGTCTGTAATATTTAGCATTACGTAATGATAGATCTACAATTCTCTTTTTATCTCCTAATTTAGGTACAATAACTTTAATTTTTTCGCCTAAATCGAGTTCAAACGGAACATAAACTTCTCTTGATAATGAATTAAATCGCTGACGAGTTTCAACGATAAAAAGTTCTAATAATTCTTTATCGGATTCATCTAATTTCTTCTTGATTTCTGTTGTGTAAGATTGCACAATGGCACCATTCATTATTTTAAAGAAATTCGCATAACCATGCGTTTCATCAGAAATAATTGAAAATACATCAACATTATTGATACTCGGATTTACAATAGTCGACTTTGCTTGATAATTCTTTAATGAATCTAATTTATCTTTAATACGTTGTGCTTCTTCAAAATTCATATCAGCAGCATAATCCATCATAATATTATGCAAACTTTCAAGACTTTCTTTAAAGTTTCCTTTGATGATATTTCTTATCGCTCTAACATTACTAACATAAGAATCTTCATCTTGATAAGCTTCACAAGGTCCTTTACAATTTTTAAGATGATACTCTAAACAAACTTTGTATTTTCCTGATTGTATTTTTGGTTCGCTAAGATCATAATTACAGGTACGAAGAGGATATAACTGCTTAATTAAATCTAGTAAATTATGTACTGTTTTTACACTTGTGTACGGACCAAAATATTCTGACCCATCTTTAATAACTCTTCTTGTTATGAATATTCTTGGGAAACGTTCTTTTTTAATACAAATCCAAGGATACGATTTGTCATCTTTTAACAACACATTATACCTTGGTTGATATTTCTTTATTAAGTTATTTTCTAATAATAAAGCATCTGTTTCTGTATCGACCACAATATGCTCAATCTTCACTATTTTTTTTACTAAAACTCTAGTCTTACCGTATTCATGATTTTTAGTAAAATATGAAGAAACTCGTTTCTTTAAATTCTTTGCTTTACCAACATAAATAATAGTGTCTTCTTTATCAAAATATTGATAAACTCCTGGTGAATTGGGTAACGTTTTTATTTGTAGTTCTAAGTCTGTTGGCATATAACGAAAATACAATTTATTCAATTAAGTTAAATTGAATCTAAGAAATTGTAGTTATAAATTAAATTGCTTTCTCTAGAGTAAAAGAAAACTCTGAACCTTCGCCAAAAGTACTTTTTAATAAAATTGTTTCGTTATGTGCTTCTATAATGTGCTTTACAATTGAAAGCCCAAGTCCTGAACCTCCTTGTTCTCTAGATCTACTCTGATCTACACGATAGAAACGCTCAAACAATCTAGGAATATGTTCTTGTTTAATTCCTTCTCCGTCATCAGAAATCTTAATTACAAACTTGTTTTCGTTATACGATTCAACACTTGCAGTAGTAACTCCATCAACTTTACCGTACTTAATAGAATTTACAATTAAGTTAATTAGTACTTGTTCTATTCGTTCTACATCTCCTTTTACAAAAAGAGGAAAATCATAAACCTTATCGAAAACTAACTGGATATTTCTCTTTTTAGCTTTCATTTCGAACAGGTCGAAAACCGTTTGAATTAATTCAATAATATTAAAAGGTTCTATTTTCATTTTCATTCCATCTGTTTCTAATTTGGCAATCATATCCAAATCTTTCACTATGGAAGTTAAACGCTCTACACCTTTATTTGCTCTTTCTAAATATTTATCTCGGATTACTTTATCGTTGGCTGCTCCTTCAATTAAAGTTAAAATATAACCTTGGACAGTAAAAAGGGGGGTCTTTAATTCATGAGCAACATTCCCTAAGAAATCTCTACGAAATGAATCTCTTTCAGTTAAATTAGCAATCTCTTCTTTTTTATCTTCTACATATTCTTGAACGGTTTTTGTAAAATCTTCAATATCTGTAGTAATTTTATCTCTCTTTAAATCTTGAATATCTAGAATAGAAATATCTTGATACAACTTCTTAACCCTTTGGTATATAAAATGTTCTGCTCTGTACTGAATTACAAAAAACGAAATTGTAAACAGTAGTATTCCGAAGATAATAATAGCAACTAAACCTAACGATTTAAAAAATGACAAATACGAAAAAACAGCAATAACAACTGATATTACTGTTAAATACATCGCAGAAGTAAGTGCGTATCTATATGTTTTTCTTAGCTTATTCAATAATAAATTAAAATTTATTTATCTGTTTCTAAAACAAATTTATAACCAACACCTTTAACAGTTTTAAAGTGATGATCTCCGATTTTTTCTCTTAATTTTCTAATATGAACATCAATAGTTCTACCTCCTACTACAACTTCATTACCCCAAACACTATCTAAGATTGTTTCTCTTTTAAAAACTTTTCCTGGCTTAGAAGTTAACAAAGAGAATAACTCAAACTCTTTTCTCGGTAATGTAATTTTTTCATCTCCTTTAAATACTACATACTCATCTCTATTAATTAAAATATCTCCAATTTTTGTAGTAGCTTCAGAAACTGTATCTGTTTTAAGTCTTCTTAATAATGATTTAATTTTACTTACCAATACTTTTGGTTTAATTGGTTTTGTAATATAATCATCTGCACCAGCATCAAAACCGGCTACTTGAGAATAATCTTCTCCACGAGCTGTTAAGAAAGAAATTATAACATTCTCTAAAGGTTTAATATCTCTAATTTTCTCACAAGCTTCGATACCATCCATTTCTGGCATCATTATATCTAATAAAATTAAATGTGGTGTAATTTTTCTAGCGATTTTAACCCCTTCCAATCCATTAGTTGCTGTAAAAACTTGATAACCTTCAGATCTTAGATTATACCCTACAATCTCTAAAATATCTGGCTCATCATCAACTAATAAAATTTTAATATCGTTAGTATTCATACTGTTATAATTATTGTGCAAAACAACCCAAAAGTAACGATAAATTAACAAAAACAGTTAAAGAGATTTTAAGTTAATGTTGATTTAATATTAATAAAAATGTTTTATCTAATTATTAAACATTAGACGCTTAACATTAAATTAATCTAAAAAAACTAACAAAAAGTCGGATAATTCCCTAATTTTGAGAGCATTTTTTTTAAAACGGGATAACATGAAAAAAAATTACTTTTTAACTTTTTTACTAACTTTTTTATTTAGTTCTGCTTTTTCTCAGGACTTAATTATAACTGGAGCTATTGATGGCCCTTTACCTTCAGGTGCTCCAAAAGCTATTGAATTATATGCAGTAAATAACATTGCTGATTTAAGTATTTATGGTATTGAATCTACAACAAATGGTGCCGCTGCGGCTGGAGCTGAGTATACATTTCCTGCTGATGCGGTAACAGCAGGTTCATACATTTACTTATCCTTTGAAGATACACTTATTAATCAGTATTTAGGAATAACCCCTCAATATGTTGATAATGTAATAAACGTAAATGGGGATGATACTGTGATTTTGTATAAAAATGGAACAATCGAAGATCTATTAGGAAGGATTGGTGAAGATGGTACTGGTAAAGATTGGGATTATGTCGATGGATGGGCATACAGAAAAGACGGGCAAGGACCAAGTGCTACTTTTGATCCAAATCAATGGACATTTAGTGGACCAAATGCTGTTGATGGATGTGATAAAAGTGATGATTCTGGAATAAACGCTGACTGTTCTTCTGTATTTCCTGTTGGAACATACACAGCCACAGCTTCTACGACACCTTCATTAACAATCAGTTCTCCTTCAAACGGATCTACAATATCTTTTACAGATATGGCAACAGTTAAGTTTTCAGTAAGTAATTTCAACATTGCTGCAGGAGGTACAGGAGACGGTTATATAAAGTGGACATTAAATAGTGTAGCTCAAGCTGATAAATTTGATACTGATGACATCACTTTTGCTACTACAGGCGGAACAACTTACGAAGTATTTATGGAGTTAGTTGATAATGCTGGAAATGCTTTATCAACTCCTGTTAATCAAACAATTTCTTTTACTGTAGGACTTCCTTGTGACATTCAAATCAGTACGATCACAACATCATGTGTTGCAGAAACTTCTGGTATAGACACTTACAATGTTTCTATTGATTTCACAGGAGGAGGAACCTCAACTTATATGTTAACAACTGACAATGGAACAATAGGAGGAGATAATCCTTCAATGATGGCAACAGGAACAATTACTATCTCTGGAATAACCGAAGGAACAAATATTATTTTTACTGTTAAAGGAGATACTAGCAATAGTAGTTGTGATTTTACGAGAAATATTTCAAGTCCAACCTGTAAAGGCTTACCTTTTATTGAAACCTTTGATTATGCTGACACCTCTGTTTTATCTGATCAAGCAGACTGGGAAAGTGTAAACTCTGGAGATGACATAGTTACTACTACAGGTAGTTTAACTTATAGTGGACTAAAGCCTTCCGAAGGAAATAAAATTACGTTTAATGGATCAGGAGCTGAATCTTTTACTAAATTTACTGATGTATCTTCAGGTACAATATATAGTTCTTTTCTATTAAAAATTTCTGCTTTCCAAACTGGTAGTAATCCTGACACTGCAGATGGTGGATATTTTGCTGGTTTAGCTGCAGGCACATCATCTTATGATGCTAGATTATGGGTTAGACCGAATCCAGACACTAGCGGAACTACATTTGATATTGGTTTTGGACCAGAAAGCTCAAATCCTCCTTTTACAACATCTACTTATAATTTAGGAGATGTATTATTTATCGTAATGGCTTACGATTTAGATAATGATGTTGTAAGCTTATGGATTAATCCAGATGTTGCAACTTTTGAAGGAGCTGCACCTACAGCAGATTTAGGAGGAAATGACACAAACGCACCATCTTCTATTAACACTTTTATTTTAAGACAGGATTCAACAAATGAAACTCCTACTATTGAAATTGATGAATTAAGAATAGCTAAAACTTGGGCTGAAGTTACTCCTAAAGATAATTCTACAGCTTCTGTAATAGAAAATGAAATAGATGGTTTTGGAGTGTATCCTAACCCTACAAATAACAAAACATTCACACTTACTTCTGCTTCAGTTGATGTAAAAGACATTCAAATCTTTAACATGATTGGTAAAAAAGTATATGAAACTTCTGTTTCAGGAACTAAAAAAGATGTAAATGTTTCATCTATTAGTTCAGGAATGTACATCTTAAAAGTAGTAGAATCTAATAAAGTAGCTACACAAAGATTAATTATTAAATAATGAATTATACTTTATAATATATTGTTGGTAAAAAGAGAGGATAAAACCTCTCTTTTTCATTTATAAAAAACATAGTATCTTTCTTATCATGAAAAAAGTTTTCTTTCTAATTCTTGGTTTATCTGTAACTTTTGGATTTTCTCAATCTAACTACAAAAAATTCAAAAAGCTTTCTTCTCCTAAAAAATGGTGGGTTATTTTCCATCCTTTTAAAGCAAAAAAAGCTTTGGAAATTTCTAAAGAAGCTAATCGTGTTTCAGATAGTATTCGAAAAACTAATTTATTAGATGGTGATCATGCTGGTGGACAAGTAGATGCTTTTAGACATGGATATTGGATGGCTAGGCTACGACAAGAATTAGGAAAATCTGCTGCAAAATCTCTTGGCAAAGCACACGAGAAAGAAAATTATTTAATGTATAAAAAGCGAAAATTAGAAGAAGGTGTTGTTCCTGATGAGATTTCTTCTGAAATGGATTTATTTAATAATGATGTGGGACTTTCTTTAACTACTAAAAATTGTAAAACTCCCAGAAACGGACTTATCTACAAAGTAATTAACACCATTAAAAAAGGAAAAATGAAAGTTATTAAGAAAAACCAAAAAGGCGAGTTCTTAACGTGTGATGGAAAATTAATTAAACCTGATTCTTTGAAAGGAAGGTGGAAAAACAATAAATGTCTGGTTAATTCTGACTACAAAAGAAGTTAATGATACTTTACTTTTCTAAGTACTCTATTTACTTCCTTATATTTAATATAAGTCGTTTTATCTTCTAAGTTTTTTATATAATCTTTAGCTTTTTCTAATTGTTCTCTAGCATCTAAAAATCCGTTTAAATAACAGATTAAATAGTTGTTAGGTAATCGATATACATCTTCATGCTCTGTTACTGATAAAGGGATATTATTTTCAATATTGTTAACTATATTATTACTATTCTCGTAAATATGATTAATAATCTTACTGTCGTAAGTTGGAGGCTCAAATAAAAATTCTTTTATGATATCTAGTTTTCCGTTATTTTTAAAATGAACAATTGTTTTTTCTAACGGATATTTTACCTCGTCTTTCTCTAAACCTAAAGTTATATATTCTATAATTATAAAAGAATGATGGTTTATTTTGATTTTTACTTCATCTAATGCTGAATAAAAAAGCTGTACTTGCTCATTGATTAATTCAATATCAACTCTAGAATAAAACTCTTCTTCATTTACCATTGTTTTTTTTCCTGCCCAGCATAAAACAAACTGTTCCTTAAAAACTTTATATTTAGGATGATATTCGTCTTTATGTCTATTAAAAAAATCGAAAACTCCATCGAGTGTTAGTTCAATATTATTTCTAGCATTTTTCTCAATAGACTCTACAATTTCTCTATTACTATTAGGTAGTTTGAATTCTTCCAGTAATGGCATTGAATTACTTCCTCTTCTGTAAAAGACAGTTCCTCTAGGATATTTCCATATAAACTTAGATAAATGAGAAATTTTCTCTTTAGGATGAATGGTAACTAATCCTATAACTTTATACCGAGGTAAACCTGGAAAAGGTATGTTTTCGTATTGAATATTAGGTGGATTTATTAAATAGGCGTTAACTAAATTTTGAATTTTACTATCATCAAAAAAGTCAACACCTATTACTTCATTGTCTTCATCACGAATACCAATTAAGATATATGAATTATTTTCTGGATTAGAATTAGATAAGGCGCATATATGTTTTATAAACTTTGCTTTTCCTTCTTTACTACCTAATGAAAGTCGTTGTTTTTTATCGTAAAAACTGTTTTCATCATTATGAGAAAGCAAATTTTTTATAAGCAGCCTTTTATTAATCATACTAAGCTACTTTATGACCTCTACTAGCCTCATAAAGCACGAACCAATCTTGTAAATCTAGATTAATTTGTAAAGCTTGGTTTGACATTTTTATTCTTTCTTTATTCGAGGTACCAATAACCGGAGCAACATTACAAGGATGTTTTAAAATCCAAGCTAATAATAACTGATCGCTAGTTGCATTATACTTATCGCACATTGGTTTTAAAACCTGTTGAACTCTCTCTGCTTGCTCAGTTTCTAAACCAAAGAAACCTCCTAGAGGACTCCAACTCATTACTTTCATA
This sequence comes from uncultured Tenacibaculum sp., assembly GCF_947502995.1. Classification (GTDB taxonomy): domain Bacteria; phylum Bacteroidota; class Bacteroidia; order Flavobacteriales; family Flavobacteriaceae; genus Polaribacter. The sequence continues at coordinate 18,631 of NZ_CANNBW010000001.1, read as the reverse complement.
TCTTCTTTAATTAGATAATCTAAAGTACCTTGATCTATTGCTGAATTTTGAACCAACGAAAACTCTAATTGATTACATGTTAATGGAGTTTTCTTCTTTAACAACTCCATTTGACTTGCAGTAAAGTTTGAAACTCCAAAATCTATAATTTTTCCTTCTTCCTGAAGTTTAACAACTGCCTCATTAATTTCTTCAGATTGCATTAAAGGACTTGGCCTGTGTAACAGTAAAACATCTAAATAATCTGTTTTTAAATTCTTTAAAGATTGTTCTACACTCCAAATGATATATTCTTTAGAATAATCGTAAAATTTAACTCTATTATCTGGCCTTTCTTCTGTGATGTATTGAATTCCGCATTTAGATATCAATTGAATTTGCTCTCGTTCTATACCACTTTCAGCAAATGCTTTTCCAAAAGCTGCTTCAGTTGTATATCCACCATAAATATCTGCATGATCGAAAGTAATATTTCCTTCTTCAACACAAAAATGTATAAGATCGGTCATTTCTTTAGTTGAGAAGTTTTTACCCCATACACCCCAAGACATGCAGCCTATTATAATATCTGAAAGTTTAGTTTTCATTCTTATTTAACATTGTAGCACTTGCTTGTGCTGTTGGATAAACGATTAAATCTTCTATGTTTACATGATATGGTCTTGTGACTACAAAATGAATAATATCTGCAATATCTTCCGCTTGAAGTGCCTTGTAACCTTTGTAAACTTGCTTTGCTCTTTCTGAATCTCCTTTAAAACGAACATCAGAAAACTCTGTTTCTACTAAACCTGGATGAATTCCGCTTACTCGAATATTGTATTGATTTAAATCTAATCGCATTGATTTATTTAAAGCATTTACAGCAAATTTTGAAGCACAATATACATTTCCGTTCGGGTATACTTCTTTCCCAGCAATAGATCCAATATTTACAATAAAACCTTGGTTTCTATCTATCATTGTTGGAATTATTGCTTTAGAAACATATAACAAGCCTTTTACGTTACCATCAATCATAGCATCCCAATCATCTAAACTACCTTCTTGAATTGAATGTAATCCGTGGGCATTTCCTGCATTATTAATTAAAATATCTATCGCTTTAAATTCTGATGGAATACTCTCAATAGCTTTAAAAACATCCTCTCTAAAACGTACATCGAACTGAAGTGTGTGTACTTTGGTTTGTTTTGATAGCTCTTTTTCTAATTCATTTAATTTTTCTGATCTTCTACCACATAAAATTAAATTATAATTCTGTTCTGCAAATACATAAGCACAAGCTTTACCTATTCCAGATGTAGCACCAGTAATTAGTACGGTTGACATAAATTTTATTATTTACTATAAAAGTAAAACTTTTAATGTAAACCTTAAGTTATATAAAAAGAAAAAACCGCCCTCCTGGGGCGGCATCTCTAATTGGTTATTTAAGAATAACCAACCAAAAATCAACTAACCAAACTTTATTTTAATACTTTTCTTGTAATTTCTTTTCTTTTTACTTTAGTACGTTTTCTATTACTATTCCTTACTGGTTTTTTAGAACCATTTGCATTTTCTCCTTTTAAGAACTGAATGAATCCTCTACCATTAAATACATATGTTGTTCCTGTACTGATATGGTATAATTCTATCTCACCATCATTAACAACGCTCAGTTCAAACTCTTCAGTATCTCCTCCATCATAATTTAGTGTTAAAAACTTAAGATCGTCGTAATCCCTTATATCATCTATTGTATAGCTCCCTACAAAGTCCCAATTAATAGAAGCAACATTTGTGCCAAAATTATCGTGAGATGAGTAAAAAGTTGTATTATTTTCTGGCGTAAATTGTAAATAACGCTCATTATCAAACGGATTTGGTGCACCATTTCTAGTGGCTACTCTTTCCCAAGCAACATACTCTTGTAAAAAGAACTCAATATTGTCATAAAACAACTTGTCATAATCAAAATTGTTTCTTTGGTAACCTATTAAAAAATAACTCACATTATTATTTAAATCATTTAATCGGATTTCATTATTACTTAATTCTATCACTTCAAAACTGTAATTTCCGTCTTGTGTGTGAAAAGTTTCAATAACTCCATCATCAAAAGTTCTATAACTTCCTACATTTATTCCCAACCCATTTCCTGTTAAACCAATATCAACAATATTATTGTTTGCATACATATTTCCATTTAAAAAAGAAACTGTAAATGCTTTTGATAAAAATGGAATTTCTGCACTTCCTTGAGTTCTGTGAAAATCTACATACCATAAATCATAACCAGAAACAATTGCTTCTGTAGGCACAATATTTTCTACAATGATTTCTTCATTTCTTACAACACAAGAAGTTAAAGTTGTGACGGCTACAAATAGCGTTAAAAGTAATTTTACTGTTTTCATAAGTTTAAGTTTTACGGTTATATGGAAATAATTTCAAAATACGTGCCAAAAAAATAAAGCCGCTCTTTCGAACGACTTTATTAAACTATTTTTCTTATTTATTTTTATTGATACAACACTTGTTCACCTTCAGTTAACCCACTGTATTTAAAATACTTTACCTCGCCTTTTTCTATATAACTTATCACAACTTCATTTCCGTCTAATTTAAATGGAAAATCTTCTTTAGAGGTATCTTTTGGAGGCGTATTTCCATATTCATTTTTTGGATCTTCATGTAATTGAAAATCATCAGATTGATTTCTAAACTGTCCTAATATTGAAGTTTGATTTCCATTTTCCTTATAACTTACTGGTGCTTTCCTTCCTCTGTAAAATATATGTTCAAACTTTATTTTTTGTTCAGCAGAATATACAATATTGATATTAACTCCAGAAACACCTCGCACACCTCCTACCCAACTTGTGTACGTTCCTGATAAAACCTTAAAAGGTGGCTTCTTTTCAAATTGGTAGCTTCCGCAACTCACAATAGCCAAAATAAAAAGTGGGAAAATTATCTTTTTGCTCTTAATTATCTTCATAATATGTATTTTCTAAATGTTTTTTCAAGGATCATACCAATGTACAAATTTAAATGAAACCTTTTTTATAGTTTTAACGCATGATACAACTAAGTTATTGGGAAATTAAAGAATGGTTTACAAATGTAGACTATACCATAGTTGGTAGTGGAATTGTAGGATTAAATTGTGCTTTACAGTTAAAACAACGATTTCCTAAATCAAATATTTTAATTGTAGAAAAAGGTATTTTACCTCATGGTGCAAGCACTAAAAATGCTGGATTTGCTTGTTTTGGAAGTTTATCTGAACTTGTTGATGATTTACAAAATCACACAGAAGATGAAGTGTTAGGCTTAGTTAAAAAACGTTGGAATGGCTTACAATTATTACGAAAAAACTTAGGTGATAAAAATATTGATTTTCAACAAAACAAAGGTTTTGAATTGTTTCAAAACAAGGAACTTTTAGATAGTTGTTTGTCTCAAAAAGAAACAATTAATAAGTTACTTTCAGGTGTTTTTGATACTCCCGTATTTTCAACATCAAGCAATACTTTTAACTTCAAAAAAATTGAAGAGAAATATATTATAAATAATTACGAAGGTCAGATTGACACAGGAAAAATGATGCATGAACTTCTTAAAAAAGTTCAATCACTTGGAGTTAAAATCATCAACAATATTACTGTTGAGGAAATTCAAGATCACAAAAACGCTGTTCATATAAAAACTAACTTACTAACCTTTAATTCAAATAAAGTTTTTATCGCCACAAATGGATTTTCTAAAACTTTATTAAATGAGGATATTAAGCCAGCTAGAGCTCAAGTTTTAATTACAGAACCTATTAAAAACCTTCATATTAAAGGAACTTTTCATTTAGACAAAGGATATTATTATTTTAGAAATATTAATGATCGTATTTTGTTTGGAGGTGGTAGAAATTTAGATTTTAAAACTGAAGAAACCACTGAGTTTTCTCTAACAGAATTGATTCAAAAGAAATTAGAAGAAATTTTAAAGAATACTATTTTACCAAATACCGCTTTTGAAATTGATCATCGATGGAGCGGAATTATGGGAATAGGAAATCAGAAAAAAAGTATCGTAAAACCAATATCAGAAAATGTATTTTGCGGAATACGATTAGGCGGAATGGGTGTTGCTATTGGTAGTTTAATCGGACAAGAATTAGCGGATTTATTATGAGTATAAAAGAAAAACTATATCAAGAATGTGTTTTTTATGTTGAAAAACGAGAACAAACAATACAAGAAATTATAAATTCCAACAAAAAAGCATTACTATCTGAAACCAAAAGTTCGGCTGGTGACAAGCATGAAACTGGACGAGCTATGCTGCAATTAGAAATGGAAAAAGCTAGTCAGCAAATTGCTGTCGTACATCAAATGAAAGAAACTTTAGCTAAAGTTGATACCGCAAATTCTCACGATTTAGTCCGTTTAGGTAGTGTTATTATCACTGAAAAAATAAATTACTTTATCGCAATAAGTTTAGGTAAAACAACTATTGATAATAAAGATTATTTTATTATTTCTAGTTCTTCACCAATTGGAAAAATGTTCTTGGGTAAAAAGGAAGGCGATAAAGTTGTTTTCAATGGAAACTCGATAACAATACAATCTATTCTCTAAAATTGATAAACCTTTCCGATCTAACTTCTAATTCAAATTCACTAGCAATAAAAAGACTTTGGCTATCGTAAGCTACTTCAACCAACCAGTAAAATCCTTTAAAATAATTCTTAAGTACTTTTACTTTAAATTCTGAATCTTCTACAAACTTTATTTGATGTGGGTAAAACAGTTTTGTTTCATTATTAATTACAACTTCGTTTACATCATCAAATAGAGCTGCCACATATTTATTGTTTCTTTTTTGATACAATTCAGATGGAGTTCCGGAAGCTATAATTTTATTGTGTTGAATTACAATTAACTGATCTGAAAATGACAAAGCATCGTTACCATCGTGAGTTGCTACTATACAAGCAATTTTATTCTTTTTTAGATACGAAAAAAGATTTCTTCTTAAAGCATTTTTTTTAAAATTATCAATCTGACTAAAAGGTTCATCTAACAATAATAATTCTGGCTCCTTTGCTAAAGCTTTTGCTATTGCGACACGCTGTTGCTGGCCTCCACTTAAGTTTTTTACTTTTTCATTTGCATACGCTTTCATTTCTATAACATCTAACAATTCATTTGTTCTTCTTTCAGACTCTTCTGGATAAAATCTAGATAAGAATTTTGAGATGTTTTCTGCAACTGTTATGTAAGGCATTAAATCGAAGTTTTGAGGAACGTATTTAAAAAAATCCATTCCAGGAACTAAATGATAAGCTGGACCTAAAACTTCTTGATCTTTCCAAAAGATATTTCCTTCATCAAGATCTAATAATCCGTAAATAACTTTCAATAATGTTGATTTTCCACATCCACTTTCACCCATAACACTTAAATGTTCGCCTTCTGAAATTTTCAAGCTGATATTCTTAAGAATTTTCTTTTTTTCTGAATATGAAAATGTAATATTATTTACTTGTAGCATGAGTGTAAAAATAAACCTATTCTAAGAAAGACCTCTATAGATTTATAAACTTATTGAACTAAATTTCATATTAAAAGTGATAAAACAAGACCTATTAAACTCATAAAAATTAAATAAAACACATAGGTAAGAATTGTTAGAAGAATCGTTTTTAACTTTTTATAATTATTAAAAAACTGTAAATAACTCCAAAAAACATAACCTAAAACAAACAACATATAAATTGTCTCTATAAAAACACTGCCTTTTGTAATTGATTTTAAAATGAGAAAAAAAGTATAAATAACTGCTTGTTGACCAGTTATAAAAGAGTTCAACACTAAATGTTCAAAATAATTGTATTTATGCTTTCTAAAAGACAAATAAGAACCGAAAGAAAACACAGGTAAAAATAACAACATAGCGTATGCATAATTCTTAACCAACCATTGAAAAACAAGTATTTTGTCATTAGAGCCGACTTTAGAATTTTCATAATTATTCCAGCCTGACACAAAATCACCAAGCATAGTTCTTTCATCAAAAAAACCAGCAATTAAAGCATAAACTGTTGATAAAACTAGCACAAAAGTTATAGGCTTAAAATAGTTTTTTCTTTTTCCATTTATAAAATCTTTAATACTATTTCCTGGTGCTATTGCTAATTGTTTTATTGTATAAAAGAAGCCATGATCTACCTGAAAAAATGAATTGTTTAATTCTGATAATAGATATTTAAAATCAATTATACCTACGTTTGTTTTCTGTCCACAATTTGAACAAAAATTACCATTAACCTCTGCATTACAGTTTTTACAATTCATGAAGAAAAATTAAAATAACATCCAAAAATACAGAAATCTACACACTTGATTTCAATAAAAAAACCGACACTCTCGTATCGGTTTTTAATATTATGTATCACATTTTATCTAAATAATAAGTTTATTTGCTTTCCCTCCTTTTTAGCTTTTTCGTCCTTTTGTTTTCCAATCATAGAACCTATTAACATCCCAAGCGGAAGACCAAAACCTAAAAAAGCGGTATTACCAATAGCGGAAGAAAAAACTAAACCTAATGGAATTCCAAATGTCGACATACCTATAGCAAACCATTGGTTTTGATAGTATTTTTCTGGAACTAAACCATGTTCTTTTACCAGAAGATGAATAATGTTACTCTTTTGAATTAACAGTTTTCTTCTAAATTTTCTTTCGTTACTTTCTTGAAAAGAATTAATCAATTTAATTTTATCATTAATTTTTATCACAGAATCTTCTGGTAAATCTAACCCTCTTAAAGCAACTAAAGTTTTTTCTAAATTAGAAAATGCTTTCTTCGTTGTTTCTTTCTGAGTCAACTGATTATTTTTTTTCAATTCTATAATTTCCATAAACGATTTAATTAATTTGTTTTACACTATATAAGAATCGTTTTTAGATAAAATGTTACAGGAATTAACCTTTAACTTTCGTTTTTGGAGAATACGGTAAAGTTTCAAATCCCATATTGAATAATGTAAATCCGAAAATATCTGCACTCTGTTCTATTCTTTTAGCTACAGGAGTTCCTGCACCGTGACCAGCATTAGTTTCAATTCTGATCAATACTGGATTAGTTCCTTTTTGCTTTTCTTGTAACTCTGCAGCAAACTTGAAACTATGAGCTGGAACTACACGATCATCATGATCTCCTGTTGTAACCATTGTAGCTGGATATTCTTCTCCTGACTTTACATTATGAACTGGTGAATACCCTTTTAAATATTCGAACATCTCTTTGTTATCTTCTGCTGTTCCATAATCGTATGCCCAACCTGCTCCTGCTGTAAATGTATGATAACGTAACATATCTAAAACTCCTACTGCTGGTAACGCTACTTTCATTAAATCTGGACGCTGTGTCATAGTCGCACCAACTAATAATCCTCCGTTAGAACCACCTCTTACAGCTAAGAAATCTGAAGATGTGTACTTTTCCTTAATTAAAAACTCAGCTGCAGCAATAAAATCATCAAAAACATTTTGCTTTTGCATTTTAGTTCCTGCTTTATGCCATTTCTTTCCGTATTCACCGCCTCCGCGTAAGTTTGGAACAGCATAAACACCTCCTTGTTCCATCCAAACAGCATTTGTTATACTGAAACTAGGAGTTAAACTCACATTGAATCCTCCGTAACCATATAAAATAGTTGGGTTCTTTCCATTAAGTTCAATTCCTTTTTTGTGTGTGATAATCATAGGAACTTTTGTTCCATCTTTAGAAGTGTAAAAAACCTGCTTACTTTCATATTCATCTGAATTAAAAGCAATATTTGGTTTCCAATATTTTTTATAGGTACCATCTTTTGGATTTAACTGATAAGATGTTCCTGGAGTTTTATAATTTGTAAAAGAAAAATACAATTCTTTTGCTTCTTTTTTTCCTCCAAAACCACCAGCAGAACCTACACCTGGCAATTCAATTTCGCGAATCAATTTTCCTTCATAATCATATTGAAATACTTTAGAAACTGCATCGACCATATAACTAGCAAAGAAATACCCTGAACCTGTAGATGGACTTAACACATTCTCTGTTTCAGGTATAAAATCTTTCCAGTTTTCTACACCTGGATTAGCAGCATCAACAGTTACTATTTTTTTATTTGGAGCATCTAAGTTTGTTACTAAAAACAATTTACTACCCTCGTTTTCTATCACATAAGTATCGCTACCAGCATCACCTAATATTGTAACAATTGGACTATTTTCTTTAGACAAGTCTTTCATTAATAATTTATTCCCAGATGTAGAAATTCTAGGATATATAAAAAGGTATTTACCATCTTCTGTAACTGTACCTCCTACATATCTGTGCTTTTCTTCGGCTGTTGCACCAAAAATGACCTTATCTGATTTCTGACTTGTACCTAACTTGTGATAGTATAATTTATGTTGATCTGTTTTAGCTGATAATTCACTTCCCTTCGGTTTATCATAACTTGAATAGTAAAATCCTTCGTTACCTTTCCATGAAATTCCCGAAAACTTCACATCAACCAAAGTATCTTCTTTAATTTCTTTACTTTCTACATCCATAATAATGATCTTTCTCCAATCACTACCACCTTCTGAAATTGCGTAAGCTAATGTTTTTCCATCTTTTGAAAAACTTGCTGTACTTAAAGAAGTCGTTCCATCTTCTGAAAAAGCATTAGGATCTAAGAAAACCTCATCTTTTCCTTCTTTATTTTTTCTGTACAATACATAATGATTCTGTAAACCATCATTTTTGTAGAAATACGTATAATCACCTCTCTCAAATGGAACTCCTAATTTTTCATAGTTCCAAAGTTCAGATAATCTTTCTTTTAGTTGATCTCTGTAAGTAATTTTATCAAGATAATCGAATGTTACAGCATTTTCTGCTTTTACCCATGCTTCTGTTTTTTCGCTTCTGTCATCTTCTAACCATCTGTAGTTATCCGTTACTTCTGTTTCAAAATATTTGTCTACTACTGGTACTTTCTCCGTTTCTGGATAGTTCAATTCTATTACATTTTTGGGTTTTTCTTGCTGACATCCAACAAGTAACAACCCTGTTATTACTGGTATAAATATTCTTTTCATTATTTAGATAGATTAGTTAATACTTTCAAAATTAGATTAAATAATTTATCAAACGTTACAATTTAAGAGCTTTTTAACATCTGTAGTCTATATCTGTAATTTCTATTACATTTAACGTCTAAACTAAAAACTTAAGCAAGATTAAAATGACTGAATTATTATCAAAAGATACATTTTTAGAAAAAGTGTTTAACTATGAAGAAAATAAAAAATGGAATTACTCAGGAAAATTACCTGCAATTATAGATTTTTATGCCGATTGGTGTGGACCATGTAAAATGTTAGCTCCAATTTTAGAACAACTAGGAGAAGAATATAAAGACAAAGTAGTTATTTACAAAGTTGACACAGAGGCTGAACAAGAATTATCTGCCATGTTTGGAATTAGAAGTATCCCTTCGATGTTATTCTGTCCAATAGGTGAAGATCCTCAAATGGCACATGGTGCATTACCTAAACAACAGATAGAAAAAATTATTGAAGATGTTTTAAAAGTATCTAAATAAGACGATTTTATTGTATTATTTTTAAATCCAATGTCTTTTGTTTACCAAATACACATAAAATTTAACCATTTATACAAAAAATAAATTCCGAATTATGTAAACTGTGTATATTCGCGGTGTACTTTTATGTATTCAACATTTACACAATCATAAATCGTAATATTGGGGATTATTCGAATTATGGAATCAAAGGCAACGTTTCTCAGACGTTGCTTTTTTTATTGTCTTTTTTTCTCTCAAAAAACAACAACTTTTTTTCGTAATTTTTTCAAAATAAGAATGTCAACAAACACAAGGAGTTGAGCAAAAAACGACAACACAAATAATTGTTTTACAATATTTTACATAAACCAAAATTATTTGTGGTTTTTTTAAAAATTAGGTTATTTGTTAAAAACTTCAAGGAGTTTGTGGATAAGTATAGCTTTATTTTTCTCACAAAATTTTGAATCTTTGTTCTCCCCCTAGCAGTAACTTTTTAACAAAAATTTGAACGTACAAAAATGGCCGTATTAGAACCAATTTTACAAGAAAATAAAGATCGATTTGTTATTTTTCCAATCCAACATAATGACTTATGGGACTGGTATAAAAAACAACAAGCTTGTTTTTGGACAGCTGAAGAAATTGACTTACATCAAGATCTTGATGATTGGAACAATAAATTATCAGATGATGAACGTTATTTTATAAAACATATCTTAGCTTTCTTTGCTGCTTCTGATGGAATCGTAAATGAAAACTTAGCAGAAAATTTTGTAAATGAAGTTCAATATTCTGAAGCTAAATTTTTCTACGGTTTTCAAATCATGATGGAAAATATCCATTCTGAAACGTATTCATTATTAATTGATACTTATATCAAAAATGATGATGAAAAAAATAATTTATTTAAAGCCATTGAAGTTTTTCCTGCTATCAAGAAAAAAGCAGATTGGGCTTTAAAATGGATTGAATCTGACTCTTTTGCGGAAAGACTTATCGCATTTGCTGCTGTTGAAGGTATTTTCTTTTCAGGATCTTTCTGTTCTATTTTCTGGCTAAAAAAGAGAGGTTTATTACCAGGATTAACATTTTCAAATGAGTTAATATCTAGAGATGAAGGAATGCACTGTGATTTTGCAGTACACTTACACAATAATCATCTACAAAATAAAGTTTCTAAAGATAGAATTAAGGAAATAATAATTTCTGCTTTAGACATTGAACGTGAATTTATCACAGAATCATTACCTGTTAGTTTAATAGGTATGAATGCTAATTTAATGACTCAATATTTAGAGTTTGTAACAGATCGTTTATTATTAGAATTTGGTTGTGAAAAGGAGTATAATACATCAAATCCTTTTGACTTTATGGAGATGATTTCACTAGAAGGAAAAACCAATTTCTTTGAAAAAAGAGTATCTGAATATCAAAAAGCAGGAGTAAAATCTGGGGGAACAGGCTCTATCAGTTTTGACGCTGATTTTTAAAGCCTTACACACATAAATAACATCTGAAAACAATTATATCTTAGGGAAGTATTCTCCCTAGGACTAACCTATATAAAACCAAAATTTATCATGTATGTAGTAAAAAGAGACGGCAGAAAAGAACCTGTGATGTTTGACAAAATCACAGAAAGAGTAAAAAAGATGTGTTACGGATTAAACAGTATTGTTGATCCAGTTAAAGTAGCCATGAGAGTTATCGAAGGGCTATATGATGGGGTGACTACCTCTGAATTAGATAATTTAGCAGCTGAAGTTGCTGCAACTATGACTACTGCTCATCCTGACTACGCTAAATTAGCTGCAAGAATAGCCGTTTCAAACTTACATAAGAATACAAAAAAGTCGTTTACCGAAACAATGACTGATTTGTATAATTACATTAACCCAAGAACAGGAAAGAAAGCTCCTTTATTAGCTGATGATGTATACGAAATCATCATGAAAAATGCTGATAAATTAGACTCTACTATTATTTATAGTCGTGATTTTAATTACGATTACTTTGGTTTTAAAACATTAGAGCGTTCTTATTTACTAAAATTAAACGGACAAATTTCTGAGCGTCCTCAACAAATGTTGATGCGTGTTTCTATAGGTATCCACAAAGAAGATATTGATGAAGCAATTGCTACATACGAATTAATGAGTAAAAAATACTTTACTCATGCTACACCAACATTATTTAATTCTGGTACACCAAAACCACAAATGTCTTCTTGTTTCTTATTACAAATGCAAGATGATAGTATTGATGGTATTTACAATACATTAAAACAAACTGCTAAAATTTCTCAATCTGCAGGAGGTATCGGTTTATCTATTCATAATATCCGTGCTACAGGTAGTTATATTGCTGGTACTAATGGTACATCGAATGGTATTGTACCAATGTTACGTGTTTTTAACGATACTGCTCGTTATGTAGACCAAGGTGGAGGAAAGCGTAAAGGTTCTTTCGCTATGTATTTAGAACCTTGGCATGCTGATATTTTTGATTTTCTTGACTTAAAGAAAAATCACGGTAAAGAAGAAATGAGAGCTAGAGATTTATTCTATGCAATGTGGATTTCTGATTTATTTATGAAACGTGTTCAAGAAGATGCTGATTGGACTCTAATGTGTCCACATGAATGTCCGCATTTATACGATACTTACGGAGAAGAATTTGAGCGTTTATATACTAGTTACGAACAAGCTGGTAAAGGTAGAAAAACAATAAAAGCTCGTGAATTATGGGAAAAAATTCTTGAATCTCAAATCGAGACAGGAACTCCATACATGTTATATAAAGATGCAGCTAACCGTAAATCAAACCAAAAGAATTTAGGAACAATTCGTTCTTCTAATCTTTGTACAGAGATTATGGAATATACAGCTGAGGATGAAGTTGCTGTTTGTAACTTAGCTTCTATTGCCATTCCTATGTTTGTTGCTGAAGATGAAAACGGAAACAAATTCTTTGATCACGATAAATTATTTGAAGTTACTAAAAAAGTAATCAGAAACTTAGACACTGTAATTGATGAGAATTTCTACCCAGTTGTAGAAGCTGAAAACTCAAATACACGTCACCGTCCTGTTGGATTAGGTATTCAAGGTTTAGCTGATGCTTTTATTATGCTTCGTTTACCTTTTACAAGTGAAGAAGCTAAGAAATTAAATCAAGAGATTTTCGAGACCTTATATTTTGCTGCTGTAACTTCTTCAAAAGATATTGCTAAAAACAAAGGAGCTTACTCTACATTTAAGGGATCTCCAATGTCTGAAGGAGAATTCCAGTATAATATGTGGGGAATTAAAGACGAAGATTTAAGCGGAAGATGGGATTGGAAATCATTACGTAATGAAGTTATCGAACACGGTGTTCGTAATTCTTTATTATTAGCTCCAATGCCTACTGCATCAACATCTCAAATTTTAGGTAACAACGAAGCTTTCGAACCATATACTTCTAACATTTATACTCGTAGAGTTTTATCTGGTGAGTTTATTGTTGTAAATAAACATTTATTAGAAGATTTAGTTGAATTAAACTTATGGAACAATGATATGAAAGAAGATATCATGAGAGCTAATGGTTCTATTCAACATATAGATTCGATTCCACAAGATCTTAAAGACTTATATAAAACAGTTTGGGAAATGAGTATGAAAGATATTATCGATATGGCTCGCCATAGAGGATACTTTATCGATCAATCTCAATCTTTAAACTTATTCATGAAAGATCCTGATTTTGGTAAATTAACTTCTATGCATTTCTATGCTTGGAAGAGTGGATTAAAAACAGGAATGTACTATTTACGTACAAAATCTGCTGTAAACGCTATACAGTTTACATTGTCAAAAGAAAAGGACACAGAAGAAGATAAACCAATGAGTCCTGCCGAGTTTAAAGCTATGGTGGAAGCATCTAAAAATGCTGAAGGACCAGAAGATTGTTTAATGTGTGGTTCTTAAAATTTTGAATTTAATTTAAAAGGGAGTAAAAAGAGGAGTTGAAAAACTTCTCTTTTTTTTATCTAAATAAATAACGCATTACTAATATGAAAATACCAACAACACTAGCTAAAGAAGATGTTATTAATGAAATTAAAACAGTATTATCTAACTTGAAATTTAACTGAGTAGAAAAACCAGCAGCGATTATAATAAATAATATAATAGAAGTAAAGACACTTAAGAAAATGAAAGTTCTGTAGGCGTATTTTTTACGCTCATTTCTATCTTGAATTCTATCTGAAATCTCTTGCTGGGTTAGATTTAAATTAATATCAAAATCTAATTCTTTACCTTCAATACCAGTATCACCGGCACCTTTTAACAAGTCATCTAACTCAGAATTATGCACTTCTTAGGTATTTTCTTAAGTTAACAACGAATTCGTCGTAGTATTTTTTTATTAATCGATCACCTATCACTCTATTTTCTCCATACCTGTAAGTCAAACTCCATGGAGTTCCAGGCCTATGAGTAGAAGTTACCAACTCTTCAGAAGAAGTCTCTTTATATAAATTCCAAGTTAACCTTACAATTTTTTTATCTTCCTCATCTGTTAAAGCAGGTTCATAAGGACTATCCCATTCGTTTTTTAAAGCCATAGACTTAGACGTAATAGGACCTGATTTAAAATGCTTAAACTCATGATAAATACTTGGAACTACAGGACCGTATTTCCATGCTTCAATACTATCATCATTAAAGATTGGCCTTTCTAACAAAGATAAAGAAAGCCCTTGAGCGATATACATCAATTTAACTAATTTCATATTAGTTAAACCAACATTGTGCTGTTTTGCAAGACTTATAAATTCATTAGCCACAGAGCTAGCTGTTCCCATACCTTTAATACTGTGTTGTTTATACAAATGTAGTGACAATTTTTAACCTTTTTCAATTTCTATGGCACAAAAATACAATTTCTGAAGCTAAAAATCAAATAGTTAAAGTTTACTCACATTTCTCTAATATAAAGAAAAAAGATTAAATAACTTTGTTTCGAATTGATTTATTAGAATAAATGAACTGGGAGCAATTACTTTCTTTAAAACGTTATGGTGACACACAAAAACGTGAGCGTATTCAGCAAGATGAAACTCGTTTAGGTTTTGAAGTTGATTTTGATAGAATTATCTTTTCTTCTCCTTTTAGAAGTTTACAAGATAAAACACAAGTTATTCCATTATCGAAAACTGATTTTGTACACACAAGACTTACACACAGCTTGGAAGTTTCTGTTGTTGGAAGAACATTAGGAAGAAGAGTTGGAAAAGAATTATTAGAACGACATCCTAACTTAAAAAAATTAGGATATACTTTTAACGATTTTGGAGCTATTGTAGCAGCAGCCTCTGTAATGCATGATATTGGTAATCCTCCTTTTGGTCATTCAGGTGAAAAAGCTATTGGAGAATATTTTAAAACAGGTAACGGAAAACAATACAAAGAGCGATTAACAGAAAAAGAATATCAAGATATTATTGATTTTGAAGGAAATGCCAATGGTTTAAAAATAGTTACTGAAAATAGAGCAGGAACTCCTGGTGGTTTACGTTTATCGTATGCTACTTTAGGAGCCTTTATAAAATACCCAAAAGAAAGTCTTCCTAAAAAACCAACTAAAGAAATTTCTGATAAAAAGTACGGTTTTTTTCAATCTGAAAAAGAAGCTTTTTTAGATTTAGTTGAAGATTTAGGAATGCTAAAAAAGGACAGAAATGAAATTGCTTTTCACCGTCATCCTTTAGCCTATTTAGTAGAAGCTGCTGATGATATTTGCTATACTATTATTGATTTTGAAGACGGAATCAATCTTGGCTTAATTGATGAAAGTTATGCATTAGAATATATGTCTAAATTAGTGTCTAATATTAATAGAGATAAGTATTATTCCTTAAAATATAAAAAAGATAGAACTGCATATTTAAGAGCTATTGCAATTAATACTCTAGTTGGTGAGGCTGTTTCTATATTCTTAGATAATGAAGAAGCTATTTTACAAGGTAAATTCAATAATGCATTATTAGACAAATGTAAGTTTGAAGCTCAAATACGTGACATTATAAATATTAGTGTAGAAAAGATTTATAAGAGTAAAGAAGTTATTGAGAAAGAAGTTTCAGGATATAAAATTATAGCAGATTTATTAGATGTTTTTGTCGTCGCTTTAAATAATAAATATGACGAAAAACAATCTAATTACGATAAACTAGTGCTGAATTTACTTCCTGAAGAATACCAAGAACCTAAAGAAAATTTATACGATAGAATTATGCAAATTTGTAGCTACATAGCTAGCATGTCTGATGGATACGCTATTCGTTTGTATAAAAAAGTGAATGGAAATTTACTTAGTTAGTGTTAAAAAAGCTAAAAAAACTATTAACTGCTAGTAAATTAGCAAAAAATTAATTTTCTCTCAAATGAAACGAAAACTACTCTTTTCAGCATCAGCTTTATTAATGTTTTCTGCTGGTAGCTTTTTGTACTTTAATTCTAAGGAATCTACATTAAATAATGTTGAAAGATTAAGAAAAAGTCATGCAAAATTCCTTAAAGAACACCCTTATCAAAAGACTGGAAGTTTATCCAGACAAGAAAGAAAGGATGCTGGTTTACCTCCAAATGCTTATTTCGAACAAAAATACTTAAGTGAAATTAATCCCTCTACTGGAAGAGTTCATAAAGAAAATGTATACGATTTACAAGAAAGATTAAATAGTATAAAACAAAGAGTACCTGGAGATGCAGCTGATAATCCTTGGATAGAGAGAGGACCTAATAATGTAGGAGGAAGAACAAGAGCTATAATATTTGATCCTAATGATGCTACTAAAGAAACAGTTATTGCTGGTGGAGTTAGTGGAGGCTTATGGAAAAACACGAATATTAGCAACCCAAACTCTCAATGGCAGCAACTAAATGCTCCAGAAAACCTTTCGGTTTCATCTATAGCAGTTGATCCTAATAACTCCAATATCTTTTATGCAGGAACTGGTGAATCTTATTCTGGTGCTTTAATATTTTCAGGTAATGGTCTATGGAAATCTACAGACAAAGGAAACACATGGTTTAAAGTTTTTGGGGGTATTACCGGTGATGCTTTTTTGGACACCGACTCTCAAGTCACTGTAAATACACCTAGCTCAATATCCAATAATTATTCATCTATTCTAGCTAATTTCGGTGGCAACTTAAGCACTAATGTATCTGCTAACTTGGTTCTTGTTGATGATGGCTCAGGAACCACAGAAGATGCTTGTGAAAATATAACGAATACTTCACAAATAAATGGTAATATAGCTGTAATAAGAAGAGGTGGATGTACTTTTGTAGATAAAGTTCTAAAAGCTCAAAACGCTGGAGCAATTGCTGTTATTATTGTTAATAATGTTTCAGGAAATCCTATAGGACAAAGTGGGACAGATCCTAGTATAACGATACCATCTGTAATGATTTCACAAACAGATGGAAATATTTTAATCAACACTCTAGCTACGGAACCTGTTAATGTGACTTTAAGAAAAGTTAACGATAATGCGACTGGTAGTTTTTTAGTTCCAGGAGTAACACATATAAATGATATAGCAATTAGAAATAATAGTGGAACATCTGAAATATATGTAGCTGTTGCAGATGCTGTTTATTCTAGTTCTACTCCAACACGTCCTTTGATTGGTGGAGATAGTTTTGGAGTATATAAATCTACTGATGGAGTTAATTTTAACAGATTAAATTTACCAAAAACAACAAACGGTAATAATTTTGAGCCTAATAATATAGAAATAGCTGCTGACAATTCAGTTTATGTAAGCACAATTACTAGTAATTCTAATGGTGACGGAGGTGGAACCATATTAAAATCTACTGATGGAAACACTTTTAACCTAGTTAATACAATATCTAATGGAAATAGAACAGAAATTACACTTTCTTCTTCAAATCCTAATATTGGTTACGTACTTACAGAAATCAATAGTAGTGCAGAACCTGTTAAAATACATAAAACTGTAGATGGATTTAATTCTATCACAGAAGTTTCTTTACCTAATGATGCCGATACAGGTATAGACGCTAATGATTTTACAAGAGGACAAGCAGGATATGATTTATTAATAAAAATTGACCCTAATAACGATAACACAGTATATGCTGGTGGTATTGATTTATTTAAATCTGAAAACGGAGGTACTACATGGAACCAATTATCTCATTGGTTTGGCGGGTTTGGTTTTCAAGAAGTTCATGCTGATCAACACGCTATTGCTTTTGCCTCTTCTAATAAAATAATTTTTAGTAACGATGGAGGAGTGTATATCAGTAATAATGCTGGAGAAGATATTTTCCCTAGAAAAAATAATTATAATACACTTCAATTTTACACTATTGGTGTCGCTCCAACTTCTGCATTTACTGGAGATTATTTCTTAGCTGGTGCACAAGATAACGGAACACAACTATTTACAGATGCTCCTGACAATATTGGTTCATCTACAGAAACTTCTGGAGGAGATGGAGCTTACAGTTTTTTTGATCAAGATGGAAGAGACACTTACTACATTACAAATTTTGTTTTCAATAGATCTATTCAATTCTTCGATTTAAGCTCGGCAGGTATTCGAAGAGTAACTATTAGTGATGAAGACGTCTCAAATGGAGATTTTATCAACCAAGAAGATTTAGATTCTAATTTTGATATTCTATATAGTAATTACTCTAATGGTTCAAACTTTATAATTAGAAGATATTCAGATTTTAAATTTAATGCTACTTCAAAAAAAGATTTAACTGATGTTTTAATGGATGCTGAACCTTCTTATTTAAAAGTATCTCCTCATAGTAGAATTACTACTAGTGCTAGTAAACTATTCGTTGGTTTAAAAAGTGGAAAATTGTTAAGAGTTGACAATGCTAACTTTGCAAGTCCTACTTGGACAGATATTACAGGAAGTGAGTTTGTAGGTTCTATATCTGATATTGAATTTGGAGCTACTGAAAATGA